>DASPJR010000183.1:0-35052 GCA_035628505.1 Planctomycetota bacterium | reverse complement strand
TCGCCCAGCCGGGTTTGCCGTCGAGCATCAGGCGTCCGGCATTCTGCAGCGCGCCAAGGTCGCAGCGCACCCACTCTTTTCCAGTGACGGTAATTTTAAAAGCCGCATCGAAGCGCACTGATGTTTCGCCCGCTCGTGCGGTGTACACGACTTCCACCGGAATACATTTCAGAGCGGGCAGCGGCGGCTGCGCATCGGCTGATTCAGGCCGTGATAAGGCGAGTGCCACCAATGCCCGGTACTCATCGAGCGACATGATCGTTGCGTCTGAGTCGCGGCTGGCGATCTTCAGGAACTCGTCGTAAGGCACGTATGTTTCAATCGCGCGCACTTCGGGTGCGTTGTCGGCCGCGTGAGAAGAGACGGCAAGCGCGAGCGCAAGAATCACGCTGAGCGAGGCTTTCACTTCTCGCCTCCCTTCGCTTCGCCGGAGTCTTTCTCGGAGGTCTCAACAGGTTCCTGGCCATCGAGCAGCACCGGGCCTTCATCGCGCTTTTCCGCCGAAGCTGGGGGCTGCTCGCCAGGCTCCGTGTTCTCATTTTTCGATGCGGCCGGCTCAGTGCGATCTTCTTCGGCATCCTCAAGATAAGGATCCGGCGCGAGCGCCAGCCGCGATTCACGCCACTGATTCCAGCCATTGCGCAGCCGGGTTGCCGCACACGCGCCGCTGAGCAGCACACCGGCGAGCAGCCAGGCTGCAAAGAGCTCGCCGGCATCACTGGTGACCAGCCACTCGATGCAGAGCGGAACCACAACGGACGCAATGCAGATCCACAGAGCCGGCGCTTTTTTACGGCTGATGAGCGTCCAACCAACAGCAAGTGCGCCCGCGAAAATGAGCGCATCGAAGAGCCAGAAAAGTTTGCGATCGCAGTAATTCAGCGTGACCTGGCCCTGCGGTGCAAGCGTCTGAAGACGGAACACGCGGCCCTGCGTCGTGAACGAGCCGAGGATTGGCGGCGAATTCGGAAAGCGGCCTGCGCCTGGATCGATCTGCACGGGTTCGCGATGGCTGCGCACGACGCCGTCGATCCACGCAAGCGTGTTCGAGAGCGTATCGGCCTGAACGCGCCGATGGAGCGTTCCGCCGAGGTTGAAGTACACGTAATCTTCCGGCACGAAAAGCTCGGCCTCGATCTTGTTCACCGGCACGCCGCCGAGTACCTCCAGCGCTTTCACATCCAGGCCGCCCATCAAACCCAGCTTCGAATCGCCGCTTTCCAGCGGCACGGCATAGATGATCTGCACCGGAAACGGCGCCGCAGCGGACGCCAGCTTCACCAGCGTGCCGCCGCCTTTCTTCTGCAGAGGACTGACGCTTACACCGTTCACCGCAAGCGCTCGAATCGAGGCATTCGCCGGCAGGCCCAGCTCCAGGTACTGCTCGCCCTTCGCGTTCTCCACCCAGAGATCGGTGCGAACGGCGAGCTTCTTTTCTTCGGAGACGACGAAGGTGGTGCGCATCAGATCGACAATGGTGCTCGTGACGTCCACGGCGATATGACGCGTCAGCTGCAGAGCCATCGTGCGCGCCGGCTGAACGTAGCGGAACGCCAGATACACGTTGCTCGAGCGCATCTCCGCAGGAAGATTCACGCCTTCAAGCGGTTCGAGGTTGGTGACATTCGGCTTGATCTCGAGAGCCGTTTCTTTGCGGATGGCGACGTAGCCCTGCTGTGTAGCGACGTCCTCCGCGCGAATGTCGGGAATCACCAGCTCATAGGGTTTCTCAGGTTCGAGACCTTTCAGATTTTCCTTATGCGTGATCAGCACAGCGATCGAGCCGAGAACTTTTTCCTGAAGCAGGATGTCCCAGGTGCTGCGTCCTTTTTCCTTGTCCTCGCTGACTTTTTTCTTTTCTTTCAGCCCCGGAACTTTCACATCGAAGAGCTTGTCGTCGAGCGCGCTGGGCAGGCTGAATGAGAGCTTGTCGACGCCGGCGAACTCGATGAAGTAGTCGAGCTTGTGCGTGAGATCGAGGCCGGCTTCTGAAACGATGATGGTGTGGTAGCCGGTCACGCGCATTTCGGTTTTGCGCCGTTCAAGCGCGATCTTTACCGACGCGGGGACCTGCGTGTACGAGTACGCCAGCGGCAGCTCAAAATCTGGCGGCAACTGCGAGAGCAATCCGGTTGCGAAAAGAACCTGCACGTTAGCTGAGACCATCTTGTTGCGCTCAAGCGTCGTCAGCTTGAAGGCCTTGGGCGCGCTGATTCCCAGCAGCCCGCGGTCCTGCTGCGTGCCGAGCACCTGTATCGGCTCAAGCGGCAGCTCTCCCGCTGACGCGCGGCTCGGTCCGCTGAGCTTGAAGGGCAGGCGGAAGTTGCCGAGCGCCTTGTTCTTCAGATTGACCGTAAGCGTCTTATAGGCGCCCTCGGTTGCTACCTGAAAATCTTCGACCGTCTGCGCGTCGCCAACGGAAGCGACATCCCAGCGGCTCTCAAATTTCAGCTTCAGCGTGAAAACGCCGACCTTGCTGATCTGGTAGTCGATCCAGCCATTCATACCATCGTCGTCAGTGCCCAGGCTCGTGACGGCACTTACAGACGATTGAATCTGCGGCTGAACCGATTCTATTTTCAGTGCGAGAGTCAACGGATGCGCCAGGTATCGAAAACCCGCGAGCAGGTTGTTGCGCTTCAGCGCATCGGGCAGCTCGCGCGGATCGATCTGGCTGAATCCCGCCGAACTGTCCACCCGAAGGCGCAGGCCGGCTTCGTGCGCCAGCGTTACAAAGCCGTCTTCGCGCAGCGCGCCGACCACGGCAGGGAAGGGGATCTCGAGCTTCTCGGGAGTCGTCTCAAGCACGCGCTCAAAACGCAGCGCCAGCCCATATGAATCTTTCGCCGGCGAATGCAGGCGCACGAGCAGAATGCCGTTTTCAGTGGACCACTCGCGAACATTGTTGCCCTTGACGGACAGCAGCCGCATGTTTGCCGGGAGCTTGATGCGGAACGAATCCTCCTCGTTTCGCTCGATCTTGTAATGAATCGCTGTGTCGAGGCGCAGGATGCGTTCGCCGAGTTCCACGTGCATCGCCTGCGACGCGATGACAATCGCTTCGCCCTTTTCAACTTTGCTGACCGGCGGCATCCATGTGACAGCGACCTGCTCCGCATTGCCGATAAACGCCAGCAGCTTTGTTGCATCACCTTCAGGCGTGGCAACGGTGGCGGCCATCTTGGGAGTGACTTCGACGCGCAGATCTTTTTCCGGAATTGACATCTCTAGCCGCGAAACGGCCGTCGGCGGAATTCCGAATTCAATTCGGCGCTGCCCCGGCTTTGAATCGACTCGCACTGAGAAGGCGAGGGTCAATGTGTATTCGCCAGGCTTCGGAAGAATGAGCGCGTAGCCATCGCCCTTTGGCGCGAAGACAGCCTGCGGGTCGCTGACGCTTGCGGTTTCAACCGCCACATTCTTCAGCGGGAGGAACAGCTCGCTCCAGCTTTTACCCAGCGCCTTAACTTTGTATGTCACCTCGAAACGGACGGCTGTTTCTTTCGCGACGCCCGTGTAGCTTCCGCCGCTGATCACCGCCTCCGCCGGCGGTTTCATGTCCTCAGGCGGTTTCTCGCGCGGCTGGCCGGCATTCCAGAGCTTCAGGAATTCTTCGTACGGCAGAAAAACACCGCGGCCTTCCTTTTCGAACGTCTCCTTCAGTTTTTCGTATGGAACGTAGACGGTGCGCTCGCGCACGAGGACCTTTTCGGGCGGAGTGTCTTCGCCCGCGAAGACGGCGCCACAGAGCAGCAGAAGAATGTGAACCGCCGAAATTGCATGTCGCATGATGTTCCTCTCGTGTCTTACTTAAGTCGCTCCGCGTGCTGTGTTCCCTGTAACCGCTCTGTAAAAGTCGCCTCAGCTTCAGCGCAGACCTGCCAGCCACGACTTGAGCGTCAGCTCCTGCGCGCGCTGGACCAGGCCACGCAGTTCAGCGAAGTCGGAACGCGACTGAAACTCAGACGGCAACTGATCGAGCTGCTCGAGAACCGCGGCGTAGGAACTGTCCTGAGCCCATTTGCTCTGGCGCAGCAGTTCCGCAAAGCGCGCGACGCACGCCAGGAAGCGCAGCTCCGGCGAGGCGCCCTGTGCGCTGGCCGCCAAAATGCCTTCGCTCAGCGGATAATTGCGTTCGACGACCGGCAGATGGCGGTAACCGGCGTCCTTCCAGCGCAGGAACACTTTGCCGAGCGGGCCATGGCCGCCGGGCTTTCTCACGATCTCGTAGAGAACAGTGATCAGCGTGCTGTGCGCGACTTCGCCGGCGTCGATCTTGTCGTTGCGGAAATCCTTGTCGGCGATCTTGCGCTTTTCGTAGCCGAGCAAACGGTAGCGCTCGACGACCTCGGGGTTGAATTCGACCTGCGCCTTTGCGTCGCGTGCGAGCACGTTCAGATTCGGCGGAAGCTGCTCGCGGAAAATCTTCTGCGCTTCCGCTACCGAATCGACGAAGTGGCAGCTGCCGTTGCCGTTGTTGGCCAGCTTCATCATCATCTGATCGTTGTATTGGCCCATGCCGAAGCCGACGGCGCACAGATCGATGCCGCGGCCGGCGAACAGCTTGACCAGCTTGAGAATCTCTTCAGGCCCCTTCGCGCCAACGTTGGCCACGCCGTCGCTGCAGAGAATCACGCGATTAACCGCGTCGGGCGAGAAGGCTTCGTCGGCGAGGCGATAACCCATCGTCAGGCCGGCTTCCACATTCGTCGATCCGCGCGTGGTGAGCGCGTCGATGGCATCCAGAATGCGCTGTTTCTGGCGGGCCTGCGTGCGCGGCAGGAGCAGCTCGGCCTGGTCGCTGAAGCCGACGATGCAGACGGCGTCTTCAGCGTTGAGCTGCTCAACAAGCGACTTGAGCGCCGCGCGAACAAGCACGAGGCGGTCGTCACGCGTCATCGAACCAGACGTGTCGATCACGAACGTCAGCATTGCCGGCTTGCGCTCATCGGCGCGCGGCTCACGGGATTTGATGCCGATTTTCAGAATCTGCGTGCCGCGCTGCGCCGACGCGAAGGGTGACGGCGCGCCCTCGGCAAAGACGCCAAAGGCATCATCGCCCGCGACGGTGTAGCGCTGCTTGAAATAGTTGAGGAACTCTTCGACGCGCACCGCTTCTGGATCGGGCAGCTGATTCTGGTTCAATCTCGAGCGGGCCAGCGTGTAGGAGGCGGTATCCACGTCGAGCCCGAACGTGGAAAGATGATCGCGCGCGCAGTCCACGAACGGCCGCGTGCCGTACTTTTCGATGTAGGCGTCCTCATCGAGCCCTTCATCCGTTGGCGCGACCGGCGGAACAGGAGCCGGGCGGCGCAGGAACTCGGCGAATGTCAGGCGCGGATTCCCAGCCGCGAAGTAGCGGTAGCCGCGCAGCAAATTTTCAAGCTTTGCCGGGTCCGTGTTGCCCAGGTCGATTTTGCGGATCGCCTGCGCCTTGCCGTCTTTGCCCAAGCCTCCGCCGCTGCCGCCGCCCCAGCTCCCGCCGCTGCCGGGAGTGCCGGGAGAGTTCGCCAGCTGGCGTTCTTCAATCTCAGCCTGAGTCGTTCTGCGCTTCACGCGCGTGATCTGATCCTCAGCCTTCAGAGTTTCGAAGTGGTCTCCGAGCTCGGCTTTGGCCAGGATGTCAGGCGGAACAACGATAGCGTCTATCTCACGCGATATCGGGTCGCTGACAGCGCCAAGAGCTTTCGCAGTCTCGTCACGCTTGAGCCCGTCTAAATGCTGCAGCGGGGCGGCGCCTTCGATGCCTTGCCTCTGCTCTGCCACGGCAGTCTGCTGATTGAGTTCCTTCGTCAAAGCCGGCTCAGCCGGCGTGCTCGCATTCTTGAGTGCCTTCGCCAGTGCGGGCAGATCACTGAGTTCTTCAATGGTCTTGTTCTGCCTGGCGAGCTGCTGGTTAAAATCATGCAGATTGGCCTTTTCGGCACGCTCCTGCTCGATCAGCTCACGCCGGTTTTTAATTTCTGCATCTTTTGCAGCAATGGCGACTTTCTTTTCCTGTACACGCTCGATGGGCGCATCGCTGAACTCAACAGCTTCTTCGCTGACGACAGTGCCCTTCTTTTTGGCCAACGTTTTTGGCTCGGGACGATTGGGTTCTCCCGGCAGGCGCGGCTCTGGCAAAGTATTCAGCGACAGCGCACTTCTGGAATCCTGAACTCCAAAATCGATTGTCGGCTCAGCGACTTCCTTGAACTTCGCATCCTGAAGAGCGACACCGGCGACGGCGGGACGCCTGGCAGGCTCGGCAACAGGCACCGGAGAATTGCTCGGGCCGGCGCCAGCTCCATTTTGGGGAACAGTGCCGTTGTTGTTGATCACGAATGCGTCGTTGGTCGCAGGAGGGTTAACCGGAACACCGGCAATCGAATAGCCCAGCGTGGGTTTCGCCGGAGCTGCTTCAGTAGCAGTGGCTGCCGGCGGCGCGGACTGTGCCACCGGCGATTCCGCCGGAATTTTGCGGTTCAGTTTTTCCACTTTATAAACTGGCTGGGTCGCTACTGAGTTAAACGTAACACTTCCGCTGGCATCTCCAGCAATCACTCCTGCTGCCTCGGCGGCGGGCGCCGTCTGCGCGGGCGCTGCAGTAGCAGGCGCCGGGAGTGCGACGGCAGGCGGCGGCGCGGACGGAGCGGGCTTCTGCGGTACAAGGCCATAGGCCTGCGAGTCGACTTTCGATTCTAGCAACGAGGGTTTACCCGTAGCGGTGCTTTTCGAACGCGCGGAATACTCCACCACGCGATTAGCGTCATAGTCCCTGCGCTGATAAAAGTCGTCTGCTTCAGCGTATGCTTTTGCTGCTCCGGCAGGGGCGGTTTGCCCAGCAGCCATTCGCGGAGAGGACATCGTCTGAAGCGACAGGCCGATCAGTACAGCGATCATCAGCGCCGCGACCAGCGCCGAGTACTTCCAGCTCCACCGAATGCGGCGAACAACGTTCGGCCGCGCCCGGCGCGCGGCCTCGAGCACGCGCTGGCGGCGGCGTTCTTCGAACACGTATTCTTTGTTGCCTTCGCTGAGAGCTTCTTCGGCGGCGCCCAGCGTTTTAAGCAGCAGCGAAAGCTGCTCGCGGCATTCCGCGCAGCTCGACAGATGCTCCTGCACTTCCTGCCGGCCGGCAGACGAAAGGCTGTCGAAGACGTAGGCCGTCAGCAAGTAACCGAGGTGTTCGTCGCTCTCTGTCTTTTTAGTCGAGGCCGTCATGCATCACCTCTGGTCCCTGGTTTCTCGTTTCTGGTTTCTGGTTTCTGGTTCGCGATGTTTTGCAACCTGAAACCAGAAACCGAAAATCGGAAACCGCTTTTAATCTTTCAGTTCCTCCGCCAGCGCCTGCATGGCCTGGTGGAGGAGAAATCCGACGTTGGTGACTGTCAGTCCGGTAATCGTGGCGATCTCTTTGTACGACTTCTTCTGGCGCACCTTTAAGATGAGCAGCTCGCGCCAGCGTGGCTTGAGGCGGTCGATCGCGGCGCGCACTCGGGCCGCCTGCTCCTGTCCTTCCAGTGCCGCGTCGGCTGCCGGCGCGGACTTTTCGCGCACGGCGGCCGCGGCATTGACGGCCCGTTTCTCGCTCGCGCGCCGGCGGATGCTGTCGACGCTCAGGTCGCGAACCACTTTCAGCAGCCAGTTGCGCTCGCTGGGGCCTCCGGCTTCGCACTTGAGAATCCGCTGCGGGTCCGAGGCGGCCCGCAAGAATGCTTCCTGAACGATATCCTGTGCCAGCGTGTCATCGCGCAGAAAGGCCGAGGCGAACGAGAGCAGAGCGCTCTGGTGGCGGTCGACGAAGACGCCGAACGCGTTCAGATCACGCGTGCCGGCATACGCTTCGATCAGCTGCCGATCGGTCATCGCCTGCAACCTCTGGTACATAATTCATCCAGTAACCGTAAGAGACCCGCGTTTATTAGACCGGGTTTCAACTTTTTTGATTCGAAGATTCGGATTGTCCGCAATTATAGAGCACCGCCGGGCGCTGCTAGGAGCGATTGCGGGAGTGGCTTACGGCAATCAGGTGCGAGCTCAGCTTCTGATATTGTGCCTCCAGAGCGGCGCGCTCGCGCTGCACCCTCCGCAGCCGCGTGAGGCAATTAACGCGAGCCAGGAGATCGGGGACGCTTACCGGCTTGAGCAGATAATCTGTGGCGCCGAGCCCCATGGCCGTATCGATAACGTTCAAGTCGTGAACTCCCGACATGAAAACAACCGGAACTTCTTTCAGCGCGGGGATGCCGCGCAGAGAGCGACACACTTTGAGACCGTTGTCGCCCGGCATGTCGACATCCAGCAGCACCAGGTCCGGTTCATGCGAAGCCAGGTACGCGAGCGCATCCCGGCCGTTAGAAAACGTCTCCACCGAATGCGACGCCTCCGCCATCGCATCTTCAACAAACTCCCGCAGCGCCGGGTCGTCGTCTACGCAGACAACCTGCGCTCCCAGTGACGCGCGCTGCACGGGTACCACGCCCGTGGGAGAGCGCGGCTGAAGCTGGCTGCGCGTTTCGATGAGTTCCCGAAGCAAAGCGGCGCCGTCGGCAAAACGGTCCTGCGGAAACGGCGCCAGGCATTTGCGGATGATGGCAGCGATGCGCGGCGCCAGCGACTTGCGCTGCACAAGCGGATCCGGCAGCGGCTTTTCGGTCTGCTGCAGGAACAGCTCCGGCAGGTTGTTCTTAAAGTGGAAGGCCATCGTGTTCACGGCCAGTTCGTAAAACAGCGCGCCAAACGCATAAACGTCCGCGGCCGGTCCTGCCGGCAGTGCCTGCAGCTGCTCGGGGCTCATGAAGCCGGGCGTGCCGTAAACTTCCGTGCCGGCGATGGACGTGTCGGCAAAGCGTCCGCTGCGACGCGCCAGGCCCAGGTCCGTTATCTTGGCCGCCCCGGTGCCGCGTTCGATCAGGACGTTCTCGGGTTTGATGTCCAGGTGCACGATGCTCTCGTTGTGGATCGCCGCAAGCGCGCGGGCGATGTCAGTGCCCAGGTCGAGCAGCCGCAGTTCGGGCAGGAACTTCTGATCGCCGGCGTTGTCCTGAATCAAGTCGTAAGCCGAGCCGCCATCCACCAGTTCCTGAACGATATAGACCAGCCCGTGCTCCTCATTGACGTCGTAGACGCGGACGACATTCGGGTGATTGATCTTGGCTGCGAGCCGGGCTTCTTCAAAAAACTGCGAGTAAAGTCCCGTAGACTGATTATGCAAAATTTTTACGGCGACGGGAATCGATAGACGCAGATGCAGGCCCTTATAGACCATGCCCATGCCACCGCTGCCGAGCACTCCCGTCAGGGCGATCCCGCCAAGCGTGGGCACGCCGCTGACGCGTGGGAGTCCTTCAAGTGTTTCCTGAAGTGTTTTGAACCGCTGGCTCATGAAGGGGTCTGCTCCAGAGCGGACGGAACGTCATTCTCGATAAAAATTCTAACCAGTTCCGGATCGAGAGCGCCGCGGCCGGCTTTCTCGCGCAAAATCTGAATGGCGGATGCACGCGGCAGAGGCGGCTTGTACGGACGCTGGCTGACGAGCGCGTCATAGACGTCCGCAACGCCGCGCTGGGCGGCGTCATCATCGACAATTAAAACCGTTGCCTGCACTGCCCACCTCGTATCACTGCGCCTTTCACGCGCCGCCGTTAGAGAGTGACTGCAATGTGTTAATGCTCGATCTTGTACTGCTCCATCTTCACGTAGAGCGTGGCGCGGCTGATCCCCAGACGCTTGGCCGTATTGGAAATATGCCAGCGGCATTCCTGAAGCGCTGCCAGGATCCGTTCACGTTCGCTGCGGCCGCGCGCCTCGTCCAGGGTCACGGCCGGCTGGGCATCAGGTTCAGCCGCAGAACTGTTTAACGAAAGTTCGCGGCCGCTGCTGATCTCATCCGGCAAATCGCCGACATCGAGAACGGGCTGAGAGGAGAGGATAGAGCAACGCTGCAGGACATTTTCCAGTTCGCGAATGTTGCCGGGCCAGGCATAGGTGGCCAGCTTGTCCAGCGCGGCCTGCGAGATGTCGGACGGCCCGCGGCCGATGGTCTGACGGATCTGGCGAAGCAGATCCAGGCAGAGCGCCGGGATGTCCGAGATACGCTGGCGCAGGGGCGGCAGGTTCAGCGGAAAAACGTTGATGCGATAGAAAAGATCTTCGCGAAAGCGCCTGGCGGCAACTTCAGCCTTGAGGTCTTTGTTGGTCGCGCAGATGACACGGATGTCCAAATTGATCGTGGTCGTGCCGCCGACGCGCTGAACTTCGCGCTGCTGCAGAACACGGAGCAGCCGTGTCTGCGCTTCCATGCTCAATTCGCCGATTTCATCGAGGAAAATCGTGCCTTTCTGGGACTGTTCAAAACGTCCAGTTCTGCGCTCGGTGGCTCCGGTGAAGGCGCCCTTCTCGTGCCCGAAGAGCTCCGACTCAAGCAGGGTGCCGCTCAGCGCGCCGCAGTTCACCTTGACGAATGGACCGTCCTTGCGGGGGCTGTTGCGTTGCACGAAATCGGCCAGGACTTCTTTGCCGACGCCCGATTCGCCCGTGATCAGCACGGTGGCATCGGTCGCAGCAACGGATCTGGCCATCTCAAGTAACTTCTTCATGACGGCCGACGAGCCCATGGGGGCGATACGACTGCCGCGCAGGTCGGAGACTTCGGCGCGAAGGATTGCGTTCTCCTGCCGCAGCGAGCGAAGCTCCAGTGCGCGCTTGACCAATTCGAGCAGGTGTTCCACGTCGAAAGGCTTGGTGATGAAATCGAAAGCGCCGTCTTTCATTGCCTGGACGGCGTTCTTTACGGTGCCGAAGCCGCTTGCGAGAATCACGGGCGTTGCCGGCCGGATCTCCTTAATCTTGCGCAGCAGATCGATGCCGCCCATTCCAGGCATCTGCAGATCGGTAAACACGAGTTCAGTGGGTGTTTCAGTGAAGGATGCGAGCGCCAGAACGGGATTGGAAAACGAGCGCACCTGATAGCCGCCAGAGCGAAGGGCTTCTGAAGAAAACTCCAGTAGCTGCTCGTCATCGTCTACGACAAGGACCGAAATGGAGGCGCCACTCATGACTATTCTCCAGATACATCATTTGCTTGGCTGTTGTTGCATTGTACGCCAAAGCACCCGCAACCCGCGCAAAAAAAGGTTCTTAGGAACGTGCATAATCGCGCAAAAAGATGGAAATGCAAATTTTTTGAGGTAAAGTTCCAATAACACCATCTCAGCACAGCACCGGGAATTGAAAATATGAAGACAATCTTAATCGCTGATGATAAACCGGATGTTCGATCTCTTGTGCAAACGACGCTCGATCTGGGCGATTTCAAATTTCTAATGGCTGCGGATGGTTCGAAGGCTCTTGAACTGGCCCGCACGCACTCGCCGGACTTGATAATTCTCGACGTTATGATGCCGGGGGGCATGGACGGATACCAGGTCTGTGAAGCGCTCAAGCATGACGAAAAAACGAAAGGCATCTTGATTCTGCTCCTTACTGCACGCGGGCAGGAATTCGATAAAAAGCGAGGCGAGGAAGTCGGGGCGGACGACTATTTCGTCAAACCGTTCAGCCCCCGTGAACTGCTCGACAAGGTCTACGCACTGCTGAAAATCTGACCTGTCCAAGTCCGGGCGGCTCATATGAATAAACTTCCGGTGTCTGAAAACCCATTCAAAGTGTCTGAAGAAATGACTGAGATCTAGAACCCGATTCTTTTTAAGATACGCCTGATTAACCAGTTATAAGATTAACGCGCATGGCCTTGGCTGTGAGATACAGCTCCTTGACCCTATTCTCAAGGAGTGGCCGCAATGAAACCCATCTCGCGCACCGTTCAGAAGCTCGTGCCCGCTATCCTCGGCAGCGTGCTCATCTGTTTTTTCTTCAGCACCGTCCAGGCGTATTCTTTCTTTCTCTCCTATACAGGCCAGCCCTTCACGTGGAAACAGACCACGCTGCCGCAGCAGGCGATTTCCTGGAATGTCGCGCCTGACGCGCCGCCGATGGTACGTGATGCCATGCTGCAGGCGATCCAGGCGTGGGCAGCGGCAAGCCGCGGCGCAATTGCTTTCGTCGAGGCGCCCGGCGGCATCGACGTCGTCTGGGACGACGAAGGTGACATCATCCCGGACAGCACCCATCTCGCCTGGACGCAGATGATCTGCAAAATGGATCAAAGTATCGTTTCGGCCAGGATCATCATCAATGCGTCGGCCTACGCGTGGGAGCGCGGCGGTGGCGGCGTGCGAAGCACTCGCCTGGGGGAAGTATCGGACCTTGACGGCACTCTCCTTCATGAGCTCGGTCATGCTCTGGGAATGAATCATTCCGACTGCGTTCCTGAACAGCTCTACGGACACGAAAGCACCACCGACCTGCCGACGATGAATTCCATTCTTGAGCCTGGCGCTGAATCACTGCACGTCGACGATGAAGCTGGAATTCTTAAGCTCTACGCGATTCAGGAAACGGCTCCCGCGACTGAACTGGTTGTGTCAGCGTCTCCGAGCAAAGGCCGCAAGCCCTTACTGTCGACCTTTTACCAGACCGGCGGCGACGATCAGACGGTGTGGGATTTCGGCGATGGCATCACGGCCGTGGGCGCAAGCGTCGCGCACAAGTTCACTACGTCCGGAGTCTACACCGTGACGGTGCAGTCCAATGGCAAGAAAGGCACGGTCACCGTCGAAGTCGAAAAGGGCGGCAAGGCAAAGAAGGTGAAGAAGCCGCGCCGCAAGTAAGAAAACCTTAAAGCATCATGGCTTCAGCGCCGGCTTCTGCTGGCGCGCTTTTGTCAGAACGCTTTCGAGTCTCACCGGTTTGCCGCCTTGCCGCTTGCTCTCATCGGCTGCTTCCATGAAAGCATAAATCTCGATGGTCTCTTCAGGGCTGACGGGCACGGCTTTGGTCTTGAAGAACTTCGCGATCTGTGCGACCAGATGTTTGTAACCTTCAAAGCCGCCGCTCTGGATAATGCCTTTGCTTCCGAAGACTGTCGCGCCGTAATCCTTTTTGCCTTCGCGGATGCCCCTGAATGTTCCGACGCGTCCGTCTTTCCACGTTCCAACGACCAGCTCCGTATCCTTCGTCTGCACGCGCGTGACAGATTCGCAGCCCGGTCCCATGATCGTGAAGAGCGTCTCCACGCCGTGAATGCCGTACCAGAACAGATCGGGGTGGCTGGCTTCCAGCGAGCACGGGCTGTACGCGTCGCAGCCGAGCACCGTTCCGACGCGCGCGTCCGTTCTGCTTCCGAAAATTCCCGGCCCAAAGCGCAGCGCCGAGCTTGAAAAGCACGGCACGTTGAGCTCGGCGGCAAGGCGATAGACTTCGAGCACTTCAGCCAGTGTTCCGGCGACGGGCTTGTCGATGAAAACCGGCTTTTTGGCTTTCAGAACGGGAATGACCTGCTGCAGGTGCGTGCGGCCATCCACGTTTTCAAGCAGGACTACATCGACCTTGGCGAGCAAGTCGTCGATCGAGCCGACCAGCT
Source organism: Planctomycetota bacterium (assembly GCA_035628505.1). Classification (GTDB taxonomy): domain Bacteria; phylum Planctomycetota; class SZUA-567; order H5-PLA8; family H5-PLA8; genus DASPJR01. The sequence goes on along the minus strand of DASPJR010000183.1, from coordinate 21,587 downwards.
CCACTCCCATGCTCGTGAGCTTCGTCTTGTAGCCTTCAACGCGATCCTTGCTGCTGGGGATGTCGGCGCTGAAACTGGGGTAGCAGGCCACCACCTTGATACCCGCCAGGTCGCCTTCTGCCTTTGGCGAATTGAGCAGCTCGGTAAAGGCGGTCACATGTGAGGTATCCGCGCCGATGATCCCGGCCTTGATAACCTCGGCTGCGAAGCTCTGGAAAGCTGTAAAAAAAAGCACCGTGCAAACTAAGTGTCTGGCGAACATGCCCCCTCCTTATTTAGGCGGCCCCAGCAGTCAGGCCCGCCACAGAATTTGTCCACGAATGCACAGGTGCAGTATTTCTACCTCAGTGTGCACCACATTTCCGATCGGTGACCCTAAATTAAAACGAATGAGCCCGAGCTTTCTTCGCCTTTTATTTTATTAATTTGCCGTAAGAAGAGCCCGCTTCGGCACAATTACTTATCAGGATACACCTGTCAACATTTTAGATAACCAAAGAAATAGTCGGTGTACGTACTAACTAGAATTGATCGGTGTACGTACTATTTCTATTCTTCGGGAATCTCGCGTGCGCAGCGTCCTGCTTCTTTCCTGTGCCCTGCCGTTGTCCCTGTACGCAGCTGACGCTACGCCGCCGGGCCGCGCGTTTCTGGAAAAGCATTGCTTCGACTGCCACGACCCGGACAACGCCAAAGGCGGGCTCGACCTTACCGCTTTGAAGTTCGATACGAAAGACCAGAAAATCTTCGCCAAGTGGGTCACCGTTCACGACCGCATCCGCGACGGCGAGATGCCGCCAAAAAAGCGCACCCAGCCAAACCCTGCAGATGTGTCGGCATTTCTGAAGTCATTGGCTGAACCACTCGCCGCCGCCGACGAGGCCCGCGAAGCCAGCGACGGCCGTTCGACTTGGCGGCGGCTTAATCGCTATGAATACGAAAACTCGCTTCGCGATCTGCTGCAGGCTCCGTGGCTTCAGATCAGCCAGATTCTGCCGGAAGATGGCGAGTCGCACCGCTTCAACAAAGTCGGCGACGCGCTCGACGTTTCGCACGTCCAGATGGCCCGCTATCTTTCCGCGGCCGAGTACGCCCTGCGTGAAGTCATCGCCGATCAGCTCACGAAGCCGGAAACAAAAATCGCGCGCTACTACACACGCGACCAGAAAGTGTTCGTCAACAAAATGAAGTTCGGTCCGTTCAACTCGCGGCCGGAACGTGCGACCTTTCCGTTGATTGACTATGAAGGCCAGCCCGATGTCCGCGCGCTTAAAGCGCCGATCACCGTGGGCGACGCCAACCCAGCCGTTCGGGAAAAAGAAGCGATGGGCGTCGTCGCCAGCAGCTATGAACCGATCGAGCTGCGCTTTGACAATTTCCTGTGCCAGGAATCCGGCCGCTACAAGGTCCGTGTGAGCGCTTACTCGGTATGGGTGGGTCCCGGCAAGCCCGACAAGTGGTGGATTCCCGATCTGGACACGGTGTCCAAAGGCCGCCGCGACGAGCCGGTCACAATTTCTTCTGAGACCAAGCCGCGCATCATCCGCTGGCAGGGCAGCGTCGATTTCACACCCGAGCCCAGCGTGAAGGAACTCGACCTTTGGCTTTTAAAGAACGAAACCATCCGCGTCGACGCCGCTCGTCTGTTCCGCTCGCGCCCGCCGAACTGGCACAACCCGCTGGCTGAAAAAGACGGCCAACCCGGCGTCGCGTTCCGCTGGCTGGAAGTCGAAGGCCCGATCATCGACGAATGGCCCAGCGCCGGACATAAACTCCTCTTCGGTGATCTTCCGCTGAAAGCTTCAAACGATTCGAGCAGCCCCGTGGAGGTCGTTTCGGCCGATCCATCCGCCGACGCCGCGCGGCTGCTGAAGAATTTCATGACACGCGCGTACCGCCGGCCGGTGGACGCAGCCGACGAAAAGCGCTTCCTCGGGGTGATCGAACGGGCCATGAAGGACGGCAACAGCTTCATGGAAGCGATGATCGCCGGTTACTCGGCCGTACTCTGTTCGCCAGGTTTTGTGTGCCTGGAGGAAAAACCCGGAACGCTCGACGATTTCGCGCTCGCCGCGCGCCTTTCGTATTTCCTGTGGAACACCGCGCCGGACGATGAACTCCGCACGCTGGCGTCGAAGAATGAATTACGCAAGCCTGAAGTGCTCCGCGCACAAACCGAGCGGCTCCTCAACGATGCGCGCTCACGCCGATTTACCGAAGCTTTTTTGAATTACTGGCTCGACCTGCGCCGCATGGATGCAACATCCCCCGACGCCGAGCTCTATCCCGACTACTACCTGGACGATCTGCTGGTCGAGTCCGCTCTGCATGAGACACAGCTCTTCTTTGCAGAACTGCTCAAAGAGAATCTTCCGGCCAGCAGCATCGTGGCGGCGGACTTTTCGTTCCTCAACGAACGACTCGCGCAGCACTACGGCATTCCAGGCGTCAGCGGCGTTGCACTGCGGCGCGTCAAGCTGCCGCCGGATTCGGTGCGCGGCGGGCTGATGACCCAGGCGAGCGTGCTGAAGGTTACGGCCAATGGAACGACCACCTCGCCGGTGCTGCGCGGCGCGTGGATCATGGAACGCATTCTGGGCAAACCGCCGCCTCCGCCGCCGCCCAGCGTGCCTGCGGTCGAGCCCGATATTCGCGGAGCCACCACCATTCGCGAGCAGCTCGACAAGCATCGCACGCTTGAGACTTGCGCATCCTGCCACACGAAGATCGATCCGCCCGGCTTTGCGCTGGAGAATTTCGACGTCATGGGCGGCTGGCGCGAAAAGTACCGCGCAATGGGGGAAGGCAAAAAAGAGGTTGGCTTTGGCAAGAACGGCCAGCCCTTCGCCTTCCACCTGGCACAGACGGTGGACGCCAGCAGCGAAATGCCCGGCGTGGGTAAGTTCCAGAACATCCGCGAACTGCGCAAGCTCCTGCTGGCCGACGAACGTCAGCTCGCGCGTAACCTGGTGGGGCAGTTAACGGTTTACGCCACAGGTGCGCCGATACGTTTCGGCGACCGTCCGCGCGTTGAGAAAATTCTGGATCAGACCGCAGAAGGGCGTTACGGTGTACGCGCGCTGGTTCACGCGATTGTTCAAAGCGAGCTCTTCCGCTCGAAGTAGCGGTGGTTGGTGATTGGTGGTTAGTGGTTGGTGATCTTTAACGGCACGATAAACGCCGGAAACGGGGAGAACTCCGAGACCTTTTTAGTACAGCGACGCAGATAGAGTGATCCACTAACCCCCGGCTTTAGCGGGGTGGCGGGAAGATTAGATCCTTATACCGTCGTTTACGACGGTTACCCGATCGGCGTCTCGGGCTCAAGCCGAGCCGGGTAACCCCCGTGAACGGGGGTCTGAAAATTCATCGATTGGATAGCCCCCCGGCTGAAGCCGGGGGTTAGTAGGTTGGATGGGTTTATTTCTGCGGGGCGGTACTAGCAAGCTGTTCTTGGCGTTCTTGGCGCCTTGGCGTCCTTGGCGATCAAAGAAAGAGCAAAGAGGGGGAAAATTATGTCGATCAGCAATTCGCGCCCGGCTCCCTATGTCTCCACGCGCGGCTCATTCAGCCGCAGGCAGTTTCTGCGCGGCGCGGGCGTGGCTCTCTCGCTCCCGTTTCTGAATGCGATGCGTCCAGCCTTCGCCGCCGAAAAAGACGCACCGCCGCGCCGTATGCTGGCGGTGTGCAACAACCTGGGTCTGCTGCCCGAAAAGTTTTTCCCGACGCAGCCCGGGCGCGGCTACACGCTCTCGCCTTACCTGGAAGTTCTTAAAGAACATCGCGATCAATTCACGGTCTTCAGCGGCGTGTGGCATCCGGATGTCGATGGCGGCCATCCTGCGGACAATTGTTTCCTCACCGCGGCGCCGCATCCCGGCAATGGCGGCTTCCGCAACACGATTTCGCTCGACCAGTACGCCGCGCAGTACATCGGCCCGCAGACGCGTTTTCAGTCGCTGACGCTTGGCGTGAACATTCTCAGCGGCCAGCGCAGCCTCTCGTGGACCGGTTCGGGAGCGCTGATTCCGTGCGAAGAAAAAGCGTCTGAAGTTTTCAAAAGACTCTTCCTGCGCGGCACGCCCGATGAGATCAAAGCGCAGATCCGCCGCCTCGAACTCGGCCAGAGCATCATGGATGCCGTCGCGGGGCAGGCGCAGACGCTGCAGCGCGAAGTCGGCGCGCGCGACAAGGAACGGCTCGACCAGTATTTCACCGGCGTGCGCGAACTTGAGGTTCGCCTCGGCAAAGCCCGCGAGTGGGAAGACAAGCCCAAGCCCGAGGTGAAGGCGAAGATGCCGCAGGACCCCGCGACGCCGAAGGACTACATGGACAAAGTGAAGCTCATGTACGACATGGCCAAGCTCGCCTTTGAGACCGATTCGACGCGCCTGATCACGCTGATGCTCGATAGCGTCAACTCGCCGGCAATTGACGTCGACGGCGAGCATATCTCCGACGGTTACCACAACCTGTCGCACCACGGCAAGAGCGCCGCGAAGCTCAAGCAGCTCGAAGCCATCGATCGCGAACACATGAAACTGCTGGCGAGCCTGTTCACCGAGTTGAAGAACATCAAGGAAGGCGGCGAGACGCTGCTGGACCGCTCGATGATTCTCTACGGCAGCAACCTGGGCAACGCCAACACGCACGTCACGACGAACCTGCCGGTGCTGCTTGCCGGCGGCGGCTTCAAGCACGGCCAGCACCTGGCCTTCGATCGCGAGCGCAACTATCCGCTTCCGAATCTTTTCGTCTCGATGCTCCAGCGACTCGGCGTCGAAACCGACAAATTCGCCACGAGCACCGGAACCATGCGCGGCCTCGAGCTGGCGTGAGCTCGCGTCGAACCGGAGGGTGGCCCGGCCCATCGGGCCGGGTCGCGAAGCGACAAGAAGCCGCAGCTTGCGCGTGCCCCGTTGCTCAACTGTTGCGATTGCAAAAGATGCTCGGCAGTATGTTTTTACGATTAAGCGCCCTTCACAATCGCTGAACCATCACGCCCGCCACGTCCCAGGTGGGGCTTCTTGTGCCTTCGGCGCCCAGCCCGTTGGGCTGGGCCACCCTCTGAATAATCTTCTCTGAGTTTTCCTTGGCGTTCTTGGCGCCTTGGCATTCTTGGCGGTTGATACGTTCCCAAAATTTGTGACGATTTGTGATTTTGTATGACACAAATCGTGGTATGTAAAGGATGAGCTTGTCTGGTCGTCTGTACCGGTGGGGGCATTCCTGATGCGGGGTCGTTGGGCTGTTCTGCTATTCGCACTCGGCGGTCTGAACCTCGTAGCGGCTGAGCCCGTCAGCTTCACACGCGAAGTTCTTCCGATCCTCTCCGACAACTGCTTCAGTTGCCACGGTCCCGACAAGCACACGCGAAAGTCCGCACTGCGTCTGGACACCCGCGAGGGCGCGACGGGCACCGGCAAATCCGGCGAAGTCGCGATCGTTCCCGGCAAATCGGCGCAGAGCGAAGTGATGAAGCGGATCCTCTCGAAGGATGCCGAAGAAATCATGCCGCCGCCCAAGTCGCACAAGACCTTGAAGCCTGCGCAGATCGAACTGATCCGCCGCTGGATCGACGAAGGCGCCACGTGGGGCAAGCACTGGGCGTACGAAGATCTCAAGCGGCCCGCCGTTCCGGCAGTAAACGCGCCGATGGTACGCAATCCCATCGACAATTTTATCGCGGCACGCCTGACGCCGCTGAAACTTCAGCCTGCGCCGGAAGCGAATAAGCAGACGTTGATTCGCCGGCTCTCGTTGGATCTCACCGGCCTGCCGCCGACGATCGAAGAACAGGACACGTTCGCTAAAGACAATTCGCCTGATGCGTACGACAAACTGGTCGACCGTCTGCTGGCCTCTCCGCGCTTTGGCGAGCGCATGGCGCAGCAGTGGCTGGACGTCGCGCGATACGCGGACACGGTCGGCTATCACGGCGACCAGAATCAGAACGCGTGGGCGTACCGCGACTACGTGATCAATTCGTTCAACGCGAACAAGCCGTTCGATGTCTTCACGCGCGAGCAGATTGCGGGCGACATGCTGCCCAATGCCGGGGCGGAGCAGCTCACGGCGACGTGTTTCAACCGCTTGAACATGATGACGCGCGAGGGCGGCGCGCAGCCGAAGGAGTACCTCGCCAAGCACAGCGCCGACCGCGTGCGCACGGTTGCGATGACGTGGCTCGGTTCGACGTTTGGCTGCGCCGAATGTCACGATCACAAGTTCGATCCGATCTCGCAGAAGGATTTTTATTCGCTGGCCGCGTTCTTCGCCGACGTGAAGCAGTGGGGCGTCTACCAGGATTATGGCTATACGCCAAACCCGGATCTCAAAGGCTGGAGCAATGAGCATCCGTTTCCGCCGGAGATTGTTGTTGAGAGTGCCGCGCTCAAGCGACGCCTGGAAAAAATCGACGCACGCGCGAAAGAAATTGCGGCGGCCGCTGGGGACGCTGGAAAGTTCGACGCGTGGCGCAAAGCGCAGAGCGAATTCCTGAAGAAAAACGCAAGCGGCTGGGAGACGCCAAAGCCGGCGCTCGTGAAACCGCCGCCGCCGCCCGCTCCGAAGCCGGCTCCCGCAAAGAAAAACGACAACGACTCGAAAGACGAGAAGGGTGCTAAGGAGCCTGCGCCTGCTGCAGAGCCCGAAGCTGAACCGCCAGCGCCGAAGCCCGAACCTGAGATCGCAACAGTTCACGATGACGGCCGCGTGACGCGCATTGGCAAAAACGCCAAGACGCTGGAACTTGAACTGCAGCCGAGCGGCGGAGCCGTGGCGGCGATTCGCGTCGAGCTTCTGCCCGACGATTCGCATGACAAGCGCATTCTCATTGCCGGCGAAACGGCCACCGTGAACCCGGAGTTCTACGTCGAACGCGCGGACAAGAAGCTGCAGAAACTCGCCGCGCGCTTTGCCGTCGCTGACCGCTACATTCCGCGGTACTCGAACGGCTTCGAGATTTTTGGCGTGCAGAGCTCCTGGAAGACGCTGGCGAAGGATGTCACCAAGCCGCACACGGCTGTGTATTTCATCGATCCGCCCGCCGCGCTCGCGCTCGGCGAATCCGTGCGCGTGAAATTCAATAACACGTCAATCGCGTGCGTGCGCGTGAGCGTCTCGCCGATTGCGCCCGAAGACCTGCACACGGTTGCGCCGCGAGCCGACCTGGCGCAGCGCCTGCAGGAAGATTCTTTGGCGCGCGTGGCCTGGCTGCGCTCAACGGCCGCCAATGCCGAAGCGTATGCGAAGCTCAAAGCCATCGATTCCGAAAAGATTCCGCTGCAGGGTGGCACGACGCCTGTGATGGTCACGCAACGCACGGATAAGCCGCTGACGATCCGCGTTCTGCCACGCGGCAACTGGCAGGACGAAAATGGCGAACTCTGCCAGCCGGACACGCCCCATTTTCTGCCCAAACTCAATCTACCGGCCAGTGCCGAGCGCACGCGGCTCGATCTGGCGGCGTGGCTCTGCAGCAAGGAAAACCCGCTCACGCCGCGCGTCGTGATGAATCGCCTGTGGAAGCAGTTCTTCGGAACGGGCCTCAGCGCGCAAGTTGACGATGTAGGCGCGCAGGGCGAGCCGCCTTCGCATCCGGAGCTGCTCGACTACCTCGCTCTGGAATTCCGCGATGGCGGTTGGGACATGAAGAAAATGGTGAAGCTGCTGGTTATGAGTCACACCTATCGCCAGGTCAGCGGCCTTCGTCCGGAACTGAAAGACAGCGACCCGTCCAACCGTCTGCTCGCCAGCCAGAACCCGCGCCGGCTTGAAGCCGAAATCGTGCGCGATAACGCGCTGGCGATCGCCGGGCTGATCAACCTGGAGATGGGCGGCCCACCGGCGTTCCCGTATCAGCCGCCCGATTATTATGACGGGCTGCAATTCCCCGACCGCAAATACAAGGCGGACGTCGACGATCGACAGTACCGCCGCGGCGTGTACATGCACTGGCAGCGCACGTTTCTGCATCCGATGCTCGCGAATTTCGACGCACCCAGCCGCGAAGACTGCATCGCCATCCGCACCAATGCCAACAGCCCGCAGCAGGCGCTCACGCTGCTGAACGATCCCACGTTCGTCGAAGCCGCACGCGCCTGGGCGGGACGACTGATCACCTCCGCCAGTGCCGAGGATGCGCGTCTCGAACTGGCGTTCCGCACGGCGCTGTCGCGTTCGATCAAAGACAACGAAAAGGCGAGCCTGAAAACATTCATCGAAAAAGTGCGCGCTGAATACAAAGCGCGCACGGATGATGCCGCGAAACTGAAGAAGATCGGGCTGGCGCAGCCGCCGGCGAATGTGGACGACGTGGAACTGGCCGTGTGGACGAGCGTGTGTCGCGTGATCTTGAATCTGCACGAGACGATCACGCGCTACTGATGGCGTTGGTGGAGGGTGGCCCGGACGGAGTCCGGGTCGCGCAGCGACACTCAACCCTCCTTGGAGATTGCAGGGCGAACGACAGAGAACGTACAAGCAGGGTTGGATGTGCCTTCGGCACCCGGACTTTCGTCCGGCCCACCCGGCGAAACGAGGAAGAGCATGCGTGAAGTCGACCACAACGAACTGAGCCGGCGGAGCTTTCTATACCGAAGCGCGTATGGCCTCGGCGGCGTTGCTCTGGCGGGAATGATGGGCGCGTCTTCGCGCGCGGACGAAAAACCCGTGGCGCAGGATCGCTGGCGCGGCGTGATCAGTCCGCCGCATCTGCCGATGAAAGCCAAGCGCATCATTCATCTCTGCATGGCCGGCGGTCCATCCCAGGTTGAAAGCTTTGATAACAAGCCGGAGCTGAAAAAACTGCACGGCCAGCCGTTTCCGGATTCACTCACGAAAGGCCAGCAACTGGCTCAGCTGCAGAATACAAAATTGATCGCACGCGGGCCATTCACCGAATTCGCCAAGCACGGCAAGAGCGGCCAGGAAATCTCCGCGCTTTTTCCGCACACGGCGACGATCGCGGACGACATCTGTATCGTGCGCTCGATGGTGACCGAGCAGATCAATCACGATCCGGCGCAGGCGTTCATGAACAGCGGCTCGATCCTGAAAGGCCGGCCCAGCATGGGTTCGTGGCTGCTCTACGGTCTTGGCGCCGAGACTGAAAATCTTCCCGGCTTTATCGTGCTTCATTCACGAACCAAGGGAGGCGGGGCGCAGCCCGTGTCGGCGCGGCAGTGGTCGGCGGGATTTCTGCCCAGCCGTTTCCAGGGCGTCACCTTTCAGTCGCGCGGCGAAGCGGTGCACTATATCGGAAATCCCGATGGCGTGTGCCAGAGCACGCAGCGGCTGGTCGTCGAGGAAATCAATCGCCTGAATGGAATGGCTGCGGCCGAGCGCATCGATCCTGAGCTGCAGACGCGCATTGCTCAATATGAAATGGCCTTCCGCATGCAGTCGAGCGTCCCGGAACTCACGGACTTCAGCAAAGAGCCGAAAGAAATGCTGGAGCTGTACGGTTTGAAAGAGCCCGGCGACGGCTCGTTCGCATCGAACTGCCTGCTTGCGCGGCGACTGGCCGAGCGCGGTGTGCGCTTCATCCAGCTTTACCACCGCGGCTGGGATCATCACGGCGACATTCAGAAGAACATGCCGATCGTTGCGAAAGAAACCGATCAGGCCTGCGCAGCGCTTGTCAAAGATCTCAAGCAGCGCGGTATGCTCAACGATACGCTGATACTCTGGGGCGGCGAGTTCGGGCGCACACCAATGGGGCAGGGCACCGGCCGCGACCATCACATCAATGCCTTCAGCATCTGGCTGGCCGGCGCGGGCATCAAGCCGGGCATTACGTATGGCGCGACGGACGAGCTCGGGTACCGCTCAATAGAAAACGTCGTGACAATGCATGACCTGCACGCGACGATGCTGCATCTCTGCGGCATCGAACATGAACGCTTTAACGTGAAATTCCAGGGGCTCGACGCGCGCTTGACCGGCGTCGAAGAGTGCAAAGTTGTGAAGGGTATTCTGGCGTGATCTCAGGAGCAGCGATGCGCACACAAGCTGTATTCATTGTCCCGCTCAGCCTGCTGGCGTTCGGCGCCGGCGCTGCGGACATCGACTTCGCGCACGACATCGTGCCGATCATCCGCGAGCACTGCTCCGAGTGCCACACGGGCGACAAGAAGAAGGGCGGGTTCTCGATGAACTCGCGGACGGATCTTATTAAAGGAGGCGAGAACGGAGCGACGATCGTTCCGGGAAAGAGCGCCGAAAGCAAGCTGATCAAGCTGGTCACGTCCACCGATGATGAAGAACGCATGCCGCCGCCGGGCAAGGGCCGGAGCAAAGTTACGCCCGAGCAGCTCGCGAAGCTCAAAAAGTGGATCGACGCGGGCGCGCCGTGGGCTGACGGTTTTGCATTCAAAAAGCCGGCTTATGAGCCGCCGCTGAAGCCGCGGCGTCCGGAGCTTCCGCCAGCGACAGACGGTCGCCAGAATCCCATCGACCGCATTCTCGACAGTTATCTTGCAAAGCAGAAACTGCCGCGCCCGCAGCCGGTCAGTGATACCGTTTTCCTGCGGCGCATTTATCTGGATTTGATTGGGTTGCTGCCTGAGCCCGAGACGCTCGAAAAATTTCTGGCGGACAAAGCGCCCGACAAGCGTGCGCGCCTCGTACGCGAGCTGCTTGCGGACAATGTCGATTACGCCGAGCACTGGCTGACCTTCTGGAACGATCTGCTGCGCAACGACTACGCCGGAACGGGCTACATCGATGGGGGGCGAAAGCAGATCAGCGACTGGCTGTACCGTTCGCTGGTTGATAACAAGCCGTACGACCAGTTTGTGCGCGAGCTCATCGCGCCGAATGCGGAGAGCGAAGGGTTCGCACGCGGCATCAAGTGGCGTGGAACGGTCAGTGCCGGGCAAGAGGTTCCGGTGCAGTTTGCGCAGAGTGTCGGGCAGACGTTCCTGGGCATCAATCTCAAGTGCGCCTCCTGCCACGACAGCTTCATCGACCGCTGGAAACTCGATGACGCGTATGGCCTCGCTGCCGTTTATTCGCCGGCGCCGATTGAAATTCACCGCTGCGACAAGCCCACCGGCAAGCAGGCGGTCGCGGGCTGGATTTTTCCGGAGCTCGGCAAGATCGACGGTTCGAAACCGCCTAACGAACGCTTGAAGCAGCTCGCTACCCTGATGACGCATCCGGAAAACGGCCGGACGACGCGCACGATCGTAAACCGGCTGTGGCACCGCCTGATGGGGCGGGGGATCGTGCACCCGGTTGATGCGATGCAGTCTGAGCCGTGGAACGCGGACCTGCTCGATTTTCTCGCCGTTCACCTGGCAGACAACAAGTACGATCTGAAGAAAACGCTGGAGCTCATCTGCCTCTCCGAGGCGTACCAGTCGCATGCAGAAATCATTAAAGGAGACGCGGAAGACAAAGGTTACGTTTACGCCGGCCCGCGCGCTCGGCGGCTCACGGCGGAGCAGTTCACCGATGCGATCTGGCAGATCACCGGCACGGCGCCCACGAAAATCGACGCTCCCGTCAAGCGCGGCAAAGTAGACCCGGCAGTGGTGAAAGACGTGACGCTCAGCGCGCAGTGGATCTGGTCGTCAGACGGCGCAGCCAAGCCGCACGAAGCGGGCGAGACAATCACGCTGCGCAAGGAATTGTCTCTGGCGCAGACGCCGCAGCGTGCCGGTGCGGCGATCACGTGCGACAACAGCTTCACTCTTTATGTGAACGGAAAAAAGATTGCCGCCGGCGAGAATTGGGAAGAGCCCAGTGGTGTGATGCTGGATGGACTCAAGCAGGGTGCAAACGAAATCCTGATCGTCGCCAAGAACGGCGGCACGGCGCCGAATCCCGCGGGTCTCTTTTTCGAGGCCCGGCTGAAGCTTGCCGACGGCAGCGAAAGCAAGCTGATCACTGACGCGAGCTGGCAATGGACAAGCGCCACGCCGGACGGAAAGGGAAAGTTCAAGCAGCCGCCCGAATGGAAGCCGGCTATCCCCGTGGCCAACAGCGGCGTCTGGAATGGCGTGAACCCGGCGCTGCAATCAGCGCTCGGCGGCGCGGCGTTCTCCAATCAGCCGATGGCGCGTGCGGCGCTGATGAAGAGCGATTTGCTGATGCGCACGCTCGGCCGGCCAAACCGTGAGCAGATCGTTTCGACACGCCCCAACGATCTGTCGACGCTTGAAGCCATGGATCTGAACAACGGCCAGATTCTCACCTCGCGCCTGGAGCAGGGTGCGCAGCGGCTGCTGAAGCGCAACTGGGAATCGAGTGATTCGCTGGCGAAGTGGCTCTACGCCTATGCGCTCTCGCGCCAGCCGACGAGCGATGAACTGGCGCTCGCGCGCGACGTTCTCGGCGCTAAACCGTCGGTTCAGGGCGTTCAGGATCTGCTCTGGGCGCTTTTGATGCTTCCCGAATTTCAATTGGTTCGCTGATAGTGGAGAACGCTATGAAACCTCTCGAAATCGATCCCGAACAGCCGCGCCGCGATTTTCTCAAGAAACTGTCCGCCGCAGCGCTCGCCGCGATGATGTCCGGCGCGCCGCGCGCGCACGCAGACGAAAAAGTCATTCATCCCAAGCCGACCGCCGATGCCTGCATTCTCATCTGGATGGCCGGCGGAATGGCTGCGCCTGAGACGTTCGATCCCAAGCGCTACCAGCCTTTCGAAAAGGGCGTACCCGTCTCGAAGATGCTGAGCACCTTTCCGGCGATCGACACGGCCGTCGACAACATCAAGATCTGCAAAGGTCTCGACAGCATTGCCAAGGTGATGGATCGCGCGACGCTGATCCGCTCGGCCGTTCAGCCGGACCTTGGGAGCATTCTGCATTCGCGGCATCAATACCACTGGCACACCGGGTATGTTCCGCCGCAGACGGTCGCCGCGCCGCATATCGGCGCGTGGCTGGCGAAGGTGCTGGGTCCGCGCAATCCGGTGATGCCCGCGTTCATCAATATCAATCAGCGCCTGGAAGGCGTCGGCGAGAGTGAAGAACTGAAGGCGTTCACAACGGCGGGATTCTTCGGCAATGAATTTGGGCCGATGAATCTGCCCGTGCCCGAGGAAGCCGCGCTTGCTGTTCGCCCACCGAAGGGCATGGAGCCCGGACGCTTCGAGAACCGGCACGCGCTCTATAAGAAACTGATCGACAAAAATCCGAACCGCGAGTTTCTGAGCGATCACCAGCAGGAATCGATGCTGCGCGCGATGGATAACGCGCACCGATTGCTGAGCGCCAAAGAGCGCGAAGCCTTCGATATTTCGCTTGAACCCAAAGAGAGCTACGCCGCATACGACGTCAGCCGCTTCGGCCGCGGCTGTCTGCTCGCCCGCCGGCTGGTAGAAAACGGCGCGCGGTTTGTGGAAGTCACCACGGAGTACGTACCGTTCCTGCATTGGGACACGCATCAGAGCGGCCACGACACGGTCGCGCGCATGCATAAAGAGATCGACGCGCCTATCGCGAAGCTGATCCTGGACTTGGAAAGCCGCGGGCTGCTCAACCGCACGCTCGTGATTATCGCCAGCGAATTCAGCCGTGACGCGATGATCGAAGGCATCCCGGGATCAACCGCCAAGGACCAGGCGACCGTCAAATCCGACACGCTCGAAGATCCCAAGCATTACGGCCTGCATCGCCATTTCACTGGCGGCACCAGCGTCGTGATGTTCGGCGGCGGTATGAAGAAAGGCTTCGTTTACGGCGCGACCGCTGACGAGCGGCCGCTGGTGGCGATTAAAAATCCCGTGAGCATCAGCGACCTGCACGCGACGATTTTCACCGCGATGGGCGTGAGCCCGAAGACGGCGTATGACATCGAGCACCGCCCGTTCTACGCGACTGAAGACGGCAAAGGCCAGGCCGTGCGCGACGTGTTCGCCTAAAGGTTGAAGGACAGCGTGCGTCCACCTGTTCTGCTTTAATTCCAGGCAGAACGGAGGTGACGCATGAAATGGACTCGCCGAAAACTATTGGCTGCTGGAGCGCTCGCGGTCGCCGGCAGCCTACTCCCAAAAACGCCAGCGCACGCGCATCGGAAAGAGCGCGATCCGCTGGCATGGATTTCCCGACACTGGCCCGATCTGAAGCGTCGAATCCCGGTTGCGGCCTGTGCCTGCGAGGCGTGGCCGTTTTCGGGCGCGGCCACGCACGGCGATTATGTGCTGCCGGAATACCTGACCTCGTTTGGCGGGCGCTTTTTTTTACGCGACGATCTTCCGCCAGATTTCAGCGCGTGTGGCACCGTGAATCGCAGCGGCTCGGAGTACCTCCTGGCGATGTGGCGCAGCGGCCCGCGCGCGTTCTGGTTGCTGGATCAATACGTGGTGTTTTGCGCCGCGGACAGCGGCCGCAGCGTGGCGCTGACAGGCGAGCGGCTGAAAACGGCGCTCGCGAAATGGGATGCCGGCGAGAGGCACGTGATCTACAGCGCACGTGGCTGGTACGACCCGAAACAAGATCGTTTCAAACACTGACACCGATGCCGGAGGGTGTGCTGTCATGGTCGCTCAAATAGAAAAATCAAAGCCGGAAATTCTCGATCCATTTTTGCGCGCTCTCGTGGCGGCGCAGGATAGCCGCGCCGTGCTGGCTCCGACCAGCTCGTATGACGATTTTCAGATCATCAGTCCGCGCGTCGTTGTTGGACCCGTAATTCGCGCAACACCCGGCGAGTTCTCACTTGAAATGCACTTCGCTGATGCGGTTGCGCAATCTGCCGTGCGGCACTGGCGGCTCGAAGCCGATCTGGAAAGCAGCCTCTCGGGCGGAATGCAATGGCGCTTCGTTCGCCGCACGGCCAGCGCGGCAGAAGGAATGGCCGAGGCCGCCCGTATTCTGCATGCCTTCTGCCGGCTGCCGCAGAGCGACGAGCTCTCGCAGCCTTCGGAGCCGTTCGTCGCGCGGGCGCAGCTTGACGCCGGGCACATGCAGCTTGCGCGTGCGCTGCAGCAGCTTGGCCTTCTCCACCGCGGCAGGAGCAATCCTTTCTGCATGACGACTGCCAGCCTGGGCGGGACGCTCGCATCATGGAACGGAATGCGCCTGACGCTGCAAAGCGATTTTAACGATACGCGGCTGCGGCGCAGCGCTGATCGCACGTTTCTATCCGCCGGAACGAAAAAAGGATCGAACGACTTTCTGAATGCGCTGAACTGTTTTTCGACCAGCTATGAGCCGGTGGGCAGCCAGGCGTTTCTGAAATGGGCTCAGTCGCTGCAGCGTGATCGCCTGATCGCGCAGCCCGACTGACAGACTGGAGACTACACTATGGCCACCGGACGCTGCCCCATCTGCGGGCGGACTGCGTACACTCTTCGGCGCTGCAATCATTGCGGGACCGTTGCCTGTACAAAGTGCCACCCCGAGCGGAAATGCAAGACCTGCGGCAAAGGCGAGAAGAAAGATCTCTGAGCTTCCGCGAATGCAAACAGCCGATTGACGGACCTCTGGTGTGGCGGCTATGTTTCTGTGATCCATTCAGCGGCCTGGAGAGTCGGCGATGCGCTATCAGGACAAGGTCACAATCGTAACCGGCGGCACGCGCGGCATCGGCGAAGGCTGTGTGCGCGCGTTCGCCGCGGCGGGCGCCAAGGTCGTCTTCTGCGCCAAAGGCGCGAGCGAAGGAAAAACGCTCGAATCTGAATTAAACGCCAGGGGACCTGGCGAAGCGCACTACCTGGCGTGTGATGTCTCGAGCACAACAGCGATTGATAATCTCATCACGCAAACCATCAAAAAGTACGGCCGCATCGACTGCCTGATCAATAACGCGGGCTGGCATCCGCCCTCGAAGACCATCGACGCGTTTTCAATCGAGGATTTCCGTGCGCTGCTGGACCTCAATCTGATCAGCGTGTTTGCAGCCTGCAAAGCTGCTCTGCCGCATTTAAGAAAAACGAAGGGCAATATCATCAACATCGCAAGCCTGGTCGGAAGCATGGGCCAGCTGCACGCGACGACGTACGTTGCCACCAAGGGCGCGGTCATCGCCTTCACAAAAGCGCTCGCCATCGACGAGGCTGTAAATGATGTGCGCGTGAATTCAATCTCTCCCGGCAACATTTTCACGCCGCTCTGGCAGGAAGCAATCGACGCCGCGCCCGATCCGAAAAAATGCCGCGCTGATGGCGATGCCGCTCAGCTGATGGGCCGCATGGGGACCATCGAGGAAGCTGGAAAACTCTGCCTCTTTTTGGCTGCTGAAGCGACGTTCACCACCGGCGTTGACCACCTGCTGAGCGGCGGAGCGGAGCTGGCGTACGGGCGCAAGACGCGGAAGGCCTAGTCTCGCATTCGATGGCCAGATGTGCTATTCTTTACCTATGGAAAGCGTGCCGCCCATCGAAGATCGTGCCTATCAACGCGCAGCGAGACTGCTCGCCGTTCAGCACGCCGTGGCAGAGATTGCCGGAGGCCGAAAAGTGGACGCAGACCCGGAGGCACTTCGAGACGCCATTCGGTTGACAAAAGAAGCGGTCCGCGAAGTGCCCGGCGCGTACGCGTGTTTCATTGGAGGTCTTGCGGTCCAGGAGCACGGCTATGCGCGCTGGACGGACGACGTCGATGTCGTTGTCGATGCCGAGCATTACGCAGACGTGCTGAACAAGCTTCGCGAGAAGGGATTTCAGATACAGCCGAATGGAGTGCTGAAGCATCGCGATACGTCAGCGCAGCTTGATCTGCTGAAGGAAGGCGTTCGTCTGAAGGATTCGCGCTTCCCTCTACCTCATCCGAGTGAGCTGGGCGCCAATCGAAGCTTCGCGACTGTACAAAGCATCATACGGCTGAAGCTGGATTCAGGCGGACGGATGAAAGATCTCGCCGATATCGTTGAGCTTCTTAAACTTCGAATCAATGACATTGATAAGATCCGCATCGAAATTCCCAGCACAATGCAAAACGACTTTGATGAGCTTGCTTCCAAGGCCCGCCGCGAAATCGCGCCGTAATCCCATTCTTCGTTTGTCCCACTCCCGAAGCCAAGTATGTGTATTGAGGATGCCTGCCCTGCTGGCAGAACGATTCAGGGGCGCAGCTCTTAATTGGGGGGGAAGATAAACGTGGCCAACGGCACGCTCTGGGACCGCTACAGAAGATATTTTTTCGAAGACCCGAATACGGGCATCTGCATCGATATCAGCCGCATGAATTTCAGCGACGGCTTCTTCACGTTCCGCGATGGTGACATTCGCCGCGCATTTACTGCGATGGATGAGCTCGAAGGCGGCGCGATTGCCAATCCCGACGAAGAACGCATGGTCGGCCACTACTGGCTGCGCGATCCGCTGCGCGCGCCGACGGCGAAAATTCGTTCGGAAATTGAAAACTGCCAGGCGGCAATCAAATCCTTCACGCGCGACATTCACAAGGGCAAGATCAAGCCTCAGAAAGCGCGGCGCTTCCGGAATTTTCTCGTGGTCGGCATCGGCGGTTCGGCGCTCGGCCCGCAGTTCGTCTCGCGCGCGCTGGGCAATCCCGGCGAGGACGCGATGACGCCTTACTTCTTCGATAATACGGATCCAGACGGCATGGACGCGGTCATCGCACAGATCGGAGCCGGTCTTCGCGAGACGCTCTGCATCGTCATTTCAAAATCCGGCGGAACGAAGGAGACGCGCAACGGCATGCTGGAAGCTGCGCGCGCCTACCGCCAGGCCGGATTGAAATTCGCCAGGCATGCTGTCGCCGTCACGCAGGATGGCAGCGAACTGGACAAGACGGCTGTGGCGCAAGGTTGGATTCAGCGGTTCCCGATGTGGGACTGGGTGGGCGGCCGCACGTCCGAGCTTTCTGCCGTGGGCCTGCTGCCGGCTGCGCTGCAGGGCCTGAGCATCCAGAAGATGCTGGAGGGCGCAAAAGCGATGGACGATTCCACGCGCGTCAAGGAGCCGCAGCGCAATCCGGCCGCGCTGCTGGCACTGATGTGGTGGCACGCGGGCAACGGCAAGGGGCTTAAAGATATGGTCATCCTGCCGTACAAGGACCGCCTGGAGCTGTTCAGCAAATATCTGCAGCAGCTGGTCATGGAGTCGATCGGCAAGGAGAAGGATCTGCACGGCAGGGTGGTTAACCAGGGCATCGCGGTTTACGGAAACAAAGGCTCAACCGACCAGCACGCCTACGTTCAGCAGCTGCGTGAAGGCATCAACAACTTCTTCGTGACGTTCATTGAGGTGCTCAAGGACCGCCGCGGAAAATCCATCGAGGTCGAGAAAGGCGTAACCACCGGCGATTACCTCAACGGCTTTTACCAGGGCACGCGCAAGGCGCTTTACGAGAACGGCCGCGAGAGCGTCACGATCACTGTTCCGGACGTGAGTCCGCAGACTGTTGGAAAACTGATTGCGTTATACGAACGCGCCGTCGGGTTTTATGCGACTATGGTGAACATCAATGCGTATCATCAGCCTGGCGTAGAGGCCGGAAAAAAGGCAGCGACTGCCATCATCGCACTGCAGCACAAGATCGTCGATCATCTGCACAGTCACAAGGGCGCTGCGCACACGGTACAGGAAATTTCCGAGCACATCGGTGCGAAGGAAGAAATCGAGAGTGTCTTCAAGATTCTCCAGCACCTCAGCGCCAATAAGGAACACGGGATTACACGCAGCCGGGAAGAAGGCGCCTCGATTTTTGAGGCCACGTACTCAGCATAACGATTCGTTTCGTCATAGAGGATGCGGAGCAGAATTACTCTCCGTGTCCTCTATGGTGATCTCGAATCAACCAGGATCGTCACCGGTCCGTCGTTCACCAGCGCAACATCCATCTTCGCCGCAAAGATTCCCTCTTCGATTCTGAGGGCACAGGACTGCCGCAGGCGCGCGACCCATTGCGTGTAAAACTCCCTCGCTTGCGGGCCGGGCATGCTGTCGGTGAAATCCGGCCGGTTGCCTTTTCTCATATCGCCGTAAAGAGTGAACTGCGAAACGATCAGCAGGCCGCCGTTGATGTCCTGTACCGAGCGGCCCATTTTTCCGTGCTCGTCTTCGAAGATGCGCGCGGCGAGAATTTTTCGCGCAAGCCACTCGCCGTCTTCCGGCGTATCGAGCTTGTGAATTCCCAGCAGCACGAGCAGCCCCGCGCCAATCTGCCCGGTGACTTTTCCGTCAACTGTGACCGACGCCGATGAGACACGTTGGATGAGCGCGCGCATAAGCGGAACTGTATAGCGCTGCCGCTGCCCTGCAACGGTGATTAAATGCGTTATCGACAGAACAGCGTGCGATGGTTGTCTCCCGCTTCGCCAGAAGTTATACTTTTTGTCATGGATAGCAGCACGCGCTGGACTGCAATCGCTGTTGTAATGGGCCTTTGTGTGGCCTACGGAATCTGGGGCGGCCGCCCACCGGTTGCTCCGCCGCCGCAGCCGGTCTCTGAGACTCAGCCTGCCAGGGTTGACGTCGTTCCGCCGGCTCCGGTGGAACCCGAAAAAGCGGCAGAGCCGCCTCCGGCGCATGCGCAGCCGCAGCCGAAATCCGCGCTGAAGATTACGCCGGGGAGCATCGAATTCGGCGAGGTCAAAGTAACTGAAAAGAAATCCGCCGCTGTCCTGGTTGAGAACACCGGAAAAGAGCCCGTCACGATCGAGGACCTGAAGGGGTCGTGCGGCTGCCTGAAAGTGGAAATGCCTGAAAAAACGATTGCTCCCGGCGCGAGTCAGCCTCTAAACATCACTTTCACCGGAATGGCTGGCCGCCGCCCCGAGAAATACATGGTGACGCTGACAACGAGCGAAGCTGGCAGGCCGCGGCTGCCCCTTCCGGTGCACGGCAAAGTCAATCAGATCTTCATCGTCGAACCAATGACGCTGTATTTCGAATCCGTTCCAAAGGGTCAAAGCAAAACACTGGAAGCTACCGTCACGCGCCTGGACGGGAAACCATTCGTCCTCAAAAACGTGAATGCCGAGCCGAAAAAGTTTTCGTTCAAGTGGTCGGCCGTTCCCGGAACGAACGATAGCGTCTACAAGATCCAGGCGACTGCGTTCGGTCTTCAGGCTGGCGCATTCACTGAGGGCGCTGCTGTCGTCACTGATCATCCTGACCTGCCGGTGATTCCGCTGCATCTGAGCGTGCGCGTGCTGGGCGATGTTTCGTCCGCGTCTCAGGTGCTGACTTCTTCGGTGAAGACCGATGGCACTGTTGAACCGTTTGAGACGATCATCAAGCGTCACACGCCTGGGCCGCTGCAGATCCAGGGTGTCGCTGATTCGGAAAAGAGGCCGCTCAGTTTCAATATCGTCCGCATCGACGATGGAAGCTGCCGGCTCAGCATCACGCTGAGCGGCACGTTTCCCAATCAGCCGCCACTGGGCGAGTTTGTGATCCGCACGAATGTGGAAGACGCGCCGATGCATCTTCCCTACCGCGTGGTGAGAAAGGGCGCCGTGCTGATTACGGATCCGAATTTAAAAACGAAAACGCCCTAGCCTGGTACGGAAGGTTTTTCGCCTCGCGTCTGGAATGGTTATGCCCGCCGCTGAACAAACATCGCCTGAGCATGCCGTCGTCCCGGTTGCTTTTTCTACCGAACTGCTGCGCGTGGGCGTGATCCTCCTGGCCGCCGGCGTGCTGGGACTTGCGACGAATGCGCTGAGCGACAAACCCGTGCCGCTGCTTTCAAAGAACGGCCCTGGAGCGCCGCCCCAGCGCGCGCGTCGCATGAGCGCCGAGACCTTGAAGAAATCCTTCGAAGCCGGACGCCCTATTATCATTCTCGACGTCCGCAGCGCCGACAAATTTGCCGCGGGCCACGCGCAGAATGCGCGCAACGCGCCAGCGGCTGAGTTCATCGATTATTACGGGCGACTGAATTTGAGCACGCTGCTTCTGGCCGCCGAGGACGTGGTGCTGCTGTGCGAGGGCGATTTGTGTCCGTCGGCCGATCGCGTTGCGAAACAGTTAAACGAACTGGGGCACAAGAACGTTCACGTTCTGCAGGACGGCTGGGAGGCCTACCGGGCCGCGGGTTTACCCGTAGAGGGCTCGGCCAGATGAGCGGACGCGCGCGGGAACCGGTCCTGTTGATTTTGCGCCTGCTGCTCGGCGCGGTGCTCTTCTATGCCGGCATGACCAAGATCAAAAGCGGCTGGCAGTTTGCCGAAGCGATTGCCAATTACAATATGCTGCCTGCGCCTGGAAATCAGATTCTCGCCGTCGTGCTGCCGTGGTGGGAGATCGCCGCGGCGGCGCTGCTGGTGTTTGGCGTGTGGACGCGCGCTGCGTCGCTGCTGGCGCTGATGCTGTTTACTGCATTCGGTATCGCGGTGATTTCGGCGCTGGCGCGCGGTCTGGACATTCAGTGTGGCTGTTTTTCAGATGCGGGCTCGCGCGTGGGGCTGCAGACGCTGGCAATCGACGTTACGGGTATCGTGATTGCCGCGATGTTGTTTGTTTGCCTGCGTGAAGAATCTCCGGCGCCCCTGCCGGGGCGCTGACGCAAGAAATGCCTCTCTTTCCGGGGGCGGCGCTCGCTCCGCTCGCTTGCACCCGGGCTAATATCCTTCGGCCCTCCGGGCCGAACCACGAACCACGAACCACGAACCACGAACCACGAACCACGAACCACGAACCACGAACCACGAACCACGAA
>DASPJR010000182.1:0-47754 GCA_035628505.1 Planctomycetota bacterium | reverse complement strand
CGCTTATTCGTACTCACAGCATGCAGCTAGCGCAGCCAGCAACGGTGGCCTGTTATTTAAACGCGTGACGCAGGGGCGCACTTTGCTTCAGCCAGCCGGTGACAGCGCTGCGCAGTGCGCGTATCGCTTCGCGTTCCTGATCGCTTTCGGGAGTTTCGTTGCTGACCACGACCGTTCCGTCCGGGTCGAAGTGCCAGTGCTGGCGCGGAGAATACAGGTACGTTCTGCGTGTAAGGCGCGAAAAGAAGTTGGCGGCGCCGCGGCGGCAGACCACGTCTGGCGAATCGAACATCGCGGCGGCCGCCGCGAAACAGCTGTGCGCCTCTGAAAATTTCTGCAGCAGCCGCGGATTGGTATTCCACAAGGCTGTGCGGCGAATCGCCGGATGCGGCGAGCGCAAGGCGTGGAGAAACACGGCCGGACTGGCTTCGTCAAGGCTCAGCGCGGCAGCGTTCAGATGAACTTTCGGGTCGGGATCGCTCAACAGGCCCGTCCAGAGCTTCTGCCGCGCGCTGCCTTCGTACAGCGCCGCAAGGGCGCTCACCACCAGGTAGGCTTCAAGTTCTCCCGCGTGCAGCAGTGCAGCAACGTCGTCACGGAACTCCGCGCGGCGCAGCTGACGTATGCCCACCAGCAGCGCCTGCTTGAAATCGGCGGTCGTCGCCGGCGAACTCAGCAGCGGCGGAATCTCCTCCCTGCCCAGCCGCGCAAGCAGAAGTCCGCCGGCGATCTGAACGCGCCGCGCGCGGCTGACCTGATTGGAGCCGACCTGCGCCGACCAGCGCCGCGCCGCCTCCGGGTTGCGCTCGGCCAGCGCCCATAATGCGACGCTGAATGAGCTGCCCAGCATGTTCACTTCCGATAGCAGCCGCGCTTCGGAAAGATGGCCGTAGCGCAGCAGCGCGCAATGAACATCATCCGACGCCGCCGTGTCCGTGAGCATCACGAAACGGTCGTGTGTGTCCATCAGCCATTCGGGCGTGAGGCTCGCAATCTTCTCGGTGATGCCAGGCTCGCGCGGCGCGAACCCATGCCGGACGCTGTAGTTGAGCTCGCAGACGCAGACCAGATGCAGGATCCACGGGAGCGCGAGCAGCAGAACCGGCAGCGCGGCAAGCAGGCTCAAGCGCAGACGCAGGCGCGCCCGCGTTTGCCAGTCCACCGGAGTATTGCCTGATCTTTTTTCAATCCTCCGGGCGAGCAGTTGCGACGCGATTAAGGCCGAGCCAACAATGACTGCAAACGGAGGAAGAAAATAGAGGGCACCCTGGTGGAGCACTTCCAGAAACGCAAAAAAAAGTGTGCGCACCGGACGATTCAGAGCCACAAGAAGCGACGCCGCCTCCAGCGCATGCAGCAGCAGCAGGCCAAGGGGCCGCGGCCGCGCTTTGAGGGAGAGTATTAACGACCAGCCGAACAGGACCAGCGCGGCGATTCCGGCGAGCAGCGCGATCTGCATCTGTTCCGAGTCGTTCGCGGTGAACAGCCGCGCGAGAAATACGGGAATCAGCGCGAGCGCCGCGAGCGTGTTGATCAGCAGCGCGTCAGTGCGCGCGGCGGCTGGCGAATGCGTCGAATGCGGCGGCTGCATACGGATCAACGATATCACACTCGCCGCGGGAGACTGGCCGCAAATCTGGAAAATTCCGGTTGCTTATAAACAGCTCCCCATTTTGTAATCCGCCGGCGCGTGCTCATATAGTACGCTTCAGCCTGGGGAGGCGAAGAATGTATTCTCGGACGGAGCAGGCGAAGCGCGCGGCGGGTGTCGCGGCATTTTTCCTCGCGGTTGCATTTCTGAGCGGCTTGTTTCTGGTCGAGCGCGCCAATCTTGGCCTTTATGGCGTGTGGACGACTGCTGTGGTCGAGAGCGTCCAGGAAACACAGATCGAAGTGACGAAGGGCGGCACGAAGACCACGCGTTACATACATTCGGTGCACTGTGACGGCGTAGCGATGACACTCACCGAGCAGACGCGCCACGAAACCGGCGAAAAGCTGAACGTCGTATATCTGCCAGGCACGGCCACCATCGAGCGCACCAAAACGTTCACCGACGGCGTGATTATCCCGCTCTCAATTTTTGTTGGCGCGGTGATTCTGTGTGTCGTCTTCATCACCGAGTCCATCGGCTTTGTGCGCGAAGCCATCTACGGCCGCCCTCGCCGGGTTTACGAGACAGAACTTTATTAGAATTCGTCGAAGATACCGGTGGCGGGCTCGTCCATATTAGGGGATACTTTGGGCCGACCGTTCCTAGCTTGCAAAGCAATTTTAAACGATTTTATTAAGATCGCGCTGCACGTGTGCGTTTTCGGATAGATTCGGTAAGGTATGGATGTGCCTGCTCAAGAACACTGCTCAACGAAGCGGGCACTTGGCGGCGCTTGTAACGCACGCTGTGCAACTTTTTACAGAATTCAAAAACCTTCGTGTCTTTGAGTCTTGGTGTCTTTGTGTTTAAAATGCGCGCCGCTTAGCAGGACATCATTAAGGAGAGGGCATGTCACATAAAGTTGCGGTGCTTGGGCTGGATTGCGCGGAGCCGTCTCTGGTCTTTGAGCAATTCCGGCCGACTCTGCCTGTGCTCAGCAAGATGATGGACACGGGCATGTGGGGCCGCCTGCGTTCGTGCGATCCGCCGATCACCTGCCCTGCCTGGATGGTGATGATGACCGGCACGTCTCCAGGCGAACTGGGCATCTACGGCTTTCGCAACCGCACTGATCACACCTATTCAGGCTTGGGCATCGCGACGTCAACCTGGGTCAAGCACGAGACTGTCTGGGATGTTCTGTCGCGCAACGGCCGCGACTGCACGACCCTCGGCGTGCCCCTCACCTTCCCCCCCAGGCCGCTGCGTGGAAACCAGATCTCGTGTTTCCTCACGCCGGGGCCGGAGAGCAACTTCACGTACCCGGCGACGCTGAAAGCGGAGATCACCAAGGCCTGCGGTGAATACATCCCGGACGTGCGCGACTTCCGCACCAACGACAAAGTCGGCCTGCTCAAACGCGTTTTCGAGATGACAGACAATCACACTGCGTACGCGAAGTGGCTGCTGAAAAACAAGCCGTGGGATTTCTTCATGATGGTCGAGATGGGCACCGACCGCATCCATCATGGCTTCTGGAAATATTTCGACAAGGAACACCCGCGCTACGAGTTCAACAAAGATCTGCAGAACTGCATGCAGGATTACTACAAGCACGTGGACGCGTCGCTCGGCAAGATTCTTGAAGACATTCCCGACGATGCGTGGATCGCCGTCGTCAGCGACCACGGCATCAAGCGCATGGTCGGCGGCATCGCGTTCAACGAATGGCTGATCAAAGAGGGCTATCTCGTACTCAAGTCGCGACCGGACAAGCTCACGCCCATCGGCAAGTGCGACATTGACTGGAGCAAAACCAGAGCGTGGGGTGACGGCGGTTATTACGGGCGATTGTTCCTGAACATCAGAGGCCGCGAGCCGCAGGGCACGATCGCGCCGGAGGACGTCGAGAAATTCAAGCAGGAGATCACGGCCAAGATCCTGGCGATTAAAGACGACAAAGGCGCGCCGATTAAATCCGAGGTGCTGCGGCCGGAGAAAATTTATGACAAGGTCAACGGCATTGCGCCGGACCTGATTGTTTACTTTGGCGGGCTGTACTGGCGTTCGGTCGGCAGCGTTGGCGGTCCCAATCCGTCGATTCACACGTTCGAGAACGACAGCGGACCCGACGACGCCAACCACGCCGAGGAAGGCATTTTCCTTCTCACGACAAAAGCGCGCATGAAGAGCGGCGTGCGCGGGCCCGGCGAAAAGAAAGGTCTGCATATCCGCAGCGTCGCGAAGACGGTGCTGAAGCTGCAGGGCATCGAGCCGCCGGCGAGCATGGGCGGAGTGGCGTTTGATTTAGCGGGACTGGTTTGAGTTCGAGTCGTTGATTGCTGATTGCGGCTGGGGGGCGGAAGACTTTTTTCGAAGTTGCGTCCATTCTGGAATTGCGGCGGTCCATTCGCGCGAGAAACCAGGATTGTAGGGTGAGTCGTGTCCGAACTCGCAACCATTCGAACGCGCGGCCTCTGCAGCAAGTGTGTAGAAGTAATGTGAATAGAAGGCGATCAGAGTATTGCGCTGCTTAAGAGAGAGATGGGGATCAATTTCGAGAGTCAAGCGTGCGCCGAGAGCAGCAGGGCCCTGGCGCGATGCGAGTGTCGCGCTTTTTATCGCCGACTGGAGCGGCATCTCCGGGACGAGGTTATCGGGCAGGGTTGCGAACGCTGCGAATGGCTGAAGTGCCGTTTGCATACTCTCAAGCTGAGCGGCTGAAAACGGTTTGTCGAAGTGAATAGAGAAAACCGCTGTCGGGTAGAGCGTCTTGTAGATCAGCGCCGGCAGTGAACCAAGCAGGCCAATCAGCAGCACGGCGATGAGCATCGACTTCAGCGAAAAGCGCCGGCGGTAGCAGAGCAATCCGCCGAAAGCGGCGAGCGCGCCAAAGGTAAAAAGCATGCTGACGGTTGCGGGCTGAAGCGCGATGCCCGCGTGCGAATACCAGCCGCTTGAATTCTGATTCTTAAGCCGAGTGATTTCGAGGTTGAAGATTTCAGCCTCAGGGCGTGAAAGCGCCGCAAGACCGACAAAGGCAAAGAGCAAGGCAACCAGGCCGCCAATGATAAGCACGCCGGCGAGGAAGGTTTGAAGTTTGCTGCGCGGAGGATCGTTCTGCATGTCACCACTCGAATTAAACGACTACAAACACTGAGTCCCAGTGGGAGACTATTTTTACGGAGCTGGCCTTTTTTCAGATGGCGTACTTTCAGCCGGATTCTGCGTGCCCCTGCGCCGCTGTTCCCATTCACGTACTGCGCCGGCCCACTCGCGCGTGATAAAGCCGGGGTCCGCTGCTCCGTCGAGGAACACCGCTTTGTTCTCGCGCGCGGCTTGAAGCACCAGAACGTCGAAATAGTGGAAGTAAAAATCGATCACGGTGTCCCGTTCCCCGGCGGACACTTCGGGACTAATTTCGATCGCCAGCGCTGTACTGAAGACGTCTTTTCGGCTCGTTGGTTGCACCGTCACGCGCTTCACAGCGCTGAGCAGCGGCAACTTTTCGCGCAGCGAATCAGGCAGGGTTGCATAGGCCTTGTAAGGCTCCAGCGCGTCGCGGACGGACTGAAGCTGCTCAACGGACAGAGGGCGGTCGTAATCGACGCGGATGACTGCCGTCGCGTTTAAGCCGCTTTTGAGCTTCAGCGGTAGCATGCCGAGAATTCCGATGATGAACACGGCTGCCAGCAGGAACTTTAATGAAAACCGCCGCCGTCGCAGGAGCATTCCGCCCAGGAACGCCACGGCGCCGAATACAAAAAAGAGGCTGACCAGGGTGGGTTGTAAATTGATGTTTGAGTGCGTGCGCGAAGAGACGCCGCTTTCCCTGGGAAGGCGGGTCACCTCGCGGCTGTGATAAGCCGACTGAGGCAGCATCACTGCGCTCAGCCCGAAGCAGGCCACCGTAAGCATCACGGCGCCCACGGCGATAAGCACACCCGACATCAGCGCATAAAGCGTGCCCGGCGGTCTTGCATGTTCCATACGCCGGCACTGTAACAGGCGCGAGAAAGGAGGACAATCGCACGACACAATCCGCAATCCGAAATCGAAAATCCGCAATCGTCACGCCGTGTCTTCGGCGAGCAGCGCTTTGTTGATCGCGATCGCCGCCTGCGTGCCTTCGGCGGCGGCGACGACGGCCAGCTGCATCGAACCCGACGCGTCGCCGGCGACAAACAGATTCGGAACGTTCGTCGCCTGGTACTTGCCGACCGCGACGCAGCCTTCGTCTTCGAACTTGCAGCCGAGTTTTGCGGCCAGTGGCGAATGCTGGTACTTGCCCGTGCTGAAAAAGAGCCCGTCGCACGGAAGTCGCTCGCCGCTTTCGAATACCAGCGCGTTAAGGCAACCGTCCTCACCTTCCAGGCCGGTGATGAGATCTTCGCGCACGGCGATGTTGTGCCGCGCGAGCCGCGAGCGTTCTTCGGCGTTCAGTTCCGCAGCGCCGTGGCTGGTAATCGTCACGCTGTCGCTCCACAGTCGCAGCAGCAGGCCCACATCAAGAGCGGCCTGGCCGCTGGCCAGCAGCGCCAGCCGTTTGCCGCGCATTTCCCAGCCATCGCAATACGGGCAATGGAAAATACTGCGGCCATAATAGTCGGCAAAATGCGGAATCTCCGGCAGGATGTCCTTCACGCCCGTGGCCAGCAGCAGCTTGCGGCAGCTGACGCGGTGGTCAACGGCGAGGGTCACATCAAAGCCGTGCGGCGCGTGTGCGGCGTCGAGGACCTCCGTGTCACGGATTTCGACGGACGGATAAACCGCCAGCTGCTCACGGCCCATGCGGTTGAACTCCGCCGGTGGGGTCGCGTCGCGGGTGAGGAAGCCGTGCAGTCCATGCGAAGCCGAGTTGCGCGGGCGGCCGGCATCGCAAAGCAGCGTGCGGCGCTGGCAGCGTCCGAGCCACAACGCGGCGCTCAGGCCTGCGGGCCCGCCGCCGACAATGAGAACATCATAACGAGAACGCATGGCCATTTACCTCCGGCAACTCCCGCGCAAAGGCATCGCCAACAGTGCTCGGCGCATATCGCAGCGCGCATTCGCTTTCAGCGCTGGAACGCAGCGGGAGACCGCCGCTCACGCGAAAGAGCATCGCAAGCAGTTACGCAGGGCCGGACACGATTAACGCCCGATTTGCCGCCCTGAAAAGGATGACACACTCAGCTGCGGCGCGGAACGTGGACTATCTTTTGCGCCGTGCGGAAACAGGAGGGATTGTGCGGAGGCATATATATGGAGTTGGTTCGAGATAAAGGCGGCGCCGGCGATGAGTTCGCCGAGTCGTCCGTGGTCGCCGCGGAGCGGCGCAAGCTGAACTGGAGTGCTATTCTCGCTGGCGCGGTGTCCACGATAGCATTGCAGATGTTGTTGATGTGGTTTGGCGGGGCCGTGGGATTGTCTTCAATCGACCCCTACCAGATGGGCAGCGGAGATGAGTCGCGCATCCTGCCGATTCTGTTCCTGTTGATCACGGGACTGGGCTCGGCGTTCTTCGGTTCATGGATCGCCGGCCACTGGGCGAATCTGTACGCGGCCGAAGACGCGGTGATTCACGGCGCGCTGACCTGGGCGCTCGCGTCACTGATGCTTGCCCTTGGCCTGGGCTCGCTGCTGCAGATCGGCACGCAGGCTGCCGCGACGGGAGCTGAAACGGCGCAGGCCGCGGCGCAGATGGGCGGCAACATGGCGCAGAACAGGAGCGCAATGCAGCAGCTCGGCACGGCGCTGACCTATGACGCCACGCAGGACCCGCAGTTCGCTTCGTTCCTGACGCAGCGCGCCAAGGCGTTTGCGGCCGCCAACCCTTCGAAAGAAGGCGAAGCGGTGAACGTCACAGCCGGCAAGGAAGGCAATAATAAGGATGCGGCGAAGGACGCGAAAGACGACAAGGACCGCCAGTTCACCGGCGATGACATTGAAGATAACGACGCGCTGGCCATGTTCGTTGCCGACAATGCCAATATGACCGATGAGCAGGCTGAGGCGTTCCTGAAGGCAGAGAAAGACAACATCGCTGCGCAGATGAACCGTTCACAGCAGCGCTGGCAGCAGGCGCACAAGCGCGAACTGGCCGCGGCTGAAAAGGCACGGCAGGCCGCGTCGACGGCTGCCTGGACGATGACGGCTCTGGCACTGCTGGCGCTGGCGGCGTCGATCGGCGGATCGTACCTCGGATGGCGGCAGCGCTATTACGATGAAGACGATCTGGAAGACGAAGATACCCGCCGCGGAACTCCGATGAATCCGCCAGGTGCTATCTAATCATTTATAGAAAGGAATGGTTATGCCTTACATCGTTGCGTGGTTGCTCGGAGTACCCCTCGGACTGCTGCTGCTGATCTGGCTGCTGGCTCAGATCTTCTAAGACAGACGTTCCGGTACGAAAAAGCGGGGGCGCATCAACAAGCGCCTCCGCTTTTTCATGTGAACCGAAGGGCGTGTGAAACGTACTGCCATGACGGACGGCCGGTGGTTCTACCGTGCAGACTTTCGCGCGCCGTGATATTCTTTAGTTTTCAGCAACGGCTGAAGAGACACTGGAACATGCGATACCTGATCACTGGCGGCGCTGGATTTATCGGATCACATCTGGCCGACCATCTTCTGGCCGGCTCGGCGGACGCCCATGTCACGCTGCTGGATAATCTTTCAACCGGCCGCTATCCGAACATCGAACATCTTGAAGGGCATTCGCGTGTGCGCCTGCTGATTGGCTCGGTCATGGACGAGACACTCACCGGAGATCTCATCCGGGATGCGGATGCGGTCTTCCACCTGGCCAGCGCCGTCGGCGTGAAGCTGATTCTTGAGCGGCCCGTGCAGTCGATCGACACGATCGTGCGCGGCACAAACGCGGTGCTCACGTATGCCAGCCGCTACCGCAAGCCCGTGCTGATCACGTCGACGAGCGAAGTCTATGGGAAATCCGCGGCCGTTCCCTTTCGCGAAGACGGCGACCAGGTGCTGGGCGCGACAGACAAGCAGCGCTGGGCGTATGCCTCGGCCAAGGCGCTCGAGGAATTTCTGGCTCTGGCTCATTTCCGCGAGACACGCCTGCCCGTGATTGTGACGCGGCTTTTCAACACCGTGGGTCCGCGCCAGACAGGCCGCTACGGCATGGTGCTGCCCACATTCGTGCGCCAGGCGCTGACCAATCAGCCGCTGACCGTTTTTGGCGACGGAAAACAGGCGCGCTGCTTCTGCCATGTGCTTGATGTTGTCGAAGCGCTCGCGAAGCTGATGCAGACGCCGGCAGCCCGCGGCGAGGTGGTTAATATCGGAACCAGCGACGAGGTGACGATTCTCGGCCTAGCGGAACGCGTCAAGAAGCTGCTGGGGAGCGACGCGGCGGTGAAGCTGATCCCGTACGACGCAGCGTACGTGGAAGGCTTTGAGGACATGCACAGACGTGTTCCGAA
Source organism: Planctomycetota bacterium (assembly GCA_035628505.1). Taxonomy (GTDB): domain Bacteria; phylum Planctomycetota; class SZUA-567; order H5-PLA8; family H5-PLA8; genus DASPJR01. The sequence goes on along the minus strand of DASPJR010000182.1, from coordinate 38,733 downwards.
CCTTGAAAAAGTACACCGTCTCATCGGCTATACGCCCCGGCGCACCCTCGACGATTGCATCCGTGACACGGCTGCAGCTATTCGCAACGAAATAAAAGCCGGCGCATAAAGCAGCCTTTGAATTGGCTGTTTACCCCGTTGCAGCGATTCAAAGAGCCGCGTAAACTACGCGCCGCTGTCAGAAATTCCTGATGGATTCACTGAGCCGGCGAAACTATGGCAACATCGGACTCAAACAAGCAGTCAGACGAACCGACGCTGGTGCAGGTAAAGCTTCCGGGCGCGGCAGGCACTGGAAACCCCGCACCTAAATCTCCAGTTCCGCCGCCCGCACCGAAGGCCGCGCCGCCAGCAGCGACGGCAAAAGCGCCGCCTCCACCGCCTCCAACTCAAGAACCATCTGAGCCCACGATGAAGCTCAGTATGGACCCGCCGACCCACGTCTATACCGCTCCGGCTGCTCCAGTTTCAGCGCCAGGCAAAACGCGCATTCTTGGCAAACTCGGACTGGTCAGCCACATCGATCCTTCCATAACGGTGCAGGATCTCACCCGCGACAAGCTGCTCGAAGGCGCGCAGCGCGTCGAGGTCGACGGGAAAGTCGTTCCGTCGATCGGCGGCATTCCTCTCTTCGGCAAGCTGGGCCATAGTGTCACGGCGGCGGTCTATTATGGCATCCGCCCCGAAACCCGCATGCATCTGGCGGTGAAAGTGTTTCCACTTGCGGGCACGAGCCCGGAAATCCTGGACCGGCTCGCCGAGCAGATCAAGCACGCCTCCGTCGTTCAATCCAAATTCGTCGTGCGCGTCAAGGAGTTCAACAAAGAAAACGGGCTGTGCTACATCACGATGGAATTCGTCGCGGGAGTTTCCGCGGCGGCCTACCTCAACCGCGTCAAAGCGTCCGGCGCGCCGGGACTTCCCGAAGCAGTAGCGCTGGATATCTGCATCGCCGCAACCGAGGGCCTCGCGCAGGCTCACCGCGACGGTGTCATGCACGGCGACGTGAGGCCCGCGAACATCCTGATTCCCAAACGCGGCGCGGACATCATTGTTTTCCCCGAAGCGAAGCTCGCCGATATCGGCGTGCCGCGCATCGAAGAACTCGGCGGACTTCTATCCGGCTCCAACGCGCCGATGGGCGCACCGGGATACATGGCGCCCGAGCAGGCTGTTGATGCGAAGGCGATGCGGAAATCCGCCGACGTGTACAGCATGGGTGCGACGCTCTACGATCTGCTCGCCGGACACCCGCCCTTCGAAGCTGACAATCCGATGAATGCGATTCTGGCGTCGCTGCAGCAGAAGCACGATCCGGTTTCTAAATCGCGCAAAGATGTCTCGCCGGCAACCTGCGAACTGATCGACCGCTGCCTGGCTAAGCAGCCAGGGGACCGCTACGTCGATGGCTCGGCGCTGCTGGAGGCGATGACCGTCTGCCGGGCGGCGCTGACGGAGCCGAAGGTCACACAGACCGCGGCGATCAAGCGCGTGACAATGGTCCTGGAGAAATCGGAAGTAGGAAAAAAGATCATTAACGCCGAGCACACGCCGTCCGCGATCGACTTCAAGTCACTGGGCGTCGACCCGAGCGCGCCCAAGCCGCGCGACACTAAGATTGTCGAAAAGCGTGCTTCCGGCCCGGCTCCGCTGCCGGCGCGAATCAGCGGTGAGCGATCCGCGGTGACTGGCGAACGCGGCGGAACGCAGATGCAGCGAAAACCCGCGCCGGCCTCCGAAGCGGCCGCGACGGCCTCGGCGGCCAGCGTGCTGCAGGGACCCGTGAAATACCTGCTGGGTGTGATCGTTCTGCTGCTGATCGTGGTCGTCGTGCTGCTGGTGATGAAATCCAGCGGCGGCGGGAAAACCGACGTCGACAATCAGGCAGTTGTGGATGTGTTCCAGCAGAAGCTGATTAAAGCGCATTCAAGCATGCTGCAGCAGGCCAAAGAGCGCGCGGTCGAAAACATCGCCGGCGCGCGTGCGGCGCTTAAAGAAGCGCAGGAACTGGGTGTCGACAGCAAGCAGGCAAAAGATCATGAACGCGGCGTCGACCTGCTGATCCAGGCTCACGAAATGGTGCAGCAGAATAAAGAAATCGCTGAGATCGAAAAGGTGCTGCAGGACGCTGAAAAGCTGATGCCCGGCGATGCTTCGACGGCTTTTCTGAAAGGGCTTTTAGCGGCAAAAAAGAAGCAGTGAGAAGAAGCACTCATAAAAATGAACGGGGCAGACGATCGTCTGCCCCGCTTCTTTTGATCCACCGCCCAAAACGTCAGCCGCAGCCTTCTGCATCCATGAACGCGTACACGAGCGTGTGGCCGACGATCTGCTGACCGTCCTCGATCAGTCCCATGTGCTCGGACTTGATGTGGACGTGGTCTTTGACCAATTCCTTGAGCTTGCCGCCAGCAAAGCCGGAGATGCCGACCGTTTCGCAGCCGACCTGGTTGGCGTACTGCACTGCTTTCAGCACGTTCTTCGAATTTCCGCTGCCGGAAATTGCGATCAGGATGTCGCCTTTTACCGCGTAATTCTTGAGCTGCTCAACGAACACGTCCTCATAGGAGATATCGTTCGAGACCGCCGTCATCCACGGCACGTTGTCGGTCAGCGAGATCACCCGGAAGCGCTTGTCGCGGTTGCGCGAGCAGCCTTTGCCGAGATCAACGGCCAGGTGCGACGCCAGCGCCGCGCTTCCGCCGTTGCCACACAGGAACACCTGGCGCCCTTCGGCGCGCGCCGCGGTGAGGAGCTCACCGACCCGCGAAACCTGCTTAGGATCAATCGACTTGAGCAGCGCCTCGAGCCGCGCGAGGTATTGACGGACGTAATCGGTGCTTACCAGATTCAACATTGCAGCCTCCTTGGTTAATCAGCTACTCCGCGCCTTTGATCGTTTCATTCTTGCGCGTCACGTCCGCGGGCACATCTAGCGCGAAATCCGCGTCCGAAGGTTTCTCGACTGCCGAGATCTCCAGGTACCGCTCAATCACTTTGTCGCCAGCGTCCGGAACATATTCGATTTCATGAAAGAACAACGCCTCGCCGAGCAGCCGCGCCTGGATCCGCCGGTAAATTCCGCCGCTCGAGCCGGTCTTGCGGTTCAGCACAAAGCGGTACATGTCTTTGCCGTCTTTGGAACTCTTGAACGTGTAGACGTCGAAGATCTCTTTCAGCGTCTTCACGTCGCCGGTGAATGCCGCCTGAATGAGCTTCAGCGCGCGAGGCGCCTGCGAAAAGTCTTTTACGTAAAGCATCTTCGATTTCGCCGCGTACTCCTGGATCTTCGTTCCATCCAGCAGCCACACTTTCAGAGACGGCTTGGTAAACTTCCGCAGCACGCGTGCCGGCCGGTCCAGCAGCAGCACGCCTTCGTCCGAACGCGAGCCGAGCAGGTCATCGACTTCCGTCTTGATCCTGGCCTTCAGCGGCTGAGGGTTCTTGAACGCGGGAAGCTCATGCAGCACTTTTTCAGCGTCGGCGGTCGTCAGCAGCGTTTCGCCGTCGAGCGGTGTCGGCACCGGCTCCTCCGCCGCGCGTAGAGCCACGGCCATGCTCAAGCAGAAAGCCAGTAAGAACAGAGTTCGAAGGTTCAATGCAGCCACTCCTGATGGGTTTTATCGACCGGCAGCCTCAGCACGCCACGATCCTTAGACGATAAAACCCGCACTCACTTCAACTGTTGTGTCCGGCGCAGCAGTTTAACCCGTGTGCTCTTCGGCTGCGAGTGCCGGAGCAGGCGCTGCCACCGCCTGCGGCTGAAGGATAGTCTGGCCTTCCGTCGCACTCCTGCGCATCATTCCAAGCAGCGCCGGAAGGACGACCAGCGCGCCAAAGAGTGCTCCGGTGTAACCGAAGAGTGCAGCCGCGCCGAGGGAGATCAGGCCCGTGTAGCTGCTCCAGAGGAATGAGCCGTAACCGACCAGGGTTGTCAGCGTGCAGCAGAGAACCGAGCGGCCAGTGTCTGAAAGCAGTTCAAACAAGCTGGGCTTGCGCGGCGAAATCGCATCGCACATGACGTAAATGCCGGCGTCGATTCCCGACCCCAGCAGCAGCGGAAACATAATGAGATTCACAAAATTCAGAGAGAAATCCCAGCCCAGGCGCTGGCAGAGCGTGACGCCCGCCAGTAGCGCCAGGTACGCATAAAGCAGCGGAATCATCGCCAGCAGCGACGTCACCGGCGAGCGGAACGCCAGGCCGAGCGCAATGACCACGCACACACCCACGACCAGGGAAATGAGACTGCAGTCATGCAGGAGGCTGTCCTTCATTTCGAAGCCGACCATGCGCGCGGCCGTCATGCTTACAGTTGTGCTCTGCGGTGGATTACTTTCAACGGCGCGCGCAATCTGCTGATACCACTCCGCCGGCATGTCCAGGCGCTTGGGAAACCAGCTCAGCGCAAGCCGCACGCGCGGCTCCTTCGCGGCCGGTGCAGAGAGACTCACGAAAGGCGCAAGAATGCCGCCCAGCGGACCCTGCATCACGCTGGCGAGCGTGAGCGGCGTGGCTTCGCGCGTGAGCAGGCCGAAATCATGCAGGCGTCGCAAGAAGGGCTTGAAGAAAACGATGCCTTTTTCGCCGAAGCGCTCATGCGCGGCCGCTTTGAAGGCCGTCGCTGCAGCTTCGGCATCGAATGCTTTCAGTGCCTCAAAGGTGGCCTGCTGCTGACGCGGCGAAGGCACGAAATCAAGCACGTTGCCGCCGGCGGTCAGCTCACCCTTTTCCACGAACGGTCGCAGGCGCTGAATGACTTCCTCGGCACCGGCCACGGCCAGCTCTTCGTTTTCTGCTTCGACGACGACACGCACGTCGGCAAGGCCGAGCCCGAATCGTTCGGCGACCTCGTTGCGAAGCGGGATGGCTTTGATGCGCAGCGAACGCAAGTTGCCCAGATCAGCATCGAACGCGACGCCGGCAACGGTTTCCGCGCGTGCAGGCGCGCCGTAGCGGATAAACAGGATTCCGCCGAAAATCACAGCGATTCCGGCAATGACCGACGCGGTACGAACAGCGCGGATCTCCAGCAGCCGGCCGAGCGTCGGCGTGCCAAGCGAAAGCGTCTCGGCCATCCTGCCACTGCCGGGACGTTCCTTGCGGCAGAGCAGTGCGGGGAAAACCATGAGCATCATCAGACAGCCGAGAACGACGCTGACACCCGCGAGCAAGCCAAACTCGGCGAGGCCGACGAAGCTGGTGAAAGTCACGCCAAAGAACGCAATGGCCGTTGTCAGTGACGCGGTGATGATTCCCGGCCCACAGCGCATCAACGTCAGACGCAGGGACTCTTCGATACTGTGTCTCTCGATGTGGCGCAGCGTGTGATAAGAGTTGTGGAGATGAATGGCGTAGTCGGTACCCGTGCCGAGCAGGATACACGTAAACGCGCCGCCCAGCACGCTGATGCTTCCCTTGGTTGCGCCGGCAAAGCCAAGTGTCCAGACGATCACCAGCGCTGTTGTCCATGTCACGTCCCATGCCAGCAGCACTCGCCGGAAGACGATCAGAAAGAGCAGCAGCACGCCCACGAAGGCAGTTGCCGTGTTGCCGAGCAGATCGTATTTCAGGCTCATCTCGTTTTCGACCGTGACCGCCGGCATGCCCGTGTATCCGACGCGCAGCGTGCCTTCAGGCTCGGCCAGTTCAGCGAACGTCTCCGACTTGAGTGCCGTCGTGAGCGCCGGCTTTGTTTTTCGGAACTCAGTGATAGCGCGATTCTCTGCGCGCTGCACGGCAGCCATCAGCGCCGAGGTGAAATCGAGCCGGTTGGCCGGCAGAGCGGCGCGGCTGAGCACCACCAGCATCGTTCCATCTTTGGAGAGAAAGAATCCTTCCGCATCGTTGCTCGCGAACGTTCCACCTTTGCCGAGCCGCGCCTTCAGCCCTTTATTGGCGAGCTCTGAAAGATTCAGCGGATCTTCCTGCAGCTTTACCTTCTCAGCGCTGTTTGGCGGCAGGTCCTGCAGCGTCGTCGCCACGTGCTCCATCGCCTGCTTCAGATTGTCGGGCTCAAACAGACGCCGCAGTTCGGCAACGTCCTGCGGCGTGAGCGCAACGTATGGGCGGTCCTTGACGATTTTTTTAAGCGCCTGCTCGATACCCTGGCCGGTGCGGCATTCCACTTGCCGCAGCCACGGCTCACCGGCGGGAAGTTCCTTTCGCAGAGCGTCAGTCAGACGCTCGCGATCCTGCTCGGAGACGCCAGCTTTGCTCAGCTCGGCGGCCAGAATCGTTCCAAAAGCCTTGAGCTCGGCAACCTGTGCTTGCTCATGCTGGCGGGGAATCGTGACGACGGCCGCGAGAATATCGCCGCCAAATTCTTCCGCCAGCTGGCGCATGAGGCGGAAACGAACGAGCTTATCTGAAGCCTGGTTGAAGAGGTTGGCATCCAGATGCGTAACGGCGCGGTGTGCGAACGGCAGCGAGATAAGCGTGACGATCAGCGCGCCGAGCAGAACCCGGCCTCGATTCCTGGCGACATACACGCCCCAGTTTCCGAGAATTCGTTCAAGCGCGCTGGCGGGTTGCAAAGCGAATCCGTTCCATGGCCGGGCATTGCCTGTCGACAGAACACGGCTTCAGTACGAAACCCCCGTTAACGTGACCGGGGCGTCGTGCTGAAGCCGTGAATTATTCCCACAAATTGCCGCTGCGTTTGAGGGCGGTGCCGAGCTCGAGCACCTTCGTATGCTCCGGGCGCGGAACCTCGAATTTGGCGGTGTCGATTTCAGAATTGATCTGCACTTCTTCCACCCGCATCTCCAGGCGGTGAATTCCGTCGTGCGAACAGAGCGTAATCAGCCCGGGATATGTCAGCCCCACGCCCTCTGCGCGCGCGTCCTGCTCATCCGGATCCGGGAAGCGGTAATCACCGTAACGGATGCTTCCGACGTCACGGCCAAAACGGTCGTACACCTCGACGGCCTCGACGGTCGGCGTCTCAGGGGCCATGGTCAGGCGGCGCGAGCGGCGGCGAATGAAGCTGGGCTTCTCGATAACGCTGATGACTTCTCTGCCATTGTTGTACGTCACGCGCCGTTCGGTAGCCGCTTCGGTCCACGCGCGCGGGAAGAACAGATCGCGGCAGCCACCTGCGTGAGCGAGAATCGAAAGCTGGCACTGGTTATTGAGGAGATCGGTTTCTTTTCCGCGGAAGAAGCGGTTCTTGCGCGGCAGCCACACATCCACGTCTTCGCCGTGCGTGCCCATGTCCAGCACAAGTTGCCCGCCTGTGGCGGTGATGCGCAGACGCATGTTGCCGTCTTTGTCCCCGATGTAGACACCCAGCAGCGAGAACTCCTTGTTCTTCTCGGTGTCGATCAGCGTGACATTCAGCCGGGCCGCGACGCTATTGACGGCCATATGCCGTTCATCGAGCTCTTCAACGACCTTCATCAGCGGCGGGCGCATATAAATAATGCGTGAGCCGTCTGAGCGGTAGACCGCTTCGTTCATGCGGCAGCCACTGACCAGGAGCAGGCAGGCCAGGAGCAGCGCGGGAAGCATGCGGCTAGAAATAGACTCGATCTGCGAAATCATGCAACCTCATAGCGCACAGTTAAAGACCGCACGAGCCGATCTTGGCTGGGTCTAAACTGGTGTGGGCTAAAGTGTTAAAAAGACTATCCAAAACCCTGTTTCCTTCAACTACCACTTTAAGAAAATGTTATCGGACTCATCTGGAACGTACGTCTGTATCGTCACTTAGATGAAAATCTTGCGCAAGAACAAATTTTTTCACATGTGCAATCCAGAAGTTGGATAAAGTGCTGCGCTGTAGACTATAGCAGCACTAGATTACAAGGTGATCCAATGCGCATTCGCCCCACTCTCCTTATGGTTGTCCTCGCGGCCGCGCTCGTTCGTGCAGAAGAGAAGCTGCCCGAAGGCGTGCAGCTGCTGACCTACAAAGGCTGGCCTGAATCGTATGTGCTCACGTCGGCAGAAACCGGCATCAAGGTTGTGATCGTTCCTGCCGTCGGCGGGCGTGTGCTGCATTACGGCCCGGATGATGCCAACATCATGTTCGAGTCGCCGGGCTCAGACGGAAAGACTCTGGAGAACACGAAAGGCAACTTCTGGGTCGGCGGTTATCAGCTGGATATCGGGCCCGAGCTGCGCGGGCTTCCTGAGCATCGCAGGTTATGGATGGGCCAGTATAAGGCGCGCGCCAGCGGTCCGTACTCCGTTACGGTCGAAAGCGAGCCCTGCCAGAAGAGCGGAATCCAACTCTCGAAAGTATTCACGCTCGATCCGAAGACTGGCAGCCTGAAGGTCGATCAGAAGATGACCAACGCGTGGGATAAGGAGACGCAGTTCTGCCTCTGGGACCGCACGCTCTGCAAAGGCGGTGGATTCGCGTTCTTCCCGCTGAATCCGAAAACAAAGATGAAAGCCGGCTGGGGCCTGCGCTACAAGGAAGACGGCAAGGAGTACTTCGACAACGACGCGCCCGCTTCACCGAATGTCAAGATTCTCGACGGCATTCTCGTGGCCGAGGCAACGGCGAAAGACGTCGCCTATGGAAAACTCGGCGCCGACAGCGATGCCGGATGGATGGGCTACGCTCGCGGAAAACAGCTTTACATCAAAACCTTTCCTTACGACCCTGCGGGAACGTACAGCGACGCAGGGAATTCTGTCGAGTTCTACTGGAGCGCGCAGGTCGGGGAAGTCGAGCCGCTCAGCGCGGAAGTCCGCTTAAAGCCGGGTGAAAGCCACAGCTTTCCGGAAGTCTGGCATCTGCTGAAACTGGATGAGGACGTCTCAACATTCGAGCAGGCACGAGCGCTGAGCGGCCGCGCGGCAAAATTGGCAGGAAAATAATCGAGCCCATGAGCGACGTAAATCCCGACTCGAGTTCGATGCTGGATGCCGTGCAGAGCAGCTCCAAGGCACTGACGCACGGGCTGGAAGTATTGCGGCTTCTGTCCGTCTCGCCGCGGCCGGTAACATCGACGGAGCTCGCGAAAAAGCTGGGGCTGCATCAGAGCACCGTTTCACGCATTCTGAAAATTCTGAGCAAGGCCGGTTATGTCCGCAAACCCGACTACCACAGTTTCGCGCCCGATTACGGCATTCTCTCTTTGGCAGGAATTGCGGCCGAATCGTTTACGCTCACCACCAAGCCACGCAAAGCCGTGACGGAGCTTGCCGAGCGCTGCAACGGGCTTCTGGTCCAGCTTGCCACGCTCTGGCGCGGCGACCTGATTTATTTTCTGCGCACGCATAAAGGACACGATCCGCTGCTGGCCTCGGCGACTGGGTATCCGCTGCATCTTTCGTCGGTAGCGCTGCGGCTGCTGATCGACCGTCCGCAGGAGGAAGCGCTGAATGTGCTGGAAGAGAGTAAGCGGCGCTACGGCTGGATACGGCCGGCAGAAATTGTGCCCGATTCCCCCGGGGCCGTCCTCGATTATGCGCGCCAGCATTTGCGCGATGACGCGCTGGTGCTGCGCGATTACCAGCGGCCGGGCTGGCTAAGCGCGTCGATCTGCGTGCGCGCCGCGGGCGAGCCGCCGTTCTGCCTGGCGCTGTCCGGCGCGTCCTCGCTGATGGATGACGCGTTAATATATGAACGGCTGAAGGAAGGCCGCAAGGCAATCGAAGAGGCGCTTAAGTAGTTAATTTGTCACTGTCACTTGTCACTTGTCACTTGTCACTTGTTTCGACCAAGCCGTTATTTGTCTGCGCGTGGCAAAGCGGCAAAGTTACAAATGACAAATGACCAGTGACAGATGACAACGACGTCAGCCTTTGGCAGCTTCTTCTTTGACGGCGGCGATGATCTCGTCAGTCATGTTCAGCGAGTGGTGAACGGCGTTCACGTCGTCGTGGCCGTCCAGGTCGTCGACCAGTTCCAGCACCTTCTTCGCAGTCGGAACGTCTGCATCTGTCGGATTGTCCGGAATGAAACGCAGCTCGGCCATTTCGGTCGGGATGCTTTTCGCCGCGAGCGCCTTACGGACCGGCTCGAAGCTCGAAACGCTGGTTAGAATTTCGTAAACGTCCCCTTCGGCTTTCAGGTCTTCCGCGCCGGCTTCGAGCACCAGATCCATCAGCGCGTCTTCAGCGATCTTATCGGTCTTGACTGTGACGAGGCCCTTGCGCTTGAACATCCACATCACGGAGTTTGCAGCGCCGAGGTTGCCACCGCCATTTTCGAACATCTTGGCGATTTCCGGACGCGTGCGGTTGATATTATCAGTGAGCGCTTCGACGATGATCGCCACGCCGCCAGGGCCGTAGCCTTCGTACGTGATCTCGGTCATCTTTTCGCCTTCGATCAGTCCGGCGCCCTTCTTGATGGCATGATCGATCTTATTGTTCGGCATCGATTGTGCGCGAGCCAGGTCGATGGCGTGGCGCAGCGCGAAGTTCGAATCCGGATCAGGGCCTTTGCGCGCCGCGACCATGATTCCCTTCGAAAGCTTGGCAAAGGCCCGGGCGCGAAGCGCGTCCTGCTTGCCTTTGCGGACGGCAATGTTCGCTGCATGTGAATGACCGGCCATGACTTCTCCTTCAATATGTGAATGAATTCAGGATTGCAGATGGCGGATGAATCGTCCGATCGCGTACCCGACTGGGCCTATTAAACCGTCACGAGCCCGCGGATTCAAGTTACAGCGCTACCAGTTGACGGCCTTCTCGGCGGCCGGATTGGCAGCCCGGTCGGCAGCGGCAAGCCACGTGTTTAATTTCGCCCGCGTCGGCATGCCGGCGATTAACGCGCTCAGCAGAACGCCGGCAGTAAGGATTGAGTAGCTCTGGCGTTCCAGCATCCAGGCGATCAGACTGAAAAACGCCGCGCCTTCAAGCATCGCAGCTCCCAGGATAGTGCGCGTCCTGTATGCCACCAGCAGCTGGCCCAGGCGCTGCTCGGCAGGCAATTGCGCGGCTCTTTTAAACGCCGCCTTATCGAGAATGGAGGTCAAAACAGCGCGCGTAACGAACGCCATGACGGCCAGACCGAGAGCGACGAACGTCAACACCGGCGTCGGCATGGGCGGCTTTGCGGCTGGCATGAACGTCGAAACAATGAAAAACGTGAACACGCCACTGCAGAGCGCCCCTACCACGATTTGCATCTGAAAGACACACTGTTTAGCGTCGGACGATTCCGCTGATGGCTCTGTTTCAGACATGCTCAGCTCTTTTTTGCTTTTGAACGAAAGAGCGCCGTGATCAGCAGGTACACGCCATAGGAATAGAAGCCGATCAGCACCGGCGTCAGGATCGCGAAGTAAAACAGGAACGGGCCGTCGGCCCACTGCCAGAAATTCGCCCACAGGCCCGTCGTGTACATAAAGACGAAGCCGATGACGAAGCAGATCGCAGAGACGATGCCGCTGATGATCCACGGATGCGAAAAATCCTGCCCGTCGGGCGCGGCGCCGATGGGAGGTGGAACGTCGGGGGTTGAGCTGGCCTGAGACATGGCGATTACCTTTCCGGGCACTATTGGAATTTGCACAGCCGGAAAAGACAAACAGATTTTTTATTCCTTTGCGTTGCTGTCGAGCAAACCCAGGTCACGCATCTTTTCCCACAGGTTTTTGCGTGAGATATCCAGCAGCTGCGCCGCTCGGGTCTTATTCCCGTTGGTCTGCTGCAGCACCTGCAGGATGTATCCACGCTCAGCATCCGCCACAACCTCGCGCAGGGGACGCACCGCTGCGGACACCGGCGCCGGCGCAGGGGGTGGAGCGACTGGCGCGGATTCTTGAAGCGCTGCGCCTGCAGCCACCGGCGCTTCATTGCGCGGCGCGGCAGACGGCGCTTTTTTCTCGCTCCAGCCGGGCAGCGCCGGAACGGCCGTTTCAGGCGAGAGCATCGTGCCGCCGACCGATGGAACGTGGACCGGTCCCGCGTCCGGCCGCATTCCCGCGGGCATCAGCAGCAGGTGGCGTTCGTCGAGGACGTCTGAGCTGCCGGCCATCGCAATCGCGCGCATGACCGCATTTTCAAGCTCGCGCACGTTGCCGGGCCACTGGTACTGGCACATTTTCTGAACTGTTTCCGGTGCGATAACGTAGTTGCGATTCTGTCCGTGCAGCCGGATGAAATGCTGAACGAGCAGGGGAATGTCGGCAGGGCGCTCGCGTAAACTGGGCAGGCGCAGTTCGACGACGCGCAGGCGGAAATACAGGTCGTCGCGAAAACGGCCCTGCCGCACGAGCAGCGAAAGATCCACCTTGGTCGCGGTGATCACGCGCACGTCGATCTTGATCGTCTTCGTGCCGCCCAGGCGTTCGAATTCGCGCTCCTGCAGCACACGCAGCAGTTTTACCTGCGTCTGCAGGCTCATGTCGTCGATGTCGTCGAGGAAAATCGAGCCGCCATCGGCGAGCTCGAAGCGACCGGGTTTCTTCTCCTTCGCGTCGGTGAACGCGCCTTTCTCGTGGCCAAAGAGCTCGTCTTCGAGCAGGCTTTCCGGCAGCGCGGCGCACGAAAGCTTCACCAGTTGTCTGCTGGAGCGCGCTGAGTTGCGATGGAGCGCCTGCGCGACGAGCTCCTTGCCAGTCCCGGACTCGCCGGTGACAAGCACCGTGACATCCGAAGGTCCAACCGTTTCAATGGTCGTGTAAAGCTCGTGCATGCGAGCCGTTTTTCCGACGATGCGGTCAATCTTGTGTCCGGAGGTCACCTGCGTTTTCAGCTGCGCAAGCTCGGCTTTGAGCTGCCGCAGTTCGTCGATTTTCTGAAGACGCGCAATGACTTCTTCGTTGAGAAACGGCTTGATCAAATAGTCTGCGCCGTACTTCGTAGCCTGGATGGCCGTCTCGATCGTCTGATGCGCGGTGATGACCAGCAGCGAGGCATTCGGACTGCGCTCGCGGGCAATCGGAAGCAGATCGAGGCCCAGGCCGTCAGGCAGACGCAGATCGGTAATGATGCAATCGACGGCGTGCTGCTCAAGGGCGCTCTTTCCCTGCGCGAGATTCTCGCAGCGGATCACGCTGTGGCCGCAATCTTCTATCGCGTCGCCCAGGGTGAGGCGGATGCTGCGTTCGTCGTCAACCAGAAGTACTTTCATCGATCGCTCGTTTCAGGGTTCAGCTTACGCCACGCTCTTGGCCGCAGGTGTCTCAGCATACGCCGGCAGCTCGACGACCACTGTTGTCCCCTGCCCTTCGCTGCTGTCGATACGAACAGTTCCTTTGTGCTGCAGAACGATATGCTGCACCACCGCAAGGCCCAGACCCGTCCCCTTCCCTTCAGCCTTGGTGGAATAGAAGAATTGTCCTGCACGCTCCTTTACTTCAGGCGGCATCCCCTGCCCCGTATCGCTGACCGTTGCAGTAACCAGCTCGCCGCTTCGCTCCAGTTTCAGGCTCAGAGTATGCGGCCCCGTGCCTTTTGCTTCCATGGCATCCAGCGCATTTACGAGCAGATTCAAAAACACCTGGCCCAGTTCCGATCGATGCCCCAGCACCGTATGCGCCGCGTCTGGCGCGTAGTTTTTCTCAAGCTTGAGCTCCAGTTTCGCAAAGCGGTGGCGGCAGAAAAGCAGCGCCCCCTCGAGCACTTCCGCCAGGTCGACCGGGGATGGCTGCTGCGCCGGCCGCGAGAACTGCAGCATGCTCGCGACAATCGTCTGCACGCGCGAAAGGCCTTCCAGGATCAGCTCCAGGTATTCGGCTTCGCGCGTTCCAGCCTGGGCCTTGCCTTTGAGAGCGCGGGCGGCGTTCAGCATTCCGCCAAGGGGATTGTTGATCTCGTGCGCGACACCCGCAGCCATTCGGCCCGCGACTGAAAGCCGCTCGCTGAGCACAATCTGATTCTGCGCCGCCTGAAGCTCACGCGTGGCGTCCGACACGCGTTTTTCCAGGTTCAGCCGCAAGTCATTCACTTCGCCCACCATTTTATTATAGGCTCGAACCAGCTCGCCGATCTCGTCCTGCCGGTCTGTCGAAGCCACGGGCGCCAGAATGCCTTTGGTGCTGGCGCCCATGCGGCTGGCAGCGGCGAGGCGCTCGACAGGCGTGACCACCAGACGCAGCATCAGTCCGTAAATCACAAAGGCGAGCAGCAACGTTCCGACGGCCATGACGACAAAGATGCCCCAAACGTCCAGCGGCTGCGAAGACGCGCGCATGTTGGTTCGCGCATAAAGTATGAGACGCTCGGATTCGGGCGTGAAAACGGTTTCCATCTGGTCGAAACGCTGCGCCGCGATGTACTCGGCGGGTGCAACATGCTTGGGAGTTCCCGGCGTTGAGGAGAGCACAACCTTGCCCTGCAGATCGGTCAGCAGCCATGCGTCGAGCACGCCGCTGTTTTCGAAAAACTTGCGGTTGTTTTTTCCAAGCTCCGCGCGGCGCTGTGCCGGAAGGTTTTCGAGCAGAATCTTGAAAACAGTCGTCGCCTCGCGCGCGGCGGCGATGCGGTTCTTGGATTCATTCAGGGTGTCGGGAAGAATCGTGGCGATGACCATCACGAACACAATGGCCATGACCGCGACGACATAGAGCAGGATCCGGGCTCGCAGGTTCATGCATGATTCCAGCGCGACCGGCTTATCTTACTCCTGAGGCCAGTTCTTGACTAACGCAACTTCGCTAGGGGGCCTCGGCCTTCGGTTGCAGCGGAGGCAAGGCGATCGGATCGGGAAAAACACTATGCGGATCAAGGCGTTCCATGACAGTGCGGATCATCCGGTATTCCTCAGCCGCAGCCTGGAAGTCGGCCGCCTCGACGGCGCGGTTGACGTTGGGCAGCGTGACGAAACCGTCTGCGTCCGCGTTCGGATCGCCAGGTTTCGAGACTTTGGGGAGCGGAGACGAATCGACCTCTTCAAGCGGTTCGCCCTGCGGACCAATCTTCAGAATTTTGCGGCGGTAGGGATTCAGCCGGTTGTCGGCGTCCCGCACGCGCTCGGCATTGCGGATGTTTTGCTCATGCACAGACATGCGCAGGCGCAAAACCTGCAGAACTTTGGTGAGCTGCGCTGCCACGCTGCTGGGATTTTCGCCGGGTGTAATTGTTGTGCGGCCCGGCGTCCGCTCGACGTTCACACCCAGCGCCTTCAGATGCCGCTCGGTCCACGGCAGATCAGCGTGAACGACGATCGGCGAAGCCACTGCCGTTGGATTGCCATTCGGCACCGGCGCAACCGGCACCGGCCGCGCAAGAGCGTCGAGCATCTTATCGAGGATCTGCCGGCGAGCGGAAGCGGCCGCGACGCGCAGCGGATCAACGCGCGAGAATTCCAGGTGCCCCGGCAGAGCCGGCACCGCCATCTGCGGATCGATCACCTGCGCGGCCGAATTCTCGGCGGGCTGGACCAGATCGTTTTTGTCGATGCGGATTTTAGCGATGCGGTAAACCTGAAGGCGGCCAAGCTCGATCGTATCTCCGGACGCCTGCTGTGACATCACGCGTCCATCGGGCTTGATGACGACCTGCACGGCATCGGCGGGCACGCTCTTCCACTCGCCCGGCAATCTGAAGTTTTCGATACCGATGCGTCCGCCGCTGTCCACGTAAAGCCGCCCGCCGCGGCAGTAGCCCGGCTCGACCGCAGCGCCTGAAACGTTTTCGACGGCCAGATAAATTTCCGGCCGTGCCAGCGCCACATCCATGAAGTTTCCGGTGTACAGCGTAATCGTCGGGAGAAATGCCCCGGGCTGCTTCTGCGAATCGATCAAAAGGCGGCCCGGCTGTCCCGCTCGGCGCATGTCGCTCGCGAGACCCTCGGCAGCACTGGATGCCGCTTCAATGCGCGTGAGCACCTGCTGTTCGAAAGCGGCGCGGCCGCTGGTGACCAGCGTCTTGATCCACGTGCGATCGCTTGTGTTCTGAAAACCCAGCGCCTTCAGTTCATCGATGACGTCCGCTTCCGCGCCGCCCGTGTGCGCCAGCGTGGCACGCAGCCGGATCTGCTCGCCATCCATCGAAAGCGAAAAGGCGATCGCACATGTCGGAGCCGTCTCCATTGGTGGAGCCGACGACGCCGGCGTGCTCAGCGCGCGGCGAATAGGGAACACTGCCACCGGCTGCGGCTTGGCCACTTCGATTACGGGTTGAATTTCGGTGCGCGGGAGACTGACGACGCGCGGCGGTTCGGATTCGGCGCGTTCACGCTCACGCCCGCGGCAGCCGCTCAGGATCGCAAGCGGCACAAGCAGAGCCGGGATGTAGGAGCTGAATGCGTGAAAACGTTTGGAGCGGGCCGACGTCACAAAACCTCACAGCTCAATGTCATGCGTCACGATAGCGCAGCCGCACGTGCCGTAGTGCTTTCTAAAGGACAATGCAAGACGTTGCCACACTTTTTGGTGGAAGAGCTTAGATATTTTGGAAATAACGCCGCTCAAAAGCGGGCTAACGCGTTCCCGGCGTGACTTTCACTTCTTCCTTCTTTCCAGCGCGCTCGAATTGAACCGTTGTCTCGACGCCGGGCTTGAGCGACTCCAGAATCTTCAGGTAGTCGTTCACGTCCTTGATGGCAGCGCCGCCCACACCCACGATGATGTCCCCGCCGGTCAGCCCCGCTTTCTGCGCCGGAGAGCCGTCGCGAACGCCGCTGAGCTTTACACCCGTCACGCCGGTGCTGTTGTATTCGGGAACCGTGCCCAGATACGGGCGCTGGCTGGCAGTGGCCTGGGCCTGGGCGGCCGCGGCATCATAAGGGGTGAAGGTAAGCTTCACCGTTCCGCGCGCCAGCAGGCGCACGCAGTCGATCGCGGCGGCAATGACAAAGCCGGTGTTGTTCACGTTCTCCGCGGCGACTTCGGCGTCCAGATCCAGATCCGCCTTTTCGTTCAGCGATCCGAAGGCGATGCAGGGAATTTTGGCGTCGGCGAACGCCTTCAGTTCCGGCGCGCCCGCGGGATCGTCTTCGAGTACAAAGCGGACCTTCGGATGCCGCGCCGCAAGCCGCTCGGCCAGTTCGCGCCAGCCCGGACTGGTGCCCACGCCGCGGATCAGGATGCGCGGAACGCGCAGTCCGCCCAATCCGGCGAAGCTGACGAACCTCGAGACTTTCAGCGGCTTGCCTGCTTTCTTGCTGCCGTACTGCGCGGCGAACTGGGCGTTATCGGCTAGCTGCGCAATGGCATCGTCGTTGGCGCCCACGGCGAAGATGCCCGAGACATTCATCTCCGTGCCCTGTTCTGCTTTCAACGCGTACACGCCTTCGATCAGCGCCGCCAATCCGCCGCAGGAAACGTCATCCGGTTTCATGCTGGCGCCGAGAACCAGCAGGCTGCTGGCTTCGCCGGTCGGCGGCATCCAGCCGGCGACCATGGGCCCGAGAATGAAGCTGGTGTCTTCATCGACCGGGCCGGGATTGGTCGGCAGAAGTCCCGTCCGGCGAAAGCGCGCCGCAACGGTGTGATAGAGGCTTTCGGTTCCGGCCGAATGCAGATCACGCATGCCCGACCACCAGTTTTTCACGGCAGCCGCGGCTTCAGGCGGCACGTCGACCTTTGTGGGCGCCGGCGGATTCTTCCGCTGCGGCAGCAGGAGTTCTGCAATGAAAAGCTGGCTGCGGTTCTCTGCACGGTTGGACGTCCACAGCATCAGCCGCCCATCGGGCGAGACCACCGGCAACCCATCGAAATGCTGCGCGTGGGTGATGCGCGTCAGTTCCGTGCCATCCGGACGAATCGCGTAGACATCGAACGAGGGATCTTCGTGGTTGCTGGCGAAGATGATCCATTCCATGGACGGATGAAAAAAAGGCGCCCAGGCGACGGCTTTCAGCGAGGTGATCTGTCGCTTGTTCGAGCCGTCTGCATCCATGAGCCAGATTTCGGCGTTGCGCTGCGCGGCGTCCGTGAAATGGCGCCACACGATCTGTTTTCCATCGGGCGAAAAAAACGGCCCGCCGTCATAACCCTTCTCATTCGTCAAGCGGCGCGGGTTTTTGCCGTCAGAATCCATCACGTAGATTTCTTCATCGCCGTCGCGGCGCGAGCAGAAAACGATCTGCGTTCCGTCGGGCGAATAGGACCCTTCGGCGTCGTAGCCCTCGGTGTTCGTCAGCCGCACGGCGTTGCTGCCATCGGGATCGCTTTCAAAAATGTCGAAGAACGGATCGAAATCCCAGGCGTAGCGCTTTGGCGGCGCGGTGCGCAGTTTCTCAAGCTCTTCCTTCTGCTTTTTCTGGCTGTCGGGATCCAGATGTGAGCTCGCGAAAAGCACGCGCTGCTTCTTCGGATGAAAATAGGCGCAGGTTGTACGGCCGGTTCCGGGCGAAACGCGCACGGTCTCGCCGCGCGCCAGGTTCAGGCGATAGATCTGGTAGAAGGGATTGTCCGCCTGCCGCACGCCCTGGAAAATGATCTGCTGACCGTCGGGGGAAAAGTAGGCTTCGCCATTCTTGGAGCCAACAAACGTGAGCTGCCGGATGTTGCGCAGATGCTTCAGCTCCGGGTCGCGCGTCCCCTCATCGGCGGCGTCTTCCCCGCAGAGGCTCGCCGATGCGCCCGCCAACAGGGCCAGAAGCATGATCAGCGCGCGGCTGAGTCCGCTGCTTATCGAAAAAACAGGACCCGTGCCCGGACGGGCGCGACCGTTCAACTGGAACATTTGAATTTCCTTACTGTTTGTACGCCCAGGACAGGATGATCTCGCGCAACTGCCCGCGGACTTTTGAATCGAAGTACTTTTCTTCGCCATCGAAAACCACTGAAAATATCGCATCCTGCGGCCCCGTCAGAAAGTAGTTGTACCGCACCGCCGGCACGCCGTCGTCGCGGGAGTAGGTGAAGCTCATTTCTGAGACGGGATAAATGTTCTGTATAAGAGCAAAATTTTCCAAATCATCGACTTTCAGCCCTTCTTTCAGGCCGCTGTTCTTGCGCATCTCATTCATCCTCTGCGCGACCGACATGCCCGTCATCCGGTTGACGCGCATGATAATCGTCTGCGCCCCTCCGCCGCCTGCAAGGGTCAGCACATTGTCTTTCACGGTCCAGTTCGCAGGCTGAAGCACCGTCGCCTGCGCTTCCGGAATGAAATACCGCGACTGCGTCTCCTTCTTCTTGCCCTCATCTGTCTTGACGATGACCTGGTCAGTGGGATGGGTATAGACCGGCGTCTCTTCCTTGCCGATAAACTTGAAGCTGATGATGAGAACGATGACGAATACGGCGGCGCCGGCGATGATTTTTATGTTGCCGCTCTTGCTGGCTTCCTGTGATCTTGCGATCGCTTCCTGCTCCAGCTTCACCGCATCCTGCCGCTGCTGCTCCGAATCGCAGTTCAGCATGGCCTCGCGCGCCTTGTTGATGGCGCCTTTGTAATCTCCAGTTTGAATGCGGTGCCGCGCTTCGTCAATGGAGGCACTATACGCTTCCTTTTTCACTTCCTTCTCACCGAGCTCAATCTTGATCTTCAGAGCCGCGTGCGGCGTGCCACTGGCAAACGCTTCCTTCCAGCTCGCCAGCGCCATCGGGAGCTGCCCCTGCCGGTAATAATCGTCGCCGCGTTTCTCGGTGTCGCTTTGCGGAATCGTGGATTTCACGTGCGTTTCGAGCCGTCCAAACACGCGGGCGGCGCTGGCGCCTTTAACCTGGTTCAGGAAGCCGGAGGTCTTCTTGACCTCATCGACTGCTTTCAGCCCGGTACCCGAAAGCCGCGCCTGCAGCGCCGCGCCGGACGCCTTTTTTTCTGTTTCGACGGCAGTGTTCAGTGACGACATCGCAGCCGGTTTGCGCACGGGTCGCGGCGGCGCCGGCGGTTTGCCTCCTTTAAGCGGACCCATCGGCTGGCCGGCCTTGAGGCGCTGGATGTCCGCCGCCACGTCACTGGCCAATCCGTAACGCTGCGTGGCATCCTTGGCCATGAGCCGGCCGATGAACTCCTCGGCTTCGGCGGGCACGTCGTCGCGCAGGGCCGAGAGCGGCGCGGGCTTGCGCTCGATCACGGCGTGCGCGATCACAGCGGCGTCTTCGCCTGGATAGGGGTCCTGTCCGCTCATGATGAAATGCAGCACCGCTCCGGCAGCGTAAAGATCGCTTTCAACCGACAGCGGCGAGCCATGAATGATTTCGGGCGCAAGATATCCGACGGCCGGGCCTTCCAAAAAATCGGTGAGCGGCATCGAGAGCGATGCCAGTCCGCCGGCGGCTTCCAGCTTCAGGTCCTGGTCCTGTGTGATGATGATGCTGCCCGGCCAGATCTCGCCGTGAATCTTGCCGGCCTTGTGCAGCGCCTCGATTGCCGAAAAAAGCTGCTCCGCCAGGATCAGGCAGTCGCGCCAGGCGACCTTCGGCCCGCCCAGCATCATCTGGCGCAGCGACTTTCCCGAGATGAGTTCTTCCAGGGTGAATGCGCCGGCTTTTGGATCGTCACCCGTGCTGAAAACCACTTTGAGATTCGGATGCTGCACCGAACGCGCGTTTTCCCAGCCCTTGATTACGCTGGTTTTCAGAAAGCTGTTGGAACGCAGGTCCTCGCGCAGCACGCGCACCGCCAGCGGCGCGCCGGAACTGGCGGCCTGGTAAATCTCCACGTACGAGCCTTTGCTCAGGATTTTCTGAATGGGATAACCGGCTACAGTCTGGCCGTTGAGGTCGCTCATAGCGTTGGTTTTTCGTCCTTATCAGTTCCTGCCGCGTGTCTCGCGGAGCCGGATTTCAAAGCGTGCCCCGCTGCCGCCATCGGCACGCGGCACAAGCCGCAGTTCGCCGTTATGGTCCTCAATGATGCGCCGGGCGATAGGCAGTCCCAGTCCCGTGCCGCGCCCCGCCACTTTCGTCGTAAAGAAAGGCTCAAAAATCTGTTCGCGGATTTCTTCCGGCACGCCCGGCCCATTGTCTTCGACGGCGATCAGCACCTGTCCGTCCGGCGAGCGGCGCGTCTGAACCGTGATCACACCCTGCGGCTCTTTGAGGGCCACCGCTGCCGAGCCACCCGCGCGTGAGACGCGTTCGGACCCTGCCGATTTCGCGGCTGCTCCCGCGGCCGCCGGCACCGAAAGTTCGATCGCGTCCGCCGCATTGGTGATCAGATTCACGAGGACCTGCTCGATCTCATCGACGGCCACGAAAATAGGCTGCGGCGGCGGATTGCACAGATCCAGCGCCAGGCCGATGCCGCGCACCTGCAGCGTGTGCTCGAGCAGATCGTGAACTTTCACCGCCAGCTCGTTGGGCGAACACTGCGTGCGGCCGCCGCTGGTTTTGCGCGCGAAATCCAATAGTCCCTGCACAATTTTCTTGCAGCGCCGCGCCTGTTCTTCGATCGCCGCGTGCTCTTTGCGCTGCGAATCGTCTTCCAGCAGCATCTGCGCGTAGCCGAGAATCGTCGCCAGCGGTGTGTTGAGCTCATGCGCCAGCCCGGCCGCGAGATTGCCCAGCGCGTGCAGCTTTTCCGAATGAAACACCTGCCGCTCAAGCGAATGGCGTTCGGTCACGTCGCGTGAAACGATGACGACGCCGAGCGTCTCACCGTCGCTCGTGCGCACGGCGCTGACCGTGTTTTCAAAGCGCCGGCCTTTAAGTTCGATCTGCGCCAGCTTCGGACTGCCGGGCGCGGTGATGGCCTGAATCGGGCTGGGCTTGGGCGGATCGGCGCCGAGCAGCGCGAGCGTCGCGGGACAGAGAGTGCCGCCTTTGTTCAGCGCATCTTCAAGGCACGCGGCTGGATTACCGAGCGGGCATTCATCGCCCTTCTTTTCGTCGTGATCGTGATTGCCCAGCGCGTGCTGCTTGCGGCATTCTTCCATCTCCTCGGAATGGCAGCCGGCCTGGCGCAGCGTGTCGTCGAGCGCCATCATGGCGCTCTTCTGCGCGGCGGTGTTCGCGAGCAGGACTTTGCCGCCGAGATCGACGACGACGACGCCTTCTTCCATGCACTCCAGGATCGCCCGCGCGCGCTGGTGTTCCGCCGCGAGCTTGCGTTCTGCCGACGCCAATTTTTCGACACGGTCGGCCAGGTCGGCGTTCAGGCGCCGCACGTCGCGCGAATGCGAGCGCAGGCGTTCCATGATATTCGTCGAAAGGTAGACCGAGATCATCAGTGTCGTGCTGATGGCAAACATGAGCGCAATTTTGGCCAGGCGCGTGGGCAGTTCGAGCGAGCCTTCGAGCGGCCAGGCATAATTCAGGCCGAAGATATCCGCGAGCCCGAGGAACAGCACGACGCCGATCGTGATCAGCGCAACCGTGTAGGCCTGCTGCTTCTCGAGCAGAATCGCAGCGATGACGACATGGAAAGTGAAATAAAACGCAAATGGATTGGCGAGGCCGCCCGAGAAGAAAATCAGCAGCCCCAGGCCGATGATATCCATGCCGCTCTGCATGAGCGCCTCGGCCAGCAGCGCGCGCAGCGTGCGCGGCGGAAGCGAGCGGTGCAGCCCGTAGAAGCCGGTGTTGAACAGCGCCATTGTTACGGTAATGGCCACGAGCGGCCAGACCGAAACCACCAGGTTGAGGCTATACGCCGCGAACACCGCCAGGCCGACGCCGGCGAGCGCGATCCAGCGCAGGTTGATCAGCCACTGCAGCCGTTCAGCCAGTTCATCACGGCGCGAGAGTTCGTCCGCCGCGGGGGTATTGGCGGTAAGGTCCAAAATCATGCGCACATTATCGGTCAATTAAGCGGCGATGCAAGGCGCATCAGGGGGGCGTGGCACGCAATGGCGCCGAAATGGTTGATGGCACCAGGCAATGCCGCGCGTGCGCTTGCCGCGGAGCGGCAATCTATGATAGCCAGGGGTGAAGCGAGCGATGGCGAGCGTAGCCCCTGGTCGCAGGATTAAGACGAATCTCAAGCCCTGTCAGGGGCGAACTAATCGCCTGCGTAGGCGCGTTTCTTCGAAGGTTCCGGGTAATTCTGGTAACACCATGTGTAGTTCCAGTGGGGGGAACCATATGGGATTCTTTAACGTTCCGCATGTACCGGGGAATTTGAGTAAGTTGTCCCGGAACTTGCGCATTTCGGACACGAGCCAACGAACGACTCGAATTACTTGGATCTGAACCGGCGGACCCGTCCGTTTTCAATGTAATCTATTGCCTGGGTAATCCACGTTCGAGCGTGCGAGTTCGTTTCCCTCTGCAGTGCCTGATTGAGCGCGCTCACAGCGTCTTTCGCTTCGGATTCCATATAGCCCAGCCCGCAAGCTGCGCTTGAGCGAACTTCAGGATCGTCATCAGCGAGTGCTTTGATCAACGCTGTCACGGCTTTTTCGCGATCTGGGTGCGGTGGATGGGGTTGGTTGGGATTCTTTCCAACATAAGGGAAACGCGGGTGGCACAGATAGACGCGCAGCGGCTATCTGTGTCCCGGGAAGCGGGATTTCAACGTTTCAGAGTGGGCTTCGCCCGCGGGCTTAGCGTTCCGAAAACAATCGGCCCGTCCATCGGCACAAGCCTCACAGGATCGCCTGTCCTTTCAAACTACGCTGCACTGCTCCAGGGCCAGTCACACTGCGGCCGAGCAGCGAGAGTCGGCGGTAACAGGTGAACGAGACGAAATAGGCATGACCTTCTATATCGAAAATTTCCCGGCGCGGACGTGTTTGTACTGGCGGGCTCATGCGATAGTCGTTTTAATCGCGCCGACGCGTGCGGCCAATAGGCTTTCTCTTCAGCGTTGAAATCTCGCTACGCTCGACACAGATAGCCGCTCCGCGTCTATCTGTACCACCCGCGAAAAGAGCTTTTCAACTAAGTTGCAACATGCAGCCTCATTTATTCTCCCTCTTTCTTTGCATGGTCAGTTCAGCGAGATACCCTATTACTACCAGTATGAAAACCCAAAAGATTCCTCGCCCAACGCACCCCAGCCAAAAAGCACTTTCCGCTCTGCTTAATTTCAATCCCGTTTTAGTCGAATGTATTTTAGACCATATCTCTATCTGCACAGTAACTTCATAATTCAGAATTACTCCCGCGAGCAAAACGACCACAAGTAAAGTCGTGAGATGAAAGTTCAGTCGCCTGTGTCGAATCATGGTGAAAATCGATTGGTGGCACCGGCTTGAAAAATGGTGGCACTGGCTCGGCCGCGGCCGTATCGCGGCCTAGCCAGTGTGTCTGCGGGTTTGAGACTCTGCAATAGAATTCGTGCGAACGGCACATCGCGTCCGCGAACGATCGTATCTCGGCGCGAGGGAGAACGACTCGCGCATGATTCATGCGCCCTCCGCGATCGCACTGGCTAGGCCGCCAACGGCCGCGGCCGAGCCAGTGCCACCAGCCGAGGGTTTTTTACCGCAATGCAAGTCCCAGCCACGGCTGAGCTTGTGTGGACGGGAAAAGATTTTTAAAAATCTGAGTCGCTAATGCCACAGGCAAATCGTCTCAGTATGAATGAGGGGAGAACCGGTGAAGCGGGCTCGAGGTGCGCGCACGTGCAGAAAAAATTATGCAAAAAGTCGCGACAAATCGCGAGCGCTAAGCATCTCTTTATAGTGAGGGGACATCTCACTCGCGGCAGGCAGGCGGGCGGGACGCCCGCGCTCCATAGACACTCGCAGGCTGGAAGCCTCTCGTAAGTTAAACGCTACGCAAACACCTCGCGCACGGCTTTGCCCTGATCGGTGATCGGCACGGGGCGCTCGTCGTCGTACAGGTACTTATCCGGATTGATGCCGAGCGCGGCGTACATCGTCGCGTGGAAATCGGGCACTGAGACCGGACGCTTGGCGATCGTCTTCGAGAGGTCGTCGGTTTCGCCGATCACCTGGCCGGTCTTCAGCCCGCCGCCGGCCATCACGCAGCTGAAGGCCTTCGACTGATGCCCGCGTCCGCCGCCGCCGTCGAAACCGGGCGGGCGGCCGAATTCGGTCGCGACCACCACGAGCGTCTTGTCGAGCAGCTTGTTCTTTTCGAGATCGAGTACGAGAGTCGCCAGCGCCTTGTCGAGCTCCTCTATGAGCGCGTGCTGCTGCAGCTGTCCCTGATTGTGCGTGTCCCAGCCGGTGCCGTTCAGGAAGTTCAGGTTGAAAGAGACTTCCGAGAAGCGCACGCCCGCCTGCACCAGGCGCCGCGCGAGCAGGCAGCGCTGGCCGAATTCGCCGCCGTACGCTTCGCGAAGCGCGGCCGGCTCCTTCTTGAGATCGAACACGTCCATGAAGCGCGGGCCGGCCAGGCGGAAACTTTCGGCGACGGTCGAGTCGTACTCTTCGACGGCCTTGTCAGCTTTAGTGCGATCGCGGAATTCGCCGCGCACCTGCGTGAGCAGCGCTTCGCGCCGCGACTGGCGCTCGGCACTGATCTCCGGCGGCCGCGAAAGACCGTTCGGCCCGCTGTCGGTGTCGATCAGGTAAAGGTAGCCGTACTTCGAACCGAGGAATCCCGGGCCGCGCGTGAGATTGGGATAGCCCATCACGACGTAAGCCGGAACGCCTTCGGCGGCGGTGCCGCGCTGATGCGAAATCACCGAGCCGACTGACGGATAGACGACGGTGCCGCTGGTCGGGCGGCCGGTGTGAAGACGGTTGGTCGCGGCGGCGTGCTCATCGACGACATCGTGATGAACGGTGCGGAAGAGAATGAAGCGATCGAGGATCGGCGCGCAGCGGCTGAGGTGCTTGCAGACTTTCGCGCCCTGGATGGCGGTATCGATCGTGTCGTAGTAGCAGCCCGGCACTTTCTTGCCATCGCCGCGCCCTTTTGGATCGAACGTGTCGATTTGCGCCATGCCGCCGCCGAGCCAGATGAAAATGCAGTGCTCGGCCTTGCCGACCGGCTGCGCTTCTTCGGCGCGCGCGAAGTTCGGCAGCGCAGAAGCGGCCAGGCCGGCGTAGCCGGCGGTCTTCAGGAATTCGCGGCGGGAAAGATAATTCATGTTACGCACTCCTGTGTATGTGGCATGGGCAGCATCTTTGTGGCGCGAACATCAGTTCGCGAATCGTGCGAACTAAAGTTCGCACCACAATCACGGCACGAAAAGGAACTCGGGCGAATTGATCAGTGTCCAGATCATGTCTTCCATTCGCTCGCGCCACGGGGCGTTCAGACGTTGGGTCACCGGCTCGCCTTCGCGCGCAGCTTTTTCCAGCTCCATCTTGATCTGAGTCGCCTCGGGACTGAGATGATTCGACCAGGAGACGATGCGGCCGCCGGCCACGATGCCTTTTTTCGTCAGCGCGGCATCTTTCACGATCCGTGTCGCGTAGCCCTCCTTCAGCAAGTCAGTGAACGTCTTGGCTTCAGTGGCGCTCGGCGGACGGCAGAGAATGCGCTGGAAAACCTGAGCGATCAGCACGTCGAGCGGCTGCTCCTTTAGAGCGAGTTCGGTCAGCGCACTGTCATCAGAAAGACGCGCGATGCGGTTGGCGACGATGCCGTTGGCCAGAATCGCCGGCTGCAGCACGGTAACGGCGTTCTCACGATCGGTGATCGGCGCCTGCCGCGACTCGCGCCAGCCGAAGCGCGTAAGAACGTCGGTGATCGTCTGCGCCACCGGCAGCGACAGCGCCGGACGGTCGCGCTCGTTCGAAAGTGAAGAGAATTCCCACGCGCGGCGTGGGACGCCGAAGTTCAGGAACGCGTCGATGTTCTGCCGGCCGTCGACGTCGAAGGTGAGTTCTTCGGTGCCCAGCTTTTTGCCGGACGCCGCGAAGAGCGAGTCGACGATCTGCTCGGCGGTCATGCGCCGGCGAGCGGGCGCATGGCGCGTGGCGGCCTCGCCGGGATCGATCGCTGCGCGCTGGTAGGCTTGCGAGTTCAGAATCACTTTTGCCACGTGCTTGAGATCGTAGCCGTGCGTGACGAGTTCATGCGCCAGGTACTTGAGCAGTTCGGGGTGCGACGGCTTGGCCGTTTCCCAGTCGTCAACTGGCTCGACGATGCCCCAGCCCATGAGGCGCTTCCACACGCGGTTGACCAGCACCTGCGCGAAACGTTCGTTCTTCGGCGATGTCACCAGCGCCGCAAGCTGCTCGCGCGAGTCATTCGGCTGGCGCAGCACGCCGGGGGGAAGATCTTTTGCGCTGCCCACTGCCGGCAGGAGCTTTTCGAACGGCCATACAGGCTGAACGGTCGTGCCGGGCTTGAGCGAAACGGTGACGGCGAGCTCTTTGAGCTCGGCTTCGCTGCGCGGAATCGAGCTGGTCTTCGGCACATCCAGCGCTGTCTTCTTGAGCATCGCGGCGACGTTGAACAGATCTTTCTGCACAAAGGCGTGACTCGGCGCGTCGTGGCAGCGCGCGCACTTCATTTCAAAGGCCAGGAACGCCTTGCCAACGATGTGCGCCTTCTCGGCCATCGGCAGATCGTTCTGCGAAGCCATCGCGAATCCCGCCGGGCCTCCGCCGAACTTGCTGCCTTCCATCATGATCAACTCGGTGGCAAAGCGGTCCATCGGCTTGTTGTCGGCGAGTGATTCGTGGATCCAGAAGCGGAACGGCCCGGTGTTATTGAGCTCCGGCTTGAGCAGCCCCGGATTCTCCGCGAGAACGTCCTGCCAGTAGCTGACCCAGTGATCGGCCCAGGCCGGATCGTTGAGCAGGCTGTCGATCAGCTCGGCGCGTTTGGTGGGGCTTGAGTTGGTCACAAAGCGCTGGATTTGCTCCGGGGTCGGCACCAGGCCGGTCGTGTCGAGCGTCACGCGGCGGAGGAAGGCCCAGTCATCGGCTTGCGGCGCTGGATTGATATTTTTTCCGGCGAGCGGCGCGTTGATCAACAGGTCGACATAATCCTTTGGAATGCTCATCGGCGTTGCGAGCTTGCGTGCGAGCTCGTGGCGCATCGCCCAGTACTCGGCTTCTTTCGCACCTGCTGCCCTGCGGTTCTGGGCGTCGGCGAGCGCGTGAGACTTGCGCTGCTCCTGCGCGAAGGCGTCGAAGGCGTCGTCAGTGAGCGGCACGTTCAGCTTGGGGCTGACGAGCGTGTAAACGTCCGAGCCGGCCTTAGCGATGCTCAGGGAGAGCTCGCCGACTTCCGGCCGCAGCTTGCCGCCGCCGACAAAAATTTCGAGCGAGAGCACATGCGGCTTGCCGTCTCCTTTAATGGTAACGATCTTCTCGTTATGCCCCGGCTTGAGCAGCCGCGCGTTCGGGAAAAGCGGTACCGCCGGCGGCGGAACTTTGCCGTGACCGCTTGCATCGCCTTTCGGCTGCGGCGTGGACGTGAGCACGGTTCCATCCATCAGCAGGCGCGTCATGTTGCGCGCGCGCAGCATGAGCTTGTGTTCGCCCGGCGGCAGTTCGATCGAAGCCGTCGCGCGCAGCAGGAATGGATTGCTGCGGTCGGTAATCAGGCCTTTTGCATCGTACTTTTTCGGAAAGGTGACAAAGGCGAATGCAGGCTCCAGATAAGTCGCTGTGATCTTGGCGTTTGGAATCGCTTCCGAATCAATCTTTGCGAAGCCTTCGAGAATCTCCACGCGCACGGCGTCCTTCGGTAGATCAACAGGCGGCGCAATCAGAGTCTTGGGCTCGACGCTCGGGATCACATCGGCAGATTCAATTTTCGCGTTCGCCTGGCCATCGTCATTGCTGCCATCGGGATCGCCAAAGCGCGAGACACCGGTGTTTGCGCGGTAGCGCAGTTTCATGCGCTCGGGGCTGACGATGCTGCGGTAGATCGCCACTTCGTCAATTGAGCCGTTGAAGCTGGAGAGGGGCGAACCGCCCATCGATGATCCGATCCAGATCTCATCGTCGTCCACAACCGGTGCCGCGTCGCTTGGGCCGCCCATGTCCCAGCGGCCCTTCACTTCCGCGCCATCGATGTAGCCGCGCACGGAGCCGCTCGCGCCGAACGTGTAGCTGACGGCCACGTGATGCCAGCCCGATTTCTCGGCGAAGCCGACATCCGACGTCCAGCGATGCCAGTGCGCTTCGTCGCCACTCGCCGGATTTGCAGCGTCTCGGAAGACGAAGCTGATGCGCGCAGTATTTTCCTGACCGCGCAGACGCAGCGCGTAATTCTGGTTGTGCGGCCGAACACCCGCGTTCTGCGTGCGCCCTTTGCCGATGATGTACACGTTCTGGCCGTTCTGGATGTGCTTCAGGTTGACCCAGGCTTCGAGCGTAAGCGAATCGCCCTTGTCGAAGTCGATCACGCTTTCGGCGCCGGTGTCGCGCACGCGGATGAACGAGCCTTTGCCGTCGAAAACTGCGGCCGCGTTTCCCGGTTCAAAATCGGGCAGGAATTCCGGTCGCGGCCCTGCCTGCATAAGCTGCACGCTGCCGACGGGCTCGCCGGAGAAGCTGTTGTCAGCCGTCGCGCTGTTGCCCACGGTCGAGCCTTCGCCTTCATTCAGGCGCCAGTAGATGACAGGGTCATCGGCGAGAACTGTTTTGGCGTAGGCGGGTGTCTTGCGTTCCGCGGCGCTTGCGGCCGAGCAGGCGATCAGGATCAGAAAGAGCAGCCTGAGCTGTATCGTGTTTCGCATGTAAAGAGCCCCCTCACGATCATCTAAACCACGCCCTGCGAAATATCTTTCTTTTCAAAGCGAAGGCAATATAAATCACCTGTGCGCTCATTGTCGTGGAGATTATTAACGCATTTATGACTTTTTTTAACCAGCGGGCTCTGCGGAAGGACGCGCCGGTTTTCGCACGGGACGTCCTGCGAAACGCAAGCGGCGAGCTGCGCCCGTCGCTTTACGAAGGCATCTACGGCGGCCCGCCGCCCTCGCCTGCTTTTCTGCGTGCGTACATTAAGCAGGCGCGGCTTTCGATTCCGTTCAACATCGCTGCTATCCAGCATGTTTCGAATCCGCCGCCGCGCTTTGCGCGTCTCAAGCGTTTTCACCTGATGGAAGTTCATCCGGGCATCACGTACCTCTGCTTCAACGGCAGCTTCGAGCCGTTTCGAAAGCGCCTGCTGAAGCGCAGCGACATTATCTTCGGCGAGCCCGTCGAATGCCGATTTGCCGCCAAGCTCATCCGCGGCGTGCAGAATTCGATCCATCAGCTTCGCGCGAGAGAGCTCGAAGCCATCACGAAAAAGTTCAGCACCGCCATTTCTTTTTCGCAGGAAATCGAAGCGCGCAATGCCGTCATCCAGGCGGTGCGCAGCGGCGATCCGGGGTGGCTCGTTCCGTTCCGCGCGTGGGGCGACATTCTTCTTACGCGCAACAACAAGGTCCTCAACACCGTACGCCGCAAGATTCTCGAGCTGATTTTGATGCTCACGCGCGAGATCGATCATCGCGAGGGACTCAACTTTCCGTTTCGCGCGAGCGTCGACAGGCTCTTCCGCACGTTTGCGCTCACGGAGCTCGTTCGAGTTTGCGAACAGATCCTGCGCGACTTCATGCCAATTTTGTCGGTGACGAAAACCGATCCGCTGCGCCTCCCGACGCAGAAGCGCGCCGAGCCCGTTGAACGCGCACTCGCGTTCATGCGCGCAAACTACAGCCAGGCGATCAGCCTGGTCGACGTCGCGGATGCCACGCACACCAGCGCGCCGTATCTCTCGCGTTTGTTCCGAGCCCAGACTGGCCACACGCTCACCGATTACCTGCACGCAC
Source organism: Planctomycetota bacterium (assembly GCA_035628505.1). Taxonomy (GTDB): domain Bacteria; phylum Planctomycetota; class SZUA-567; order H5-PLA8; family H5-PLA8; genus DASPJR01. The sequence goes on along the minus strand of DASPJR010000182.1, from coordinate 8,340 downwards.
TGCGCATTCAGCGCGCCAAGGAACTGCTGACGCAGTCGGACACGGGGACGCTGCAGATCGCCCTCTCCTGCGGCTTCAACGCCCCCGAACATTTTTTCCGGACATTCCGCAAACTCACCGGCGTCACGCCCAAGGCCTACCGGCGGGCGCAGAGCATCTGACGACCTCAACACGGAGGCACGGAGAGCACGGAGCACACGGAGTAGTAATCAGACTTTCTCCAAATCCTCTTTTCTACATTCTCACCCTTCTCCGTGGCCTTCGTGTCCTCCGTGCCTCCGTGTTGAAGTCGTGTACATGATTTGCAAAACACCTTCACCCGGTGTAGACGCTACTGGTCAACAAACCCGAGCGCCCCATATAAAGGAGAGGCCTGCATGAAAGCCAAAGAGACCGCAATCGTCCTCATCGAATTTCAGAACGAATTCTGCAAGCCCGACGGCAAGCTCTACGGCGTCGTCAAAGACGAAATCGCGCGGCTCAACACCGTCGCTAACGCGGTGAAGCTCGCGAAGGAAGCGCGCGCCAGGGGCGCTCTCATCATCCATTCGCCGTTTGTGATGGATGAAAACTGGGTCAACCAGCAGTGCATGGTCGGCATCATCAAGGGCGCCAAAGAAGGCGGCGCGTTCAAGCCCGGCGCCTGGGGAACCGAGCTCATCGATGAACTCAAGCCCCAGCCCGGCGACGTCGTCCTGACCGGCAAGCGCGCGCTGAGCGGCTTTTCAAATACCGAGCTCAAAGCGATTCTCGACAAGCACAAGATCAAGAACGTCGTCTGCGCCGGATTCCTCGCCAATGTCTGCGTCGAAGCCACCGCGCGGAGCGCGTATGACTACGGCTTCCACGTCACCGTCGCACGCAACGCTGTTGCCTCGGGCGCGAAGACAACACAGGACTACGTTGAAAAAGAGATCTATCCGGTGCTCGGCCAGGCGCTGAGCGTCGACGAAGTGATCAAGGCTCTCGAGTAGGGTTCAGGGTACAGGGGTCAGGGTTCAGGGTTTCAGTGGGTGGCCTAGACGACGCAGTCGTCTGGGTGCGCGAGCACAAGAGGTTATACCCTGAACGTTGCAGTCGGAAAGCCCTTGAAGAACAGCTTCTGCGCCGCATGGATTTTTTCGCGGGGCCAACGCACACGATGTAACCTCTTGCGCTTCGCGCCCAGACGTCTACGACGTCTGGGCCACCCACCTGCCTTTCCTTACCTAGGCGCGAACACCGCCATCAGTAGTCCCCATCCGAATACCAGACCCATCAGCGTGCTAAGCGTAAAGCGCGGAAGAAAACGCTCTCCTTCGTGCGCGGAACGGTATGCCTGCCACGCGATCCACACGCCGCAGCTGGCGCCGGAGACGGCGAAGAGCAGCATGATTTTTGCGAACTTGATGTCGGGATGATCCTGCGACGGCATGAAGATGATCGCGAGATAGCCGGGCAGATTCAGGTACGCCAGGCCCATGCCGAAAAACAGGCCCCTCTTGATCAGCGCGCTCGCCTCGGTCTGCTGCTCCTTCGCCCGGCGCGAAAGGCGACCATAAAGAAGCAGGCCCAGGCAAAGTGCGCCCGGTCCGCGGCCGACGGTCGCGATGATCTCGACTAAAATAAAATCTTCCATAACTTGAGCGATCGATGGACTGATCGGTCCCCCGCCGTCGAGGATTAAACTGGTTAGTGGGGTACTCGCGTTCCAGCACACCAGCAGCGTCGGAAGAGTCACGCCGATGACGATCGCTCCGGCGCAGGCCATCAGCCAGTAAATGCGCCCGAGTGCAGCGAGCATGCCGCCGCTTTTCACGGTCTCGCCCGTGGAAATCAGAGAGTCTCCGATTCTGTCCCGGATCATTTTTCCAATCTTTGTGTCTTCGAGTTTTGTGTTGAAAAGATCACTTCTTAAGCAGCGGCTCAACGGCCTTGATCGCTTCATCCAGCCGGTTTAATAATGCCTCGTACGCTTTCTTTTTTTCGGGATCGACGTAGCGCAGCTTACCGATCTCCAGCCGCCCCTGCGCGAGCTCGGTTGTGGCGTCTTTCAGAATTCCCAGCAGCTTGGCGCGCTGGGTATCGAGGCCGCGGACGATGTAATCGGCACGGCGGCGCGCGTCATCGAAAGTCTGCTCCTCGCGCTGCTTCTCAAGCTGCTCGCGGATTTTCGGATCCGGCGGCGGCGCCTCTTTCAGGTTCTCGATTTTGCGCAGCGCCGAGGCCGCGCGCAGCAGCACTTCGGGCCGGTCGTCCTCCGCGAGCTGATAAAGCGTCTCCATCGCTGGCCGGCCGATCTCAACGAGCGCCTTTTCGGCCTGCTCGCGCTGCTCGGCATCTTCGCTCTGCATCTGCCTGGCGAGCGCCGCGACTTTTTCCCCGGTGTCGTCCGGATCGTAATTCAGGCCCAGCACGTACAGCACGCCGGTTTTTTTCTCGTTGTAGATAACCAGATCGACGGCGCGGATGTCATTACGCGGCTCGATGGTGGTCGTGAATTTCCATTCGCTGGTCTCGGTTTTCCAGTCGCGCGTGCCGAGCGCGATTTCAACTTTGTTCCATCCTTGTTTCAGGTCGATGGGCTTCGATTCATGCCAGATAAACGCAAGAGTCGTCGAAAGCGCCAGGCCGATCTGCGGCGGATTCTTATCTGGCGCGTACACCCACATCCTGATTTTTCCGGTGTGCGCCACTCCGAAGCAGGTGATGTGTTTGAACGCCGCCTTGTCCTTATCGCCGCCGGTATAGACGACTTTCAAGTAGCGCATATCGCCGTCAGTGAATCGATCAGCGGTCCCCGGATTGCCCCACCCTTCCAGGGTCCACCCGCCGCGCTCGACGCCGGGCGCAATTTTTTCCGGCGGGAGCGGAATATCCCCGGCGCTCAACGCTACTGAAAGGAGCACGCTCACCGCAGAGGCGCAGAGATGCAGAGAAAAGATTCTAAATCCACAGATGAACGCGGATGAACGCGGAACCTTTCTTTTGCATCTGCATTTATCTGCGTTCATCTGAAAGTCCTTCAGAGCCTGACGATTGATGTTGCTCCCAGCGGTTTCCCTTCAATGCGTCATGCATCATGCATCATGCATCATTCTCGCATCAGCCCGTATGGCCCTTCGATCCACCCCTTGTATACATCCTTCAGCACTTCTGAGACGTGCGGATAAGGGCTTTGTTCAAGGGCGTACTTGACGGCGGCTTCCAGCTCCTGCGCCACTTCCTCTTCAATCGCGTCCGCAGCCTCGGGCGAAACGGCGTCTGCCTCGGCAAGGATGATGCGGAAGAGATCGATCGGGTCGCGCGCTTTCCATTCTTCGACTTCTTCCTTCGTGCGGTAGTTCTGAGCGTCGCTGCGGCTGTGCCCACGGTAGCGGTACGTGACGGCCTCGATCAGTGTCGGTCCCTTCTCGTCGCGAGCGCGCTGCAGGGCATTTCCGACTGCCTCTCTGACTTCCAACACATGCATGCCGTCGCAGGTTACGCCTTCCATGCCGTAGCTCTGTGCGCGCGAAAAAATATTGCCGGCCTTGAAGCCCTGCTTCGCCGGAAAGCTCATCGCGAAATGGTTGTTCTCGCAGACGAACACGACCGGAAGATCCCAGATTGAGGCGAGGTTCAACGACTCGTGAAATGTGCCGTTGTTCGCTGCGCCGTCACCGAAGAAACAGACCACTGCCTGGCCGCGCTTCTCGAACCTGCACGCCAGCCCCGCGCCGACCGCGACGGGGATATTCCCGCCCACGATACCCGTCGCGCCAAGGTTTCCGCTGCTCACGTCGGCGATATGCATCGAGCCGCCTTTGCCACGGCAGTAGCCCGTCGCGCGTCCGGCCAGCTCAGCCAGCATCGTCTTCAACACGCCGCCGCGCGCAATGCAGTGACCATGACCGCGATGCGTGCTGGTAATGTAATCATCGTCTCGCAGGATCGAGCAGGCACCGACGGCGACGGCTTCCTGGCCGGAATACACGTGCGAGGCGCCCGAAACTTTGTTGTCGGTGACAAGCTCAAAAACTTTTTCCTCGAAGTGGCGGATGCGGTACATACGCCGCAGCATCTCCGCGCCTTCCTCATTGGAGATCTCCAGCGCGCGCACGAACAGGCTGGGCTGCGCGGACCGGGGCAGGCGCGCCTTGGCTTTTTTAGCCAGCGGCGTGAGCTTTTCCTTCCGCCGCCCTTTAGGTCGCGGCACTTTGGCTTTTACTTTTTTCGCGGCAGTGTTTGTAGCCATCAGCTTCCTTTGGTGGACAACGCTCGTAGAACGACTTCAACACGTACAGCGAACGGCAAATCCGAAGAACGAATTTCGGATTCCACTAATGCTCCTGACCACTGCCGCCCTCTCCTCGTTACTCGCGCGGATTATTCTCCGCGATAGCCAGCGAGATCAGCGCGCCCGCGAAGGCGGTGGCGCTCGCGCCCATCAAGGCGTTGGCGCCGCTCATGCTGGCGCCGGCGAGCATCAAACCGGAGATCATGAGGACGGCAAGTGAAATCTTTTTTGCGAGCATCTGCTGCATAGCGCATCTCCAGATTCGCGGCGGTGCGGCAGTAAAAAGCCTACCACAGAAGCCGGAACTCCGCCAAGCTCCACCGCCATGAGCCCTGGGTGGCAGGGCCCAACGGGCCGTGCCGCGATGTTGTGGCGCGAACTTTAGTTCGCGAACTGCGGTGCGCACTTCGACTTACGACTTTTTCGCGAGCTGAAGCTCGCGCCACAAAGTGTTCCGCTTTTGCGTCGAGGCATTTGAATTGGCGGGCGGAAGTTGGTAAGCCAGTTTTCTGGGTATCCTGAAAATTTCACTCAGCGAGGTTTCCCCATGGCCGCCACTGCCAACGACTCCGTCAAAGAATTCCGCCGCGTTTCTGAAAAGTATGTCGAGGAAAGCTTCGAGCGCTTTCCAACCTACGGCTCGACTGTCGGCCGCAAGGAATTCCATGGCGAGCTTGAAATACCGAGCATCAAACTGTTCGCGGCGCATGAGAAGGCCATCCGCAAAACGCTTGCGGCCGTGCAGGATCTGCCCGAACACGATTTCGGCGGCGACGACTGGCTCGACCGTCGCGCTTTCATGGCAGACCTGCGCTCGGAACTCTGGTCCATCGAACGCATAGCCTTTCGGCGCAATCCCGACACGTGGGCTTCGGGTGCCCTCGGCGCGATACACCACCACATCGTCCGCCACGCCGATGACCTCTCGCCCGTAGCCGATGCGATTCTTTCGCGGCTTAAAAAACTTCCGGCGTACCTTGAGGGCGCCGGCGAAGTGCTGCAGTCTCCGGTGCCCGTGTGGCAGAAGATGGCGCTGAGTTCCTGCAAAGGCGCGCCGTCGCTATTTGATGCTATCGTCGAGCCGCTGGCGAAGACCGGAAAGGCGCCGAAGGAAAAGATTGAGAAGCTTGCGGCAGGCGCGAAGTCGGCTTTCGCGGCGTATGCAAAGCGCGTAGAGAAAGCCAGGCCGGGAAAACCGAATGACTTCTCCGTCGGCACCACGCGCTTTGAAGCGCTGATCCGCGAACGCATGGGCTGGGAACTGACGGTCACGGAAGCCGAAGCGATCGGCAAGACGCTGGCGGCGCGCATCGGCGCGGAAATGGAAGCCGAAGCGAAAAAGTTCAGTCCGACGAAGAAAGCACATGAGATTCTCGCCGACGCAGCGGCAAACTGGAAGCCCGAGCGCGGTGATCTGCTGAGCGAATACCAGTATCAGACGACGCGCGTTGCGGAGGCCTTCAAGCAGCGCGATCTGGTCACGTTTCCGCCGGGCGAACGGCTGGAGGTGAAGCCCGTTCCAGATTTCCTGCGCCATCATTTCCCGACTGCGGCGTACTCCTCGCCCGGTGCGTTCGAAGAAGACCAGTTCGGCATTTTCTGGGTCAATGACCTGAGCCTGATTCGCAAGACGCAGAAGGAAAAAGACGCGGAGATCCGGCAGCATCACGGCCTGGCCGCAACGTGCGCGCACGAAGCTTATCCGGGGCACCATCTGCAATTCTGCACGGCCAACCGCCACCCAAGCAAACTGCGCCGCCTGTTTGCGCACGCCATTTTCTACGAAGGCTGGACGCTGTGGTGCGAGCAGATGACGGTGGATTACAATGTCAACGAAGAGCCCACGGCAAAACTTAACCAGCTCCACGATGCGCTCTGGCGCGCGCACCGCATTCTCATCGATTGTGGCCTGCAGACCGGCAGCATGAGCTACGATGACGCAGTGAAGCACCTGATGAAGCATGTGGGCTTCACGCGCGGCCGCGCGGAGGGCGACGTGAACTGGTACACGATGAGCCCGACCACGCCGATGAGTTATCTGCTTGGCCGCACCGAGCTGCTGCGCCTGAAGAAGAAGAAAGTCGACCAGGGCGGGTGGAGCGTCAAGCAGTTCAACGACTGGATTCTATCGTTCGGCACGCTGCCGTGGCGGTGGATGGAATTGAGCGGGCTGTAGGGCAGGCTTCTTGGCTCTTCGGCTCTTACCTTAAAACGCGAAACGCCCGGCGCGTGGCTGTCGGTTGCCGCACGCCGGGGTTCTTTGAACTTAAAGACACAACACGGCCTGAAGCTGGCTGATCATGTCCTGTACTTCAGTCGCGTGGCGCGTCTGCTTCAAATGGGACGAAACATAATGCGGCGTCAGGTTCTCCAGGCTTTCGCCATCCAGAAGCTTGACGATCGAGGAACGCTCGCGCTCGCTGAGCCCGCATCCTTTCAGGCGCACCTCCGTAAAAAAGTGCTGCCCATCGCGGCTGACAATCTTGAAGCGAAGATTGTCCACGATTGAGGACGACATAGCGCCGCGAATTTCGCTCACGTGCAGCCCATCTTGCGATGGAGCTTGGATCTGCCGTGACGGGGCACAAGAACTCCTCCCCTTCGTTTTGCACTTCGTGCGCATGGTCGCCTCGGATATTTTCAATTTATTCTATGAAGTAATTCTGTCAACTTTTTGTAAGAGAAACCTACAGAAAAGCTTACTTTTTTTTGACTCACATGTGCTTTTCCTCGTTTTTATGCACATGTGTATATCGCTTGTGACAAGTTTCTGCTCAGTCCGCCCGAGCCCGGCGCTACTCTAGTCTTGTTCTTACAATTACTGCTGTGAGCAGATTCCTTGAGCCTGCGCCCACAGGCGAAAAGAAACCTAGCAAGGTCAGCGCCTGCGCCTTGACAAGAACGTAGTGGATGTGGCACTATGGCGGTCTATTCCTTACACTCTCGCGAGGCACTGCAAAGCGTGGCGAATACTCAGGATAACACCCTTGTTCTGCTGGGACGCTTTCCCGGTAAAGACCGCGCAGTCGCCTCGGCGCTGGCGCGTGAATTCGGCCGGGATGAGTCGTGGGCCATGCAGGTCGTCGGCGCGGCGCCGATTATTCTCATCGATAACCTCAGCAGCGATCTGGCCCAGAACGTGGCAACGCTTCTGGCCGAGGTCGAGGCCGCCGGATGCCGTTTCGAGATTCAGCAGGGCGTCGATCCGAACCTGGCTAAACTTTCCTGGCCGGCTCCGCCGCGCATCCGCGGCAGGCTCGTCACTGAACTGCTGAGCGGCGGTGCAGCGGGTGGAAGCACGGCAACCTTGATCGTGCCCTGCCCTTATACTGGCCAGAAAATGCGCCTGACGATCACCGTCTCGGTCGCCAAGGAAGGGTTCCATATCGGGGCGACGGCTTCGGCGGCAGCGGCTCCTGCCGCGGCTGCGGCCATTCCTGCCGCTGTTCCGATTCCCGTGCCTGCAAGTGCCGCGCGTCAGAGTCCTGTCGCTGTTCCGATTCCAGTTCCCGTCGCGCTGGGAGCGGGAACAGCAGCAACAAACCAGGCGTACAAACCCATCCCCACACCGGTGGTTTCGCCGGCGCTCGGCCGCAGCCCGGGTCCCCAGCCTGGCCAGCCGCCGCAGCCGCAACAGCGACGGATGACGCCAGCCGTCGGCACGCCGCAGCCGGTGATCTTCGGACTGGATTCGCTCGATGAGCTCACGCCGATGGAGCCCTCGCCAGCAGCGGCCGCGCGTCCTCAGACGCATGCACCCAAGCCGGTACCCGTTTCCATTCCGTCGCCGCGGCCGATTCCAATTCCATCGGCCCGTCCGCAGGCTCCAGCCCCGCTGCCGGATGTCCCGGTGATCTACAATCAAACGCCGCAGGCCGGATCGGCTCACGATCTTGCGGCCCAGAACAATGCGCCCATGCCCGTCGATCTGCTCAGCGCACCCATGGATCTCTCGCAGTTTGAAGCCAACGTCAGCGCCAGCGGCATCATGCGCGCTGTCCAGGCCGAGCAGCCCGATGCGACGGAAGTTTCAGCGTCCGCGGCCGAAGACGATGGCGCCCTCTGCTCCGTCTCCATCGGCA
>DASPJR010000181.1:0-5477 GCA_035628505.1 Planctomycetota bacterium | reverse complement strand
CTGCGCGCTTTGACATCGTTCCAGGCTTCACGCCTGTGCTTTAAGGTCCCGGGCGCTGGACTGGCGGCGCGGGCGAAAGTACACTTTGCGTCCATGCCTCAGCAAGCTGAAGTGATTTTAGATGTGCCTGTCGCTGCGGCGCATCCGGCGGAAGTAAATGCGCTGCGCGATGTCGGCGCGCTCTTCTATGAACGCGGCTGGTCGGTCGGCACAAGCAGCAACTACAGCATTCGCGTCAATGAAAAGCCGCTGCGGCTGGTATCAACGGCCAGCGGCAAGGACAAGCGCGCCCTGCAGCCGGCGGATTTTGTCGTGCTCGACGAGAATGCGCGCCTGGTCGCAGGCCCATCCGGCGCGAAGGCCTCGGCCGAGGCGCTGCTGCATGTCGCGGCGTATGAATTGCCCGGCGTCGGCGCTGTGCTGCATACGCATTCGGTCTGGGCGACACTGCTGTCGGATCTGTATTTCAAAGACGGAGCGCTCGTGATTGAAGACTACGAGATGCTCAAGGGCCTGAGCGGAGTTTCCACGCACCAGCATCGCGAGCGTGTTGAGATTTTCGATAACACCCAGGATATTGCCCCGCTCGCGTCTGAGGTTCGCGCACGTTTCGCCCAGAACTCCATGATTCGGCACGGTTACCTGATCCGCAATCATGGCCTGTACACGTGGGGGCGCGATCTGGCCGAAGCGCGGCGGCATGTCGAAATTTTCGAGTTCCTGTTTGAGGTGCTCGGGCGTAAGCTTTCATTGAAAGCGAACTGAGCTTACGCAAAGGCACAAAAACGCAAAGAACGGGGAGGAATGGTCATGGCTGTGATCAGCATCAAGGCAGAGAATCGTCAGATTAAAGATCCGGTGGAAATTGCCGCATACCTGGCGCCGCTGGGCATCACTTACGAGCGCTGGCCGGTGGCTGAACGCGTCAACCCCGATGCGTCGCAAGAGGAGATTCTGAAGGCGTACGCGCCGGAAGTAGAGCGGCTCAAAGCACGCGGCGGGTACGTGACGGCCGACGTCATCAACGTGACGCCCGACACGCCGAACCTCGACGCGATGCTCAACAAGTTCAACAAGGAACACACGCACAGCGAAGATGAAGTGCGCTTCATCCTCAAAGGCAGCGGCATTTTTCATATCCATCCAAAGAACGGTCCGGTCATCGCCGTGCAGACCGACGCGGGGGATCTGATCAATCTGCCCGCCGGAACCGAGCACTGGTTTGATCTGTGCTCCGACAGGGCGATCAAAGCCATTCGCCTGTTTAAAGATCCGTCCGGCTGGTCGCCGAAGTACGTCGACAATGGCGTGCACGCCGACTACGAGCCGATCTGCTTCGGGCCGCGCTACCTGCCGCTCACGGACAAGCCGTATAAGACAGTTGTCGGCGCGAAATAACGCTCGACAGAGAAGGACTCCCGTGCCGCTCACGTTTACCGGCTGCTGCATTCTCACAGATATCGAAGGCACAACGTCGTCGATCAGCTACGTGTACGACGAGCTGTTCCCATACGTACGCAAGAATGTTGAAGCGTACTTGCAGAAAAACTGGGGCAGGGAAGAGCTCGTTGCCGCGGCGGACCTGATCGCCAGAGATGCCGGCGCGCCGTCGCTGGCGGCCTGGTGCCTGGGGCTGACCCAGCCGCAGGCGATCGAAAAACTGCGCGTCGAAGTCAACCGGCTGATGAACATCGATTCCAAATCGACGGGGCTCAAGCAGCTTCAGGGGCTGGTGTCGAAAGCCGGTTACGATTCCGGCACGCTGCGCGCACACGTTTATCCCGACGTGCCGCCGGCGCTGAAAGCCTGGTGCGAGAAGGGCGTCGACGTGCGCATCTACTCATCCGGCAGCATCCAGGCGCAGTGCCAGTTTTTCGGCCACACCATTGCCGGCGATCTGCTTCCGTTCTTCAAGGGCCATTACGACACACGTGTCGGAGCAAAACGCGAGATCAGCAGCTATCGCAACATCGCCGCAAGCGTCGGCCGGCCCGCGGGTGAGATCCTTTTCTTAAGCGACGTCACGGCAGAGCTCGATGCGGCGCGCGGCGCGGGGATGCAGACAGCCCTGCTCGTGCGGCCAGGCAATCCGAAACAGCCGGAGCACACGCATCCGGTGCTTAAGACATTTGCCGATTTAAGTATCGTTTGCTGACTTATTGATAATGCTTGAACCTTCTGGGAAGCGCGCTATCCTCTGGCAGGTATATCTAAATTCCATCTGCGAGCAGCGAGTATGTCTAACGACACACAATTAGACAAGACCATCGCTAATTATGTGCTCCAGAATCGCATGGCCACTTCCGAGCAGATCCAAGAGGCGCAGCTGCAGGCCACCGCCTTCAGCATGGGCCTTACCGAGGCGCTCGTAAAGAATGGCGCCATTACAGAGATGCAGCGTGAGTCCATCGAACGCACGGTAGTGTCTCAACGCAGCAGCGCGCCGCAGCAGATTGCTAATTTCAAACTGCTCAGAAAGCTCGGCGAAGGCGGCATGGGTGCTGTTTACCTGGCTGAAGACAGCCTTGCCGGGCGCAACGTTGCCTTGAAAGTTCTGCCGCATAAACATGCCGGCGACGCTGAATTCCTCTCGCGCTTCAAGCGTGAAGCAAAGGCGGCCGGAAAACTGAATCATGCCAACATTGTTGCGGCCTACTCGTTCGGCGACGATGCGGGGGTGCACTACTTCAGCATGGAGTACTGTGAAGGCGAGCCCCTCGACGCGCGCTTGAAGCGAAAGAAGGTGCTTGGCTGGACGGATGCGGTTGAAATCACGTTGCAGATCGCTCGCGGACTGGAGTACGCGCATCGCCATGGTGTAATTCACCGCGATATCAAGCCCGCGAACATCCTGATCACGCAGGATGGCACGGCGAAGATTCTTGACCTGGGTCTTTCGAAAAATACTTCAGACCAGGAGTCGACCTTTGTCACTCAAACCGGCCTGATCATGGGCTCGCCGCACTATATCTCTCCCGAGCAGGCGCGCGGCGACAAACACATCGACGGGCGGACTGACATTTACTCGCTGGGGGCGTCGCTTTACCACCTGGTTACCGGAAAAACGCCGTTTGAAGGGCCCAGCGCAGCCGTGGTGATCGCCAAGCATTTATCGGAGGAGCTCACGAATCCGCACGAGATCGTGCCCGAGCTTCCCGACGGCGTAGTTGACGTCATTCAGAAGATGATGGCCAAGGACGCCCCCGACCGTTACGCCGATTGCAGCGTCCTGATCGCGGATCTGGAGCTGATTCTCAGAGGCCAGGCGCCGCGCGGTACGGCGCTGGATTTTGGAAAATCCAGCATCGCCATGAAGCCGCGCGGTTCGCGAACAGCCACCGGGACCACGCCGCGCAGAGGCGGCACGGCTGGGCCGCTGCAGCCCATTGGTTCACGGCGCAAGGAACGTGCTGCCGATCGAGACGAAGCAGGCGAGCCAGCCGGCCAATCTTCGCGCAAACCCGCGGCGAAACCCGGAAACACGCTGCTGCTTGCAGGCGGCGCCGTCGCTGTTCTGGCACTCGTGCTGGCCATTGCGCCTGGCGGAGGAAAGACCTCGCAGAACGCACCGCAAGCTGGCGGTCCTGTTATGCACGGGCCCGAAGCTTCTGAGCCGGGAAGCGCGGCAAAAGTGCCGCCGGCGGAAGCCAGTCCACCAATCATACGAGCGGCAGTTCCCCAGCAGCCCGCTCTTCGGCCTGGCCTGGTCGGCGAGTTTTTCCGTCTCCAGAGTTCCGATGTCAGCGCCAGCCGTGTTCCAACTCCAAGAACAGGCCCGCTCTTCGTGCGCGTGGACTCACGCGTGGACTTCGGCATGCAGGAAGAAGGTGAATTTCGCGGCACAACCATGGTCGGCAACTTTTTTGTGCGCTGGCAGGGAGTGCTGAAAATTGAAAAAGCTGGCCGCTATATTTTTTATGCGGATGCCGACGACGGTGCGCAGCTTTTCATTAACGACAAACTCGTGATCAACAACGACGGCTGGCATGGCATGCTCGGTTCTTCGAGTCCGCCGCCGGCCGAAAAAGCAGAGGGAACGATAGAATTGGCCGAAGGCGAGCATGCGTTGCGGCTGGATTACTGGCAGGGCGGTAGAGGCAGCGGTGTGATGCTGTCCTGGGCCGGGCCAGGCGTGCCGCGGCAGCTCATTCCCCCCGAGGCATTGTTTCATACCACCGCACAGGCGAAAATGGTGAGCCCTGCGCCCAAGGCGGTGGATGAGGCATGGATCAAATTGGTGCAGGCTATGCAGCCCGATCAGCAGGCCGAAGAGGTGCGGCGCAAGCTGATTGAACTGAATCCCGGTTACGACGGCCGGGGAGGCGACAACAGGCATGTCATACGCAATGGCGTGGTCGAAGAATTATTTGTAAGCACGTTCAATGTGCGCGACATCACGCCCGTCCGCGCACTCAGTGATTTGAAGCTTCTATCGATAGCAGGAGGCTACGACTATTCCGGGAAAATCGCCGATCTCTCGTCCTTGCGCGGTATGAAAATCAAAAAGCTCTTCTGTTTTTGCAATCGCATCAAAGACATTTCCGTGATCCGGGAACTCCCTCTGACCCATCTGAACGCCGGCGGAAACCCGATTGTCGACTTCACTCCGCTGAAGGACACGAAATTGGAATTTCTCAGCGTCGCAAATACTCGTTTTTCAGATCTATCTCTGCTCAGCGGACTGCCACTGACCGATTTGAATATTCAAGCGACACAGGTGAAGGACCTGTCGCGGCTGAAGTCGCTGCCGTTAAAAATGCTGGCCTGCGACTTCAATTTCGAGCGGGATGCGGACGCCTTGCGCTCCATACCGACACTACAGACCATCAACAGCATGAAAGCAGGCGAGATGCTGTCCGGACCGCAAGCCAGCGGCGTGACGGATGAGTGGGTGAAATCAGTTCAGGCGCTGCCGGGAAAGGAGCAGATGGCCCGCGTTCAGCAGAAGCTGCGCGAACTGAATAATGGCCATGACGGAATCGCAGGACATAGTATCGACCGAAGTGGGGACGTAGACTGGGTCGATATAAACTCAAAATTTGTAACGGACCTGCGCCCGCTCCGCGCCCTGCACAAGCTGAAATTACTCGAAGTCGGATCAACTGGCACCCCCAGTTCTCTTTCGGACCTCTCACCGCTGAGGGGGCTTAAGCTGACCATGTTCCGATGCAATTATACCTCGGTTAAGGATATCAGCGCGCTCGAGGGCATGCCGCTGGAGACGTTTCATTGCGACGCAACGGAAATCTCCGACCTCAGCCCGCTCGCCGGCGCTCCGCTGAAGGAGCTCAAATGCAATGCGACACCGGTCAGCGATCTGTCGCCGCTCGTAAATTGCCCGCTATCGATCTTGAACATCGCCGATACAAAGGTCGTGGACTTCACGCCTTTAACCAGGATGCCGCTGACAAATGTGCGTTTGAATTCACAGGTGTTTAAGGACCCAAAGGTCGTCGCACTCTTTAGATCGATCCGGA
>DASPJR010000180.1:0-6453 GCA_035628505.1 Planctomycetota bacterium | reverse complement strand
AACGAATTCAAGCTGGGCGAAGCGGTCACGGATAACGCCGGCAACTACACGATCACCATTCCGCCAAACGCGGTTCCGACACCCGGCACGTTTTTTACGCTCGTGATCCGCGCCGAGTCGCGCACCGACAAGTTCGAAATTGAATCGCCGGGCATTCCCGGAACCATCTACTCATTCGAACAAGTGTTCACCAATGTTGTAGACCAGGCCTCAATCGCGGCGAAACTTCCGAACAACATCAACTTCGACAAACTCTCACTATCGGATACGGATATTGAAAAGCAGCGCGTGTGGGCGGTCTATTCCTGCGTTTTTCTGGCGCGCCGCTTCGTGGATGCCAGCGCCGAATTGAATACTGCCGGGTTTCTCGAAATCAACTTTCCCAATATCCTGGATCGTGGATCGGAAGTGATCAGTATGGCAATTCCGATGACGACAATGGCCACCGTCATCGATATGAACATTGCTGTAAACGATTACGCGGACTTTGACGTCATCCTGCATGAGTTCTCCCACTACCTCGCCAAGCAGTTCGACATGGACGATAATTTCGGCGGAACGCATGACGCTACGCAGGATCTCATCCGTCAGCGTGGCGACAAAAAAATCGGCATCGGTCTGGCCTGGGCAGAAGGCATTGCCAACGCTTTTCCTCTGATTTTTGCCGCCGAGATTTCCCATGCGCACGGCACCGGTCTGGCTCCGCGATTTAACAACAATGACTTTGACGATTTCGAAAACGGACTTTTCTCTGACATCAGCTTTCCGGTTGAAACAAATCCGGGCGTGGTCAATCCCGCGGGGACGCTCAATTCCGAAGGGAGCGAACAGACGACCGCACGCATCATCTTCGATCTCTACGATGGCGGCAGCGTTCTGGAACCCTTTGACAGGGTGAATTGGGGCGCAGAACGCCTTTTCCGCGAATTGAAGACCGCGCGCGTCGGGACTCTCGACGCTTTGTGGGATTATCTCACCAAAGACCAGCTCATCCCCAACCTCATCATTCCTTCGACCAGTGTCACGTTCATCGGGCAGACCGTTTCGGACCTCTATGCCCCTCTATTCGCTGGCAACGGCGTCGCACCCCTGCCGCTCACGCCGCGCGGGGCGGCGACTGAAATTGAAACGCCCACCGGCCGCGTCGTCCGGTTCGAGTTCGAGCAGAATTTGAACAGCACCAGGAACCCGCAGATGTTCTTCAGCATTCTGCTGGTCACCCCCGACGGCAAGGTCGTGCTTTCATCAGATTCCAAAGCTGCTGATCCGAATCCGAACAATGACAACCTGACGATCGATTTTCCATCGCCGCTTGTCGAGCTTGCTCGCACCAACGCCAAAGGCATGCCGCTGTTCTGGACCGCAGCGGGTGTTGACCAGGCTGAGCCGGCCACAGGCGTTTACGTTGGCCCTCTCGTTCCGCTGGAAGTTTCCGCGCAGCTCTTTTTCCTCATCGATACGACCGCCAGTATGCAGCCGGAGATCGGAAGCGTGCGAGACGGCCTGCTGGCATTCCTGAAGCGTTTCGATCCCGCGTCGACTACGACAACCTTTCAGCTCATCACGTTCAAAGACAATGTCAGCACAAACGCGGCAACAAAGGACCTGTCGGTTATCCAGTCCCAGGTCGCAGCGCTTAGCGCCGACGGCGGAGACGACGTGCCGGAAGCATCTGTCGAAGCCCTCTGGCAAGTCTCCCGGCAGGCGGTCGGAACGACTGGCGGCCGGCCGACTGTGTTCCTCGCCACCGATGCGCCGCCGCACAAATTCCTGAGCATTATCGTCACCGTCGCGCTGCTGCGCACCGCAGGCGTTCGCGTCAACACGCTGCTCACCGAACAGGATTCGTTCTTCCGCGCGCAATCCGCGATTTCGCAACGCGGCGAAGAAGGCATGACCGGAATCGTCCAGCCCGGCCCGGAACTCGATATCTCCAAGCTCGTGCCCACCGAAACGTTCACATCCGCAACCGACGCCTATGGCCAGATCACCGATGGCACCGGCGGCGTGCTGCTCAAGATTGATAAGACTGACACGGCCAGTCTGGTTGCTGCCACCGAAAATCTGACGGCCGGCGGCATCTTTCCCGCTGTCGTGCAGGCTCTGCCCCGCACCGCGCCGGCCGGAACCACCTTGGACCTGCTGATCCAGGGACAGAACACGAATTTCGATGCGAGCAGCACCGTGTCGTTCTCGAATACGGCGATCACCGTCAACAGTGTCAGTGTCCGTTCGCCTATCGAACTCTCGGCCAATATCACAATCGGGACTGGCGCGCTTACCGGCCCCAGCGATGTCACCGTAAAGACCGCCAACGAAAGTGCGCTGGGCGTGCGCGTCTTTACCGTCAATGAAGCCACGTCGACTCCGCTGATTCTTTCAGTCTCCCCCATACGCGGCGAACGCGGCAGCACCCTCACCGTCACCATTCTGGGCGTGAACACGAGCTTTGCGAGCACGTCGGCCGTTTCGTTCGGCAATGAGGGCATCACTGTGAAGGCGGTCAACGCGCTCTCGCTGACAACGCTGCAGGCCACTATCGAAATCGCTCCCGACGCCGCCGTCGAATTCCGCGATGTCACTGTCGACGGCTTGTTTCAACGGAACGCCTTCCGCGTCGCCAGCGCGCTCCCTGCGTTTCCCCTCATCAAGTCGATTACGCCATCCGCGATTACCCCCGGTGAAACCCTGGACCTGGTACTCACCGGAGAAAACACAGCCTTCACCGCTGAAAGCACAGCCTCCTTCTCCGGCAGTGGTCTGACCGTAAACTCGGTGACGCTCGTCAGCCCAACCGAGCTGCGCGTAAACGTGACAGCCACTCTCGACGCGCCGCCGACATTCCGCGACGTCTTCGTCACCACTGCCGGAAACGTGGTCGCGGGGCTGCAGTTACTGAAGGTCATCAACACGGCTCCGGTCGTTGATCCGCTGGACATCGATGGCGACGGTATTCCCAACGACTTCGACAGCGACATGGACGGCGACGGCGTCCCCAACGCCATTGAAACGCAGCTGGGATTTGATCAGGCGGATCCCGCCAGCGCGCCGGCGCCCGCGATCACTGTGTCCGTCCCAATCCGCAAGATCAGCCTGAAGATTTCCTATTCAAAACCCGGGCGCGACAGCTTCTCGTTCAGCGGCACGCTGCCTCTCGCGACGGGCACACCGCTGACAGGCCGCACGCTGGTCTTTGACATCGGCGGCATCAACGCGACTGTCGTGAGCGGCTCGTCGCAGTTCAAGCTCTCCAAGCCGCGCAACGGCGAGTCGCGTTACACGGTGAAGTTCGTCAAGCAGGATCTTGCCGCCGGTCTCACCGCGGCGGGCTTCGGGCCCAACCAGAACTTCCCTCTGGATCTTCCCGTCTCTCTTGCGTTCGAGGGCCTGTACCTGCAGCAGAACCTGGTGGCCGGATTCAAATCCAACGCGAAAACCGGAACCCTGCGCTGACATCCCCGCGGGGTTATTTACTGTGATTCAGCTTCGAGCGCACGAACTCGGCGCGCTTGACGTCGCGCTCCATGGGCTCGAGGTTGCGGCCGGTGAATTTCTGAAGATGCGCCGGCTGCGTGAAAATAAACATCTCGTTCACCGTTCGCAGCGACAGGTCTTTCAGCAGCCCCAGGTGTACGCCCATGCGCACGGCCGACAGCAGCATCATCGCTTCGTCGCTGGGCAGAAGCTGCGCGTATTTCAACATTCCGTAGGCTCGCCAGACGCGGTCTTCCAGGCGCTTGCGATCTTTGGAAAGCAGCGACTGCCGCGCGCGGTGCTCGTAGCCGACGATCGTCGGAATAACATCCTGGACGTTCTTGACGATCTCGTCTTCGTTGCGTCCGAGCGTCACCTGGTTTGAAATCTGGTAGAAGTGCCCGCTGGCTTCGGTGCCTTCACCGTAGAGCCCGCGTACGGCCAGGTTGATCTTGCCGACAGCCTGGAAAACTTTCTCGATATGCCGCGTGAGCACCAGCGCCGGCAGATGCAGCATCACCGACACGCGCATGCCCGTGCCAACGTTGGTTGGACACGCCGTGAGATAGCCCAGCTGCGGCGAGAAGGAATAGTCCAGGCGCTGCTCAAGCTCATCGTCGATCTGGTTGGCGAGCTTCCACGCTTCATTGAGCTGGAAACCGGACTGCAGCACCTGCAGGCGGATGTGGTCTTCCTCGTTGACCATGATCGCGACCGCTTCGTTGTCGCCGATCGCCACGCCGCGCTGATGCTGCGCGTCTTCGTGTTCCTTTGAAATCAGATGCCGCTCGACAAGGAACTTGCGATCCAGGCTCTCGGTCTTGTGCAGCGGAATGTAGGCGCCGTTCTGCGCAATTTTAGCCTCGACGATTTTTTCCTGGATCAGCGCTTCGCACGTGCCGCGCTCGGTCGCGTCCATCTTCGTGATGAAGCGGAAGCCGCGGATGTTTCGCGCCAGGCGCACGCGGCTGGAGATGACGATCTCGGCTTCCGGGCCGGTGCCGCGCATCCATTCACCGGAAGACTTGATCATGTCGTTGATGGCTGTGTTGGTCATGTATCGCAGTCTTATTTCTTCTCGCCGCCGTCCGACTTCTTCTTCCCGCCCGATCCGCCTGCAGGCGGCGCCTTGGGTGCTGCAGCCGGCGGCGGATTCTGTTCCTGCGCGCTGAGCTTGTCTTCAATCTGCTTGATCTGGTCGCGGATGGCCGCGGCCTTTTCGTAATCTTCCTTGCGGATGGCGCGCTTGAGATCGAGCTGAAGCTGGCGCACATCTTTCTGCAGCGAGATTTCCGACGAGACGCGGCGTGGAACTTTTCCAACGTGCTGCGCGGCGTCGTGGATTTTTTCGACCAGCCCCTGAACATCATCGCGGAACGTGTTGTAGCATTCGGGGCAGCCGAAGCGGCCGGAAGACTGGAATTGCGTGAGCGTGGTGGTGCAGACCGGGCAGGCCGCTTCTTTGCTCCGGCGCGGCGTTTTCTGTGCCTGAGCCTGCGCCTGGCTGGCGATGCCGGCGAGAAGATCTGAAATCGAGAAATGAGCTTTGCCCGGCAGGCCCTTTTCGGCCGCGCAGCGTTCGCAGAGGTGCATTTCGTGCTTCTTGCCTTCCCGAATTTCGGTCAGGTGCACCGTGGCTTCATTCTCACAGCTCCCAACGTCGCACTTCATACCCATCGTCTTGTCCTGAGTCTCTTCTTTCGCGGTATCTCAAGAGTCTATATGTCTGAAGGCGGGCTATTTAGTCCGTTCTTCGGCTCCGCCACCTTCATAGACTCTTCAGCTCGCACTCCCGTCAAGCAAGGCTTTCAGCCGCTCCGGTCTTCCGGTTATGATGCCATCCACCCTCAGTTCAAGCAAGGCTTTCAAGTCTGCTTCTTCGTTCGCGAAATACGCAAACACTTTGATTCCCTTGGCATGCGCCTGCCGTATCAGCACCGAATCGATCTGCGGACGATATGGCCGCACAACCTTCAGGCCCATTTTGTCCGCCTTCTCCAAAAACAGCCAGCCATCGACCTTCTCGCCGAGCACCAACGAGTAGGAAAAATCCTTAGCCAGCTCCCGGAACGATTTCAGGCTGTCCGAATCGGAAAAGACCAGCACGTCCTCCGCCGGGTTCTTCCGCTCTTTCAGCACTTTCAGCAACTCATCGGCCCAGGGGGTGCCCGCGCGTGTTTCCGGCAGCGTGAGCATCACGCGCGCCTTAGTTCCGATTTTCTTGAGCGCGTCGGCCAGCAGCGGAACGCGCGTGCCGGCAAAGTCGGCATTAAACCACGACCCGGCGTCAAGCGCCGTGATCTCTGAGGCATTCATGCGTACGACGCGGCCTGTGCCGTTGGTGGTGCGATCCAGGCTCACGTCCGCCAGCAGCAGCGGTTTGTTGTCCTTGGACTTCTGCACTTCCAGGGCAAGCATGTCCACGCCCGCAGCGAGCGCTTTTTCGATGGCCGGCAGGGTGTTTTCAGGTGCCTGTTGCGAGGCGCCGCGGTGAGCAATGACGAGCGGTTTTATCACGAAAATACATTCCAACGCGATGAGAATTCTTTCCGGTCCTCCCCATGTGCGGACCGGTCAAAACCGTTCATACCAAATTTCTTCAGAAAAGACAAAGCACGTTTCGTCCCAACCACGACCGCGGCAGCTACGAACCTGCCACCTTCCATGACGAGTGCCGATCGCCGACCAACGAGCCGTTCAGCGCCAGCGACAAGAAGCACCGTTGAGACGCGCTCCGTCGGATGCGTGTGGCCGAACAGAAACACGCGTCGTCTGAAATCGGACGGTTTGGGCACACCACTTCGTGGCGTGGCACAACGGCACGGCCACCCAGCTTGGGCGCGATTGTCCTTGGGTGGCACGGCCCAACGGGCCGTGTCGCGCAGCGACAAGAAGCTCCGGTTGAGACGCGCTGCGTCGATGTGTGCGGCCGAACAGAAATACACGTCCGAACTGTGGCTTCTTGTTCGCTCCGCGAAC
>DASPJR010000179.1:0-15102 GCA_035628505.1 Planctomycetota bacterium | reverse complement strand
CACGCCAGATCTACCAGGGGAGACGCTTGACCATGCCCGGCCGTTTCAAACTGCTGAAGAAAAAGACCGTCCTGACCAGCCGCGTATTCACCGTTCGCGATGAAGAGTGGCAGGCGCCGGATGGCAGCCGCTTCAAGCGCCATTCGATTTTACATCCCGGTGCGGTCGCCATTCTGCCGATTGACGCAAAAGGCCGCGTGCTGATGATCCGCCAGTTCCGCCCGGCAACCGGCGAATGGATGCTCGAGATCCCGGCAGGAACGCTCGAGAAAGGCGAGAAGCCGCTGGCGTGCGCTAAGCGTGAACTGATTGAAGAAATCGGCTTCTCGGCAAAAAAATGGAAGCCGCTTGGCGCCATCTTTACCGCTCCCGGATTCTGCAGCGAAAAGATTTATCTTTTCAAAGCGTGGGAGCTCAAGCCCGCCTTTGCTGAAAAAGACGAAGATGAGCACATCGAACCGGCTCTGATGACGATGCCCGAAGTACGTCGCGCGATTCGCAATGGGAACATCTGCGACGCCAAGACCATGAGCGCGCTGATGTGTCTGGAAGTGCTCTGACGTCCGAACGATGCTCTAAAGAAATGCTCTAAACTTCTAAACGCTAAGGACGCGGAGAACGCCAAGGTCGCCAAGATTGTCATCCTGATATTTCTTGGCGTCCTTGGCGCTCTTGGCGTCCTTGGCGTTAAAAGAAGACGTTTTCAACAGAGCATGCTGGCGAATGACGATTGTGGTTGCATTGCTAATCCGCAATTCGGATTCGCAATCCGCAATTCCCCTGCAGTCCCCTCCTTATATTGCCGATGTCTCTTAGGGGAGATTTATGCCCTTAACGGGGTGGGGGGATTTTGTTTATGCCACGTGTCGTTTGTCCGCTGTGCAAGACCGGCTTTGAAGCGAACATCACCAAAGACCGCTGCGCGATCAACTGCGTCGCGTGCACGGTCGCGTTCGATGCTTCGCCGTTCCTGACCAAAGACGATTTCGCTGCAGCGCCGGCGGCGCCGAAAGCTTCAGCTGCGCCTGCCGCTCCAGCGAAGGAAGCTTCGCCCGCTCCGGCCGCTTCAAGCAGCAGCGAACCTGTCTTTGCCGAGCCTGCCAGCAAATCAACCCGCACGGGCGGTCTGCCATTCGTCGCTGAGGCTGAAAGGATTCCGCTTCCCGAAGAGGTCAAGAAACAGCTCGATGTCGGCAACAGCCAGCCCGTTCACGATCTGCGCGACAAGCTCAAGGAAATCCGCTGGAAGCTTCATGCAAAGAACGGGGCACACGTCAACGGTGCCAACGGCGTGTCGGCGAACGCAAACGGAGCATCGATGCCCGAGGCAGCTGCTGTCGCACTGGCGGAAGCTCCGGCTGCTCCGGAAAGGAAAGACGAGCCGAAATATTCTGATGTCGTGATCCGCTCACCGAAGAGTGCGGTTGGGGTTGAGCCTGTTCCGGCCTCGGCACCTGCTCCTCAGCCACACGCCGAAGTCGCTGCAAAAATCCCGGCTCTTCACAAAGCGGCGCAGCTTTCCGAACAGCCCACACAGTCCGCAGAAGCCAGACCGAAGAAGAATGCCCGGCGGCCGTTGCTCGAGGGCACCTTCGGTCCGTATGAAATCGAAGGCGAGATTGCCCGCGGCGGTGTTGGCGCGGTGTTCCGTGGCCGCGAAAAAGACACTGGCCGCACAGTGGCGCTGAAGGTTCTTCTTGAAGGCCCGGAAGCCGGTGAGTCCGAGCGGGAACGCTTTCAACACGAATGCGAAACGGCCAAGGCACTCTCGCTCCCGGGAATGGTGCAGGTTTATGCCGTCGGAGAAATTGACGGCCGCCCGTACATGGCGATGGAACTGGTCAAAGGCCGCTCGCTAGACAAAGTCATCCCTGAGAAAACGCTTTCAGTGAACGACTGCCTCGTGCTGATGAAGTCAGTCGCCGAGACCATTGGCGCGCTGCACGAAGCCGGCTACGTTCATCGGGATCTAAAGCCGGGCAATATTCTCATCGATGAATTCAACTCGCCTAAGGTAGCGGATTTCGGGCTGGTCAAATCGCTGGACGAAATCACGCGGCTGACCGCTTCAGGCCTGGTCTGCGGCACGCCTGCGTATATGGCGCCCGAGCAGGCCCGCGGAGATGGCAAAGCCGTCGACCCGCGCTCGGACGTCTGGGCGCTGGGCGCGGTGCTCTATGAGATGCTCACCTGCAAGCCACCGTTCCAGGCCGAAAACGCGCTGCGGCTGATGCTGAAGATCACCAAAGAGCAGCCCAAGCCGTTGCGGGTGCTGAATATCAAAGTGCCGCAGGACGTTCAGCACATCGTCACGAAGTGTCTTGAGAAGAACGCTGAACGCCGCTACGCGAACGCCCGCGCATTGTCGATCGACATTACAAAATTCCTGAATGGCGAGCCGCTGGACATTCGTTCGCAGTCGCAGGCGCGCGTGCAGGAGATTCTCGACGCAGCCGCAAAGAACCGCCGTCCATTGCTGGCGGGCGCGGCAGGACTGGCAGCCCTTGTTCTGATTGCCGTGCTTGCGCGCATGTATCTGGGGCCGCGCGAAGCCGGGCCACTGGTGGAGCAGGGCTATAAGCTGCTCGCGCAGCCGGGACTCACCGACAGCCAGCGCCTCGACGGCGCGCAGAAAGCATTCTCCGATGCCATTGCCGTTGACCCGAAGATGGCGCGCGCGTACCTCGGACTGGGACTCTGCCTTGGCCGCAGAGGCGTCGACAAAATATCGGCGAGAGCGGACGAGCGTATTGTTGCCGAGGCCTTCAGCGCCACCAGCCGTGCGGCGGAGCTTGATCCCAAACTGCGCGCTGAAGCGTTCGCACAAACGGCGCGAATCCACATGTGGATGAAGAAGTTTGTCGACGAAGTCCAGAACCGCGAGCGCGCGCTTGAGCTGGCGCCGAACAATCTGAATTATCGCGAAGCACTGGCGCTGGCGTACTGGAATGCCGGTGCGCAAACGAAGCAGGCGGCGTATTACCGGCGGGCGGTGAGCGAGTTTCAGGCGATCCTGAGTGTGCAGCCGACGTTTCCGAAAGCGCGCGACTACATCCGCCAGCTGCAGGAGCAGTTCCTGGTACAGCAGCAGGCGCCTGCAGCAAGCCAGCCAAATCTGACGCTCAACAACCGCAACCGAAGGTAACGCCGGTGGCGCGGCATTATGAACTCAAACAGGTTGCACTGTCGCAACTGCGCGTGTCATTTGTCAAAAAGCGTGTCGTCTGATAAATCGTCATCGTCTTTGAATAGCTCCCGAAGCATCCGGTTCGGATTGGCGAGAAAATCGCGCGTGACGCGAAAGTGCTCGGTGTCTTCGTATTGAACCTTCTTTAATCCTTCAGGTGTGCAGCCGTAAATCAGCGCATCTGGATAGGCCATCAGAATTGGCGAGTGTGTCGCGATAATGAACTGAGAGTCGCGCTGAATCAGCTGATGCATTCGCGACAATACTGAGAGTTGCCGTTGCGGAGAAAGTGCTGCCTCGGGTTCGTCTAACAAGTACAGGCCATTTCCGCGAAAACGATTGCAGACGAGTGAAAGAAAAGATTCGCCATGTGATTGCTCGTGCAGCGAAGTTCCCCCGTATGACTCAATTATTTTAGGACCGCCACCAGGCTCTTCATCACGTTTTTCTATTTCAGTAGCCACATTAAAAAAGCTTTCAGCTCGTAGAAAATAGCCGTCCTTCGGTTTTTTGATTCCTTTGCAAACTCGCAAGTACTTGTGTAGATCGGAATGCGATTCACGTGTTCCAAAGCTGAAATTTTTACTCCCACCTTCTGGATTGAAGCCAAGAGAAGCGGCAATCGCCTCTAGCAAGGTCGACTTTCCAGAGCCGTTGTCGCCCACAATAAATGTTAGATGTGGATCGATTTGTAATCGATTAAGTGATTTCACTATTGGAAGGTTAAACGGGTACAACGCGTACGATTTAACTTCGTTTCTCTTGAGTTGAATACTGTGTACGAATTGATCGGATTGGCTTCCGCGCATTTGAACAATCATATAGCCCTGGCGTGTTGTTGCGAGCGTGTCATATACTGCTTGTTCGTTAAGCGGTACCCTTTCGCCGGCGTTTGGCTGCGTACATCACTTCGTCGGCGAAGTGAATCAGCGTGTCGATCTCTTTGCCGTCATCCGGGAACACAGCGACTCCTATGCTGGCGCGGAGCTGAAGCTGCGTGGTGCTGTCGAACTGGAACGGCGCGTCAATGATTTCGGCAAGGCGGCGGCTGTGGTTCAACGCGGCCTGGCGATCGGCGACGTGCGCAAGGATAATGGCAAACTCGTCTCCACCCAGCCGCGCGGCGGTGTCGGCATCGCGCGTCGTCCGGCGCATGCGCGTGCCCAGCTCGCGCAGCGCCGCATCGCCTGCAGCATGCCCAAGGGAATCATTGAGCTGCTTGAGTCCATCCATGTCGAGCATTTCGACGGCGAACGAAAACTTGTCCCGTCGCGCGGCTGCCAGGCACAGGCGCATGCGGTCGTAGAACAGCGCGCGGTTGGCCAGACCCGTCAGCGAATCCTGCGTTGCGCGCATGAACAGAAGCTTGGACTCTTCGGCCTGCGTCTGGAAGTTGGAAGCATGCGTCATCGATGCCGCGACCAGTTCGGACATCAGTTCCAGCGTCGTGATGTCTTCCTGCTTAAAAGCATTCGGCAAGGGCGAGAGCACCTTCAGTACGCCCACGGGCTTATTTTTGTAGAGCAGCGGAGCAACCACCATTGAGCGGGCGCCGACTTTTCGGCACGCCTGCAGGTCCACGCGCGGATCGGTTTCTGTATCATGACACACCAGCGGTTTTCCGGTCGCAACGCAAAGACCCGAAAGGCTGCCCTCGCGCTGAATGCGAAGGCCCAGGTAATTGGTCGCGGTTCCTGTGGTGGCGCGGTAAACCATCTGCGCGCCTTCGGCGAGTTCCACCACACCGCCGCTACCACCGGTAAGCTCGGGCGCCCGCTGTGCGACCAAATCCATGACCTTTGTCAGGTCCAGGTCGGATTTCACAATTTCAGTTTGCGTGTGAATAATCTGCAGCAGACGCTGCGCGCTGGGAAGCGACTTCTCAGGTGTGTGTTCCATGGGCGCGAGCTTATTAAAGGCCATTTTTCGTGCAACAGCACTGATGGAAGTCCTTACAGGTTCTTGTTCTATTGGAAAAAGTAAAGACGAAAATCGACGCAATGTTCAGCGTGCTGATGCGTCATACCAATCGCACGGATCACTTTGAATTGCATGCACCTCGTGTCAGCCTTAAGCTATGGTCTGGCACGCTAACGCTCTGGAGACGCCGCTCTCATGATTCTTCATCTGGAATCGTCTGAATTCTCATTCACTCTCGAGCCCGAAAAAGACTCGCCATCAACGTTAGGCCGTGATGAGGGATGCGATTGCGTCGTTGAGAACGACAGCGTCTCACGCAAACATGCTGAATTGACCTTCGAGGACGGACAGTGGCTGATCAATGATCTGGGCAGCCGCTTCGGAACCTTGGTTAATGGCAAGCCCGTCAAGAAACCCACCGCGCTTGCGGACGGCGATGTGCTCAAACTGGCATCGAAAAACTTCGTCGTCTCGCTCAGTTCCAGCAACGAAATGGAAGACCTCGGCGCGCACCTTGCCGGCGGCAAGCTAAAAGGGCTTTTGAAGCAGGCCGCCAACGGTCCGAAGAATGCAGGAAAACCCGTCGTTAAACGCAAGCAGCCTCCCAAGCAGACGATGATGCTGGCCAAGGATGACGGTTCCGCCGACACCGACGAGAAACCGGCCGCCGAAGCTGCTCAAGCCGAGTCCGGGGAGACTGACGCAGAAGAAGTTGCGGATTCGGATGAGTCGGCAAAATCTAATAAGAAATCAATGAAATTGCGCAAGCGCGAAGCGCCGCCCTCTTCGCCCATCGCGACTGCTGTAAAAGCGGTTCTGATACTTGCCATTCTCGGGGTGGGTGGATTCTACGGTTACAAACATTGGCAGGAGCAGCAGAATGCTGCGGCGGGAGGTTCGTCCGATGATCCTGCGACAAAGGAAAATGGCGAAACAGCGCCGCCTGTTCTGAAGCTCCCCCCGAAGCCGACCATCAATGCTGCGCCCGCTACTAACGATGCTGGCGCTACGCAGGAAACTCCGCCTCCGCCAGCCGACAAGCCCGCTGATGCCGCAGCGGACCCGGCTGCTCCGGCTGCGCCTGCGGACGCCTCCGCTCCTCCAGATGCTGCCCCAAAGAAGGAGTAAGCCTGATCAGGCCGGTTAATAAACAGCCTCAGGCGAGCTTATAAAAGTCAAAACAGGGCACGAACGCCCAGTTCGGCCGTTTTTGAGCCCGCTAAGTGCGCCCAATGCCTCTTGCGATTCCCTGTTTGATCAAAGTAGGGCAAGCGGTTATACAATTCGGACGCAATGGGTGAAGTCGAAAACAAAGACTCGAAGAACCGTGTGCCACGAGGCGTACTCCTGGTCTGCTACAGTCCGGAGACACTAGGTGCGCTCGTTGCCATTTTGCAGCAGGCCGGCGAAACAGCACTGGCGCCACAAAGTTTGCGCGATGCGTGGGAATGCGTAAGAGGGAATCTTGTTGGCTGCGTGATCCTGGATCTCACAGGACCTGCGGGCGAGGCTATGTCGTTCTTCCGTGCCGCGCGCAGCTTCAGTAAGTCCAACACTGTTCCATTCCTTTTTTTGATCAGCAGCGCCGAGCAGATTTCGAAGCTTGAACCCTACGGGACCGAATCCGTTACAGATCAGTGGCTGGTACTGCCCAGCTCGGCTGACGCCTTCCTGGACAAGGTTCGCAGTCTCCTGGTGCAGCGCACACCATCGCATATCCCAACCTTCGCCCCGCGCCGTCCCGGTGGCACAGCCGTGCAGGTCCAGCCCAACGTGATCACTCCAGAGGAGTTGCTCAAGACGCCCGGCGTGTTCTCCGGCGCGCTGGGTGTGCTGGACGTCACGAAGATCCTGAGCATGGTTGAGCCGCTTCGTCTCACGGGCGTGCTCAACGTCAGCGACGGCAAACGCTACGGGCAGATTCACTTTGTTGAAGGCGCCGTACGACACGCGGAACTGCATGACATCGAAGGCGCCGACGCGCTCTTTCTGCTCTTCCATCTTAAAACGGGAGCGTTCCGTTTTGACCTGGAACAGCCTACGCCCAAGAAAACGATTGTAGGCAACACCATGGCGCTGTTGCTCGAAGGCTTGCGCCAGATGGACGAAGCAAAAGCCATCATCAAGAGCTTTCGCGAAAACCGTCCGACACAACCGCCGCAGAACGTTGCCGGTGGATAACGGCAAAACAGCTCAACGCGAAGTCGCAAAGACTCCAAGACATAAAGATAATTTCATCTCGCCCGTTCGAGCCGTCCCCTTGCGTCTAACAAAAGGCTTTGGGCTTCGAGACTTAGTGCCTTTGCGTCGAATCTGTTCCGAACGGCCGAAAAAGCCGGGTTGGCTGGGGCTTTAACCTTGACGGTACGCCAATATTCTCTATAAAAGTCCGGGAGAAAGCCCCAACATTTGCGGGGCTTTCTTTTTCGAGAGGGATGGCCACTAATCCGGCCATGATTGACCCATTTTTGAGCAGTTCTGACCTTAGCCCGCATCCCCCCGCAAGACCTGGGTCGTCACTAGCGCCGGTGGGGCGGCTTGTTTGAAGGAAAATCAGTCCGTGGCAAACACAGCGTACGAAGCAATGCAGCAGGATAAGCCGATCACTGTTGAAACGAAGCTGTCCGACACCGGCACCTGGGCCAAGACCGTGGGTGTCACGATCCCCACCAGCGAGGTCGACAACGAGTTCAACAGCGTCTGCGGAGAGCTGGCCGGCGCGGTGCGCATTCCCGGCTTCCGCCCGGGCAAAATCCCGCGCAACGTGATCGAAAAACGCTTCGGCGATGACATCAAGAAACAGGTCACTGCAAACCTGCTGCAGCGCGGCGTGCGTTCGGCGATCGAAAAAGAAAAGCTCGAAGTTGTTGGCCAGCCAATGGTCGATCCGGGCAAGTACAAAGCCGAGCGCGGACAGGCGTTTTCCTTCGATCTGGAAGTTGAAATTAAACCGAAGTTCGAAGTTGGCAACTACAAGGGTTTGGCCGTTGAACAGGAAGAGGTCGAGGTTCTTCCTGAAGAAATGTCGCTGGCTTTAGAGCGCATCCTGGAACGCTTTGCCGAACGAGTGGACGCGCCGGCCGATCATGCCGTCGTCGAACACGACGTCGTCACGGGCGATCTGCGCATCCTCGTCGATGGCAATGAAGTCCATAAGGAAGAAGGCCAACTCCTTGTGATGAACGGCCATGTCATCGGTGCGTATGCGCATCTTGGGGCAAAGTACCTGGAAGGCGCAAAGGTCGGCGAGAAGCGCACGGTTGAAGAAGTTCTCGGCGCGCATTTCCCGAAGGCTGAATTCCGCGACAAGAAGGCGACGATTGAATTCACTGCCAAGAGCATCAAGAGCCGCAAGATGCCGGAGCTCAATGACGAGCTGGCGCAGAAAATGGGACTCAAGTCAGCCGACGAACTCAAGGACAAGATCCGCTCGTCGCTGCTCGAAAACGTCGGCAACGAAATCCGCCGTAAAACGCAGTACGAATTGCTCGACAAAGTGGTCGCTGCAACGCCCTTTGAACTGCCCAAGCGCCTGACCGAAATGATGTCGGAACGGACGATGCATGAAAGCATGCAGCAGCTGGCGCAGATGGGCGTGGATCCCGCGATGCTCAGCGGCAACGAAAAGATGCAGCTCGACGCGACCAACCGCGCGGGCAATGAAATGCGCCGCTTCTTTGTCGTTGATGCCATCTGCGCAAAGGAAGGCATCGAAGTGACCGACGAGGACGTGGATGAAGAAATCGTCAAGCTGGCCCGCTCGCAGAACATGCGCGCGTCCGAGCTCTACGACAAGCTGCTCGAACAGGACCGCATCGGAGAGCTTCAGGCCGACCTGAAGATCCGCAAAGTGCTGGAGTTCCTCGTCGAGCAGGCCGAAGTGAAAATCGTTCCGCGCAAGCCGGCGCCCAAGCCGGACGAGGCGGAACACGCACATCCTGAACACGCGCCCGGCGCCCACGATCATAGCCACAGCCATGATCATGGTCACGAGCACGGCCACTCTCACGGGCACGAACACGGACACTAAGGGGGATTTAAATCCGTATGATCAGAGACCCGCATGCCACGATCATTCCGCACGTTGTTGAACGCACCGGACGCGGTGAAAAAAGCTGGGACATCTACAGCCGCCTGTTGAACGACCGCATCATTTTCCTGGGCGGCCCGATCGATGATTTCTCGGCAGCCACCATCGTGGCGCAGATGCTCTTCCTGCAGCTCACCAACAAGGAAGCCGACATCGACATGTACATCATGTCGCCAGGCGGTTCGGTGAACGCGGGTCTGGCTATCTACGACACCATGCAGCATGTGACCAACGACGTGGCCACCTACTGCATCGGCCAGGCCGCCAGCATGGGCGCGTTCCTCCTGTCCGCCGGCACGAAGGGCAAACGCTTCGCGCTGCCCAACGCCCGCATCATGATTCATCAGCCCTGGGGCGGTGCGCAGGGCACGGCTGCGGACATCGTCATCCAGGCCGAGGAAATCCTGCGCCTCAAGCGCAGCCTGAATAACCTGTATTCGAAGCACACCGGCCAGTCTGAAGACCGCATCGCCAAGGACAGCGACCGTGATTTCTTCATGTCAGCCGAACAGGCCAAGGAATACGGGCTGATCGACGAAGTTCTGAAATAGAGCAGGGAACAGGGTTTAGGGTTCAGGGTATAGGGGCTGGCAAGAGTTAGACCCTGGACCCTAGACCCTGAACCCTTTTCTGTACTCTCTGTGTCCTCTGTGGTAGAAGTGTTTTAGAGAGGTTTGAATTTTATGGCTCGACGACCCAGTGGAACGGGAACCGGCAGCGGACGAGCGGCCGAACTATGCAGCTTCTGCAACCGCAGCGCCGAACAGGTGGAACGGCTGATTGCCGGCCCGCCGGACGTTTACATCTGCAACGAGTGCGTTGAGCTGTGCAATTCGATCATGCAGCGCGAGTCGCCGCAGCGTGGCAAAAACCCGCTGAAGCTCAAGCGCGTGCCGACTCCGCAGGAACTCAAGACAGACCTTGACGGCTATGTCATTGGCCAGGAACGCGCCAAGCGTGTGCTCTCGGTTGCCGTTCACAATCACTACCAGCGCATTCTCAACCGCGAAAAAGCACGTTCGGAAGATGTAGAGCTCGAAAAGAGCAACGTACTGCTGATCGGACCGACCGGCTGCGGCAAGACGCTGATGGCCCGCACGCTTGCCAGGACCCTGCAGGTCCCCTTCGCCATCGGCGATGCGACGACTCTGACGGAAGCCGGCTACGTGGGCGAAGACGTCGAAAACATTCTTCTCCGCCTGTTGCAGGCCGCCGATCATGATCTGGACGCGGCCGAGCGCGGCATTATCTACATCGACGAAATCGACAAGATCGGACGCAAGAGTGAGAACCCGTCGATTACGCGTGACGTGTCGGGAGAAGGCGTGCAGCAGGCCCTTCTCAAGATTCTCGAAGGCACGACCGCGAACATTCCTCCGCAGGGCGGGAGAAAGCATCCGGAACAGAAATACATCCAGATGGACACGAGCAACATCCTGTTCATCGCCGGCGGCACGTTCGAAGGCATCGAAGAACACATCGGCAACCGCATCGGCAAGAAGCGCCTCGGCTTTAAGGGCGAGGGCCGCGACGAGGGTCTCCTGAAAGACCGCGCGAAGCTGCTCAAGTATGTCGAGACCGACGACATCCTGAAGTTCGGAATGATTCCCGAACTCATCGGCCGCTTCCCGATCACGACGGCGCTGGAGCCGCTCGACGAGGCTGCGTACATCAGCATTCTCACCGAGCCCAAGAACGCGTTGACCAAGCAGTACAAGAAGTTCCTCGAGCTTGAAGGCGTGAAGCTCAACTTCGATCACGAAGCCCTGCGCGCGATCGCAAAGAAAGCGGCGCTGAAAGGCACCGGCGCGCGTGGCCTGCGCAGCGTCATAGAAGAGACGATGCTGGACCTGATGTACGAGGTCCCGTCGCGCAAAGACATCACTGAGATCACGATTACCAAAGAGATGATCGAGGAAAAGGGCCGGGACATTCTGCCCAAGGCCCCCACCGAGCCGCTGCCGCGCCAGGATTCAACCACCCACCGCGAAAGCGCGTGAGCGGAACAACATCCCACGACTTCAACACGGAGTCACGGAATTCAAGGAGGTCACGGAGAAATCATTTGATTGCTTCGCGACCTCCGTGTTCTTGGTGCCTCCATGTTGAGGTTGTTAAAAAATCGCTACTGTATTCCGCTCTGCCGCTTCTTATAATCCTCTCCTAGCGCTCTCAACAGGAGGGCGAATCTTTTTTTAGGGAGGCTGCATTCGGCAAATCCGTGGCAGCCTTTGTTCTAAAGAGGGGATTACTTTTTCCATGTCCGTTGAGCTCAAAGTTCCGCAAGTTGGAGAGTCCATTACCGAAGTCCAGATCGGTGATTGGCTGAAAGGCGAGGGCGATTTCGCCGACCGCGACCAGCCTGTCGTTGTCATCGAAAGCGATAAAGCCACCGTCGAAGTTCCCGCGCCGGTTGCCGGCACCATCTCAAAGCTGATGAAAAAGAAGGGCGATACCGCCACTGTCGGAGAAGTCATCGCACTGATCGACGAAAACGGCCGCTCGAGTGGTGCTGCCGCCAAAGCTGAAGCGCCTGCTCCTGCCGCCGCTGAAGCCCCCAAGGATGAACGCAACAAGTCGCGCCGCCTGAAAGCCGCCGACGTCAAAGCTGCTCTCGAAAAGGCTGCGCCTGCCGCACCGGCTGAGGCTGAAGCACCGGCCGCTGCTCCTGCTGCGGCGCCGTTAGCGCTTGTCGGCGAGGCCGGGCGAGAAGAAGAAGTCGTTCCCATGACGCCGATGCGCAAGCGCATCGCGCAGCGGCTGGTCGAAGCGCAGCAGAACGCCGCGCTGCTCACGACCTTTAACGAATGCGATATGACCAGCGTCATGGCGCTGCGCGAGGAGCTCAAGCAGACCTTCATCGACCGCTACGGCGTGAAACTCGGCTTCATGTCCTTCTTCGTGAAAGCCGCGATTGATGCGCTGAAGCTTGTGCCGCAGGTGAATGCGGAGATTCGTGGAAACAACATCGTTTACCGCAATTACTATGACATCGGCATCGCTGTAGGGGCAGGGAAGGGGCTGGTGGTTCCGATCCTGCGCAATGCGGAACGCATGAGTTTCGCTCAGATCGAGCAGGCGATTGGTGACTTCGGTGCGCGCGCCAAAGAGAACAAGATCAAGCTTGAAGAACTGCAGGGCGGCACGTTCACGATCAGCAACGGAGGAGTCTACGGTTCGCTGCTCTCGACGCCCATCGTCAATCCGCCGCAAAGCGGCATCCTTGGACTGCACGCGATCCAGGACCGTGTCGTCGCCGTGAACAAGCAGATCCAGATCCGTCCGATGATGTACCTGGCGCTGACGTACGATCACCGCCTGATCGACGGCCGCGAAGCCGTGACGTTCCTCAAGCGCATCAAGGAGTGCATCGAGAATCCGTCGCGCATGCTGCTGGAAGTATGAGGCATAAAACTGAATGCGGCGACTAAACAGGCGGCATGAGGCCGCCTGTTTTATCAAACGGGCGAAAGCGCATCTCGCTTTGACTTCGTGCGTAATCTGCGCGATAGTTCCCCGCAAATATGCTATTCAACTCGCTGATCTTCGTTGTCTTCGCCAGCGTTTTCTTTCTTATTTTTCGCCGCGTTAAACACAACACCTTTGCCCGCCTGACATTTATCGTCATCATGTCCGCGTTCTTCTACGGATGGTGGGATTGGTGGTACCTGCTGCTGTTGTTCGGAACGGGCTGGATCGACTACACGGCCGCGAAGCTGATGGTCGCCTATCCTGCGCGCAGGAAACTGCTGCTGTGGTTTTCGATGCTGATGAACCTTGGCGTTCTCGGCGCCTTTAAATACTCGGCATTTTTTGCGAGCAACATCAATCTGCTGCTGAATGCGGATTCAAAAATCCCGGTCGTGCAGTACGCTCTGCCGCTCGGCATCAGCTTCTATACATTTCAGTCGATGAGTTACACCATCGACGTCTACCGTGGACACTGCGCGCCCGCCCGGAACCTCTTGCACTTCTTTGCGGGGCTGCTGCTCTTTCCGCAATTGGTGGCTGGGCCGGTCTTGCGCGCGAGCCAGATTCTGCCTCAATTGCTTGAGGAACCACACACGACCGAGGCACAGCGCTGGGACGGGCTCAAACTCATCGTCCACGGTTATTTCAAGAAACTCGTCATCGCTGACAATCTCTCGTACGCCATCGTGGGCGCGTTCGGAGGAATTTCACTGCCGCAGTCGAGCGCCTACTGGTGGATGATCGTCAGCATGTTCGCGTTTCAGATCTACTGCGACTTCAGCGGCTACACCGACATCGCACGCGGACTGGCCAAATGGATGGGCTACGAGTTCCCGCTTAATTTCAATCATCCCTACGCGGCCACAAGCCTCCGCGACTTCTGGGCTCGCTGGCACATTTCACTGTCGACATGGTTCCGCGATTACGTGTACATCCCGATGGGCGGGTCAAAATGCGGACCCATTCGAGCGCATTTCAACATGTGGACGTCCATGCTGCTCTCTGGTTTCTGGCACGGCGCAGACTGGAAATTCATCATCTGGGGCGCGCTTCACGCAGCATACCTGAGCCTGGAGAGGATCACGGCCTGGCCTGCGCTGCTCGTGCGTAACCCAGTCGGACGCGTCATTGCGACAGTTTTTGTGCTTCTTCAAGTCTGGGTTGCGTGGGTGTTTTTCCGCGCCGAATCTACAGCGCAGGCGCTGCAGATTATCCGCATCATGTTCAGCTTCAGCAGCGACGCCTATCCGAATCTGCAGCCGCAACTTTCCTTCCTGGTGCTGGGCGCCGTTTACGAACTGTTCATGGCGCTCAAGCCGGAGATTGATTCGAACCGGCGCGGGCGCTGGATGGATTGGCTGGAGCCCGCGCGCATTGCGCTTCTGGTGACCGTGTGCATTTTCCTGCGTGGACCGGCACAGATTAAATTTATCTACTTTCAGTTCTAATGAGGATGTCTGCTGGTTCAGCAGTGGGTTCTCGGACGGGCTGTGGTTGTACCGAAGAAAACGTGCGGGAAGGCGGCATTCGATGCTTGGCGGATTGATGCGACACGAAAGGGCACTCCGCGCCACGCTGCTTGTTATTCCATTTGTGTTTCTCGCGCACACGCTGCGCCCCGATTCTCAGGACATGAATATCGATTCGTTCTGGGCGCTTAAAATCAGCGCCGGGCCCGTCCATGACGTGGTCATTGCGGGCGATTCGCGCGTGAACCAGGGTGTATCTCCCGCCGCCATGCAGCGCGTGCTCGCCGGCCAGCGCATCCTCAATTTCGGCTTTACCAGCGCCTGCATGAATGCCCCGTATGTGCAAGCCGCAGCCGATAAGCTCGACCTGAAGGCGAAGCAGCCGACGCTGATCCTCGCGCTGTCGCCATTCTCACTTTCACCCCGAGCGGCGGAGCAATCAGGTTTTGTGACGTATTCAGAAGTGCCGCGCGCCGAGCGGTTCTGGTATCTGTATGCGCTGCCGCTCGCGAACTTCTTCAAACCTTACGCCACGTACGAACTGGTTGGACCGCCAAAATTGACGCGCCGCCGGCATTTTCCGGATGGCTGGGAAGAGCAAGCCACCGACGAGTTGCGACCGCTGGCAAGCCAGGACTTATACAAGGCCAACTTTAAAGGCAATTCGTTCTCCGCAGAGCTAGCCAAGGCGCTGGCGGAACAAATCAAGTCATTAACAGCGCGAGGAATACGCGTGGTAGCGTTTCGCATGCCTGCTTTTCCTGAATTGCAGAAGCTTGAGGATGAACTCAGCGGATGGAACGAAGCGGAGTTGTGTGAGCTGCTCAAAAACGCAGGGGCGACTTGGCTGACGTTCGATGCTTCGCGTTACGAGTACTACGACGGCAGCCATCTGCCCGCTCATAGCGCGCTCAAATTTTCCGAGGATCTTGCGCGCGCTATTGCTGAGCTGGAAAACAAGCCGA
>DASPJR010000178.1:0-83320 GCA_035628505.1 Planctomycetota bacterium | reverse complement strand
TTCCCTTGCGCCTGAGCTTCGCACCGCCGTGGCCGGTGACGATCTGCACGTCACCTTCGTTCGGATTCAGCCCCGCCGATTTCCGGTACGCGCCGTCACCTTGCGGATCGCCATCTCCGTCGTCAAGCACGACGTTTTCGGCAACCGTGGGTGTCGCGTACGCGCCATCGATGAGCATCGATCGTTCGTAGATATGCGAGTGCCCCGTGAGCACCAGGTCAACACCGCCCGACTCGAGAATGGGCATGATGTACGTGCGCATCTCTTTTTCGCGCGTTTCCTTGTCGCTGTCGTGGCTACCTTTTGTGTAAGGCGGATGGTGGAAAAAAGCGATCAGCCATTCTGCGTTGGTTTTCTCGAGGTCTGCGCGCAGCCAGCGAGCCATGGCATCATCGGGTTTGCGACTGACATCGTGTGAATCCAGGCAGATAAAATGAACCTGGCCGTAATCGAAGGAATAATACGCTTCAGTCCCGGACGCCACTCCGCCAGCCTCCGCCTTTCTGGGGCAGACGTAAGCGTCGTAGTAAGGCCCCGTGCCTTTGTCACCGCGCGAGGTCGCTCCTTCGTGATTTCCCATGCTCGCCCAGCACACCGTGTTGCGCAGGATGTCGGCATAAGGCTTGAAAAATCCCTTCGTGAACTCCTTGTCGGTGCCGCGCGAGTACGCCATATCGCCGACGTGCAGGTACATTTCAAGCTTTCGCGGCTGCGTACTCAGCCATTTCTGAATGCCTTCTATAACGGCGAGCTGGTCTTTGTTGCCCGTGCCTGAATCACCGACCACCCAGAAGCGCACGGACTTGTTGGCTCCGGGCCGCGGCAGCGTGGTAAAGTGGAAATTCTCATCGCCTCCGGCAAGTCGCGTTTCGCCATCGTAGACCGCGTAATAGTACGTGCTGTTTGTTTCGAGTCCGCCGATCGCAGCTTCGTATTGGTAAGTCCAGTCTGGAGCGCTATGCAGTTTCTTAAATTTCTTCTGACGGATATGCGGAGCCGCAAGGATAGTGATGTCTTTCACAGGCACGGTCTGATCGAGCTTATCCGGCGACTTTCCATAGCGTACAGCCGGTGTGCTCAAACCCGTGGTTCGCCAGACGACGACAATAGATTTGTTCGTGGCCAGCTGCAGATAAGGACCGCGTTCAAGCGTGGCCGAATCGGGCTCGGGCGAGAGCGGGGCCTTTGCTTCTACTTTCTCGGGCGGCTTCTTCTCGTCTGCCTTCTCAGCCGGAAACAGTGATGTGGAAAGCAGAAGCAGGCAGAGCCACAGCGGTACGCGCATAATGGAGAAGTCTCCGTAAGTATGTAGACTTTCCTGCCTACACCGGTAGAGACTCACGTTGCATAGCTAAGCTTGCGGCAGGTTTATTTTGCGCGAAAACTGTCCGGTCTATCGACGATCTTCGGTTCGACCACTCCGGCACCCGGAGGCGTGCCGCCCGTAACGGCCGGCCCGCCTTTGAGCTCGCGGTACGCCAGCTTGACATTTTCGGAGAGCCATTCATCGTAGCGCAGCCACTTGGAATACTTCGGCAGCTTCACGCTTTGCGCAGTCTCCTCAAGGCTTTTCCCGTTCTTCACCGCCTGCTCGACTTCGCTAAGTAGCGCTTCAAGGAATTCGCGCTGCGTCTTGATGGCGTCCTTGCGCGCGACCTCGCCGTGACCGGGCACCACCGATTCGATTTCCCAGCTCTCCAGCGTTTTCAGGGCGGAGATCCAGTTCTTCAGCGTCAAGGTGCGGCTCTTGTGGTACGGAATGTATCCGGGAATCACCAGGTCGCCTGCGAAGAGCACCTTCTGCCCTGGCAGATAGACGACCGCATCGCCCTCGCCCACGCAGTCGCCCATGGAAATGAACTGGATCTTGATGTCCTGCGTGTCGATGTTCAGCGTGCCGTCGACAGTGAGTGTCGCGGTCGTCACGGCATGGCTTTCAAGCCCCGGCACTTTCCAGAGATCGCGCAATTCCTCGCGCATCGCGCGGCCATCAAGTTCCAAACGCTCGCGCGCGCGCGGTGTTGAGACAATGTCGGCGGTGGGCTCGAACTCCTGGTTGCCGAAGGTGTGACTGGCGCGGAAGGTTGTGTTCAGCACATACAGCACGGGAGGGGCCTGCGTGCGCGCCCGCTCTTTGCGCTGCGTGTGAAGGTTGTCCCAGAAAATGCGGCTCTTGGCCAGCGCCTGGCTGTGAAGCGAGGCGCTCACGGTGGGACTGAGCATGGGGTCAATGACCACGCAGCCCTGCCGCGTGCAGATGATGCCTGCATTTGGCGCTCCGGCTTTTCCCTGTGCCACGTAGACGAGGGTGCGGCCTTCGGATCCGCCCAGAGGCGACACCACGAAGTCGCAGCCCGGCAGCGACAGAAGCAGAAAAAACGCCAGCGACAGAGCACACCAGCAGCGCAACATGCCCACCTCGTCCGAGAACTCCTGCACGACACCGTAACAGCGGCGGGAGTCTACGCGAAAGCGGCAGTCAAATCCAGTGCGCGCACCTACTGGCCTCCACCACTTCGATCAACGAGCGGCTGCGCCGCTGGTTTTGTGGCGCGGTTTTTATCGAGGATGGCAAAGAGAATAATGAGAAAGGCGACAAGCCGGACGATGTAAAAAATACTGTTGGGCTCGTTATGGTGGCTGAAGAGGAGCGCTGTTCGTTGCACCGCCAGTATGAGGAAAGAGACTCCGAACAGTGCGAACAACCTGTCGCCAGTGTCACGCCAGAAGCGGAAAAAGAACAGGGATGAGAGCAGGTATCCCAAGACAATTCCACCGGTCATGAATTCGTGCATGGCGCGCTCCAGTCTTAATTCGCATCCCAGATCAGACCAAACAGCAGGATCAGCAACCCGGCGAGCGTAAATCCGTCACGGAGAAGCATGAGGCTGACTTGATGAATGACATGTACGTCCAGGTACAAAACGATGTTGTTGGCCGCAAAGCACCCGAAACACAGCCCGCTCCAGAACAGCAGCCTGATTCGATTCTGTATGTACCCGCGCATCAGCAGCACGCTGCACGCGAGGCTGGTAAGTGCGCAGAGAATGTAGACAAAGCCGGACATCTACTTGTCCTCCTTCTTGCGAAGCCGGAAAGCGTCGGAAAACGCTTGCAGATTGGCAGGCGGCTTGGAGTAGATCAGAGTAATGACAGACACTGGCCGCTCTTTGTAAGCTTTCGCTAGTGCGTCGACGACTGCAACGGCCTCGTTGGATAGGGGGGCAAAGCGATAGGTTTTCTTGGTATCTACCTGACTGACCAGCGCTCTGCCTCGGAGGTCTTCCAACCGGGTGCGGGCGGCCTCAGGCGTGGTGTACAGGCGTGCGCTCACCTCTTCCGCCGTAAAATCGGTTAGCGGATTGCGGTACAGCAGAAGCAGCGTTTCGAGCTGATCGACCGAACTGATGTGATCGATGATGAAACGCTGCAGCGTAGGTGAAAGTTCGTCGGCTGCCACATACTGCATTAAAAGTGATTCGCGCATCGTGTGAAGCTGAAAACGCACCAATGTTCGAATTGGTAAAAAAACTTTCTTATGTCGGGGGAATTTGTTCGTTTTGAAAAGGATTGTTCGTTCTATTTTCTCATTTTGAAAAGCTGATCAGCGGTCGCGAACCTAAGAAACTTCGCTGAAATTCAGCCTGAACCCGTATACTGAATGCATGAACCAGCTCCAGGACCTTTCGACGCTTCCCATGCTCTCGTCGCCGCAGAATCCGCGCGTTAAGGAGTACGTGGAACTGCGCACCGACGGCAACATCCGCCGAGATAAAAAACGCTTTCTGCTTGAAGGCAAACGTGCCGTGGCGGCGGCTCTCAATTTGAAGCACGTGACCGTGCACGAGAT
This sequence comes from Planctomycetota bacterium, assembly GCA_035628505.1. Lineage (GTDB taxonomy): Bacteria > Planctomycetota > SZUA-567 > H5-PLA8 > H5-PLA8 > DASPJR01. Next base: position 79,470 of record DASPJR010000178.1, on the reverse strand, counting down.
CATCTATGCCGATCACCTACTGCAGGGCGACTTGGAACTGGTCCACCTGGCGGCCAGCCGCCGCATCCCGCTCACCCGGGTGACGCGCGATGTCTTTAAAAAGATCGCCGACGTGATGACGCCGCAGGGCATCGCGGCAGTCGTGAAGACGCCCGAATGGGATTCACGCGAAATCTTCTCACGGCCTGACGCCTTGATTGTCGTTGCCTGCGGACTGCAGGATCCTGGAAACGTCGGGACGATCATTCGTTCGTGTGAAGCGGCAGGCGCCAGCGCGCTTGTTACTCTTGAAGGAACAGCCGACCCTTTTAATGCCAAGGTCGTGCGCGCCACGGCCGCCGGGCTGCTGGTGCTGCCGATCCTGCGGTTTAAAACAGAGGAGTTCCTTGAAGCTGCGATGCGGCGCAGCCTGCGGCTGGTCGCAACGTCCGTGCGCGACGGCGTTTCCTACCGGCAATTTGACTGGACGCGGCGGCCTATCGCGCTGTGCATCGGCAGCGAAGGCGAAGGGCTTTCCGAAAAGATGGAGCGTGCCTGCCAGGAGCGCGTGACGATTCCGATGAAGGGCGAAGCCGAAAGCCTGAACGCCGCGGTGGCCACGAGCATCCTGCTTTTCCAGGCAATGGGTTGAACGGTTCGCTTACGGATTCTTCTTCTGTTTCTTCTCGCGTTCGCGCTTTTCGCGGAACTGCCTGGCGAGCTCGGCCATCTCGTCGATCTCCTGCGCTGAACCGGTTTCCGCGGAAGGCGCTCGCGTGCCTGAGCCCGGCACAAACGTTGGATCGTCAGCCGGGTTTGCGCTGGCGCGCTGCGGGATGGCAAGCGTCGCCTCATCAACAGTACTCGGCGGATCTTCAAGAATGAATGTTACGCCCTTCTTGGGCTTAGGCGCTGCTTCCTGCGAAGGTTCGGGTTTGGTGTTCTTTTTAGCTTCGGCTTCGCGCCTGGCAGCCTCTGCTTCCTGTTTGGCCTTTACCTCAGCTTGCGCTTTGGCTTCAGCTTCGCGCGCCTTTGCCTCGGCCTGAGCTTTCGCTTCCGCTTCCCGCGCCTTGGCTTCGGCAGCTGCTTTCGCTTGCGCTTCGCGGGCTTTGATCTCAGTGGCCTTGGCTTCCGCCTCGCGGGCTTTGGCCTCGGCAGCGGCTTTTGCTTCCGCTTCCCGAGCCTGGGCTTCCGCCATGCGCTTTTTCTTTTCTTCTTCCTCGCGTTTCGCCGCATCAGCGGCCAGGCGCGCTTTGGCGGCACTCTCAGCTTTGGCCGCTTCAGCGGCGGCGCGGATCTTTTCCGCTTCCAGGCGCGCTGTTTCAACGGCGGCTTTGGCCTTCGCTTCAGCTTCGGCACGTGCAGCTTCGGCTGCTGCTTTAGCCTTGGCCTCGGCTTCAAGGCGTGCGGCTTCGGCCGCGGCTTTTACCTTGGCTTCCGCCTCAAGCCGTGCGGCTTCCATGGCGGCTTTTACCTTTTCTTCGGCTTCCAGGCGCGCCGCTTCAGCCGCCGCACGGGCTTTAGCCTCGACTTCTGCCCGGATGCGCTCGGCCGTTTCCTGCTCGGCCCTGATCCGCGCTTCTTCGGCAGCGCGCTCCACGGCTTTCTGGCGCTCCTGCGCGTCAACTTCCGCGCGTTCCTCGGCCAAATTCAGCTCGCGCAGCTTTTCCTCAGCCAGCTTCGCGGCCAGCGCCGCAGCTTCAGCGCGCGCCTTGGCTTCGCCCTCGGATTTCAAGCGCTCCTGGATTTCAGCCTTGAGCTTCGCGGCCGATTCCACGCGTGCGCGGATGGCGCTCTCCAGCCGCTGCAGCGTTTCGCTTTCCAGTTTCGCCTTGGCCTGCGCTTCAGCCACTGCTTCGGCGACATTTTGCGCGTCCTCAAGCGCGGCTGCTTCGCGTTCGGCGCGCTCCTTGGCTTCCAGCAGTGCCTGTGCTTCAGCCTTGGCGCGCGCACGCACTTCGGCTTCCGCCCGTGCCCGGGCTTCGGCTTCCAAGCGCGCCTGCGTTTCGGCCGCAAGCTTTGCGCGTGCTTCTTCCTCGGCTTTGGCGCGAGCAGTCTTCTCGGCCTTGGCTGCAGCTTCGGCGCGGGCGAGGGCCTGGTCGCGCGCCTCGCTGTGCTTGCGCGCTTCGTTCTGCGACTGCGAAAGTTCAACCGCTTCGGCGTGAGCCCGAGCTTCGGCGTCGGCCTTGGCAGCTGCGCGTGCTTGAACTTCCTCGCGAGCGGCCGCGGCCGCTTTTTGAGCGTCTTCGATCTGCTTCAGCACCAGGAGCTTTTCTTCACGCAGTTGCCGCAGGCGCTGCTCGGCTTCGGCCACGGCCTGCACCAGGCGTTCAGTTTCGGACTGTTCCGATCGCTCGCGTGCCAGCCGTTCCTTTTCAGCCTGCTCCTCGGAGCGCTTTCGGGCGGCCGCTTGTTCCCGGCTCAGTTTTTCGGCTTCGGCCGCTTTCTGCTCTTGATCCGGCTCGCCACGCAGCCTTATGGCCGCTCCGACATTCCAATTGCTTCCTGAGTTCGTCGATTCAACGAGCTTGGTGGGAATCGGAACAGGCGAGGGCCGCATGGTCGATGCCGGTTCGTTATCATCGTCCTCAGTGCGCCGTGCTGCGGGGATGTTGGAATGCTTGTTCAGCGCATCCCGCATCTCCTGCTCCATATTCACGCGCATGGTCGGTTCGAAGTCGTCGCTGTCTTCATCCACAGGCGGAGGTGGTGGAGGCTTCGGCCGCGCCGTGGCCGCGGACTGCTGATGCTGACCGAGCATTTTACGCAGATCGTTTGGATCAACCTGAAGCGTCATGTCCTGATCGTCTTCGAGGCCGGCGGTATCCTCATCGACCTGCCCGGCGGGGCCTTCGGATTCTTTGGTCTCTGCCAGCTTGGTATCTTCAACCACACCAGAGAGCCCACTGCCAGGCGATTCGATTGTCCGTTCGAGATCAGAACTCTCTTTCTTTATCCCAGGGTAATTCGGGACCGTCTTGACCTTCGATTCGCCCGGTGTACTTGCGGGCACGCCCTGCATGTTTGGCACCGTTGCGATGCGCGATTCATTCAGGGGCTTCGGCGCAGGCGCGACCGGCGGAGGTGAAGGCAGCGTGTCCGAGGTCATCGGCATGCTGGGGTCGATGTTGGGAACGTCAAAGCGGCTCGATCCGCCCACGCCGACGTTTCGTCCCGGCATTGTGAAGGGAACTCTCGACTCGCCAAGCCCGGGGTTCCCGCTTGTCGGAACAGGAATGCCCTGCTGCGGCGGCGGAGATGGTGGAGCCGCTTGCGGCCCGGCCTTCAGCGCATCAACGTCGATCGGCTCAAGCGAGGTCTCAATGGGTTGATACGGGGAAGCGGATTTTTGCTGCTGCGCTGGCGCCGAGGCCGGCATTGTAAATTCGAGCGGCGGCTGAAATCGCGCGGCGGCTGCGGGCGCCGGGGGCACAACGCCGGTCTGGCGCTGCCCGGGCGCGGGTGGAACGATCCCGGTCTGGCGCTGCGCCGGCGTGAGGCGAACCTCATGCATCGTGACATTTACTTCGTCCGTGTTGGTAACTGGCGGCGGCGGAGGCGCAGGCCGCTGAACCGGCGCGGGCGAAACAGAGACCGCTGGACGCTGGAACGGGGACTCGCGTGGCTGCGGCGTGGACTGCGGCAGCGAAACGGCCGGACGTTGAAAGGGAGAGGGCGATGGAACTGGAGACGGCGCAGGAGCGGGCGCGGGCGCCGCTGCGCTGCCAGGGAAGAGATGCGCGTACTTGGCCGGTGGACCGGCGTCCGGGCGCAGCCCCAGATTTTTTGCGGCAAAGGCGAGGTACGGCTTGCCGTTGCACCAGACCGCTTTTCCCTGTGCGAAATACTCGAGCGGGATGCGGTCCTGTGTGTCGGTGCAATAGATGGCCGGAGGTGGCATTGCGCGTGGCCTCAATCCGTCTTTCGTACATCCAGTAAACTCGGGCGCGCGTCATCCGTCAAGCAGCGGCGTCCGGTCGCATACGGCTCTCAGGCCAGTGAATCGACTCTCTGCTCGTATTCCTTCTGCGAAATCTTTCCGCTCTGCAGTTCAAAGGCCAGCTTCTTGAGCGTCTCGCCGTGCTGCTTTTCGGCTTCCGCGACGGCCGCGCGGTGCTGCTCAAACTCCTTCTTTCCTTTTTCCTGCTCAGCCCGGAACACCGGCTTGAGCGATTCGATAGGCTGCTTGCCGCCGCCCTCGTAGAAGACGTAGGCGACCTTGGCAAGCGCGTACGTGGTGGCGTATGCCGACGCACCGCCGACAACGCTTCCCCAGACCGGCACGAATTTGCAGATGACGGAGACGGCGATGCGCACGCCGGTGCCCACGCCAAGGGTCTCGAGCATCAGTTGAACCGTCTGCCGGTCGCTCTTGTGGCCAAACAGCGCCGCGACGTCGTAGATCATTTTCACCTGCATCGGAACGACGAGCAGATCCGGCACCAGCGGCACAGGAATGGCGCCGGTAACGGCGGTGAGCAGAGCGTAACGGGTCAGCAATTTTTCAAACGCTTCGCGGCGTTTGCCCGGATCGTTGATGACAGTGGCTCCGCTTTCGGGCACGGCACGCTGACCGGCATCAAGAGCCTGCGCCAGAGCCTGGTCGTCCTTGCCTTCGATTTTCCACGCGGCGCGCAGCTCTTTCAGGATTCTCTCTTCTGCTTCATGCAGATGGCGGTCGCAATGTGCGAGTGCATACACGCTGGCGTAGGTGAAATCGCGGCTCTCGGCGGAGGTGATCTGTGCGGCGAGATCGGCCGGAGAATTTGTCTCATTCTCAAGCTGCTCGACGCTGATGCCATCGGGCAGTTTCACACCGGCCAGCGCGTCCTCCAGCGCAAAACGTTCATCCGCGCGAAGCACGCCGTCGGCCCTGGCCATGCAGAAAAGCAGCCGGATGCCAGCGAGGCCTTCTGCCGTGAGCTTATCCATGCAATTCCCCCAATAATGCGCTCGAAGATGCATTCTAAGCTTTGCTGCAGAACGTAAAGCAAAAAGCTGGACATGGCTTTGCGTGGTGTTGAGAATAAGGGCAGTCGGGATGAAGTCGGCTCTGAGAGGAACACATGTCACGTTCGAAGAACGCCATTATTGGACTATTTATTCTGCTGTGCATTGGTTTCGGGGCAGGCGGAGTCTACCTCGCCGAAAAACTGTACTGGGGCCCGATGCGTGAGCAGGCACGGCTGGTCGCGAATCTGAAATTGATTGTGGAACAGCTCACCAAAGACGTGCGTATGGCGGAGGTCGCGGTGCTATCGCAGACGCCGGAGCGGACGAAATTCAAATTTGTCGAAGTAAACGAAAAAGGCGACGCGATCGGGGAGCCAGTGGTCATCGATGTCGAAGGTGAAGAGGTCTATTTCGACATGCTGGTGATCAAGTTCGAGGAGCCGTTCAAGCCTTTAAATGAAAGTTTGAAGGACAAGGAGCTCTCAGAGCAGTTCATGAACAAGTCGATCATCCTCTTCCGGCGCGTGTTCAGCAGCAAGCAGAAGCCCGAAGACGGATACGTGCTGGATAAACCGGGCCAGACTCCTGGCGGCTATGGCAGCAAGGCCGCATCCGATGTTGAACAGAAGCTCTGGCAGGAATTCTGGGAACTGGCCAACGACCCGAAGCTGGCCAAAGAACGCGGCGTTCGCGCCGCGCATGGGCAGGCTGTCTATACGAAGCTGAAGAAGGACAAGTATTACGTGCTGGAAAAGCGCGTCAGCGGCGAAGCGACAATCAAGCCCGTCGAGAAGCCGGCGGTGCTGAAGTAATTACCAACAACGGTAATCCTCCTCAGATATCCTCCAGTAGATGCCCTAACTTATTCTTTTTCGTCGATAAGTAATTCTTGTTATGCGTCACGGCCGGCATCTGGATCGGCACGCGGTCGACGACTTCCAACCCATACCCGCCAAGACCGACAATCTTTCTTGGGTTATTGGTCAGCAGCCGGATTTTTCGGATACCCAGATCCACCAGCATCTGCGCGCCGAGGCCGTAGCGACGCAGATCGGGCTTGAATCCCAGTTCCACGTTGGCCTGCACGGTATCGTGGCCCTTCTCCTGCAGCTCGTACGCCTTCAGCTTGTTCACGAGTCCGATACCGCGCCCTTCCTGGCGCATGTACAGGATCGTTCCTTTGCCGGCTTTCGCGATGGCCTGCTGCGCCGCGGCGAGCTGCGGGCCGCAGTCGCAGCGCAGGCTGCCCAGCGCGTCACCGGTAAGGCACTCGCTGTGAACGCGCACGAGAATCGGTTCTGTCTGAATGACGCCCGGGCGGATGTCGCCCATCGTCATCGCGAGGTGATGCTCTTCATGGTCACCCATCTTCGAAACGTACGCGTACAGTTTGAAAGTTCCGAAGCGCGTGGGCAGTGAGACTTCGGCAGCGCGCTCGATGAGTTTCTCCGTCGCGCGGCGGTATTCGATCAGATCGCGGATCGAAATAATTTTCAGATTGTGTTCAGCCGCGAAGAGCTCGAGATGGCTCAGGCGCGCCATTGTGCCGTCGTCATTCATGATCTCGCAGATCACGCCCGCGGGGTTCATGCCCGCAAGGCGGCAGAGATCCACGCTGCCTTCCGTCTGGCCGGCGCGCACCAGCACGCCTCCATCGCGCGCCCGCAGCGGAAACACATGCCCGGGCCGCGCCAGGTCTTCAGGACCGGACCTGGGATTCACAGCCGTGCGGATCGTGTGCGCGCGGTCGGCGGCACTGATGCCGGTCGTAACACCCGTGCGGGCCTCAATGGAGACGGTGAAGGCAGTTCCGAAGCGGGCGGTGTTCACCGATGCCTGAAGCGGAAGCTGCAGCTCGTCGCAGCGTTTTTCCGTAAGCGCCAGACAGATCAGGCCGCGCGCATGCTTGCTCATGAAATTGATCGCCGCGGGCGTGACTTTCTCAGCTGCGATGACCAGGTCGCCCTCGTTTTCACGGTCCTCGTCATCGACCAGAATCACGAAGCGGCCGTCGCGAAGTTCCTTCAGAGCGTCCGGAATGGAGCAGAAGGGAGAGTTGTGATCAGGATGCGGCTGCCCCGGCGCAAGCTTCGGAATGCCCGCCCGTCGCGGGGCTTTTCTGGATGCGTCTTTCTTTTTCATGCCGGCTATTCTACACAAGCCGTGAAAGCTTGCATGGCACGCCGTGCCGTTAAGATCTTGCTGTGAAACGGGAACAACAGCAGGCACTCACGCCAGATCTTGTGATGTATTGCAAAAACGATTACTTTTCGCGCCTGATTAACTCCGCCACTTGCGCGTCGGAACTTATATAAGGAGGGAGTTCCCCATGCCGTCACGTCCTGCCGCTGCCCTTTTTGCTGCACTTCTGGTCTGCTCTTCCGCGCACGCGCTGCAGTTTCCGCAGCCGGTGCGCCCTGGGCAGGAGCCGTGGCGCAAGCCGTTTAACGCGGCGCTCGAGAAGAAAGTCAGCGGCGATGTGAAGAAGCCGTTCGATGAACTGATTGACTGGTTCCGCGAGCAGGCCGGGGTCACGTTTGTGGTTGATCCCGCGGCGCTTGCGTCGAAGCCGGTCGTGACACTGAACGCCAAGGACATCGCGCTAGGCTCGGCGCTCAAGCAGGTGCTCACGCCGCTGAAGCTGGAGTACGAAGTGCGGGACATGGCGATTTTCATCTACAATCCGGCGAAACTCGACAAGAACATGCTGCTGCCTGAAGACCTGCCCATCGCGAAGATGCTCGACAACCGTGCCGAAATGCTGAATTTTGAACCCGAAGCCATGCCGGCCGGCGAAGCAATAAAGCAGCTCACCGAAACGCCTGGCATCAAGATGGGCATGGACGAGAGCCTTAAGAAAAATCCGGTGACGTTGAAGCTCAAAGAGATCGGCCTCGGCTATGCGATACGCTGGACCGTGCGTATGGCCGGCGGAAAGATCATCGTCGGCCGCGATGGAATGCAGGTCGTCAAACGATAGGCGATCCGTTTCGTTCAACATGGAGACACAAAGTTGGCGCTAGCGGCAGCGCGTAGGGTATAGTGCGGGTGTATGGCTGAGCCCGCTAGTGAACCCGAAAAACCCCCGCGCAGAAAAACCGCCTGGTACTGGCGTGTGCTGCGGCTGATTGGGCTGGTTTATGTCGTCGTTCTCATCTTCCTCTACTTCGGACAGACGTTTCTGATCTTTCCTGGTTCCAGTACGCAAGGAAAGCGCGTCTTTGCTCCAGCGGCCGGAACGGAACTGGTGCAGCTTAGAACTTCCAGCGGCGAAAGCATCGCTGCGCTGTTCGGGAGCGTTCTGCAAGCCGATGGCAAGCCGCACCCTGACGCAGCGCGCCGCCCGACGCTGCTCTTTTTCTACGGCAATGCGATGTGCCTCTCTGAGGCGCGTTTTCAGCTGGATGAGTTTCGCCGCATGGGCACGAACGTGCTCATCCCGGAGTACGCCGGCTACGGCATGAGCGGCGGCAAGCCCAGCGAGAGCGGGTGCTACGAAACAGCCGACGCCGCGCACGCGCATCTGCTCTCGCGAGGCGACATCGATCCGAAAAAAATTATTGTCTCCGGCTGGTCGCTTGGCGGTGCGGTCGCGATCGATCTGGCGTCTCGAAAGAGTACTTCAGGGCTGGCGGTGTTCAGCACGTTTTCGAGCATGGCCGACATGGGCAGCAGCACTTACCCGTTTTTACCGACATTCATGATCAGCGCGATTCTGAAGCACCGCTTCGAAGGCGCGCGGAAGATTGCAAGCGTGACGTGCCCGGTGCTGATCGGCCACAGCCGCGGCGACCGCATGATACCCTTCGTCATGGCGGACCGCCTCGCTGCGTCCGCGAAGGTTCCGGTAAAGCGCATCTCGATCGACACGCCGGATCACACTGAGTTCTTCAGCGACGGCGGCGATGCTGTCACGGAGGGGATAAAAGCATTCATCGACGAAATCGACAAACGCTAGCAGAGTTCAGCTCGCCGTTTTCGCGAGCGCCTCAACGACGTGCGCGTATGTTTTCAGTGCATCTTGCCCGCTCTGGGTGAGCGCGTAGATTCCTCGATCAACGCGCTCAAACCAGCCGTAAAAATTATTGCGCAGAATGCTCTGCGCCTTCGCGCTCTTCGCCGCGTCGCGGAGCAATTTAACTTTGCTTGGGCCGCAGCGCTGCAGCTGCATGGCCAGACTCAGCGCTTCCTGGCGGTATGCGGTCACTATCTTTCTTCGCGTGCAGCCGCCGGTGTTGAAATCACCGCTGCGTTTTTCGAATTCAGCGATCAGCCGCACGCGGCGCTTTGGTTCTGCCTTCGGCTTGTACGGCGCCGGCTCGAGAACAATCTCGACCAACGCGCTTGCGTTCTTCCGGCGGCGCCCCTGTGGGAATGAAACGGTAAGCAGGCCCAAGCCCAAAAGGCGGCAAAGCCGCAGAAACTTGCGCCAGCGTTTGCGCGCCACTCCGCGGGGCGTTTCGATGGCGACATACACCTCGTGGCAGACGCGTTTTCGTTCGATGCCTTGAAGCACGACATCGAGATTGAAAATGCGCTTCATCTCGACAATGACTAGTTCATCGCCGCGCTGGGCCACCAGGTCGCAATCGTGCACTTCGCTGCAGACGCGGAAGTTCTGCGCTTCAAAGAAAGTCTTCAGGGGAGCGTAGAGCTCCGTTTCGCGCGCGATCATCATGTTGGTTTCGGCGTATCTGTGGTGCGAACTTTAGTTCGCACAATTTTCGCGAACTAAAGTTCTCGCCACAAGGGAAGGGGCTCACGCTTTCTTGTGCCGGCCGCTGGTGACGTTCTCGCGGATGTCTTCGATGACTTCTTCGTCACTGGGCTTGTGAACATAGGGAATCTGGGAGCTGTCTCCGGCGTGGAACTGGCGCGGGCTGCGTCCGGATGCGCATTCCTGGCACAACAGATCGCATTCGGCGCTGTTAGCAGTCACACGCACGCCACATTTTGAGCAATAACTGATGAACGAGTTTTTGCTCGCCGGTCCGGAGGTAGCCTCAGCCATAAACAACGTCCCCAGGTGTGGCAGAATTATACCCTCTGGGAAGTTGTCTCAAAATTTTTCGCTGCAAAAAATGTTATTTTCAGCAGCCAGGTCCGAAGCAGCCTCGTGCACAATGTGTTATTTCTGTGCTCGCTGAAAGTTAGAACGCTCGCCCACGAGCACCGGGCCTTCACTTTCATCGATTCCCTGATGCACCGGATCGGCACCAATCGTCCCCCACAAACGGTCCAGGTATTCCGGACTCCGGACCTGCTCGAGCATGCGCTCAGCGCGCTGCAGTCGCTGGCGCAGATTCAAACGCTGAATCGGTTCGCTGTGACTGCTCTTCGACAAAAAGCTGCGCAGATTTGAAACGTGTTTTGTCCACAACGCAATATCGCGCGTCTGCTTGTCGGCCAGGCGCTGCTTGTACCAGTTGCTGTTCAGCAGGTACTCGCGCGTAAACATCGCCCGCACGTCCGGATGATTGGCGTCTTTGCCCTTCCAGTTGCCGTGCGCCATGATGTGAAGCAGTGCGTGCAGCGGCGGGCAGGCATCGTTCACCGAGCCATCTTCGAAGAACTGCAGCGCCACACGTTTTTGCGCTTCGACAATGTTTTCAATTCCATCCACGTAAACATCCAGACCCTGCGTCTCCGGCTTCAGTATCGCCTCATCGAACACAGCCGATGGGTTGTCGAACACGCGGCCGAAGTACGTGTGAACGAAGCGGCTCGTGATGCGGTAGCCGAGGCGGCTCGCCAGGATCGTGCGGCCCTGATACTGGAAGTCGTTGAGCTTCTCGAGGCATTTCTCGCGGATGAGGAACTGCGCGTCGCGCTCATTTGGCCGCAGACGGCACCAGATCTCGGGAATCAGCAGGCTGATGTCGTGGTCGACGCGGATGTGCGGACCGACATAGCCGGCCGCCGTCGTGAAGCCCTGCTGTCCCGTCAGCAGATACGAGACAAGCGCATTGTTCAGATCGGCTGCCGCGCAAATCGCATTGAATGGTCCTTTGGTGAGCGGCCCTTCGGAGCCGGCGCCGGTCGTTGACGGGGACTTTCCCGTCAGGCTGCAGATGAAATCCATGAATAGTTCAGGCAGTTCCTGGTAGTGGATCGGATTGTAGACCGCCAGGGGGCGAATGCGCGCCGCCAGGTCCGGCGGATTGTTGCGCCGCCCGGCGAGGACTGCATCCACCGGGAAAACAACCGGAGATTCCACCGGAAGCTTGCGATAGAGCCGCGCACCCACGACGGCAAGATACCGCCCCTGTTCGTTAACAACGTCCGGCCGCACCTGCAAATAGCGCGGATTCTGGGAGGGCTTTCCGTTCACGATGCGCGGATGAGCCGACGAGACAAAGTAGCAATCAGCCGGCGCCGCCGCGGCACGCTTGATCAGATCCTGCATCGGGGCGGTGAACTTATCGAAGTGGATGATGTCTTCGATCATCTCCTTCGCGTCGGCCGTCGTGAGCGGCTCAAAGTTCGAGATGAAATTGCCGTTCTCCGCCATGTCACGTTCGGTCTGCTTGTCATAGCCGCGGTGGATCGCATCATCGGGCCGCTGGAACAGGCGGAACTCGCAGTTCATCACCAGTTTCTTCGAGAGCGCGTTTGCGACGTTCTCTGCGCCCGGCAGCCACGCGGCAGGCACGACCACGCTCGCGGAGATGTCGTCTTCCATCTGCACTTTTTCAGCGGGGATGAAGTCCTGGCGCAGCTTGTAGGTGCGCCACGAGCCGTCTTCCGAGAGGCCGACGCGCAGATAGCTTCCCACGAGCTTGCGGTTCATGTACTTGAGCTCGTGGCCGGGGCTGCCATTGACAATGTCGACGCTGAAATACTCCCGCCAGCGCGAACCCCACTCGGGGTTGTAAAAGCGTTTAATGATAAACACGAGCGCCAGCACGTGATTGGGAATCGTGCGCAGCCACGCGTTGTACTCATCGGTGAAATCGACCGCGGAGGGCGTCAGCAATTTGATCACCGATCCAAGCGAGCGCATCGGGCTGAGCACTGGGCGGCTCGGCCGGCCGCAGGCGGGGCCATTCGGGTCGCGGTGGCGCTTGCTGTAATCCTTGTTGAAGATCTCGTCGACCAGTTCGAAATCTTTTTCGTGATCGGAGACGAAAATAGGCCCGTAGAGCACCGCATCATTGATCGACTTCGAGATCTCCGATTTGCCGCCTCCCGAGACCGTGCACGGCTTGTGGCAGAAGGTCCCTTCCGCCTCAGTGCCGATCAGGCGCCACGTCGGCGCGCCGGGATGTTTTTCCAGATGAACCTTGTACCCGGAGGGCAGAACGTACGTGGTCTCCGGCAGCAGCTTGATGCTCTGCTCAACGCCGTCTTTCTTCCACGAAACTGACTGATTCGGCAGGCTGATGTGCACATCTTCCGGTACGTAGATGACGTTCGAAAAATTCTTGTCGACGCCGTATCCCTCGGGCTTGAAGTCGATGAAGCTCGAGTAGAGCCGCTTGATCTCGGCAAAGCTGTGCCCGTCCAGGTGCATATGGCGGGCGGGGCGGTTGGCATTCACGTCGTCGCCGTAATTGTAGCGCGGAAACGCGAGCGCTCCGCCGGCGTGCTCTTCCTCGGCCAAACCGAATAAATTGGCGGCGAGGCTGATCTGCGTTTTCACTTCCTTCTTGCAGTAGCCGAAATAGTTGTCCGCGATCAGCGTAATCATCGTGCCTTCATGCGTGCGGCAGACCAACTTGAAGGCGCTTCCGCTGTTGTAAGTCTCCTCGGGGTCTTTCCAGCACATGCCCTGTTCGCGCTGGCGCGTCGTGGCCTGATCATAATGCGGCAGACCCACGTCTTTCTTTTTCAGGTTCACCAGATGCGGCGCAAGAATCACGCAGCCGGTGTTGCCGGTCCAGTGATCGACATCCAGTGCCGCGTCGTTTTCAGGCAGGAATGGATCACCCGCGTTGCCGAAGATCGATTCCACAAAATCCAGATTGGCCACGAGGCTTCCCGGCGCAAAGAAGCGCATTTCCATGCGCTTCTCGACATCTTTGCCGGGCACTTCCGGGCAGACAAGCGGACGGATCAGCAGCGAAAGCATCAGCTCCGCTTCCTGCTCGGTGCCAACGGTGTACGGCAGGCGCAGCAGCTTCTTTGGCGGATTGAGCGCCGCGTGCAGCATGTTTCCGAAAACAACTTTCGGCACCGAAACTTTGTCCGCCGGCACCGGCAGGCCGCCTTCAGCGACGTGGAATACGCCCTTGGTCGTGCGGCGGTCACTGCGCGGATTATGAAGCACGCCCTGCGCGACGCGGTACGAACTGAGCAGCTCGGATTCGAAATGATTTCCGTCGACCGGAATCGAGAGCTCGCGTGCCAGGCCGTGGCGGTCAAGGATCATCGACGTGCGCGGCAGATCCACAGGCCCATTCAGCGCCATGCCGCGGAAATGCTTATTGATAAAATCCTGGATGCGGCGGTCGACGGGGCAGAGATGCTCGGAGAGCAGGCGCATCTTTTCCTGGTAGTTCTGAACCAGGTCGAAGCACATCTCCAGCAGTTCGCCGTTATCGTGGCTGCGGCTCATCGGCGCGCGGTAACCGAGCGCGACAAGCTTGAGGTTGATGTAGCGGATGATCTGCTTGCGCTGCTGAAGTGCTTCGTTTCCTGAAAGCGGCGGGTAGCCGTGCGAACGTCGTAGAGGCATCTGTTCCTTCCCTGAGAAATCGTCCCGTTACATTTTCTACCTTAAGCCAACGGTGCCGCGCGGGCAAAGCTAATCGATATCCCGCGCAAAAAATTTTCGTATGCGCTGAAACGTTTATTCAGAAATGGCGTGAACGACCGCGATGTGCCGCGATTGCGGACAGAAAAGGGGCCTGAAACAGCGTTTTACATCCCTAAAAGAGTTATTCACCTGCAAAATTTTTGAAATTTATTGCTCACCTATGGAGGCTCTGGGAAAGCAGTGGATAACTCCCGGAAGCGTGGAAAACCTGTGGGCAACTGCGCCCCTTGGAGGGCTCATTCGTGTATAACACGTGAACCGTTGAAGGCTCAACATTAGGGCGTTATTTTCAGATTGTGAGCAACGATACCTAGGGTATAGTTCCGCACTCACACGCAACGCATAGTGTTTTAACCGGAGATTAAACTAGGCTGCGTATTTATCCAAACGCTTGCCGCCAAAGGCGTTTTCGGATCATTTTAGGAGGACGGAAAATAGATGATTTACCCCGCGAGTGGAGATGGTAAGGTGGAGGCAGGAAAGATTGCAGAGGTCCCCCCGGTGAAGGATCGCACCGAGAAGTTGAAGGAGGCACAAGCACCCGCCAAACCCGTCGACCCCGTCTGGGAAAACGGCAAGCGCCTGGGCCTCACCGAGAACTGCATCCGCGTTCTCATGAGCCGCTACCTGAAAAAAGGTCCGGACGGCAAGTGCACCGAAACGCCCGAAGAACTCTTCACGCGCGTGGCCCACACGGTCGCGGTCGCTGAAGCCAAGTATGGCGCGTCGCCGGCGCAGGTCGCCAAGGCCGAACGCGAGTACTTCGACCTGATGGTGAAGGGCATCTACATGCCCAACAGCCCCACGCTCATGAACGCCGGCCGCGAAATGGGCATGCTCTCCGCCTGCTTCGTGCTGCCCGTTCCCGATTCGATCGAAGAGATCTTCGACACCGTCAAAGCCACCGCGCTGATTCAGAAAGCCGGCGGCGGCACTGGCTTCGCCTTCGACCGCCTGCGCCCGACCGGTGATTACATCAAGTCCAGCGGCGGCACGACCAGCGGACCCATCAGCTTCTGGCGCGTTCTGTCCGAAGCGACCAACGCGATTCAGCAGGGCGCCTTCCGCCGCGGCGCGAACATGGGCATGATGAAGATCGATCATCCCGACATTCTGAAATTCATCTTCGCCAAGCAGGATCTCTCGCGCTTCCAGAACTACAACATCTCGGTCAAAGTCACCGACGCGTGGATGGATTCCTACAAGCGCGACGCCAGCGGCCCCAACGTCGTTCAGAACTACCGCACGGGCGCGCGCTACGTTCTGCCCAAGAGCCTCAAGATCGAAGAGTACCAGCTCAACGATCTGCTGCCGCTCGAGAAGTACGAGGCGCTGCCGCCTGAATCACGCCCGGAAGTGTGGACCATGGCCAACATCTGGGACACCATCATCCAGAACGCCTGGGCCACCGGCGAACCGGGTGTGGTCTTCATCGACCGCATCAATCAGAAGAACCCGACGCCCAACGTCGGCGAGATGGAAGCGACCAACCCGTGCGGCGAGCAGCCCCTGCTGCCATTCGAAGCCTGCAACCTGGGCTCGGTGAATCTCGGCTACTTCGTCACCGCCGACAAGAAGGGCAAGCCCTCGTACGATTGGGACGGCCTGCGCAAAGCCGTGCGCACCTCCACGCGCTTCCTGGAAAACGTGGTCGAAGTCAACAACTACGTCATCCCGCAGATCGCCAAAGTCTGCACCGAGAACCGCAAGATCGGCCTCGGGATTATGGGCTTTGCCGATGCGCTCTTTAAGCTCGGCGTGGGCTACAACACCGACGAAGGCATCGAGTGGGGCGAGAAGTTCATGAAGTTCGTGAACGACGAAGCCCACAACGAATCCGAGAAGCTGGCCGAAGAGCGCGGCGTCTTCAAGAACTGGAAAGGCAGCCGCTGGGAGCTCGAGTGGAAGCGCAAGCAGCGCAACGCCTGCTCGACCACCGTCGCCCCGACCGGCACGATTTCCATCATCGCCAACTGCTCGGGCGGCGTGGAGCCCCTCTTCTCGCTGGCCTTCTTCCGCCACGTCATGCGCGATCACACCGGCAAGGCGCAGCAGATGGTGGAGGTCAACGAAGAGTTCAAGCGCGTGGCCAAGGCCAACAACTTCTGGGGCTACACCGAACAGGAGCTCTTCGACCGCCTGGCCACCGAAGGCACGCTGCATCACATCGAGAACATCCCCGAAGACATCAAGCGCACGTTCGTCTGCGCGCATGACATCACGCCGGAGTGGCACGTGAAGATGCAGGCCGCCTTCCAGCGCCACTGCGACAGCTCCATCAGCAAGACCACCAACTTCCCCAACAGCGCCACGCCCGAGCAGGTCCGCGTGATCTACGAGATGGCCTACGAGACCGGCTGCAAAGGCATCACCGTCTACCGCGACGGCTGTCGCAAGGGCCAGCCGATGGCGCTCAAGAAGGAAGACGAGAAGCCGACGGTGAAGGAACAGGTCGTGGTCAAGGAAGTGGTGAAGGAAGTCATCAAGGAAGTGATCAAGCCGCAGAAGACGCCGTCGATTCTCTCGGCCGTCCGCATCCGGCAGAACACGCCCTTCGGCCACATGCACCTGACCATCTCGGTTGATCCCAAGAGCGAACGCGAGCTCGAAGTTTTCGCGCAGCTCGGAAAAGCCGGCGACGTGGCGGCGAGCGACCTCGAAGCCATCTGCCGCATGGTCAGCCTCTTCCTGCGCAGCGGCGGATCGATCGACGCCGTCATCGACCAGCTCGAAGGCATCGGCAGCCACCTGTCGATTCCGACGAAGGACGGCCGCGTCATGAGCCTGGGCGACGCGCTGGGCAAGACCATCCGCAAGTACTCCAACGCCAAGAAGGCGCACGGCCTGAAGGCGATCCTGCTGGGCGAGGTGGACATCGACCAGGCCGGCAACGGGCACGGCAATGGCCACGGAAACGGCAACGGCGGAGCGCACGCGCATGCTCCTGTCGCGCCGTACGCCGGAGCTGCCACCGCTGCTCCTTCGCCGTCGGCCACGACGGTGCTCAGCCGCGCGAAGGCCGCCGCCGACGAGCTGCTCAGCCAGTACAAGCTCAAGTGCCCCGAATGCGGCGCCGGCACGCTGGCCTTCATGGAAGGCTGCGTCAAATGCGGAGCGTGCGGCTACTCGAAGTGTTAATCAAAACCTGAAGAAGCCTCCCATCTCCCCCTGTCCGTCACACGAGAGGGGGCCGGGGGGTGAGGTCGTGAAGACCGGGAGCAGAACCCCCAAACCCTGCTCCCGGTCTTAATTGCATGTGACGGGTGACGAGACGGGTGACGGGTGACGGGTGACGAGTGACGAGTGACGAGTGACGAAAAAAGCACGCGCCCGTTTCCGTTGTATTCCCCTCCCCTTGCGGGAGGGGGTAGGGGGAGGGGTTAGCCGCGACCTTAACGGGGCGGCAGGCCTGACAGAACAGAATGTGTCATTTCTAAGTTGTCATTTGTCATTTCTCATTTGAGCCGCTCGTCTTGATAAGGCCGTTAAATGACAAATGAGAATTGAGAACTGCGAAATGAAAAATTCTGTTCGCCGTTGCCGTTGTATTCCCCTCCCCTTGCGGGAGGGGGTAGGGGGAGGGGTTAGCCGCAGCCTCAACGGGGCGGCAGTAACAACAGAACAGAATGTGTCATTTGAAAGTTTAAATTTGAGATTTTAAATCGAACCGCTGCCAATCCGCAGTCTGATCTAAAATTTAAACTTTCAAATTTGAACTGAAAAATTCAGTACACGGTTTCCGTTGTATTCCCCTCCCCTTGCGGGAGGGGGTAGGGGGAGGGGTTAGCCTCGGCCTAAACTGGGCGGAGTGAACAACAGAACAGAATGTGTCATTTCTAAGTTGTCATTTGTCATTTCTCATTTGAACAACGCTTCGGAAGACGGCCGTTAAATGACAAACGAGAATTGAGAGCTGCGAAATGAAAACTCAATTCGAGAAGGACGTGTATCGAAGGTATCGGCACAGGAGTTCAGCAGCCGCAGAGATCAGATTAAAAAATTCTTCAGCCTTTCTCTGTGGTCCTCTGTGAACTCTGTGTCTCTGTGGTGAAGTCGTGTTCCGTTTTCCTTTGAAGTCGTGTTCCGTTCCGGGGGGAAAGAAATGCGTCAGACCGTCATCAATACCAACAGTTTCATCGACTGGATTTTCGACAACCGCCAGAGCTGGGCCGCGGGCGCGCTGAATTTAAAAGGCGCCGCTCCGCTGAGCGTGCTCGACCGGGCGGTGGAATGCTACGCCGGCTACCTGGACGAGAGCCTGTTTCAGGCCGGCCTGGCGATCCGCGAGTTCCAGGAATGGCAGAGCGCTTACCGCCTGATCTTCTGCGGCCAGAGCGACGTCTTCGACCGCGCCCACCGCCGCATCGTCGCCAGCTTCGAAAACGCCGAGATTTTAGACGAGTATCTAGAAATGTACCCCGACCGCGCCCAGCACCGCGAAACGCTCACCCACTGGCTCAAGCGCCGCAATCCGGGGCAGATACTGTTCCTGAGCAGGGCGGAGACGAAGGTGGGATGAGTCGTTGCGTCCTCAGCCTGAAGGGCTGACCTAAGAAAGCCAGGGGCAACGCCCCTGGACAGAAACGCGCAGGAGAATCGAAGCCCTGAAAGGGCGCAATAAAGGAGACGCGGATGGGACAATCGCTCGCGAACGTTCTCATCCATCTGGTGTTCAGCACCAAAAACCGCGAACCTTTTATCACCGAAACAATCGAACCCGAACTGTACCGCTACATGGCGGAGATCTTCAAACAACTTAATTCACCGGCGTTGATCATAGGCGGAACCGCGGATCACACGCACAGTCTGTTCACCCTGTCCCGCACGCAGACGCTCGCCGATGTGGTGGAGGAAGTAAAGAAGTCCTCCAGCAAATGGATCAAGACAAAAGGTCGGGAGTTCCAAACGTTTCAGTGGCAGACGGGATACGGCGTTTTCTCGATCGGGCAATCGAACGTGGCCGCGCTCCGGTCGTATATCCAGAAACAAAAAGAGCACCATCGCAAGGTGTCTTTTCAGGACGAGTACCGGTTGTTTTTGAAGAAGTACGGTATTGTGTACGACGAGCGCTACGTCTGGGATTGATTTTTATGTCGCCCTTTCAGGGCTCTGCGATCGCCGCAGGCCGCCACCCAGGGGCGTTGCCCCTGGCTTTCTTATTTTGGCCCGTTTGGGCCAAGAGACGGCACGAACGGGCCCGCACTGATCGATCCGAGGCTCGTTTCTGATCAGTGAGAGGGAAGATACAGCATGGATTGGGCACCCCTTCCATTGTTGCGGTTTTCCTGGTCCGCCGTGCGGTTTTCGACCGGGTGTATCGTTGTAAATGCTCTACTCCTATCGGCGTTCATTCCGTTCGTTGAAGCTCTGGTTGCATCCGTGACACTCATCACTGCGCTGCTGACGGCGGGTGGCACTCATCCGTCCACATCAGCTTGCTCCCGTTCCGGGGTGCCACACGTCCCGCCGTTGGGACGGGTGAGTTGGGGTCGAGCGGCGCGAGGGGCGCGGGGAAGCTGCAGCGGAAGCTCTGCCGCCCCTCCGGGGCTCTGGAATCGATAGGGGGCGCCGCACCCCGGGTTCCGCTCGCATTCGCTCGCTCCACCCGGGGCTACCTTCTGCCGCCGCTCCGCGGCTGAACGGCGATGGGCGGTGAAGAGTGAAGGGTAGGGTGAAGGGCGAAGAGTGAACGGCGAAGGGCGGGCGCGGGACGCCCGCGCTCCATGAAAAGCGAATCCTTGCAACCTCGGTTGTGGCAGGGAGTTGAGCACTCGAGAAAGTTTTTTCTAAAAAAGTCCCGACAAATCGCAAGCGCTAAGCATCTTAGTATAGATGAGGAGAGTGGCTGAATGGCCATGCGCTCGCCGCCGCTCTGCGGCGAACGGCGACGGGCGGGCGCGGGACGCCCGCGCTCCATAAGCGCGAGCGGCATGGGTGATGGATATCCACGTGCCGCTACAGGCAACAGCGCCCTTCACTCCACTTCAGCGTTGTTCGCGGCGGCAAAGCCGTGGGCATAGAGCTCGTCCTTGAACTCGTAGGTGACGGCGTCCTCATCGATGGTCATGTCAAACGGCGGCGGATGGAAGAGCGACCACGCCATCATCGGCAGATACCCGAGCACTACCGAGCCCAGGAATATCCATTTGCGCAGCGGACCTCGCTTGGGCGGGAAAAAGTAGATCACCACAGCCACTGAGACCGCTATCGCCGCCCACGAAAGGAGGCCGCGCAAAATCCGGTTGCGCCGCAGGACGCTCGCACAAGGCGGGCAGGCGGGAACCGCGACAGTGTGTTTCGAGCCCGGATACCACCACAGAAACAGATGGACCCACGACGAGGCGCGGCCGCTGTACTCGAGCGAATGCCCCGGATGAGCCTGGCCGCAGGCGATGCAGGTATCTGGAAAAACCGGCTTTTTTGTGCGCCTGAGTTTCACATCGTTGCTGAGCGGCATAGGGCTGAACACGCTCGCGTTTTTCGCCACTTTGCGCAAGTCCCGAATAGCGATCGCAGCCGCTAGCGAGGCCTGCTGCAGAAGAGAAGACAATGAAAGCCTTGCCTGCTCCAAAAGCGCGGGGTACGTTTAAGAACGACTGCTATCAAACGCCCCGAAGGAGCCTCGTATGAGCTACGATCTGATGGCGTTCGACCCGGCAAAGGCTCCGCGCACACGTGAGGTGTTCCTGGCGTGGTTTGAAAAGCACGCCGAATGGTCGGAAGAGCATTCGTATGATGACCCAAAGGTCTCCTCGCCCGTCCTGCGCGAGCTGTTCCTGGAACTAATCAAGACGTATCCGCCGATGAACGGACCGTATGCCAGTGACGATGCGGACGATTCGAAGGTCACCGATTACAGCATCGGAACGGCGGTCCTCTACGCGGCCTTCGCGTGGTCTGAGGCCGACGGCGCGCATGAGCACCTTAAAGAATTGTGCGCCAAACACGGCGCGGGCTTTTACGACGTGAGCTCCGACGATGGCACAGTCTGGTTCCCCGACGGAAAGGGCGGGCTGAGGAAAGCGTTTTAGAGTTTCGCGGCGAACCGACAAATACTCCATCTACGTTTATCTTGGCGTTCTTGGCGTGCTTGGCGATAAAAACGCCAAGCAGGCTTGCGAATGGGCAATTCGCGTTACAGGCCGGCGGGACGCCGGCGGTCCCAGGCGAGTTTGATTTTTCAATTTCCTTCTCGCGGCTGCTGCGTAAGCTACTGGCCACAGCGGCCCTGAGCGACAACGAATGAAGATTCAGTTCTGGGGTGTGAGAGGCAGCATACCGACGCCGAGTACGGCGGACTTTGTGACCAGCCGCTACGGCGGAAACACGACCTGCGTTTCAGTGTGCACCAGCGATCACCTGGTCATCTTCGATGCCGGATCAGGCTTGCGCTCGCTGGGGCTGGCGCTCGCCAAAGAAATGCCGGTGAAAGCGACGTTCTTCTTCAGTCACGTTCACTGGGACCACATCCAGGGCTTTCCGTTTTTCATTCCGGGATTCGTGCCTGGAAACCACTTCGATCTCTACGGTCCGAACCTCAACCGCCAGCCGGGTTTTATCGGTTCGGTGCTGGAGCGCGCTCTGCGCGGGCAGCAGGAGAGCCTGAACTTTCCGGTGCAGCTCTCGGACATGCCGGCGAAGATGACTTTTACGGACCTGGAAGAAGGCGCGCGCATCGAGCTGAAGGGCAAAGAGTCGAACCTGGTCGTGACTTCCGCATCGCTCAACCACCCTGGAGGCTGCTTCGGCTACCGCGTGGAAGAGCACCGTAAAGATGAGCTGAAGACGTTCGTGTATGCAACGGATACAGAGCACCTGGGTCGAAACAATCCAAAGATTCAGAAGTTGGCTCGCAACGCACACGTGCTTTTCTATGACGCACAGTACACCGAAGATGAATACACGGGAAAAGTCGGCATGCCGCGCAAGGGCTGGGGCCACTCCACCTGGAACCGCGGCATCTCTGAATCACGGGAAGCCGGTGTGCAACATTTGCTCCTGACGCACCATGATCCCCTGCACGACGATTGGGCCGTGGCACGCATCGAGAATGACGCCCGCAAAGACGGCCTGAAGTATGGAATTAAAGTTACAGCGGCCTATGAAGGGCTGGAAATCAGCCTATAAAAAGAAGGCCTTACTGCTGACACTGCTTAGCTTTCAAAGGCATCTTTAACGCATATCGGATTTCCTTCAAAAATATCTTTTTTTCGTGAACTTTTCCGCCCTCATTGCGTCTATATAATGCTGCATAAGTTCAAGAGTGGGGGAGCCATGCTACTGCGCCGGTTGAAGCCTGAAGCGGATCGTGCCGATACTGTGAAGGCATTGCGTAACGACAATCAGGCAGCAGCAAGCGGGACTACAGAACGAATGGCACAGAAACCAGAAAACGCCGGCTCGCGAAAGCCATCGGAGCGCTTCATGCGCAAGCCGCTGCAGGCGCGCTCGAGGGCCAGTAACAGTGAACGTTTCCGAGTGGCGGATCTGGTAAGCGAACTGGAGAAGAAGCAGATAACGGACGGCATCCTCAACGGTTGTAAAACGTTTAAAGGGTATCGGCCGGGGCATCAGAAACCACCGGGGTCGTGACGCTCGCAAGCACCTCTTGCAGCATGCGAACCCCGGCGCAACGCCGGGTTTTTTTTGGCCCTGAGAAAACGAAAGAGCAGGCCGAATTGGCCCAGTGTGCCGCACAAAGCGAGCAAAACGAAACAGTTGATAGGCATTGAGAGCAGAGTGAAGAAAGAGATGTTGCCATGTTAGCGATATCACATGTGACAGGCGTACGTTACCCGATGAGGGATCAGGAGTTGAAGCCACAAGGAAAAAGTAAGGCTGGCGGGAAAATTGCTCCAAGCGGACAGCAACGCCAAGCCGGATCGGCGGACATTTCCGAAAGTACTGAAGGTGCTACCGCCCGGAATACAGTCGAAATGAAAAATATGACCGAGAACTCGAACCAGGTTGGCGTCCAGGCAGCGACACAACTGCGCCGTGCCGCAACCGAAGAACTTTTTGACCCGCAGGAGTGGGAATCGCTGCTCAACGCCTTCGATAATGAAACAGCGGCCGCCGCCACGTCGACGGTCAGGCAAGCCGAACACGAGATCGAACTTTCCGAGGACGACTTGTGGGAGCGTCTGTCGAGCACGCGCTGGCTGCGCGCCAAGAATGAAGACACCGACAGTGCCAGCACGGTCGCACAGCGGCCGTCTGCCTGATCGCTATACGGCAGTTCACACCCTAAAGGGCAGACAAGCGTCTGCCCTTTTTTATTGAGAGCAAAACAGAGCCTGACCCGGGTAGTGACTGAGAATCGCCTGTTACCCGCGCGGACTTGCGCTAAAAATTTCACCACTATGGAATCAGCCCAATCCGCTTCGACTGCCGCCGTAACGCAGCCGATTCCATTTTTGAAGGCGCTGCGTTTCTGGCTGAAGCTGGGCTTCATCAGTTTCGGCGGACCGGCTGGCCAGATCGCGGTGATGCACCGAGAACTGGTCGAGCGCCGGCGCTGGATCAGCGATGGCCGCTTCCTGCACGCGCTGAACTATTGCATGATTCTGCCAGGCCCGGAAGCGACGCAGCTGGCCGTCTATATCGGCTGGCTGATGCACGGGACGCTAGGTGGAATCATCGCCGGAACGCTGTTCGTTCTTCCCGGAGCGCTGCTGCTGACGGCGCTGAGCTGGTCCTACATCGCCTTTGGCAAAGTCCCGCTTGTCGCAGGCGTGCTTTATGGTTTCAAAGCGGCAGTGATTGCGCTGATTGTCGCTGCATTGCTGCGCATTGGCAGAAAGGCGATCCGCTCGGTTGCGCTCGCGCTGATCGCGCTTGCGGCGCTCGCCGTGACGCTCTGGACGCCCTTACCCTTCCCGGCTCTTCTACTGGGCGCAGGGCTGCTGGGCTTTCTGATTGAACGGCTGGCGCCGGGCGTACTTGAAAAACCGAAGTTGAGCGCGCCGGAGATTCACTCAGCTGACAGCGCGCAGGGAATTCATTCAGCTGAAAGCGCTCAGCCCGTGGAAAAGTGCGTCATCGATGATCATTCGCCCACACCGCCGCACGCGCGCGTGAGCGCTACGAAACTCATGGCGACGGCGGCAGTGTTCGCCATTCTTCTGGGCGCTCCGCTGCTGGCGCTGAGTGTCTGGCGGGGCTACGACGATGTCTTCGCGCGCATGAGCCGCTTTTTTCTGCTGGCTGCGTTTGTGACGGTTGGCGGAGCGTACGCGGTGCTGCCGTACGTGACCGAGATGTCGACACGTGTTTATGGCTGGCTCGCGCCGGGGCAGATGATCGACGGGCTGGCGCTCGGAGAAACGACGCCCGGGCCGCTGATCCTGGTGCTCACCTTTGTAGGCTATGTCGGGGCCTGGAATGTCGAACATCAGCGCTACGGCGTGTGGGGCGCGCTCGCTGGAGCGCTCATCGCCACCTACTTCACGTTTGTGCCATCCTTTATGTTTATTCTCCTGGGCGGCCCCGGGGTTGAGCAGACGCGCGGCGAACTGCGGCTGGGCGCGATCATGACAACGATCACCGCTGCGATCGTTGGCGTGATTTGCGAGATGGCAATCTTGTTCAGCCAGCACGTCTTCTTCCCGGCCGGTTTGAAGAGCTTCGACGTCGCCGCGCTCGTGATCACGGCCGCCGCGTTCGCGGCTCTTCAGTGGAAAAAAGCTGACGTGGTGCTCGTGGTAATGGGCTGCGGCGTAAGCGGAGCGCTCTGGCAGGCACTGCGGGGCTAGCTTCAGAGTGAAGGGCGCGGCTGTTTCGGCGTCCGGTTTCATGCCGCTCGCCCTACCCTGAAATGGGAATACACGGCTGGGCCTGCGTGTTGTACACTCTGGAGTTCCTGCATGCATAAAGCGCTTTACAGCTCACTTCTTGCGGTTCTTATCGCCTTTCAGCTCACCGCCGGAGAGGGCAAGCACTTTGAGTATCCCAAAGACATCCGCGCCTTTCGCGTGAAAGCGCTGAAAGCAGACGGCGTCTTTGCTCCCGATATCGCTTTCGCGGTGCGCACCTGCAGACGCTGTAGTCGCCCGTATGTCTTCGGCAGTTTTCCGCGTCTGAAACGCACACCCTGGGACAGCATCGCGGCCGTTCACGAGATGGTTCAAAGCAATGTTGTCCTTAAAGCGCCGCCGAAAACCGTCTGGTCAGCGCGGCACGGCAAACAGATGGCGCGCGCCTGCCCGGTTTGCGACGAGCCCGAAAACGGAGCGCGGCCAGACACGGTACTCTTCTGCCACGTGATCCCGGAAACCGGCGAGGACATGCAGATCGAGTACCAGGTGCAGGACAAGCGACTCGTTTCGAAGACCTACTGGCGCATGCCGCGTGTGGTTAAAAATGCGGAGGGTGCAGCCGCAACTCCCGAAGCTGTCAAAGTCGAACTGAGCGATGAATCTGAGGAGTCCATCAAGAAAGCTTACGGCCATCATTTTTCTTTGCGCGCCGTCTGGAACGGCCTGTTTGCTTCGCAGCTGCAGTCCGATCAGATTGTTTACAAGGAAGTCAGCCCCGGCCTGCGCTTTATTCTGCGTGGCGCGAAAGTGGATCCCGCGGCGTTTAAAGAATTCGGCGAAAAGACGTTGAAGGCCGACCGCGACAATGGCGTTTTCTCGCGGCTGGAGACACCCTTGAAAATCGATCAGGTGCCCGAGCCGCTGGCAACGTTCCGCGACTGGGCGGCGCGCTATGAAAATGAGTTGAGCAGCGGTGCTGGCGAGATTTACGTGGCGGTGTCCTATCCAGAGCTGCGCAAGGCTGCGGCCGATGTGCTGGCTACGCGCGACCTGAAACTGGAGATAAAGCCGCTTTCAAAACCCAATGAAGGAGGCTCGGCGCTGATTGCCAGGGGCGATTACAAAACGGAAATCCGTTTCGCGCCGCTGGCGCTTGAGGCAATCACCAACGGCATCTCGCTGCATGAATGCTGCGCCTATTTTATGACGAATCCGGCCTTTGCGGTCGAGGCTGCTGAGAAGCTGGCGCTCGCGCTTCAGGCGCGGCGGCCGCTGTGCGGCATGGAAGTACGGGACGGCCATTTACTGGTGCTCAAGGACGGCCACAGCCAGGAGCGCACTGTCGATGTGCTCGCGCTGGCTGACAAGCTCAACCCGGATAATGCGCTGATGTTTGACCTTTTCGTGGATCTGATGCTCGCGTGGGACCCGCAAAAGAGAGGCTTCGGCCCGCTGCCCAACCCGCGCGATGTCGCACCAACGGGGTTGCCGGCCTTCATCGAGCGCCGCATTCGTCCCGTGGGGCACCTGCGCGATAAGAACCTGCCTGAGGCGCTTTATGAACCGCGCGAAGATGCGGACAAGAACCGTTACGACCTTTGCTATACTTCCGAATGCAGCTCCTCGCTGGTTTTTGTCGATCCGGCGAAAGAGCGCTTTAAAGGCATGACCCTGGACGACGCGAAAAAAGTCTACGATTCACTCGGCTGCCTTCTTCCGATGTATATCGAAGCTCAGGATTCATTGAATTTTCCCGGTGAGACGGCGCGAAAGCTGGGTCCGTGCAAAGTGGCATTAGTTTGCGGCGTGGATTTTGCATCGCTCGGGGCGGAGGATGCGCGCGCGACATGCCTTGCGGATGCGGCCGGAATTACCGGTGAACTGGACAGCCGGATACATGTGTACGCTTTCACCACAAACACGGTGGCTGTTACCACACGCAAGTTGACAGAAGATGAACTTAAGCTTGTTCGTTCGCGCATGACGGATCTGGTATCCGAATCGGGGGTGGAGCGCGGGTTGCATTTGGATCTTCATTTTGACTTGCCGCGAGTACAGCCTCGCGGGAAAGTGGTCCGGCGCCGCTGAACGGCTGAGCTCGTGTCACCGCCGTACACGCTTAAGGCGTATACGTTCGTCCGCAACAGGGCCGCTGGTCAAAACGGTAAGCAGGAGAACACAGTTCAATGATGCAGCAACTTCTGGAATGGATCCTGGCCGGCGGCTACGTGCTGATGACGCTGGTCATCTTTGTCGAAACCGGCCTGCTGATCGGCTTTTTTCTTCCCGGCGACTCGCTGCTCTTTACGGCGGGGCTGGCATGCGTTCCGGGCAACCAGCTGACGGAGACACTTAATATTCCGCACTTCGACCTGCTGACGCTCAATCTCTGCCTGATTCCGGCGGCGATTATCGGCGACACGGTCGGTTATTGGATCGGCTACAAAGCCGGCCAGTCGCTCTACGAGCGCGAGCGCACGCTGTTTTTCCGCAAAGACCATCTGCTGTACACGAAGGCGTTCTATGAAAAGCACGGCGGCAAAACAATTTTCATGGCGCGGTTCGTACCGATGATCCGCACGTTTGCGCCGGTTGTTGCGGGGATTGCGCAGATGCCCTACAAGCGCTTTTTCGCGTGGAATGTGTTCGGCGGCGTGTTCTGGATTTCCAGCCTGAGCATTCTCGGCTATTTCCTCGGCGCGAACGAGTTCGTGCGCAAGAATCTTGAAGCCACGATCCTGTTGATCATCTTCATCTCGATCCTGCCGATGATCATCACGTTTGTCAAAGCCAAGTACTTCGACGAGCCGCTCACGACACCGGCGGAATAACGTCAAACCACGAAGCTCACGAAGTTCACGAAGAGGAAAATTAACAACTTCGTGTTCTTCGTGAGCGTCGTGGTAATTCTTACTTGGAGCTATAAATCACCGGATTGATCGGCGTTGCCACAACCTCGCCGATCTTCGCGCCCGGGCACCAGGTATCCCAGTCGTTCTGCTGGTTCTTGTTCTTCGGCGCGGCCAGGCGCATGTTCTCATCCATATAGATAATGGTCATGACTTCGCGTGCCTTCGGCGTGGTGTTGACGCCGGCGCGGTGGAAGGTCCAGCCGTAATGGAAGCTGACTTCGCCTAAATCGAACGGCTCTTCGATGAGATCGAAATTGCGCTCGCGCAGCATCTGCGCCAACTGCTTTTCGCTTTCGTCGCTGATCTCCAGGTCACGGCCCATCTTGAAACGGTGGCTCTGATTGGCAAACGCGAGAGGTCCCATCTCGAGTGGCGTGGCCTGCAGAGGAATCCACACCGTGCAGGTTTCCGGCGTTCCCAGCGGCCAGTAATACTGGTCGGCGTGCCAGGGAGTGATGCCGCCGCCGGCTTCCTTGTACAGCGCCTGGTCATGATAAAGCCGCACGCCTGAGACGCCCATGAGTTCCGCGGCGAGCCGGCCCAGGCGCTTGCTCATTACGAACTCTTTGACGATCTCGCTTTTCGTCCAGATATTCATGATCTGCAGGAATGCCTTCTGGTACGTGGTGCGCTTTTCCATGGGGATGTCGAGCGTGTTCAGCTCGATGACTTTGCGCGAGATCTCGCGGCCGTAATGTTCGAGCACTTCGGGTGAGAGCACATTCTTGAGCTTGATCCAGCCATTCTCGCGGAAAAAATTGATGTTGGCCTCGGTCAGGCTGTAGCGGCTGTCGATGTCCAGTTTCGCGAGCGTGGCAGGCATGGTTGTCTCCTTGGCTTTGGGTTTCTGAAAGACTTCAACACAGAGGCACGGAGATCACAGAGGACACGGAGAATGTTTTTATCTTTCTCCCTCTCATGCGCTCGACGGTTGAATTATGCGCGAACGCCGTGGCAAGCTCTACGCTTGAGAGGGAGAAGACTGGTACTTTTTTGCTGCTTCTGACCAGTTTTCCCTGTCCGCGCCGCACAAGAAAGCGTATTCTGCCCAAGAGCCAAGAGCCAAGAGCCAAGAGCCAAGAGCCAAGAGCCAACTCATGCAGGCCGTCTTTGAAAAAATTGCCGAGCCCGGTCAGTCCTTCGTCGTGCGGCGGCGCTGCGATCCGGCGTTTGATTTCCGCTGGCATTTTCATCCCGAGTACGAGCTCACGTATATCGTCGCCAGCCGCGGCCAGCGTTTTGTCGGCGACAGTATTGAGGACTACCGCGACGGCGATCTGGTGCTGCTGGGGCCGAATCTGCCTCACACGTGGATGTCGCAGGCTGCTCCGCGCGCAAAGGCGAAGCACGTGGCGATCTACGCCCAGTTCCTCGACGACTTTGCCGGTGACGAGTTTCTATCACGCCCGGAACTCTCGAGTGTCGCGCGCCTTCTGGAGCGCGCCGCTCAAGGCCTGCGATTCGGCCCGAAGACGCAGCGGCTTGCGGCGCCGCTCATGGAAGAACTCGTTCATGCGACAGGGCTGCGCCGGATGCTGAAACTGCTGGAGGTCCTCGACTTTCTCGCACAGCGCTCTGACGTACAGCCTCTGGCGAGCCCGCATTTTGCACCGGCGCTGAAGCGGGCGGACGAGAAACGCATCGATGCCGTGTGCAGCTTCATCCACGAAAACTTCGCGCAGCCTATCGAACAGCCGGACGCCGCGCGGCGGGCACACTTGAGCGTGAGCGCGTTCAGCCGTTTTTTCAAGAAGACGATGGGCCGCACGTTTACGTCGTACGTGAATGGCATCCGCGTGGGGCAGGCCTGCCGGCTGCTGATCGAGAGCGATAAATCGATCGCCGAGATCGCGTTTGCGTCTGGTTTTGAGAACCTATCGAACTTCAACCGCCGCTTCCGCCAGGTCAAACGCCTGAGCCCCCGGGAGTACCGGCGGAAGTTTGGGGCGTGAACGGCTATTTCAAATAGTCGCCGTTTACTTTGGAAGTCGGCCGTTTGAGCTCTTCTAAATAGAACTTCTGAATAAGCTCAATTGAACGGTCGGGGTCATGCCCTTCAGACTTCATTAGAGCGTCTGCTACATGGCGGGTAATATCCGCTAACATTACGCCCCAACTACGTCGTTCGTCAAATTCGGAATCCTTCCACTCACCCACGTTTAAGGAACATAGTAATTTTTGATGAGCAATCCACACACGCATCATTTCGACTGCACGTTTATCTTTCTTAGCTGCGGGTGGAATAACTAGTCGTCTCATCTCTGTGCTCCAAAAAATGGCCCACGGGCATACGAGTTGAGTAAGGAAAAGTGTTAATCGCGCTAAACGGAATTCTGCAGGATAAATCAACAGAATTCCACGATAACGGAGGGTCTATGTTGAAAATCACTGCATTAGTTCTTGTTCTGCTCGCCTGTGTGGCAGCAAGGGCCGCAAAAGCCGCGGGCGCTACCGACGAATTTAAGAACGTCTGGGAAGCCAAGGACGCGGCGTTCAAGGCGGAAGAGAAGGGACTCTGGAAGAAGATCAACTGGTACCAGGTCTCTGAAGTGGCTCTCCGCGACGCGCAGAAGCTGAATAAGCCGATCATGGTGTTTCTGCTGGTCGGAAAGAACGGACAGAAGGAAGCGCCTGAATGCTGACCGGGCGGACGCGCTACGCGGGGCCGTGCGCTCTCGCATCCGACAGTCATTGAAAAGCTCAATAAGGATTGGATCCCGCTCGAGGTGAATATCACCGACGACGGCTGGCCGGACAACTTGACCGCGCTCTGGCCATGGAAGCTCTATCACACCAGCAACCCGATCTCAAAGTACGGCTTCACCGCGATCGTGCTGCTGACCCCGGACGGAAAGAAGGTGCTGGCTGGGGCAGAATCAGCGGGAATGGAGAACTGGAAGAGCTCTGAGCATTATCACGGCGAAAAGTTTGCGGCGCTGCTCGACAAGGGGCTGGAAAAATTCAAAGCCGTTAAACGCTGATCGCTACATCACTTATCAACTTGCAGAGGCCGCCAAATCTGGCGGCCTCTTCGTTTATCGGTTGCGAGGAACATATGTGGCATAAATATCAATTTTCCTGACAAGGCGTTGGAGATTCTGTAACACCTGATTACTGCATTAGTTATAAGCGACGTATAGTAAAAAATGTTTCGCGTCACGAACCCACCTTCAAAACGTTATTATATCACATGTGGGACAAACGTATTCGGAGGGGGTTCTCATGCGTCTCAATCGGAAATGTGCCGCACTGTTTTTGCCGAGCCTGCTACTTTCCTTTGGGGTGCGCGCGGCAGAACTGCAGCTCAGTGCCTGTGACAGCACATCCGGCTGGGCTTTGGCCGGCGGAGCAACGCTGACGCTGACCACGCGTCCAAACGCCGGAAACGCGCTGAGCGTCTCCTTTCCGGCGAACACTTCCAGCGGTCCGGGCAACGCGACCTCGCCCGGTTCGATCACCTTTGACGCACCGAACCAGGACCCGTTCTATCCGAACGGTTCGACAGCCAATTATGGTGGTCTGCGCTTCTGGGTGAAAGGCGACGGCAGCACAAACTGGGGCAATGTCGGATTCCGTTACGGCGCGAACTGGACACGCGCCTGGGCGCTATTTCCGGTTACAACGACCTGGACCGAGGTGACTATTCCCTGGCGCGAGTTTTACACGCAGAACTTCGACGGGCCCATGGATAACAACTATAAGACGGTCTTTCGCATCACCTTCGGATGCGCATTCTCCCAGCGAGATGGCCATCCGCTCCGCGGTGTGCCCGCGCACGGCTTCCAGATCGACGACATCCGCTTCGTCGATGGCGTGACGCTCCCGCAGACGCCCAAGCCCAGCGGCACGGGCGTTGAAAATACGATAGCGAAGCTGAAAGCGAAGCAGCCTGTGCGGATTGTTGTTCTCGGCGCATCGATTTCGTGGGGTTTGCAGGCGGCCAATCCTGCGAGCGACAACTGGCCAGCCAAACTGCAGGCATTGCTGCGCGCCCATTACGGATACGATTCGATCTCCATCGTCAACGGCGCGATTCCCGGTTTCAATTCGTTTGAGGGCGCTTGCGCCGCAGGCTGGGCGGTGTTTGACCGCGAGCCGGTTGATCTCGTGATGGTCGGTGACTGGTGCTACAACGATTACGTCGATGCCGAGGTTCTTCCGAACGGCGCGGCCGAGGTCGCGCGCAATTATGAAAACTTCTTCAGCTACGTGCGACGGCGCGGCACAAGCGAGCTGATGCATATTCAATCCGGCTTGCATTGCGAAGCTGGAAATTTCGACCGTATGGATCCGGTGAATGCGGCTCTGAGCAATCTCTGTGATACCATGAATGTTTATAAAGCCGACGTCTACGGTACCTTGAAAGCGCTGGGACAGCCGTGGCTGACGGCAAACTACTACACGATTGCTGGCGACTACGCGCATTACAACGCCTCCGGACATGCGCGCGCAGCTCAGATTGTCTTCGATGCAATCGTCGCCGCTGAAAATTCGAATCCTCCACCACCGGTAACGCCAGAGGTGCGCTTCAAGAACACGGCGTCGAGCGAAAGCGAAGCCAGCTCACCAGCTTCGCTTGTGGTGGAACTCAGCGCGGCGACAACTCAAAGCGTCTCGGTGAACTATGCCGTTAGCGGCGGAACAGCAGGCGGCGCGGATTACACGCTGGCGTCGGGCACGCTCACCTTTGCCGCGGGCGAGACGCAGAAGACTATTTCGCTGGCAATCGTCAATGACACGGACGTCGAAAGCGATGAGACGGTGATTCTTTCGTTGAGCGCGCCGGTAAATGCGACGCTCGGTGTTGCGACGCACACGTACACGATTGTCAATGACGACACTGCACCTTCCGGCGGAGGCGGCGGTGGCGGAGGCGGGACCACGCCTGGCGCACCGCCGCAGATTCAGAGCCCTCCGACCGCGAGCACGAATCCGATCGTCGCTGGCGAGTTCGTGCGCTTCACGATCAATGTGACGGCAAGCTCAGCGGTGACCGTGCTGTGGGACTTTGGCGACGGCACCTCGTCAAACGCGAGCGCCAGCGTTACAAAAATCTACGTTTCGCCGGGAACCTTCACGCTGCGTGTTACCGTCACGGATGCTGCTGGACAGACGGCCAGCAGCGTTCTGAGCGTGACGGTGGTCGCCTCTGGCGGAGGTGGAACTACACCGACTGCAAACGACACCGACGGCGATGGTCTCTCTGATGCCGATGAACTGGCGGCTGGCACCAATCCGCAGGATGCCAATTCGAAGCCCGGCGGAACGGCTGACGCGGATGGCGACGGAATTCCTGACGACCAGGATGCAGACGCCGATGGCGATGGCGTGGACACGGCGGTCGAGGTTGCCTCAGGTAGCGATCCGTTTAATGCTGCGTCGGTTGCTGCGATCCCCTTTACTGTCTCGAAAATACAAATGAAGTTTAAGTTCGGCGTGGACGGAAAAGACAGCATCCAGCTCAGCGGCATTCTGCCCGGACTTCCTTCGGGACTGCAGGTTGCCGGCCAGGCTCTGGCGCTGAACATTGGCGGTGCAAGCGCCATCTTTACATTAGACGCGCGCGGCAAATCTAATTCAGGCGGAGCATCGATCGCACTCAAGCTGAAGGGCAAACGCAGCAAAGAAACCCGCGCGTTTGTCTTTGCCGGGGGGGATGTTGCCTTCAAAGCGACGCTGAAGAAAGGCACGTTCAGCGACGACTTTTCTGATGAGGGCGTGAATCCTGCCGCCAGTGCGCTGAAGTCTGCGCTGGAGCTTGTGGCCGAGGTTCGATTTGCCGGACGGCTCTTTGCAGTCCCGGTAACCGGCGCGTATACGGCTAAGGCGAATACGGGCGCGATTCTGAAAAAGTAAGATATGGCTGCGATATACGCACTGCTCCTGCATTTCTGGTTGAAGATTCCGACGCGCGCGGCTTCTTAGCTAGTACCGAAGCACAGGCTTTTACGAACCCGGTACTGGGGTACAATGCGCGTATGAAGATTCGCAAGGCCGCTGTTACTGAGTTGTTCTATCCCAGTTCGCCGGCCGTTCTGAGCGGCGTTGTTGAAACCTGTCTGAAAAACGGCGTCTCTCCCAAACAGCCGATT
Source organism: Planctomycetota bacterium (assembly GCA_035628505.1). GTDB lineage: Bacteria > Planctomycetota > SZUA-567 > H5-PLA8 > H5-PLA8 > DASPJR01. The sequence continues at coordinate 46,019 of DASPJR010000178.1, read as the reverse complement.
CCGTCGACGCGCGCCTGGCCTAAGGCGGTAATCGCGCCGCATGCTGGATTTTCGTACTCAGGAGCAATCGCTGGCAGTGCTTTTAAAACGCTTGCTGCCGGGCGGAAAACGATTCGGCGCGTCGTCATGCTAGGTCCGGCACACCGCGTGTACGTCACGGGTTTGGCTGCAAGCAGCGCTGACTTTTTCGAAACGCCACTCGGACTCGTTCCGGTCGACAAAACGGCGATGGAAAAACTCGTCGCCTTTCCGCAGGTGCACATTTTCGATGAAGCGCACGCGCCGGAGCACAGTCTTGAGACGCACCTGCCGTTTCTGCAGCTGGCGCTCGACGAATTCAGCATCGTGCCGCTGATCGTGGGCGAATCCTCCCTTCAAGAAGTGGCGCAGGTCCTTGACGCGTTGTGGGATGGCGACGAGACACTCATCGCCGTCAGTTCCGATCTCAGCCACTTCCATTCGTACGAGGCGGCCCGAGAACTGGATCAGTCCACCGCCCGCGCGATCGAAACGCTGCGGCCGCAGGATATCCGCTTTGAGCATGCGTGCGGACGGGTCGCCATCAATGGACTGCTCACTGTCTGTCCAAAGTACAACCTCGGCGCGACGACGCTTGATCTGCGCAATTCGGGCGACACGTGCGGCCAGCGCGATAGAGTCGTTGGTTACGGTGCCTGGGCGTTTTACGAGAAGCAGTGATCGAACGAGTTGATCCTCGTTGCCGCGAATCGATATTGATAAATTCGCGCTTCAATTCTAAAAAAGATGGGTGTGCTACAAGCGATCGGCGCCATTCTCGAGGTAAGCTCGTGAATAGATACTCACCCGAAAATCGTCGCATTCTCCTGGATGTCGCGCTCAATTCGATCCGCCAGGGTTATCAAACCCGCCGCCCGCTAGAGGTGGATCTGCAGAGTTTGCCTGCCGAGTTGCAGCAAATGGGAAATGCGTTTGTGACGCTTGAGGTGAATGGGAACTTTCAGGGCTGCATCGGATCGCTCCGCGCTGTCGCACCGCTGGCGCAGGACGTCGCGCGCAATGCGTTCTCGGCGGCGTACAACGATCGGCGCGGCAGGATTCTCACGCCAGCTGATTTCGGCGCACTGCATGTTCATATTTCCGTGCTGAGCGTGCCTGAACCAATCCAGTTCATGAGCGAAGAGGATCTGGTGGCTCAGGTGCGGCCCGGGATTGACGGCCTGATCGTTCAGGAAAACGGCGCGAGCGGCACGCTGCTGCCGTCAGTCTGGGAAAAGTTTCCAGACGCGCAGGGCTTTGTGAATTACGTGAAAATGAAGGCGGGCCTGCCCGGGAGCTACTGGTCGTCAAGCATCCGCTGGCTGCGCTACACGACAGAGTCGTTCTCGAATCACGACCAGTGAGCCGCTTGAGCTTGTGAGTAAAAAGAACGAGCCGGCATTGCTGCCGGCCCGTTCTAGTCAGCGAACGTGAAAGTTGCTGCTCAGTTTGCAGCTGCAGTCTTCTCGCCAGCCTTCTTCCAGCCGGCGATGCCGCCCGAGTAATGCTTGACGTTGGTGTAACCGAGCTTCTTGGCAGCTTCAGCGCCAGCCTGGTAAGCATTGCAGTTCTCGTTGCCGCAGTAGGCGACGATCAGGGTGCTCTTGTCGGCCGGCAGCTTCTTGTCGAGCTCGGCCTTGGCGGTCGCGAAATCAATCGCGCCCGGAATGTGGCCGCTCTTGTAGCTCTCCGAGCCGTTGCAGTCGATCAGAACGACCTTCTTCTCATTGACGGCCTTGACCAGATCCTCGTGCTTGATGTCCTCGGCCTTGTCGGCAGCCATTACGCCGGCGCCAGCGAACGCGAACACCAGGGCCAACACCGCAAACGAAAACTTCATACGAACTACCCTCCAGATTGCCTTTTGCCCCGCCACAAGGCGAAGCGATTGTTCAGCTCGGCGTCGCATTGACGCCATGGATCTGAACGCTGAAGGGACGGAATTTATTCATTGAAGAGCTATAATCAAGCGCGCCTAAAACATTTTTTATCGATTTAGGTCACAATATTTGGCTGAAATTTGGAGATTTGCGAAGAAATTTTCCGGTACTGATCCCGAAGTTAGGAAGATTGCTGGTGTCTGAAGCACCCGTGTCTCCGTAGCGTTGGACAGGAATTGAGGCGAACGTAGCATGGGACTACCTACGCATTGAAGGACGAACATACATGGCAACTGTCTCGCTGCTTTCAATCGGTGACGAACTGCTGCTCGGAGAAATCGTTGACACCAACAAACCGTACATCGCTCAACAGCTGCTGCCTCTAGGATTGACTGTCGTTGGCGCAGAGACCGTTGGCGATGAGATTGGCGACATCGTGGCCGCGTTTCAACGCGCGCTTAGCCGTGCGGACATTGTGATCGCCACCGGGGGGCTTGGCCCCACCGACGACGACCTCACCAATGAAGCGCTTGCAAAAACGCTCGGGGTCGAATTGGAGTTTCGTGACGACGTGATGGAGCAGATGGCTGCGCGGCTGAAACGCAGCGTCGCGTCGCTTCCGGGTTCCAATCGCAAGCAGGCGCTGCTGCCCAAGGGCGCTCTGGTGCTGCGTAATGACTGGGGCACCGCGCCGGGCGTGCATGTTCCGGTAGAAGTTCGCGACGGCAAGTTCCATGTCGCGTCCCCAGTGAGCAACGCGACCCGGCATGTGTTCCTGATGGCCGGCGTGCCGCGCGAGATGAAGGGCATTCTCGCCGAACGCATCATCCCCTTTCTAAAGCAGAGTTACAGATCTGGCCGCGTTCTCGCAATTAAGAAGCTGCATGCGTTCGGCATTCCGGAATCAGTCGTCGGCGATCGTATTAAGCCCATGATGCAGGCCGGGCACAATCCCAACGTGGGCACGCGCGTGGGCGGCGGGGTGGTTACCGTGCGGCTGGTCGCAAGCGGCTCGACGGACGCTGAGGCTCAGGCGATTCTGCAGCCCTGCGTTGAGCGCGCCCGCGAGGCGCTGCGCGAGGGGCTCTTCGGCGAGGACGATCAGACGCTGGCCGAGGCCACACTTTCGGCGCTGCTGAAGCGCAAGAGCACCGTCGCGATCGCCGAAAGCTGCACGGCCGGATTGATCTCAGCGATGCTCACGGAAGTTCCTGGCAGCAGCGCCGCGCTGCTCGAGGGCACGGTTGTGTATTCAAACGAAGCGAAGGTGCGGACCTGCGCCGTCAAGCCGGAGACGCTCGCCGCGCACGGCGCTGTCTCGGCGCAGACGGCGGCCGAGCTCGCCAGCGGAATTCGTGAACGCGCCAGGGCCGACTTTGGATTGAGTGTCACCGGCATTGCCGGCCCTGGCGGCGGAACTGAAACAAAACCGGTCGGCTTGGTTTATTTCGGCATCGCGACTGCCGCGGGTGTACGGACAGTAGAGCGTAATTATCCCGGGCTGGACCGTGGCATGGTGCGTGATCGCGCCGCCACGCAGGCACTGGACCTGCTGCGCCGGGCGGCGCTCGAATGATTCGAATCGCACAACTCGGAGCCACTCAGACGCAAAGTCTTTGTGTTGTCTGTTAAAGGATGAAGCGATGCTTGAACGAATCGGCCTGCGGTTCGAGTATTTCGTGCGGCAGTACATGCCCGATCCGTTTCTGCTCGTGCTGCTGCTGACGCTGCTGACGTTTGCGATGGCGAAGCTCTTTACGCAGAGTTCCTTCGATGATCTCGTTCAACACTGGTTTTACGGCACGAAGAATGGCGATGGTTTCTGGGACCTGCTCAGCTTCGCCATGCAGATGGTGCTGATCGTCGTTACCGGTGAAGCCGTAGCGTCCTCGCCGATTGTTCACAACGCCATCAAGTCCATCGCGGGCTGGCCGAAGAGCGACTTCAGCGCGGTCGCGTTCGTTTCATTCGCCTCGATCCTGTTTGGCTGGCTGCACTGGGGATTCGGGCTGATCAGTGCCGCACTGCTGGCGCGCGAAGTCGCCGCGCAGGCGAAGGCGCGTGGGATAAAGATTCATTACCCGCTGCTCGGCGCGGCCGGCTACACGTCGCTGCTGATCTGGCACGGCGGCCTGAGCGCAAGCGCGCCCCTGATTGTGAACACGCCCGGGCATTTTCTTGAAAAGGACATCGGCCTCATTTCGCTGGAGAAGACGATTTTTCATCCGATGAATTTCGTCGCCTGCGGCCTGCTGCTCTTCACAGTGCCTTTTCTGCTCGCGGCGATGACTCCGAAAAAAGATCAGCGCGAGATTTCGCCAGAGACGCTCTCCGAGATGAAGCCCGTAGAAGTGCAGATTGACCGTTCCACCATCGCCGGGAAGATCGACGCCAGTCCGATCACGTCGTGGATCATCGGCGGGCTGGGCGTTTATTTTCTGGTGAAGTACTTCCGCGCGAACGGAGCGAATCTCAATCACAATATCGTAAACTTCTCGTTCCTGATGGCGGGAATGCTCCTGCACCGTTCGCCGGTGGCCTACATGAAGGCAATCAGCCAGAGCGTGCGCGGCGTCGGCGGGATCGTGCTGCAGTTTCCATTTTACGGCGGCATCATGGGCATTATGAAAGGTTCCGGCCTCGGCCATCTCATCGCGCATCAGTTCGTTTACTTCGCATCGGCCGGAACGCTGCCCTTCTTTACCTACCTCAGCAGCATCTTCACGAAGCTTTTCATCCCTAGCGGCGCGGGCGAATGGGCCGTGGAAGGTCCGATCATGCTTGCTGCCGCAAAGGATCTGGGTGCGTCTTACGGCAAGACAATCATGGCGGTGGCCTACGGCAATATGGTCGGCAACATGTTTCAGCCCTTCTGGGCGTTGCCGCTGCTGGGCATCATGGGCCTGACGGCGCGCGAAATCATGGGCTACTGCCTGGTCGTATTCTGCTTTGCTTTCCCGCTGCTCGGCGTGATTCTGCTGCTCTTTGCTTAACAGATCGAACACGAAGATACGAAGACTCCAAGACACAAAGAAAAAGGGGAGGGGACTTCGACCGAGAAATCCTCTCCCCTGATCTTCGTGACTCTGTGTCGTACCTAAATTACTGCACCGACGCGGTGCCCTTCGCGTTGCCGGTCCAGTACGTTGAGCCGGAAATGATCTTCTTCTTGTTAGTGTAGGTGATGTCTTCTTTCACCGACGTGAAGGTTTTCGCGAAAGTGCCGACGCTGGCTTCAACCGTGAACGTCTTCGAACCGGTGCCGCTGCCTTCCGGATACTTGACGATGTTGAACGTGCCATAGTTCAGGAACGTCTGCGTATAGAGCGAGTTGACGTTGTTCTTGATGCTGATGACGATTTCATCTTTGCCGATCTTCACCTGCGTCAGGCGCAGCGTGACGCGGCCGGGGACGCCGGCGATGTCTTTTTGATCGATTTTCACCGACTTGGCGCCCGGCGTATACTTGGGGTCTTTGCCGAAGGTCAGATCCAGAAAATAATCGCTGCTGCCGCTCTCGCTGATGACGACTTTGATCTGCGTGCTGGCATTGAACGTGGCTGCGTCGACACCCGGCGCGGGAATCACGATCTGAATCGTCGATTTGCCCGCAAGCGCTTCGATCGCCGGGCCCAGCGGTGAGGCGACGGGTGTTTTCTTCACCGACGTTTTGGCTGAATCAGTAATTTTCAGTGCATCCCCCGCGCAGACGGCAAACGACAGCGTGGCTGCAACGAACAACAGACAAACGTTTCGAAACATCTCTCCTCCTTAAGTGACGCCAAGCCCTGCTCACGTTGGGCAAACGGCGTAAGCCCCAGGTGCGTTGCACGCATGGCAACAAAACACGAATTCCAGAATGGAAAAGCTGGAATTTAGTGGGGAAAGCGGGCGGAGCAATAGTTTTGTCAGAGAATTCTTCAGCAGCCGTTGTGTGGCGGTATTTTTCGCGAATTTCAGAGCACGATCGAGCCATTGTGAACAGAGGAGTCAGCGCCTGGAGAAAATAGTTCCGAAGGACTTCTCATGCACAGTGCAATTTGCGGCACGCGATATGCAAAATACGTTCAGCGTAGAGGGATTCCCGATGCTGACGTGCCTGCTTATCGCCTGGACTACGGCTTTTACTGCCTGCGCGGCGGGGCTTGCAATCCTGATGTTCTGGGCCGAGGACCTCGACGCACGCGCGGCGGCATCGGCAGAAAGTTGAGCGGCGCTGCCGTTTGGCAGCGCTCTTAGCGGCTGTGACGTTCCTTTTCAGCGCGTCACAGCCGCTCTTTTTTTTACTGAGATTCACGCAGAACATCTGCGTTTATTCGCTTCTCCTCCATCCCATCTCGTTCTCACCGTGTTCTCAGTGCCTCCGTATTGAAGTCGCGTTCTCTCTGCTCATGAGGCCTGAAAACCGCGCCGCCGGGCGAGCCATTCAGCGCCCGTTCCAATCACCAGCAGAATGCCAGTGGCAGTCAGAAGATTGATCGCGATGACGCGTCGCACGGACGGTCGATAGATCACCGGTTGTCACCTCATAAAGAAGGATAAATCAAACGGTTTTATGGTGGCAGGGTCATACCAGCGAGCCGGCCAACCGTACGTTTTGCCCGTCACAATGTAGCCCTCGTTTGGCGTAGGCAGAGCAGGGGGCGGCTGCTCGATGGCGTTCAGTCCGACGAGAATGCTGGCTGCGAGCATGAGTGTCACGGCTGTGCTGAGATGAAAACGCGGCAATCGCATGGTCAGTTCCTTTTTGCCCCAAGGTTAACTTTTCACCGTGCCGGCACCTGAGTGAGCGCCTTGATTAGATCGCCAGCACGCACACGAACTTCTGGATCAACTGCCGTGGCTTGAACGCGCTTGAGCACCGGCTCGGCAAAGCGGCCGAGCTTTTTGATTTCCCTCGAAGCGCGCTCGCGCACTTCAAATTCGGAATCCGCCAGCGCAGCGACGTGCTTGTTGACTGCGGCTTCGAGCTCTGGCGTGATGATTTCTGCGCGGCCGACCATCACGCGGACGGTGCTGTCCGGCTTGGGCGTCACGCTCAACGGTAGTACGCGGTCGGTCCACGCGGTGGGAAGAAGATAGAGCACGCGCGTGCCTTCTTCTTCAAACCAGGAGTCCTGCCAGGTTTTCACCATTGCTGCAGCTTCGGCCTGATAGAGTCCCTGTTTGACGAGGTCAACAGTCATGGCGGCTTTGATGCGCTCAACGACCGCCGGAAGCTCCATGTAGTCAAATGAGCCTGTTGTCATTTCCTTGCGACTTGATCCGGCTTTCAGCTGCTCAAGCGGACGGAAGTATGCCTTCCCGTCTCTGACGATGAGCAGAAACGCTCCTACGATGTCTTCGCTGCCAGTGTTCTCAATCGTGTGGTAGAGCGGGTCGCCTGCAGCACTGCTCACTTTCAGGGGCGCGTTGAAGTCGCCCAGGCCGCGGTAAAACAGGAATTTCTCGTGTTCGTATGTCGTAACGTTGTTTACGCCCGTCCTGCAGCTTCGCACATAAGCCGCGTCCGTTTCGCGCGCTGGATAGTAATGGCTAGGCGCGTCGTTCTTGGGGAGCAGCTTTGCCATGTCTGGATTTTTCGCTGCGGGGAAGAGCTTTACTTTACCCCAGCGCAACATGCCATTTTTGATCTGCGGTTTTCCGGGGTTGCTTAGCATTGGCGCAAAATCGCGCACCTGTGGATACCATTCGGTGATCAGTCCCTGCGGGAATTTGACGGTGACATCGACCGTCATTTCCTCGTCCGTATAGAAGTAGATAACCGGCGTTTCCATGCGCTGGCGGGCGGCCAGACCAAACTTCTCCCGGTAGCCTGCCTGCTGCAACTCGACTCCGCGCTTCGTGCGGTCGTAAACGAAGGGCGGCAGATCGGATTTGAGCAGCGGCCGCCATTCGAGCAGCACGCCATCTGAGCCCTGCACCGAGGTGAAAGTGCCCCATTCGTGGACAATCAGCTGCTGCGCGTACAGCGCGGCTGAAAGGCTGAGTACGGCAAAAAGAATAAGATGTTTCATGGCGGTTTCTCCTCCTGGTACGAGGACTATACCGCCGCAAAAGCCGCATCGTCGTAAAGGGTATGTAACAAGACTAGAGTCTAAAGCGTGAAGATGGTAGAGTCTGCGCCGTCACCACAATGGGAAACATCGAGGCACGAAAGCGTTGCAGCGTCTGAGCGTTCCTTCGTTTGTACTGATCCTTCTGACAGTCGCCGCCGCATGCCGTGCCAACGAAGCCGTTCCTCCCGGGCTTGAAGGTGTTCCCAACGTCGTTGCCGAGGTGAATGGCCGCCCGATCTACCGCCAGGATCTGATTCGCGAACTGGTCGGCGCCGCGGCGCCCCAGGCCATAGACAGGCTCATCCGCCGCACGCTCATCGAACAGGCTGCCAAGGCCTCGCAGATCACGGTCACGCCCGAGGAAATCGAACAACAGTACGCGGTCGATCTCAACGAGCTGAAAGCCGAGCTGATCTCCATGCCGTGGGATCAGAAAAAAGGCTTTCCCATCGCCGACATCATTCGCGCGCGCTACGCGATGAGCATCGACGAGTACAAAAAACTCGTGGTTCGCCAGCGCCTTCTCACCAAGAAATGCGTCGCGCGCGATCTGCAGCCCACCGAAGACCAGTTGATGAAATACTTCGCCTCGCATCTGGACGAATTCCAGCCACCCGCATCGTACCGCGCGAGCCACATCCTGATTTCATGGTTTGATCCCCGCGATTTTCACCGCGGCTACCGCTTCCGTTCGTCTGCATACCAGAAGGCCGAATACGAGCAGGAGCGTCTGCGCCGCATCCGCCTCAAGCGCGATGAAAAGCTGGAATACAAGGACAGTGTCGACGAACTGGAGCCGCTCGTGGGGCAGGCTCGAAAGAAAGCGGAGAAGATCCTCAAAGACATCCGCGGCGGATTGATCACCTGGGAGCAGGCCGTACGGCAGTATTCTCAGGACCCGCTCGACAAGAGCCGCATCGATCCAAAGACGAATCGTCGCGTGGCGTCCGAGCGCGAAAAAATGAACGCGCTGCCAGGCGACGTGGGCTGGTTCCACGCGCGCGGTCCGCTGGAACCGGACTTCTATAAAGGAGCGAAAGACCTGAAGCCCGGAGAGATGACCGGCCCGGTCGAGACGATCTACGGCTTCCATCTCATCAAAATGCTGGAAGTGAAGGCCGCTGTGCCGGTGACGTATGAGCAGGTTCGCGACAAAGTGCTGCGCGCATACGAAGAAAATGAAATCCGCACGCGCTCCATCGCCTGGATGGACGACCTGATGGACAAAGCGGTGCTGAAAACCGAGCGAACGATGCTCTGGCCGCCGCTGTCCGAGCGCGCTGCGGTGATCCCCGATGCCAATGCGCCGAAAGCCGCTGACGCCGACGGCGATCCGATCGTCGGGCAGGTGAACGACACCGCTCTGAGACGCTCGGATGTCTGGCGTGAGCTGCTGCGCTCGGAGAGCGATGAAGCCCTCGACCGCCTGATCAGCTACGAGATGATCACGACGATGCTGAAGACGCTCGGCGCCGAACGCATGGATTGGGAGTGCTCCGATCCGCGGCAGCGTGCCGCCCAGGCGCCGCCGCCGCGTCCGCTGAACGTCAGCATCGAACTGGTAGACCTGGAGTTGAACGACGACCGTCTGCGCAAGGAAAAGGAAGCGCCTGACATGCCGTTCAAGGATTACATCTACCTTTATTACGGGCAGACCGTCGACGATTATCGCAAGAAACTAGAGGCCGGGCTGCTGCTGCGTGAATGTGTAAAGCGCAAGGTTTTGATGGCCAGCCGCACGCGCAACACGGTTATCGAAGAAGGGGACCGCATCGATCAGAAGACGCTGATCACTGAGTACGCGCTCGCGCGCGAGAGCTACATCGAACCGGCCTCGTACGACCTGAGCCATATCCTTATCGTGCCCAGCGGCGGCATGGAAAAAGCCGACAAGACGGCGATGCTCGGCGCCGTAAACATCATCGAAGAAGTGCGGCGCAGTTATCTGTCGAACCCGATCGCCGCGAACTGGGCCAAGCTGGTGCGGGATTTCTCGATGGATTCTGCTGCCAATAAGGCCCGCGCCGGCCGCCTTCCGCCGACGTATCCGGACGGGCGAAATCCGGATTATCCCGAAGGACCCGCGATCTACGCTGAAGTAAAAAGACAGGCGCTTCAGCGCGGCCAGGTCAGCGCGCCGTTCCGCACCTTCCGCGGCTACCACATTGTCCTGGTCGATGGCGTGCATCCGGCGCGGCAATTGGAGTTCCATGAAGTGCGCGACCGCGTCGAGCGCGATTATCTGCAGGAACGCGCCAAAATGTACGTGGACGTGTGGCTGCGAGGCCTGACCAGCGCCGCAAAGATCCGGCGCTTCTATTCCTCGTCGGGTCTGGCGCCTGATGCGGGGCAATCGTCGATACCGGATAAGTTCGATTTGCCGAAGAACTGAAATTCGAAATTCGGATTTCGTGCTTTCCACGTCCGATCAGCCGCTCCTTGGCTGATTTCACAGCAGAGCCCGTCGGAAGTTTTCCTGCAACGTGTGATATCTCATAAGCGTAGCTGCGGCCGCTGTTTGCACTGGTGCAGAACTTTTTTTCAAGATGCTTGTCCGTAGCTTCGTATCTGATTCTACATCTCGTGCAGCGCCACTTTCAGTTTGCACTTTGACGCCGACGCACTCTTCAGGTGAAATGGGGATCTCAGCAACGCATGAACTCAGGAGCCGCACCGGTGACCTCACCTGCGAGGCCGAACTCGCCTACTGAACAGCCCGCGAAGAAGACGCGGCGCCTGGGTGATTATGAATTGGTCGGCAAGCTCGGCCAGGGCGCCATGGGTTCGGTGTACCTCGCCAACCGCATGTCCACCGGTCAGAAGGTGGCGATCAAGATTCTTCCGCACGAGCTCGCGCGCGACGACGAATTCCTGGAACGCTTCCGGCGCGAAGCGCGCGCGGCACTGAAGATTTCGCATCCCAACGTCGTCGCCGCCTACGACGTCGGCGTTGCTGACAACTACAATTACATTGCGCTCGAATACATCGACGGCCCCAACCTCGAATTGCTGCTGAACAAGAAAGGCCGCCTCAGCGAAGCGGAGATCCTGCGCATCACGCTCGATATCTCGCAGGCGCTGCAGGCCGCTGAAGAAAAGGGCATCGTTCACCGCGACATCAAGCCCGCCAACATTCTGATGAACTCGCAGGGCATCTCGAAGCTTACCGACCTGGGTCTGGCCAGCGCGAGCAAAGGCGACCAGCGCGTCACGATGGCCGGTTTTGCGGTCGGTACGCCGTTCTACATCTCGCCCGAGCAGGCTCGCGGCGATCTCGATGTGGATTGTCGCTCGGATATTTACAGCCTGGGCGCGACGCTCTATCACCTTTCGACCGGAACGCTGCCGTTTCCCGGCAATAATCCCGTGCTGATCATGACCAAGCACCTGCAGGAGATGCCGCCGCCGCCGGACGTGCGGCAGCCGGGCGTTTCGCCGCGCATCAGCGCCATGATCATGAAAATGATGGCCAAGGACCCGGCCGACCGCTACCAGAACGCCGCCGAGCTCAAAGCCGACATCGAGCGGATGATTAACGGCGAGAACCCGTTTGCGGTCGGCGCCGGCGGACCGGCCAAGCCGCCGCCGCTGCCGGCAAAAAGCGCCGCGCGGCATTCTGGACGACGCGGCCCGGTACTGGTGCAGTCTGGTCCGCCCAAATCAACAATGGATCAGCTATTCGAATTGCCCGACAGGATCCTGCCATTCCTGCCGATGACGGCGCGGCTTCCGGTGTTCGCCGTGGCGCTGACGGTGTTCTTCCTGGCGCTGGTTTTTGCGTTGGTGATGCTGGTGAAGTAACGCGCTCTTTTTCGGCTATAAAAATCTCGAAATTACCTTCATTCTCCTATGAAAAAACGTCTCTCAAGGCCCTGCCTTTTGTAGCGTCCGATAACACTTTCACGTAGAATAATGCGGCTTTTGCAAAGCGCCTTTTACCGCTGGTTTTTCGGAGAGCAGCAACCGTTATGGCCGCACCTGACGACGTAAATAATCCGCCTGAAAATGAGAATGACAAACCACCGGAAAACACCGAAGGCACGCCACCGGAAGAAGGCGGCGAGGCGGTGCGCGAGCGGCCCGACAGCTTGGCCAGCGGCAAGGATATTCATGGCGGACGCATCCAGGACCTGCTCATTGAAGATGAGCTGAAAACCAGCTACCTGACGTACGCGATGTCCGTGATCGTCTCGCGCGCGCTGCCAGATGCGCGCGACGGCCTCAAGCCGTCGCAGCGTCGCGTGCTGATGGCCATGCACGATCTGGGTCTCGGCCCGCGTTCAAAACATCGTAAATGCGCCAAGATCTGCGGCGACACCAGCGGCAATTACCATCCGCACGGCGAATCCGTGATCTACCCGACGCTCACGCGCATGGCCCAGCACTGGAACACGCGCTACACGCTGGTGGACGGCCAGGGAAATTTCGGCTCGATCAACCCCGATCCGGCGGCCGCGATGCGATACACCGAAGCGCGCATGACCGGCGCGGCGACGGAACTGCTCGACGATCTTGAAAAAGACACCGTCGAGATGGTCAAGAACTACGACGAAACGCGCAACGAACCCACGGTTCTGCCCGGCCGCTTTCCCAACCTGCTCGTCAACGGTTCGCAGGGAATCGCCGTCGGCATGGCCACCCAGATTCCGCCGCACAACCTGGGCGAGATCTGCGATGCGCTCGTTCACCTGATCGAAAATCCCGAGTGCACCGTCCAGGAGCTGATGCAGCACGTCAAAGGTCCGGACTTCCCGACGGGCGGCATGATCTGCGGTCGACAGGGCATCTACGATGCCTACACGACCGGACGCGGGCATCTGACGCTGCGCGCGAAGGTCCACTTCGAAGAAGAGAAGGACCGCGAGAAGATCGTCGTCGACGAAATTCCCTACCAGCTTGGCCTGATTCGCCTCTGCGAAAAAATCGTCGAATCCGTGAAAGGCGACCGCATCAAGGGCATCAGCGATGTTCGCGATGAGAGCAGCAAAGAAGGCCTGCGCGTCGTTATCGAGCTCAAGCGCGGCGAAAACCGCGACGTCGTCTTGAACCAGCTCTATAAGTACACGCCGCTTGAAGCCACCTTTGCGGTCAACACGCTGGCGCTTGTGCGCGGCCGTCCGCGCATTTTGAATCTAAAGCAGCTGCTCGAACAGTACCGCGAGCACCGCAAAGACGTGATCACGCGCCGCACGCGTTATTTGCTCGCGCAGGCCGAAGAACACGCTCACATCCTCGAAGGCAAGATCATCGCCGTCGATCACATCGACGAAGTGATCAAGATTATCCGCGCATCAAAAGACCGCGAGCTGGCCAAAGAAAACCTGATCGCTCGTTTCGAGCTGACGCCGCGCCAGGCCAAGGCGATCATCGAAATGACGCTCGGCGCGCTGACCGGCCTCGAACGCGACAAGCTGAAAGCCGAGTACGAACAGGTCCAGGAGCAGATTCGCGATTACCAGAGCATCCTCTCCGACATCAATCGCGTCCTCGAGATCATCAAGGAAGATCTTTACGAGATGAAAGAGAAGTTCGGCGACGAGCGCCGGACGATCATCGTCGGCGAAGCCGGTGATTTCTCCGAGACCGATCTGGTTGCCGACGAAGTCATGGCCGTGACGATCAGCCACAAGGGCTACTGCAAGCGCGAGCCGCTCGCCAGCTACCGCCTGCAATCGCGCGGCGGAAAGGGCATCATTGGCGCGCGCAGCAAGGACGAAGAGGATTTCCCGGAGCACCTCTTCATCGCCAGTACGCACGATTACCTGCTCTTCTTCACCAATGACGGGCGCGTGTACTGGCAGAAGGTCTACGATCTGCCGCAGCTCGGGCGCATGTCGCAGGGCCGCGCACTGGTCAATCTGCTGGAATTGCAGGAAGGGCAGAAAGTCGTGGCCATCGTGCCCGTCACGAACTTCGATGAAGACGCGTCGGTGTTCATCGTCAGCGTTCAGGGCTACATGAAGAAGTGCCGCCTGAGCGAATACAAGAATCCGCGCCGCGGCGGAATCTCGACAATGGGCCTTGAAGAAGGCGACCAGGTGATGGCTGCAAAGTTCGTCAAACGCGGCCAGGAAGTGGTGCTCTGCACGCGCCAGGGCATGGCCGTGCGCATCGACGAAACGGTCGTGCGCGACATGGGCCGCAGCGCGCGCGGCGTGAACGGTCCGAACCTGCAGGAAGATGACAAAATTGTCAGCGTGGTCGTAGGCCAGCCCGGTGATTACCTGCTGACCGTCTGCGAAAAGGGTGTCGGCAAGCGCAGCCAGATCGACGAATACCGCAAGACCGCGACGCAGCGCGCCAAGGGCGTGATTAACGTAAAGATCACCGAAAAGAACGGTCCGGTCGTGGCCGTCATCGCGGTGAAGTCCGGCGATGAGCTGATGTTGATGGCCGAAAAGGGCAAGGTCATCCGCACGAAGATCGATGACGTGCGCGAGACCGGCCGCAGCGCTGTCGGCGTGTACCTGATGGATCTGGAAGACGACGACCGCGTGGTCACCGTCGCCAAGATCGCCGCCGAAGACGCCGAAGCCGCTCACGAACAGGCCGCCGCGCGCAAGGCCGAAGAGCAGGAAGAGAAGGAGCAGCGCGAAGGCAGTGGCCGCCGCAAAGCCAGCGAGTCGCAGGCGCAGCAGCTGGCCGTGCAGGCGCCGCCGCCGGAAGAAGTCAGCGGAGACGGCACGCCCAAAGCACCGCCACCCCCCGAAACTCCTCAGCCGCTCCCAGGCAGCGTACAGGAAATGCTGCGCCGCGCCGAAGACGAGCAGAAGCAGAAGGAAAACGGCGAGCAGGGTGGCGAGAAGAAGGATGGGGAAGAAGGCAAAGCGTAAGGAGCTTTCTTTTCGCGGCGGAATATTATAGTGTGCGCGGGACATTCAAGGCATAGTCCCGCACGCATTGCCGAGGCCGCTTATGTCGACATCCGATCCGCCGCCGGAGCCGAAGGGCTCCGAGATCACGCCGGAAGACGCGTACGATTCGCGGCGTGAGTTCATCAAGAATTCGCTTCTTTACGTGACGACCGCCACCGCCATCGGCGGCGGGCTGACGTACCTTTCCACGCGCGGGCGCTTCGCTCCGCCACCACAAGTGGCTGCCGATCTGCCGCCGCTGCCCTCGGGGGAAACGCCGAAGACCAATGCGGCGGTAAATAGCGCAGCAGCACCGAATGCAGCCGGCGAGACGCCGGCGGTCCCAGCTTCGCCTGCGGCTCAGGCGACGGAGACACAGCCAGCAGCGAAAGTGAATTACGACACGGACGAGCCGAAGACGGCTTACAAAGAGATCATCACGTACAACAATTTTTACGAGTTCGGCACGTCGAAGTCCGATCCGGCTGAAAATGCGCACACGCTCAAGACGCGTCCGTGGACGGTCGCGATCGATGGCGAGTGCATGAAGCCGCAGACGATCGACATCGATTCAATCCTCAAACTGTTCCCCCTCGAAGACCGCGTGTACCGATTCCGCTGCGTCGAAGCGTGGTCGATGGTAATTCCCTGGCGGGGCTTTGAACTGCGAAAGCTGCTCGAACGCGTTGAGCCCACCTCGAAGGCAAAGTACGTCGCGTTTACGACGCTTTACGATCCCGAGCAGATGCCGGGGCAGCTCCGGCGCACGATCAACTGGCCGTATGTCGAAGGCCTCCGCATGGACGAAGCCATGCACCCGCTCACGATGCTGGCCGTGGGCATCTATGGCAAAACGATTCCCAACCAGAACGGCGCGCCGATCCGCCTCGTGGTGCCGTGGAAGTACGGATTTAAAGGCATCAAGTCGATCGTGAAGATCAGCCTTGTCGCCGAACAGCCGCCGACCTCCTGGAACATCCTCGCGCCTGACGAGTATGGCTTTTACTGCAACGTCAATCCGGAAGTGGATCATCCGCGCTGGAGCCAGGCATTCGAGCGCCGCATCGGCGAACTCCTGAAGCGTCCAACACTGATGTTCAACGGATATGGCGAGCAGGTTGCGCACCTCTACAAGGGCATGGATCTGAAGAAAAATTACTGATTCGAGGCGCGCGTGAATTCTGCTGCAGCAAATATCCCGTCAAAGCCAATTGTGCGAAAAGCAGCGCCGTTGAGCTGGCTGAAGCCTGCGGTGATCACCGGGGCGCTGGTGCCGCTGAGCGTCTTGTTTTTCCGCTGGCAGATGGGTTTTCTCGACAGCGACAAGGTCTCCGAAATCCTGAATTACTTCGGCATGCTCGCGCTGATCTTTCTGATCGCATCACTGGCATGTACGCCGCTGAAACTGATCTTCGGCTGGACGTGGGGCCTTCGCATCCGGAAGGAACTGGGCGTGATCTCGTTCTTTTACGCCCTTGGACATTTCATCGTCTATTTTCTGTTCGACAAGAGTCTCTCCGTCGGCGCGGCGATTGAAGATGTGCTGAAACGGCCATTCATTCTCGTTGGTTTTCTCGCCTTTCTGATTCTGCTGCCGCTGGCGATGACTTCCACCGCGAGGGCGGTGCGGCGCATGGGCGCGAAGAACTGGCAGCGGCTGCATCGCCTGGTCTATCTCGCCGGTATTCTCGGCGCGCTTCATTTTTACATGCGCGTGAAGAGCGATGTGCGCGAACCGCTGCTGTACGCCGGCGTGCTCGGCATTTTGCTTCTCGCGCGCGTGATCTACCGCAACACATCAAACCGCACGGGCGGAAGACTGCCCAAACAAACCGCAGAGTGACCCGAGGCTGCACGCGCGTTATGTCCGATTCCGATTCAAAAAACCAGGTTCATGATCTTCTCGTCGTCGGAGCCGGCCCGACCGGCATCGCCATCGGCGCGGCCGCGCGCGAAGCAAAGCTGGACGTGCTGCTCGTCGACAGAGGCGCGCTGACGGCGGCGATTCTCGCTTTTCCAACGTACATGACCTTTTTCACGACGCGCGACAAGCTTGAAATCGCGGGCATGCCGCTCACGGTTCCCGATGAGAAACCCACGCGGCAGCAGGCACTTGTTTATTACCGCTCGGTCGTGGCCAGGTACGACATCCCGCTCGCGCTGCATGAAAAAGTTGGCGCAATTCACAAGAACGGCAGTGTCTTCGACGTTCACACCGTCAAAGAAGGCGTGAACGCCACGCGGCGCGCGCGAGCGGTCGCGGTCGCCACAGGTTATTACGATCATCCATTCAAGCTATGCGTGCCGGGAGCGGACTTCAATTGGGTGCATTCCTATTACAGAGACCCCTACCGCCACTTCAGCGAAGAGATTGCGCTCGTCGGCGGAGGAAACTCAGCGTGTGAAGCGGCGCTCGACATGTGGCGTAATGGCGTGAAAAAAGTAACGATGATCGTGCGCGACAGCCGCTTGAAAGAGGGCGTGAAATACTGGGTGCGGCCTGACGTCGAAAATCGCATCCAGGAAGGTGCAATCACAGCGCACTTCGACACGACCGTAACAGCTTTCAAGAATGATCCGCGCGGCGTGGAAGCGCGGCACGCATCAGGCCGCACGCTGTTTGTTCCCTGTCAGGCCGCTTACGCGCTGATCGGCTTTCATCCCGATGACTGTTTGCTGCGCGATGCCGGCGTCGTCGTCGACCGAGCGACGCTCGTACCGATGGTTAACGCCGACACCTGCGAATCAAACGTGCCCGGCTTGTACATCGCGGGCACGGTCCAGGCCGGCCTCGACACCGGCCGCATCTTCATCGAGAACTCACGCGATCACGGGCCGAAGATTGTCAATCATCTAACAACCAAACTAAACACCAGGACGTGACTATTTCGGATTGCGGATTTCGGATTGCGGATTGGCAAATCAGTTCAAAGTTGCTTCATACGCCAGCAGCAGAGCACAGCTTTTTTCTTGACTTTGTTTCTGATTTCAAAAAATCCGCAATCCGCAATCCGCAATCCGCAATCCGCAATCCGCAATCCGCAATCCGCAATCCGCAATGTTGTTCAGCCCCGCGCCAGTTCCATGCGCTTGCGGCAATCGTAAAGCCGCTTGGCGGCGGCCTGCTCTAATGAATCGAGCTCAGCTCCGCCGGCGCCTTGCGCACGGGCCTGCTCGAGCAGATCGAGGCACTTCACAAAATGGGGCTCAGCCTCGCGGAGCTTCGCCTGAATAACCTGCTGCGAGGCGCTCGGGTCGGTCTGCGCGTACGCGCCGAGGCCGGTGCGGTAATGCGAACGCGCCTCCGCGATCAACGTATCAGCCTTCGATGCCGGTTTGGCGGCCTCTGGCTTCTTCGCGCCTGAATCCTTATCGCCGGCGCCGCGTAGAGTGGGTTCGCCGTTCTTTTCGGCGGAGCCGACTTCTTTCTTGGATTCATTGACGAGCGTGCTGATTTCTTCTTTGCTTTCAGGCGGCTTGCCCTTGATGCGCGTTTTCAGCTCCTCGAGATTGACCTGCGCCCACGAAACAAATTTGCGGGACGCTTCGCTGGTTTTCTCTTCGGCCTTCTGCAGGTCGGCTTTGGCCTGCTCAAGCATCTTTTTCTGCTGCGCTTCGTTGGTCAGATCCGGAAGCTGCCCCTGGCGGTAGCTGTACCAGCCCAGCCACCCGGCGAAGAGAACCAGCAGCAATCCCAGCAAACGGAAGAAAAAAGACGGGCGCCGCTTTGCCGGCAGCCGCGGCTCGGCTTCCTTCGTAGCATATTCACTTGGCCCGCGCGGTCGGTCGTCTGCCATAGTCGTACTCCTCCTGTGCTCATTATAGCCGAAGTGCCGGCGTCGACAGCACTCATCAGTGTAATGCAAATTTATATGGATGCAGCTTTCCAGTTTCGCGCTTATAGAATAGAAGCATACACGGCACCGGGCGAGGCGGGGGAGACATGCGGATTCTGATCACGGGGGCGGAAGGGTTTGCCGGTTCTCATCTGGTCGATTATTGCCTGCAGTGCGGCGATGAGGTCTGGGGCACCTGCCGGCCCGGCGCGCGCGCGTCGAACCTCACGCACCACCTCGACAAGATAACGCTGCGCATCGGCGATCTGTCACATCCGGATTTCGTGCGCAGCGTGCTGAGCGAAGCACGCTTTGACTGCCTCTTTCACCTCGCCGCCATCAGTTACGTTCATGACGCCCAGAAAGACCCCGCGCGCACCTGCGAAGTGAATCTCTCCGGCGGCATTCACATGCTCGAAGCGGTGCGCACGCAGAGCCCGCAGACGCGCGTGCTGCTGGTCAGTTCGGCGGAAGTGTACGGCCCTGTCGGCCCCGAGTTCCTCCCGGTTGTTGAAACGCAGCGCATTGCGCCGGCGAACATTTTTGCTGCGAGCAAAGCGGCGCTCGAGCTGATCGCGCAATCCTTTACGCAGACGTACGGCCTGCCCATCGTCATTACGCGTCCGTTCAATCACACCGGACCGCGGCAGCGCCCGGACTTCGTGTGCTCGACGTTCGCCGAACAGATCGCCCGTGTGGAACTCGGCGGCGAAGCGGTGCTGCATGTCGGCGACCTGACGCCGCGCCGCGACTTCTGCGACGTGCGCGACATCGTCCGCGGCTACCGCATGCTGGGGCTGCAGGGCGATCCCGGCGAAGCGTACAATCTTGCCAGCGGCAAAAGCGAGCGGGTCGAAGACATTCTGAACATGCTGGTGCAGATGGCGCGCGTGAAAGTGGAGATCCGCCAGGATTCCACGCGCGTGCGCAAAACACAGGTGATGGACGTGCGCGGCAGCCACGAGAAAGCCAAGGCCAAAACCGGCTGGGTGCCCGAAATCTCCCTCGACAAAACACTCCGCGACCTGCTCAACTGGCATCGCGACCGGCTGAAAACCAAAACGCATTGAACGGGAACGTTTCGACACGAAGATACCGAAAATCTTAGTGTCTTACTGACTTTGTGTTGAGGCAATGTTATTGGATGTGGTTAGCTAAGCCGCAATCCGCAATCCGCAATCCGCAATCCGAAATTGAAATCGGTCACTTACCTTCATTCATATGGCGCAGGCGGCGGGCCATGATCTGCATGACTTCGATCGCGAAATAAGGTGTTTCGCCGATGAGGTACTGGAAACGTTTGCCGTCGATCGGGACGAGCTGGCAATCAGTCGCGGCGATCGCGCTTGCGCTGCGCGTTTCATGGTCCAGCAGCGCCATTTCACCAAGAATCTGCCCGGGTTCGAGCGTTTCCACTGTCTTGCCGTGAACTTTCAGATCCACATTGCCGGCCTTCACCACAAACATGTGCTCGCCTTTGTCACCTTCTTTGAAAATGACATCGCCGGCGTGATACGTCACGAATTTATCGTCGTATTTGAGAAACTTCAGGCTTGTGCGTCGTCCCGGCATGTTAGATCCCCAGCAAGGCGAAGATAATGCATGTGCATGAGAAAGATAGTGTGCGCGCATGCGGGGTCAACTGGTAAAGTTTCGCCGCTGCCAGCATACTTGGCGCGCAGTTTCGCAGCTGAAATCTGCCCAGGAGAACGGAAAAAAATGACGACTCGCACCGGCGCATACCCGATCGGCTTTCGCCGTGGCAACAGCGACTGGCAGAACGATACGAAGGCCTGGCTCGCCTGGGCCAAAGCCAGCGGCTTTGCGCACCTGGATCTGAAAGCGGCCTCGCGCGAAGAACTCTCTGCCGTCGCGGCCGCCGGTCTGGGCGTCGGATCTATCGACCTGATCGATTTTGGCAAGCTGATGGTCAGCGACGGCGGAAAGCGCAAGGAACTGATCGCTCGCAATGTCGCTCATATAAAGGAGATGGCGGCCGCCGGGCCTAAGGTCTTCTTCACCTGCGTCATTCCCGATGATCCCACTCGCCCGCGGGCTGAAAACTACGCTCTGGCGCTGGAG
The DNA here is from genome assembly GCA_035628505.1 of Planctomycetota bacterium. Classification (GTDB taxonomy): domain Bacteria; phylum Planctomycetota; class SZUA-567; order H5-PLA8; family H5-PLA8; genus DASPJR01. The sequence continues at coordinate 25,290 of DASPJR010000178.1, read as the reverse complement.
GTGTTTGCGCCAATCGCGCAGGCAGCCGACGAAGCCGGCGCGACCATCGCCATCGAAGGCTGGCCCGGCCGCGCACCGCATTACTGGACGCTATGCTGCACGCCGGAAACCGTACGCAGTTTCATACGCGATCTGCGCTGCAGATCCATCGGTATCAACTACGATCCGTCGCACCTGATCCGCCTGGGCGTCGATCACATCCGCTTCCTCAATGAATTCGTCGAGCGCGTGTGGCACGTCCATGCAAAGGATACTGAAATCATACCAGAGGCCGTCTACGAATACGGGCTCTACCAGAGCGGCGTGTTTGCAAAGAACCGCGTGTACGGCGAACTGGCCTGGCGCTACACGATTCCCGGCAGTGGATGCACGCGCTGGACGGAGGTGCTGAAAATTCTTTCGAAAGCGGGATACAAGGGCAAGGTCAGCATTGAGCTGGAAGACGAGAACTTCTTCGGCACTGAAGACGCAGAGAAGGCGGGGCTGCTGCATTCTCTGGCATTCATGCGCGGCGTTTGAGAAGCAACCGTAAATCAGCGCTGGCTTTTGCGGATGATTTCTTCGAAGCGCGAGCGCAGTTCAGCGGTCTTGCAGGCGGCGACCAGCCGGCGCGCGACCGCGCGTTCATCGGCGGCCAGCAGCGTATTGATGTCGGCCTGCGCGACTTCCTTCAATCCGCTGCGCGAATCGCGGATGCGGATGACGGCGCGATCATTCAGAATATCGCCGAGGATATCCATGCGGCCGGATATCTCGCGTCCGCCGTCGCTCCCGCGCAGCGTGTACTCAATGCTGACGTTTGGAATCAGGCGCGGAATAATGACTTCGCGCATCGCCGCGAGCGGAGCCGGCTCTTTCTGAATGTCGGCCGGCCGCTCAATCGGTGCGTCTTTAAACAGGTGGCGCTGTTCTTCTTCAATCGGGTGCGTGACGTTCTGCGCAACAGCGTCGCTTTCGGGCAGCAGGTCCGTTGGCAGCGGCACTTCGGTGTCTTCAGCTTGCGCCGGAGCCGGTTGGGCGGCAGGCGCGGGCTGTTGTTGTGGAGCGCTTGAAAGCTTCGGCGCCTGCGCGGGCGTGGCGATAAAGTTCAGATAGACGGCAAGCGCCAGAAGCGCGGCGGCCTGCGAAGCGACCATGCCGACCGGCACCCAGAGCGGACTGCGGCGGCGAGTGGCTCTCTGCTTCTTTTCCGGGACCAGCGTGGAGAGGCTCTCTTTGAGCAGAACCGCGTGTCCGAACCATTCGGCTTCGCGCTCGCGGCAGGCGCTGCAATTCTTCAGATGGGATTCAAGAAGCGGCACGTCCTCGGGCGCCAGCTCCCCGTCGAGCCGGCGCGAGATCAGCACTTCCGCGAAGTCGCAATCGATGTTGTCCGGCACGACAGCGAGATAAATGCCGGAATCAGAACGGTTCACAACCCCTCACTCCCTTTCGTCTCTCGGATCCCGCTTGCGGCCCCGGTCGAAGCGGCGTCCCAACCGCTCCTGCAGGAGCTTGCGCGCCCGCACCAGCCGCACTTCCAGCGATTTGACGCTCACGCCCAGAATCGCCGACATCTCCGTGTAGCTGAGATCCTGAACATGCTTTAAGACCAGCACCTCGCGGTAAATGTCCGGCAGGCGGCCGATGGTCTCCAGGATCCCCGAAATCTTTTCGTCTTCTTCCAGCGATGCGCCGGGCGTTCCTTCGCGCGCCGGCTGCAAACCTTCCTGCAACTGCTCCGCATCCAGGCTCAGCGGCTGCGGCGAGCGTTCGCGGCGCTGCGCCATCGAGAGCGCAACGTTGCGCGTCATGCGGTACACCCACGGCCGGAAGGCTTCGGGCGTATCGAGTCCGCGCAGATGCTTCACGACGCGCACGCACACTTCCTGCGCGGCGTCCTCGGCCAGATGCGCATCGCCCAGAACCGTGTAGGCGATGCCGCGCACCCACGCGCGGTTGTTTTCGATGAGCTCAGCCAGGGCAATCTCGTCGCCCTGCTGTGCCCGCCGTACTTCAGCAGCCAGAGCCTGCGCCGCCAGCGCTTCATCGCCGCTGGCAGGTTGTTCCACCGCTTGCCTGGTCAGAACCGGTCCTTCGCGCCGCTTGCCTGCGGCTGCCGGACGAAGCGTATCAACGGCATCCCTCAGGCTTAAGGATGCGGCTGCTTGTGCGCCACCCGTTAGCACTTTCTGCCACACAGACTCACCTCGTGCAGACCCCCCGGTCCCCGAACGAGCTTTGCCTTCATTATATGAATCCAACGGAATGGACTGTGCCATGTTCAATTACCCTATCACATGAATCCCGGTTGAACAAACCGCAGCCGCAGATCCGCAGCGGATCCCGCGATTAAAGCTCAGCTCGCCAAAGACTTCCGAAGTTGCACTTTCTAGCCTAAAACGCTTCCAATGTGAAAAGCGCTCAGCCCGTTCGCTCCGCCTTGCGGAAATCCTTCGCACACAGATCACACTTGTAATGTTGTAATGTTACAAGTGGAAAGTCAACTAATTTGTAAGGAAACCTGTCATTACTTCGTACATAATGGGGCTTTCGGGGCCCAGAAAACGTTCTCTGCGCTAGGCTAAGGGCCGAGCCCGCAATGTTTTAGGTGAAAATGAGATGAAAAATAACGCTGAGTCCGAAATTGAAGCCAACGAGCACTACCATGACCGCGTCGCAAACAAGTACGACCAGATCTACGTCGGCCCGCGGTGGGACCTTTGGTACGAGCTCTCCTGGGCGCCGATGAAAGCGCATCTTCCCTCCGACCTGCGCGCGCCCATTGTTGACCTCGGTTGCGGCACCGGAAAATACGGGCTGCGCATCGCGAAGTCTGGCTTCAACGTCACGCTTTCGGATCTGTCGCACGGCATGCTCGAAGTTTCCCGCCAGAAAGCCGCAACAATGGGACTGGAGGATCGCGTTTCGTTCGTCAAAGCCGACGTCATGGATCTGTCCGCTTTGCCGCGCGAACATTTTGCGCTCGCGGTCGCGCAGGGCGACGTCATCAGCTTTGCGACACATCCGCCGCGCGCGCTGAAATCGATCTCCAAGATCCTGCGTCCCAAAGGCGTGCTCGTTGCATCGCTGGATCAGACGCTCGCGGCCATCGATCACTACTGCGAAAAGTCGGACCTGGCCGGCCTTGAAAAGCTCGTTAAAGGTGGCGAGATGGAATGGCTGGCGCGCGATGAAGCCGAACGTTTTCCCGTTCACACCTACACGCCCGAAAGCCTGCGGGCGATGTTCGAGAACGCCGGTTTCGAGGTGCTTGATCTCTTCGGCAAGACCGTCCTGCCGCTGAAAAAACTTGAGCCTCTCATGAATGATCCCGCCAACCTCGAACGCATTCACGCGCTGGAAAAGAAACTCTGCCGCATCCCGTCTGCCATGGGCCGCGCCAGTCATCTGCAGATCACCGCGCGCAAGAAAGAGTGAGCCTGAAACTTTAAACGCCAAGCTCGCCAAGCTCGCCAAGGTCGCCAAGAACGCCAAGGTTCTCTTTAAAGGTTTTTCTTGGCGCTCTTGGCGTCAAAAAAAGACGTATCCAGAGAGGATAGAAAAACGCTCTGCCCTTCCATGGAACAGGCTGTAATATAAGGAGTGTTCCCGGGTCGCTCACACGTGCATTCTGGAGGCTAACATGCCGCGCTGGTTGTCTTTGCTGAAGTGTCTACTTACCATCTGCCTGGTTTCAACACTTTCTGTTCACGCCGCAGACGTCAGCGCAGGCGGCTCGCCCGAACCCGAAAATGACGCCGAAGTTTTCATGAAAGCCTACCGGCTCGCGGACGGGCTGAAGATTGAGCTCTTCGCGGCTGAGCCGCACCTGCAGCATCCGGTAGCCATCTGCACCGACGAGAAAGGGCGCTTTTTTGTCGCCGAATCCAACCGTCTTCCCGTCATCACCCCCACCGGCAAGCAGGATACCGGCGACCTGGACATGCGAAGCTACATGCATTTCCTGGATGAAGACATCGCCTGCCGTACCGTCGAAGACCGCATCAACATGCTCAAGAGAAATCTCGGCGAAAAGGCGAAAGCGTTCGAAGTCGTCTCCGAGCGCGTCAAGATGCTGTTCGATAAAAACGGCGACGGCAAAATCGATGCCTCCACCACGTTCGCCGAATGTTTCAACAAGATGGAAGACGGCCTGGCTGCAGGAGTACTCGCGCGCAAAGGCAATGTTTACTTCACCGATATTCCCAACGTCTGGCTGCTGAAAGATAAAGATGACGACGGCAAAGCGGACGAAACGACGATTCTCAGCACCGGTTACGGTGTGCGCATCGCGTATCTCGGCCACGACCTGCATGGATTGATTATCGGGCCCGATGGCAAGCTGTACTTCAGCATCGGTGACCGCGGCTTTCATGTGAAGACGCGGGAAGGCAAAACCCTGGCGGAGGCCCACAACGGAGCAGTCTTCCGCTGCAACCAGGACGGCAGCGATCTGGAAGTCATCGCCGTTGGCATGCGCAACCCGCAGGAGCTCGCCTTCAACGCGCTCGGCGATCTCTACACCGGAGACAACAACTGCGACAAGGGCGACCCCTGCCGCTGGGTGTGGGTGCTCGACGGCGTTGATTGCGGCTGGCGCATCGGCTATCAGCACATCTTCTGGCCGAACCTGACCGGTCCGTGGCATGGCGAGAAACTCTGGTCAACCGCGTTCGACGGCCAGGCTGCGTACGTCGTTCCGCCGCTGGGCCATGTCTGTCTCGGCGGCCCGTCGGGCCTGGCGTACTATCCCGGCACAGGAATGCCCGAGCGCTACAACGACCACTTCTTCATCTGCGATTTTCGCGGCACCAAGGGCTCAGTGATTTCCTTTGCGATGAAGCCGAAGGGCGCGTCGTATGAACTGACCGACCAGTCCGATTTCATCGCAGACATTCAGGCCACTGACATCATGTTCGGCAACGATGGGCGCGCCTACACGAGCGTCTGGTACGGTCCGATCTTAAAGACGGAAAAAGGCCGTATCTACGCCATAAGCGATCCGGCGCTCAAGGACGATGCCTCCATCGCCGAGACGAAGAAGCTCATTGCCAAAAACCTGGACGAAGAACCCGTTGCCGAGCTCAAGAAGCTGCTCGCGCACCGCGACATGCGCGTGCGCCAGGAAGCGCAGTTCAGCCTGGTTGCCAAAAACGCGACCGGCGAGCTGGCCAATGTGGTGAAGGAAGGCACACAGCAGCTTGCGCGGCTGCACGCGATCTGGGGATTAGGCCAGCTCTTCCGCGAAAAGAAGATTGAAGCAGCGCTTGAGCCGGTCCTGGCGGCGCTGAGCGATCCGGATGGCGAAGTCCGCACGCAGGCTGCGAAAGTTCTCGGTGAATGCCGCTACGCCAAAGCGCAGGACGGACTGGTCAATCTATTGAAGACCGGCACGCCGCGCGCGAAGCTCTTCGCCACGATGGCGCTGGGCAGGCTCGGCGACGTGAAGTCGCTCGGGCCGGTCACGCAGATGCTGCGCGAGAACGCCGACAAGGATATGTACCTGCGCCACGCAGGAATCATGGCGCTGAAGTGGATTGCCGAAAAAGATATGCAATCCGTGCTGGCGCTTTCGAACGACACTTCGCCGGCGGTACGCATCGCGGTATGCGTCGCGCTGCGCAAGCTGGAGAGCCCCGAGATCGCACGGTTCCTGAAAGACAGCGAGCCGCGCATCGTCCTGGAAGCGGCGCGCGCGATCAATGACATTCCGATCACGGCCGCGCTGCCAAAGCTCGCGGCGATCATTGAGAGCGAGACGTGGAAAGAACTTTCGCCTGGCGAGCTCTTCGCCATTGAACGCTTCAGCGAGCAGAAGGAAGCCGCGAAGACGGAAGCCAAGCCGGCCGACGCGAAGCCTGCTGAAGCGAAAACGGCTGACGCCAAGGCGCCGGCGGCACCTGCGAAAGCACCCGAAGCGGCACCGGCGAAAGCTGCTGCGACAGGCGATGCGAAAAAGAATGAGAAGCCTGCACCGCCGAAGCGCTTTGGCAGGCTGGTGAAGGCCGCCGAGCACTATGCCGAAAGGCCTTCCGACAACAAGAACGTAAAGATCAGCGGACATCTGCCCATACTGATGAGCGGGCCGTACTCGTTCTGGATCGCCGGCAGCGACGTCAGCGAGCTGTGGCTGAGCACCGACGAGAAGCCTGAGAACAAACGCCTGATCTGCCAGACGCGCGAGCGCGTAGATCCGCAGAACTGGACCAAAGATCCCGCGCAGCAGTCCTACCCGGTGACGCTCACGGCGGGCAAGCGCTACTACGTCGAAGCCATCCTGCGCAAAACTGAAAAGGTCCAGCAGACGCTCAAAGCCGAGTCGAAAGATGCCGAAGTGAAAGACGCGAAGGCCGCGGCTGACGTAAAGACCGACGAAAAGAAGATCGACACGCGCGAGCATCTTTCGTTCGGCTGGCAGCTTCCGAATAACCGCATGCAGCGCCCGATTACCGATACGGGTGTGGATGACCAGTCGGGTCTGCTGCGCCGTATCATCAATGCGAACTTCCGCGTCGGCGGGAAGGACGAAGCCTACGCGCTAGCCTCGCTCGCCGACAACCCCGACTACCCGTCGCAGACGCGCGCAGAAGCGCTCTTACACTTGTCGAACTGGGGCAACCCGTCGCAAAAGGACGCGGTCACCAACTGCTGGGTCCCGCTTCCCAAGCGTGATCCGTCCGTTGCCGCAAGCGCCATCCGCCCGATGATCCGCCGGCTGATCCAGGATAAGAACGGCGACGTGCAGGTCGCGGCGACGCAACTTGTGGGCAAGCTCGGCATCGGTATGGCCGGCGGCGATCTCTACGAGATCAGCACTGACGAGAAGCGTCCGCTGTGGCTGCGCATTGAAGCCGTGAAAGCACTCGGCGCGATGAAGCACGGAACACTGCTCGCCGCGGTGCGAAACGGCTTGGAAAGCAAGCACTCGCGCCTGCGCCAGGAATGTCTGAACCAGCTCGCAGCTTTAAATCCCGACGTTGCACTGCCGCTGATCAGCAACACGCTCGAGAGGCCCGACATTCCTGAAAAGCAGAACGCGCTCGCCATTCTGGCGAAGATGAAAGTGCCGACCGCGGACGCGCTGATCGCCGATTGGATGGACCGCCTGATGGCCAAAGCGGTCGACCCGGAAATTCAGCTCGATATTCTTGAAGCCGCAAAGGCCAGCACCGATCCAACGATGAAGAATCTCATCGCGAAATACAACGCGTCACTGCCTGTCGGCGATGAGCTCGCGCCGTTCCGCGTCGCCCTGCATGGCGGCAACGCCGACCTGGGCCGCAGGATTTTTTATGAGAACTCGGCCGCGCAGTGCATCCGTTGTCACAAGATCAACGGCAATGGCGGCGATGTCGGTCCCGATCTCAAGGGCATCGGCACCGCGCGCGACCGCGCGTACCTCCTGGAATCGATCATCTCGCCCAGCGCGCAGATCGCGCAGGGATTTGAGACGGCGTTCGTGAAACTCAACGACGGCCGCGTGTTCACCGGCACCGTGAAGAACGAAGACGAAGTGGAACTCGAACTGGTTGGCGCGGACGGAAAGGTTGAGAAGCTCAAGAAGGATCAGATCCGCACGCGCAAGAGCCAGAAGACCTCGACGATGCCGGCCATGGGCGAAACACTGAGCAAGACCGATCTGCGCAACCTGGTCGAGTTCCTCGCGGGGCTGAAGTAGTTCGTCCCCTCTCCCCAGCGTGGGAGAGGGCCGACGTTAGCGCAGCGAACGCGGGGTGAGGGGGAATAAGGATCGGCTACTTCTTGTAGCCTTCCGCGAGGAGCGTTTTGAAGCCGCGGCGCGGAACAACCAACGCGCGGCCGTCCTGCAGAAGTACGGCGATCGGCCCTTTCTGGCGCGTAGGCGTGTGAGCGATCACGGCATTGTCGGCGTCCAGCGCGCCGCGGTAGACATAGCGATCGAAGACTGACGGGTCCAGTTCGGGCGCGTACTGCCGCAAATCTTTCAAAACCCGCGGAAATTTCGCGCCGTTCGCGGCGGCGAATCTGGCAATGGCTTTGCCGATTTTTTCGAGATTCGCCCGCTCCTGTTCGGCCGAAACGTCGTGTGACTTGCCTGTAATCTCGCGCACCATTTCAATCGACGGCAGCACCGCAAGGTACGGAAGCACGCCGATCGGCGACGAGCCTCGGACGGTGATGCCCTCATCATCGGCGCGCACTGAAACCAGCAGGCTCGAGAGATTCTGCGTGAACGTTTCGACCGTCGGAAAAGCCCAGGGGTTCAGGCCGAAGGCATTCTCGCGTTTCTGGAACTGCAGGTACGGCACGGCGGTCTGGTAGAACGCGGTAAAAAGCGCGGGCACGTCCACGTAGATCAGCGCCTGCCCGGCAGGCCCAAGCGATTGGCGCTGCTGCTGAAACGCGGAATCCTGGAACAGATTCGGCGCCGCCCCTGGAGCTTTTTCAGCCAGCAGCGCCCGGCGCTGCAGCTCGTCCCGCAGCGACAGCGGTGTCAGCGACACCAGAAGCTCCTCGTTGCGCAGCGTGAAAACGAATTGAACAGGCTGCGGGTTTTCCACCGTCGGCCGGGGCCGGATGATCGTGATGTCGCCGCCGGGATCTGGAATTTTTGTGAACTCAAGCAGTTTGCCGCAGTTGTCGCGGACTTTCTGCAGCAGGTTCGTAAATCCAGCCAGATCCCGCACGCGGCAGGTGAAGATCACGCCGGGAAACCCAAGCGCGAGACGCGGGTGCCGCGACGGAATGCTGACCGACAGAGCCATGTGGTCGAGCAGCGTGCGCGCGAGCTCGCCAGCGACATCCACTCCCGCCGCCGCCGACAGCTCTCTAAGCCTGGCATCCACAGCCGCGCGTGCTTCGGGATCAGATTCTTCGATCACATCGAAAACCGTGCGCAGCAGCCGGTCGGGTGGAATATTCAGCGAAAGGCCCGCAAGCGCTGCCGAACTGTGCGCATTCAACATCGGCTCCCACGTGCCCGTCGCAAACAAGCTCAGCGCGCCCTTGCGCTGCGCGGCGGGCACGTCAAAGAATGCGGACTCGTCGAAGCTCTTCTCCCCAATGCTGAGGCTGTAGGTGATCCCGCGAACGCTGCCGAAGCCGCCGGAATCTTTTTTCTTCTGGAGATCGGACAAGAGCGCATGGCCGTAGAGCTTTTCGGAATTGATGAAGGCGTGCAGGTCGCTTGCCGAGCCGATCCGCTGCAGTGCGCGGATGTAGCTGGGTTGCGCGACCAGGGTGCCGCGCGCGGGCGTGTTCAGCTTGCCGGCCTCTTTGAGCTCGAAGCGCCTGGCGAGAAGCTTTTCCAGGCGCCCATCTGCGCTGGAGAGCAGGAAGGTGCCATCGCAGAGCGCGTAGGAAAGAGAGAAGGGAAGTCCCGGTACGGCGACGCGCGTGACCGTCACTTCGCCGGTGGGAAGCCGCGTCTGCGTCATCTGGCCGCCGGCAATGGAGCGCAGCCGTTCCAACCGCGCCTCCATCTCTTTGAAGGCGACGATGCCCTTTTCGCCGAGAGCCGCAGCTACAATTATCTCGGGCAGAACGGTGCCGCCTTCAAGAACTTTGATATCAGTCAGTGCAAGCGTCAGCTCTCCAGAGCCGTAAAGAGCTGCCATGTCGCTGAGCCTGCGGCCGAGCTGGATTTCGATGACCGACTGATAAAAGCGCAGTTGCGAAAAGTAGGTGTAGGCCGCGCGCTGGGTTTCGGGAAGAGCGATGATCTTTCCGAGCCCCGAGGTGGCAGCCTTCGTTGCCAGCGTGCGTCCGTCCCTGGCTTGAACTACTATTAAGGTGTCGTCGGGCAGGAAAGGGACAACCGACCAGGCCTGAGGCAACTCTTCGCCATACGCGGAGCTTGGGGCTGACAAGACGGCGATCAGGAAGGCTACTAATAAGGAGGCAACGGATTTCATTTCGGAATTCATACCAATGAGACCGCTGCAAAACAACCCGTGATAGCAACGCTTTGAAAATGCATAGTACTCAATATTAATATATTGCTTTTATCCGTAAGACTCTGTAGAAATTCAGAGCTCTTTTAAACCGATGCTTCTGCCCGCGCGCAGAGGCGTATGACAACACACTCCAAAATGGAGGAGGGGATTCCATGTCACACCGAGTCGCCACGCCGATTGCGCTTTGCGCTGTCGTGATTCTGGTCGCTGCTGCACAGCTTCACGCGGCCGACGGACCTGTGATTCACGCAGTGTCACCAGGGATCGTCGCCACAACAGGCGGCGATACCATCAAAATCACGGGTCAGAACTTCTACCGTGAGACAAAGGTGTTCATTGGCGGCGTCGACACTGACGTGACCTTCCGCAGCTCAGGCCGGCTTGAAGTGAGGACAAATCTCCACGCTCCCGGTGCCGTCGATATCCTCGTTGTGAATCCCGACGCTCAGATGATCAAGCTGCAAGCCGGGCTCGTCTATGCCCCAGGGGTCGAGTTCCAGACCACCGCTTCCAGTGGCTCGGAAGGAACAACGTCGGTGGCCTTGACCGTTACCCTCTCCGAAGTGAATACAGTGGATGTAACCGTCGATCTGCTTCCGATTGAGCTTGCCAATGAAGCAACGGCGAACAGCGATTTCTCGAACGCGGCTGTAACCGTGACGATTCCGGCAGGCCAGCTCACAGCCAGCGGCAACATCACCATCGTGGATGATTCAGTCGCGGAACTCAGCGAAGACCTGGATATTCGCCTGAAGAACCCGGTCAATGGAGTGCTCGGGTCGAGCACTATCCACACCTATACTATTCTCGACAATGAAACGCCCGTCGTCTCTATCGACCCTGGCGGAAGTGTTATCGAAGGCAACTTCCGCAGTTTCCTGTTGTCGCGAAAGGGCGATATCTCCGCACCGGTGACAGTGAACTTCACAGTCGCGGGCACCGCGACAGAGACTACCGATTACGGAGCGATTGGCACCACGACCAACTTTGCTGCGTTCAGCACATTTGCCTTCATTTCCATCAGTACGATCCTCGATGCAACGGTTGAACCAAATGAAACCATCGATATCACGCTTGCTGCTGGCGCCTATACTATCGGTACGCCTGCCTCGTCGAGCATGACCATCCGCGATGTCGACAGCCCTCCGGCGAACGACAACTTCGCCTCGGCGCAGGTGCTCACCGGTCTGCCCGTAAATGCAGTCGCGGGGACCAATCTGGGAGCGACTGTCGAAGCCGGTGAACCCGCTGGAACAGCGACTGTCTGGTACGACTGGACCTCGACAATCAACGGCGGAATCGCAATCCCGCTCTCGTCGAATGCGTTTCTCAGTGTCGACGTCTATACGGGCGCGGCGGTCAATGCGCTGAGCCAGGTGTTTTCGCAGTCTTTCAACGTGAGTTACAGCAAATCGCCCGTGATCGGCTTTCCAGTGACCAATGGCCAGGTGTACCACATCCGCGTTCGCGGAAGCTTCACTCAGCAGGACGCGTTCACTCTTTCGTTGCGCGATGTCACAGTTGCGCCGCCCAGCAGCGGACCGACCAACGGCGTGCCAGGCACGCTGCCACTGGTGAACGCCATCGCAACGACCCATCACGCTTATGAGCAGGGCAGCGTGCCCGGCGCAGTTACCCTTTTCCGATCCGGCGACACCACGTCACCGCTGACGGTCTGGTTCGACCTCAGCGGCACGGCCGTTGTGAGCGACGGCGATCCCAGCAATGGACCGGAAGACTTCACTCTCACCAATGCGACGTTCGATGTGACGCATGATCTTTTCTCTGCGATCATTCCCGCCGGCGCAAACTCTGTCGCCGTGGGAATTGTGCCGGTCGACGATCAGATTTCCGAAGGCAACTACGATAACCCTTACGAAAACGTGTTCGTGTATCTCCAGAATGATCCGACAACCGGCACGCCGACATACGACCTGAGCGTGCTGTACAGTAACAGCAATGTGCATATCTTCGACAACGACCTCGAGCCGTTGATCTATAGCCCGGAGAGCACCAATGGAATGCTGAACGCGCCGTTCAGCTACCAGCTCACGTTGCTCGGATCGAACACGAGCGGTTCCGCGACCGGTCTTCCGCCCGGCCTGACGATGAGCGCCACGGGCTTGATCTCCGGCACTCCAACGCAGGAAGGCCTTTTCACGGCGGTGATCACCGCGCAGAGCTCGGGTGGTTCGGCCATTCATAAGCTGTCCATCCTGATCATTCCTGAACTGTTCATTACCACCTTCGCCGGAAAAGGCGCGGCTGCTCCGCTGGGCACTTTCGCTGGTGACGAAGGGCCGGGAACCGCGGCCTCGCTCAGTGCGCCCACGGGCGTGGCGGTGGATGCAGCCGGCAACATTTTGTTCTCGGACATGGGCAATAATCGCGTGCGCAGGATCAACGTCACGACCGGAATCGTGATCACCGTCGCTGGTAATGGGCTGCGTGGATTCACGGGAGACGGCGTTACGGCGACCTCTACGTCGCTGGACTTCCCCGGCGGCCTTGCGGTGGATGCAAACGGCAATCTGTTCATCTGCGACGTGAATAATCATCGCGTGCGCCGCGTGGATGCGGTAACGGGGATGATCACAACTGTAGCCGGCAGCGGCGGCACCTACACGAACGAAGGCAGCTTCGCCGGAGACGGTGGACCGGCCACGGCTGCGCGCCTGAACTTCCCCTGCGGAGTGGCTGTCGATGCGGCAGGCAACCTGTACATTGCCGACACGGGCAACGGGGTGGTGCGCAGAGTCGATGCGGCAACTGGAAAGATTCAGACCATCGCCGGCAATATCAATAGAGGATTCGATTTCCTTGATCCTTTCTATAGCACGTCTGCCATTAATCTGGACGGTCCTGCTCTGAACGTCCGCCTCAAGCATCCCATTGCGGTAGCGGTGGATAGCGCCGGACACGTCTATATCGCTGAGCAGAAGTCGCATAAGGTTCGCAAGCTTATTCCGTCTACGAATGTGCTGACCACGATCGCCGGGTTCGATGCAGACAATGAAAGCAACGGACCGGAGTATGCCAAGGGCATACGCGGGTTCTTCGGCGACGGAAACTTTGCCGCGCTTTCGGCTCTCAATCAACCGTGTGGTGTTGCAGTGGATGGCACGGGTAATGTGTACATCACCGAAATCGGCAATAACCGGATTCGCAAAGTCGATGCATTGACCGGCCGCATCAGCTCCATTTCGGGCAGCGGCCCTTCCGATCAGTTGAACACGCTTGAGCAGGCTTACGCGCACTACTATGGCGACCTGGTCGTGGACGACAGCGGTATTCACAACATTCCCGGACTGGTGCCGCCCTCCTTCCCAGCGTATTCGGGCTTCTCGGGTGATGGCGGCCGCTCGTTCGGAGCGACGCTGAGCGTGCCGACCGGCGTTGCAGTGGATGCGGCGGGCCGCGTTTACTTTGCCGACACAGCCAACCTGCGCATCCGCCAGATCGCGCCGGCAGGCGCCGCGCCGGCAAACGTGGCTTTCACGGCAACGCCAAATCCGGCGCAGGTGGATTCGGCCATCGCCTTCGTCGCCACGGCTACCGATGCCGATTCGCCCTCGCTGCTCTACAAGTGGGACTTCGGCGACGGCAGCGCCGGAAGCGGAATGACCTTCAGCAAGAAGTATGCTGCCGCAGGAACGTATACGGCCACGCTGACGGTCACCGACGGTGCGACAGCCGTGACGTCCAGCCAGGTGATCACGATCGTTGCGCCGGCCTCGGGCGGCGGCGGCAATCTTTCCGATGGCAAGACGGTTGAGAACCCCGTCGACGAGATCAGCATCACCGTCACGAAGAGCGGCGGCGGCGTGGTCGAAGTCACCATCACGGTCGCGGACATCTCTCGCGCGGTATCGGATTACAACATCGAGACCTCCTTCGACGGCGTCAACGGACAGGTCGGCAAGGCCGCCGGCAACAAGGCCGTGCAGAAGTTCACCGAGCCCGGCGTTTACGTCGCCAGCAGCACGATCACAGAAAAGGCCAGCAACACGGTGAAGGGCCTGGCCCGCAAGACCATCACCATCAGCGCCAGGGAAATCGGACAGGGCACTCTCGCCGCTTCGAATCCGACGATCCAGACTCCCGCGGTGAAGGGCAAGTTCGTCTTCACCGGGACCAAGTCCGACACGGTCGCGTTTTCCGGCACCGTGGCTCTGCCGAAGGGCTTCGATATCGGCGCTCCTTCCCAGTCGATCAGCATCAGCGTTGGAAACGTGATCGATACCATCAACTTCGACAGCAAGGGCAAGCCCTCACTGCCGACCAAGCTGGGCAACGTGACGAAGTTCAAGATCACCTATCCGAAGCTGAAGACCGGCGGCACGATCACGCAGGACGACACCTCCGTTGCGAAGATCGCTCTGACGCTCGCCAAGCCTGACCTGGACAATAAAGGCTTCGCGGCTGATGGCATCACGGCCAAGCGCGGCCGCAACGACACCGGCCTGAGCAGCACCCGCAAGCTGCAGGCGGCCATCGTGCTCAACGGCGTCGCCTACGAGACGATCATTCCCGTCGAGTTCAAGCTCAGCACCAAGGGCGATTCGGGCGCGATCGGTCTCAGCAAAGCACGCTGATAAGACATCCTTCAATCACAGAACGGCAGCCTTCGGGCTGCCGTTCTTCTTTGACATACTTCAAAAATCTCGAGCCGCTCAGCGCCTGCCGCGCGGCTTCTGGCGATTCATCGGTCGCTGTCCGGGCCGTTGCATTCCCGGCCGAACGTTGCCTGAGTGCGGCGTCAGCGGTCTGCGTGCTGGCGGAGGTGGCTGGGGCGGGGGAGGCGGCGGCGGCGCGGCGGCCTGAGTCTTTAAAGCCAGGATGCGCTTGACCGCGTCGACCACTGTCTGCGCCGAGGGCACGCGCTCGTTTACGTCTTTGGCGAGCATGCGCTTGAGCAGGCTCGCGGTCTGCACGGTCACGTCAGGCCGGAAGCTCTGGATGTCCGGCACTTCGGCATGCAGATGCTGATGCATGATGTCTTCGGGTGTGTCGCCGATAAACGGCGGCCGCCCCGCGAGCAGCTCAAAAAGGGTCGCGCCCAGGCTGTAGATGTCGCTGCGCGGGTCGCCGTCCGCGACGCCCTGGATCACCTCGGGAGCCACATACGGCGGGCTGGCCCAGAACTCGCCGCCCGGTTCGGTCGATGCTTTGCCGAGCTTCTGCGAGATGCCGAGGTCCGCGAGCTTGGCCTCTCCTTCCTGCGTCAGCAGAATATTGTCCGGCTTTAGATCGCGATGCAGCAGTCCGGCGGCGTGCGCGGCCTTCAGGCCTTCGGCCGCATCACGGATAATGTTGAGACAGCCGTTTTCCTCGAGCATGCCGTCGGCTGAATCAAGCAGCGTGCGGGCTGAGCCGCCATCGATCAGTTCCATCGCAAAATAGTGCAGGCCCTGGTCGCTGCCGACGTCGATGCCCTGGACGACGTTGGGGTGATTGAGCTTCGCCGTCGCTCGGGCCTCGCGTTGAAACTGCTCCAGCGCAGCGGGGTCGTTTGAAATGGCCGAGTTCAGAATCTTGAGTGCGACATGGCGGTTGAGCGACTTCTGCAAGGCGCGGAAAACGGCGCCATTCTGGCCTTCGCCGATGAGCTCGATCAGCTGGAAATCGCCGACCGTGTCTACTTTTTTAAGCTGCGTCTGGCTGCCGCCCTCGAGGGCGCTGAGCGCGATATTGCTGAGCAGGCCGCGTTCCACGAGGAACTGCCCAAAGGTGAACTGCGCGCCCATCTGCTTGAGCTGCGAATACACGTACAGCGCGGCAGTGCCCTTGTCGACATCAAGGACTCCGGCCCGGACTGCGCGCCGGAGAAAAAGGGCTTCCGATTCCAGTGCCACACGAACTCCTGTTTTAAGCGGCTATGCGGCACCGTTTATAACGCAAACCAGAGGAAAATAAAACAAAGGCGGAAGTTTCAATCGTAGTTCGGGACAACCACATTATTGCGCAGCCGCTGGCCCGGCAGCATCAGTTTCATGTGGTACTGGCTGTTGATGTCCGCCTTCTGCTCGGTCGGCCGCTCCTTCTTTTCCTGCTTCTCGCCCTTCGCCGGCTTCTCGGCTTCAGGCTGCGGCGCGTTGTTTTTTCCGTAGAGGAAGAAATTAAAGTTCTCGCTCTTCTCGAGGATTCGCCCCTTTTCAACGTCCAGGTGCAGCAGTCCCTCGCCGTTCATGCGGTGGATGATGCGCATGGCATCGTGGAATTCCTGCGTGAAGCGCGCCGCGAACTCCTCGCCCGCGGAATCGAAAACGCCCGCGACCTTGTACTCGATGAGCGCGGTCTGGCTGTTGCCAGCCTGTTTGACTTCACACAGCCGGCAGTCCACCACGGCCTGGAACATCGTTGGCAGGATGCGCGGCGGATTTCCCTGCTGCACGGGAATGACCACCGGGATGCGGAAGCGCCAGGTTTCGCCAGGCGATTTCTTCTGCGACGGTAGCGGCGGAAAAAGGTAATGCGGCGATTCGTCCAGGATGACGTGCGGCTGCGGGACGTATGTCATCGAAGCGATCTCGTCGCGCTTGAGATTAAACAGGTCGGTGCTGGTCTGGAAGACGATCTTGTCGTTCTCTTCGCTCAGCACGCTGCCGCGCAGACTGCGGCCGTCTTTGAGCTGCGCCAATTGCTGAGTCATGAACGCGGCGCAGTTCTGCGAATCAATTTTCAGGCAGTTGAGCGAGCCGACCTTTTCGTAGTTTTCTCCGATACTGATCTGGTCTTCGGTCAGCTGCATCGGCCGCTTCACCGTCTTGCCGTTCTCCAATTTTTCTTCGCGGTCGCGGTTGGTATAGGTGCGGCGGATGCAGACTAAATCGAGAACCGCCGGCCGGCCGTTTACTTTTTCTTCGCGCCGCGCCGCGCAGAGAAAGGTGAGGTAGAAGGCGCTGCTGTCGATATACGAATTGACGCTGTCCTGCGTGCGGTTGAGCGTACCGTCATAGATGAGGATCTTGCCTTCTTCGCGCTTGATGCGCAGAAGCACCGCCGGGCCCGGCACCATTTTCTGCGTCCATGCGATCGGCTGCTCTTTGGGCTTCTCCTCGGGCTTTTTCGACTCCTTGCCCGCGCACAGCGGCGCCAGGCTCAGCAGAGCCGCAGCAAGCGGAAGGGACCATCGCGCCACGTTCATAAGCATGCACCTGTATCGTCTATACAGCGCCTTTTGTTAACCCTCTCCCGCCGGGAAAGGGCCGACGTGAGCGGAGCGAACGCGGGGTGAGGGCTGCGTTTGACTGCAGTCAGCGTTCATCCCTCACCCGGCACTCGCTGTCGCTCGTGTCCGCCCTCTCCCGGAGGGAGAGGGAAACAGCTACTTCTCGAGCTTCAGCGTCCTTACCAGGAAATCTTCGAGCACCTTGCTGAAGCCGGGGCCGCCCGGGAATGAATGCCCGCCCTGCATCGTCATCCAGTACGTCACATCGGCCCCCGCTGCCTTGAGCTTCTCGGCCAGATACTTGCCGTGGTGATAGGGAACCACCGCGTCGCGCTCGCCGTCACAGATCAGCAGCGGAGAAATATCTTTGCGCACATGCCCGATCGGGCTCATCTTGCGGTAGAGCGCCTCGTTCTCGGGCGTGTTCGGCGTGACACCTTTGAACAGCACGCGGTGGCGTGGCCGCGCGTCGTGCGGAATTTTGTTGTCGGCCGGGCGGAAGCTGCCGTCGGGCAGCACGTCATCGGGCGCTTCGTTCCACTGCCGCACGAAATCCGTCGGGCCCACGAACGAGAACGCGTTCTGCACTTTGGCGCTGACGCCTTTAAGGTCTTCCAGCGGGCCACCGTCGTTGAAATCTTCCGGCACCATGGCCAGCATGGCGCTTAAGTGCCCGCCTGCCGATCCGCCCATGCAGCCGATGCGGTCGGGATCGATGTTGAAGCGAGTAGCGTTCTTGCGGATGAAGCGTATCGCGTTGCGGCAATCGCGGATGCTTTCGGGAAAGCCGCCTTCCTTGCCGAGCCTATATTGGATCGAAATGATGGCGATGCTGTGCGCCATGAACGGATCTTTCCAGTACCATCCATCTTCAATTTTTGTCGTCGGCGCGCCGCTGTGCCACCAGCCGCCGTGGATGTCCACCATGCAGGCCGTGGGTTTTGCCGCATTGGCCGGCATGAACGCGTTGAGCTTCAGTTCCTTGCCGTCGACGACCCCGTATACAATGCCCAGCTCGGTCTTGTAAGGAGGCAACTCGCCGGCGCGCGCCACCAGGCACAGCGCGAGGCTCAGGAAAAGCAGGCTGATCTTCAGTGCTCGAATCATAGGCAAATGCTCCGAAAGAAATCTGCACCTCGAATAACCGGAAGGACGCTCAAGGTCAAACCGCTATTCATCTTAGAGGGTTCCCCTCCCCCGCTGGGGAGAGGGAATGCCGAGCGTGCTGTTCCTTCTCCCCTTGGGAGAAGGCCGACGTGAGCGGAGCGAACGCGGGATGAGGGGTCAACCGTTGCCCAACTGTGCGCGTTTGCCGAGCCGAACAGAATCTGAACGTTGAAAGTGCACCGCACGCCAACACTTCTCCGCGACTCTGCGGTGAATAGGTTGTAACCTCCGTCGCGCCAATTATGATTCGTCGCTTTGGCGGGGCGAAAGGCGCGGTTTGTAACGATGAGCAGTTCCAGGCGGGCGGACTCGGCGGAAAACTTACCCTCGCCGCCTGAAAACTCCCGCACCGAACCCGACGGCAATCTGGCTGCACCGCAGGGCTTTCATCGCGCGCTCGATCCGCACGTCCTCTCGCGCAGCATGTTCCTTTCGGCCTTCGCGAGCATGCTCGGCGCGACGTTCTTTACCGTCATCCAGGGCACCGTCTTCAATTTCCTGCTCGAAGATCTGCATCTGCGCGACCGGCTTCCCTATTTCACAGCGCTGTGGTGCATCGGACAGGTCGGCAATCTCGTGGGCAGCTGGATCCAGGATCGCTGGAACCGGCGCAAAGCACTTTTCCTGATCACCATCGGAGGCAGCCGCCTGGTGTGGATGGCCATCGGGCTGCTCCCGTTGCTCAAGCCCGAGTGGCGCGATCCAGATATTGCGTTCTGGTGGCTGTCGGCACTGACCGTGCTCTTCTATTTTCTTCATTCGCTCGGCGGCCCGGCGTGGCTGTCCTGGATGGCCGACCTGGTGCCGCCTGAAAAAAGCGGCAGATACTGGAGCTTGCGGCAGCTGGGCTGTTCGGCCACGGGGATGGTCGGCGGCACGGTTGCCGGTTATTTCCTCGATCTGCATCACAACTGGAACGGCTACGCGATGATCTTCTGCGTCGCCACGGTTCTCGGCGTCGCGGACGCGTTGACGTTCATCTGGGTCGAGCATCGCGATCCGCAGCTTCGCACGAGCAAATCGCATGTGCTGGCCGAATTTGTGCAGCGCCTGAGAGAGGTTCCATTCCGGCGGCTGTGCGGTGTGTATATCCTCTGGAGCATCTCCAACTGCTTTATCAACCCGACGACGTATTTCTTCATGCGCGACCGCGTGCAGATGGGCGTTACGTCGATTGCCGTCGTGACCGCCATCTCCGTCGCGGCTCTGACGGTCTTCAGTTTGTTCTGGGGAAAATACTCCGACCGCCACGGCCACCGCGGACCGCTGATCGTCTGCCTGCTGCTGCACGCGGCCGCTCCGGTGATTTTCTTTTTCGCCGGGCCGCATGACGTGGCGTACATGGCCATCGGTATGGCGATCATCGGCATCGGCGGTTCAGGCATCAATCTGTTCATGCTGCCAATGCTGATCGGCTACACCGAAAACAAGAGCGGCGGCCGCGAAGTGGGCATCGCCACGTTTCATGTCGTGCTGAACCTGGCCAACTTTGCCGCGCTGCTGCTGGCTGACGGCATCCTCTTCAACGTGATTGGCGCACTGCTCGGGCAGCCGCCGCGAAGCACGCCGGTTTACATCGGCATCATGGTGATCTCGATGCTGCTGCGCGTGCTCGCCGCCGCGTTCGTGTATCTCCTGCCGCAGGCGGAGAACGAGACGGCGCCGGGCGTGGTGCTCACCGAGGTCGTCACTACCAGTCCGCTGCGCGCCACCATTTCGCTGATGAGGTATGTGTCCGGTAAGCAGAAGTGGAAAGGGTGAACCACTCGTACTGGTGGACCTGACACCGTGCCCCGAGAAATCACCCTAAATCTTTATTATTTTCCGCGCAAGAATACGCAGCCGGACTCGTCCTTTATTAGGGATTCTGTGCCGCATGGCCAAAGCTAGTTCTGCACGTGTGCAAAAGTTTGCAGGCAGTCGTAGCATGGAAGTCTCGCGTTGATAGGAGAGTGGATTCGGCGTTCAACACTAAGGCGAAGCAGCCTGGCGGCCTCAGCATGTGCGTTTCTGGACAGATTTCGCATGCAGGTGAGAAAGGGCAAATCACGTAGCAACGGTTATAAGTTTTGCTACAGTCACGCCTCGGGGGTTGCGGACACATTGTTCATCAGTGCACGGAGAGTGGAATGAAATACGTTGTGATTTGTCCCGATGGCGGAGCGGACTGGCCGATCGGGGCACTCGGAAACCGTACGCCGCTTGAGGCCGGCAATCTGCCCAACCTCGGCCGACTGGCCGCCGAAGGCACTGTCGGCCGCGCCATGCACATTCCCCCGGGGATGGACAACGGCAGCGACATCTGCTGCATGTCCCTGCTCGGATTTGATCCCGCTAAGCACCACACCGGCCGCGCCCCGTTGGAAGCCAAATCGCTCGGCGTCGAGCTCGGGCCCGAAGACATCGCCGTACGCTGCAACACCGTGACGATTGAAGACCGCGTGATGGTCGATTTCACCGCCGGCCACATCAAGACCGAAGAAAGCAGCGAACTGATCAAGGAAATGGAAGCACGCTTCGGCAAAGACGGGCAGCACTTCTTTCCCGGCGTCAGCTACCGCCATCTGCTGGTGCTGCGCCGCTCGGAGCCGCTCAAGGCAGCCTGCACGCCGCCGCACAACATTACGGGCAAGGAAGTTGCCGGCTATCTGCCCAAAGGCGAAGACGAAGCGGTGCTGCTGGACCTGATGGAAAAGTCCAAGCCGGTTTTTGCCGCTCACCCGGTGAACAAGGCGCGCGTGAAAGCCGGCGAATCGGCGGCGACGCAAATCTGGCTCTGGGGCCACGGCCGCCGGCCGAACCTGCCGCCGTTTAAAGATACGTACGGCGTAAGCGGCGCGATGATCAGCGCTGTCGATCTGCTGCGCAGCCTCGGGCTGTACCTGGGCCTTGAAGTGCTGAAAGTTCCGGGCATCACCGGCTACATCGATACGGATTATGCCGCGAAGGGGAAGTACGCAATCGATGCACTGGAAAACCACGATCTGGTCTTCGTCCACGTTGAAGCGCCGGACGAATGCGGCCACCAGGGCGACGCGCCGAACAAAGTCAAAGCACTCGAAGACATCGATTTGAAAATTCTCGGGCCGATCCTGGAAACATCGCACGCGAAGAATGGCGATCTGCGCATTCTCGTTTGCCCCGATCATCCCACGCCCGTCGCGCTGAAAACACACGCGACGGAACCCTCGCCGTTCGTGGCCTGGGGTCCTGGGTTCGCGGCCAACGGGTTGAAATACCACGAGAGCCAGGCGCGGCTGTCGAAGGTTTTTGTCGAACGCGGCTACGAACTGATGGGCCGCTTTTTGAAGGGAGAACTGTAACGCACGCAATGGGTGGCCCGGAAGAAAGTCCGGGTCGCGAAGCGACAATCAACCCTCCTTGCACTCACGTTTTCAGTAGAGACAACGCGTGCTCTCCTGGGCGGAGTACAAGTCGGGGTGGATGTGCCTTCGGCACCCGGACTAACGTCCGGGCCACCCATCAGCAACCCGTCACTCGTCACAGGGAAAACGAACGAATGTTCTTCAACAAACCAAAGCCAGACGCCAAACCCGCTGCCGCTCCGCGCGTTCAGACCGAAACCGGGCGCATCAAGTCGTTCAATGCCATTCTTGCGGCGATGGGACACGGGGACGTACACGTGCGCCATGAAGCCATCAAGGCCATCGGCCAGACGCGGGACCCGCGCGCGCTTGAGCCTCTTCTGAATACGCTGCAGAAAGGCGACGCTGACGGGAAGGCCACTGCCGCGCGCGTGATCGGCGATTTCCCAGACCTGGGCCAGGTCGAGCAGCTTCTGCCGCTGCTGAAATCCCATGACCCGTTCATCCGCGCAACAATTGCGCGAACGATTGGAAAGTGGGGCGATAAGAAAAATGTTCCGCACCTGATTCCGATGCTCGTAGACAGCGAAGGCGAAGTGCGCAAGGTCGTCGCCAAGGCGCTTACGCGCATGGGTGAGAGACAATGGATGCCGGTCATCCTCGGCATTCCCGGCGATTTCCTGCAGCTGGGCCGCCTGAAAGATCCGCGCCTGCTTGATCTGCTGATCAGCGAGACCAGCAGTTCCAGCCCGCAGAAGCGCGCGCTCGTGGCAGAAGGCCTCTGCTATTACGGCGACCCGCGCGCGACGGAGGCGGTATGTAAAACGCTGCAGGACAAGAGTCCGCAGGTGCGAAAAGCGGTGGCTGTGGCGATCGGCAAGGCGGGTCTGAAGGCCGCGCTGGAAAAACTCATTTTCCTGCTCGACGACACGGATGAGAACGTCCGAACGGCAGCGATGCAGACTCTGGATAAGCTCGACAAGGACAACCCGGCGCAGGCCGGACAGTAAAAGGATTCTGCTTCATGTCATCTCCGAACACACCG
Source organism: Planctomycetota bacterium (assembly GCA_035628505.1). Lineage (GTDB taxonomy): Bacteria > Planctomycetota > SZUA-567 > H5-PLA8 > H5-PLA8 > DASPJR01. The sequence continues at coordinate 2,664 of DASPJR010000178.1, read as the reverse complement.
GGAACAGGCGCGGTGCTCGCGGCCGTTTTCGCGACCGTTGAAGAACGCAAGAAAACGATGCCCGAGAAGAGCTACGTTGCGACGCTGCTGCGTAAAGGCACGGACGGGATCTGTTGCAAAGTTGCCGAAGAAGCCGGTGAAACCATCAAGGCCGCGCGCGAGCAGGACACGGAGCACCTCACCAAGGAGCTGTGCGACCTGTTTTTCCACGCCATGGTTCTGATGGCCGACAAAAACATTTCGCTTGCGCACCTTGAGGCGGAGCTCGGCAAGCGGCACGGTATTTCGGGCCTCGACGAGAAAGCTTCGCGCAAGAAATAATCTGGCCGGCCATATGCAATGGAATAGCAAAACTCTCTCCTTGCGGGGGCTCGTCCTATGGCAGTGCCAGAAAACGTGTCGACTTCGTCACCAGCAGCTGTCGGTTCAAGCGCCAGACCTTCGTGGCTCAAACGCATCGCAACGATTCTCGGCGTCCTGATTTTGGTCCTCGCCGCCACGGCCTGGTACCTGTGGACTTTCCAGAAGCCGCATCATTCAACGCCGGTCACGCCGCCGAAGGCCATCGTGGAGAGCGGCGACAAAGTTCTCGATTCCATCCGCCGCGGCGTGGAATACCTGAAAGTTCACCAGGAAGCCAACGGCGAATTCTCGAAGGGCCTGCTTGATCCGAAGCCCGGCTTCACCGCGCTGGTCGTCGACGCCATCGCGCGCTCGCCCGACAAGTACCGCGAGAAGGACAATCCGTGGCTGAAGAAAGCTACCGATGCGATCAAGTCCTATCAGCGCGACAACGGCGCGATCAGCACGCCTGCGTTTGGGCTGGACACGTACACCACGGCCGTCAGCGTCCTCGCACTGACGGCTCTGGAAAATCCCGAGCACGCCAAGGCGATCGAACGCGCGAAAGGCTATCTGCTTGCCGTCCAGTACAAAGACGACGAGACCAGCGAGACATTCGGCGCACCGGGTTACACACCGGGCGGACGTACCAGCGGCGATCTGGCGTCGTACTGGGTCGAGGCGCTCAAGGAGGCGGGCGTGAAGGAAGGCGACCCCGCATTTGAGAACGCCAAGAAGTTTCTCTCGCGCCTGCAGAACAACCCTGAAACCAATGACCGCCCGGCACCCGATACGGAGCTCGACAATGACGGCGGATTTATCTACCGCCCGGGCGAAAGCAAGCCGGCCGACGGCAAAGGAAAATCCGGCAAGCGCATGCCGCGCAGCTACGGCCTGATGAGCTACGCCGGGCTGAAAAGCTTTCTGTACATGAACGTCGGCAAGGACGACCCGCGCGTGCAGTCCGCGTGGAAGTGGGTGAGGGACAATTACACGCTGGAAGAGAACCGCAACATCGGCGCGGACGGCCTTTATTATTATTTTCTGACGATGGCCAAAGCACTGACGCTTTACGGCGAACCGGTGATCACGACGAGCGATGGCAAGGAGCACCGCTGGGCGCAGGAGCTCAGCGACAAGCTGATTTCGCTGCAGAATCCGGACGGCTCGTGGAGCAACCGAGCGTCCGCGCGCTGGATGGAAAACGACGCCGTGATGGTGACCGGCTATGCCATCCGTACGCTGACGCTCTGCCATGAAGAACTGAAGCGGCAGGCGGAGAAAAAGCCGGCGGATACGAAGTAATAATGTAGCGCAGGCATCCTGCCTGCCCGCCGTTGGGAAAAATCATTCAATTGCGCCGGACGGTGCGCAGGGGCGCGACGTGAGTGCTACCATGTATCAAAAACGTGTTACGCCTTCACGGTGCCGACGGATTGACTCGCAGGCTGGAAGCCTGCGCTACAAACGTTACACGCTTACTGTGCCGCTGAGGCCCAGCCACGCGCGGCGGGCTTTGAGCACCGGGCGGACCTGCATGCGCAGGAACTCGCGCGTCTGCTGCGCCGATAAGCCAACATAGCGGCGCGGATCGGTGATCTCCTCGATCTTGTCATGCACGCTCGCAAAAGCCTCATCGCTGGCGATGCGCTGCAGCAAGTCGTTCGGACGGCCGTGCTCTTTGACTTCGCGCGCGGCGTCCTGGCTGTGCTGCCGGATCAGTTCGTGAAGCTCCTGGCGGTCGCCGCCACGCTTGACGGCTTCCATCATCAGATTCTCGGACGCCATGAATGGCATCTCGGCCGCCAGGTGGGCTTTGATCACCTCGGGGTAGACGACGAGATTGCTGGCAACGTTGAGATAAATTTCGAGGACGACATCGGCGGTCAAAAAGGCTTCGGCGACGGCGATGCGCTTGTTTGCTGAATCATCGAGCGTGCGTTCGAACCACTGTTCGGCGGCAGTGAGCGCGGGGTCCATGATCAGAACGATGAGATGGCGCGCGAGGCCGGTCATGCGTTCAGCGCGCATGGGGTTGCGCTTGTAGGCCATGGCCGAACTGCCGACCTGCTCTTTCTCGAAGGGCTCTTCGATCTGCTTGAGATGAGCCAGCAGACGCAGGTCGTTGGCAAACTTGTGAGCGCTCTGCGCGACGCCGCAGAGGCCTGCTAACGCGCGGTAGTCAAGCTTGCGCGTGTAGGTCTGCCCCGAAACGGCCAGCACGCGGTCGAAGCCCATGCTCTCGGCCACGAGGTGTTCCAGGCGCTGAACTTTCTTGATGTCGCCGGCGAAAAGCTCAAGGAAGCTGGCCTGCGTGCCGGT
>DASPJR010000177.1:0-4801 GCA_035628505.1 Planctomycetota bacterium | reverse complement strand
CGCTGGGACCGCCGGCGTCCCGCCGGCCCCGTGCGCTCCGGAGGAGCGCGGGACATTAGCCGGTGGCAAGCGCGCAGCGCGCGGCCACCGGATCAAACCGCCCACATCGGTTCCGCGCCCTGGAAGGGCGCCGCATTGGCGCGCGGTTCATCCGGCGCCACGCTTGGGACAAGCGACGACCGGGCCGCTTGGTGGCCCGGCCCAACGGGCCGGGTGCCGAAGGCACAAGAAGCCCCAGCTGAACCGCGGCAGTCGATCAACTGCTCACATTGCTGCAAAGCGCTGCAGGTCAAAGTCGTTCAAGAATCGCCGCACGCAAACGACTGCAGCGTCGAGGCTGTGGCTTCTTGTCGCTTCGCGACCCGGCCCGTTGGGCCGGGCCACCCGGCGCTTTTGTAACGCGAATTTTCAATTCGCGAGTCGCTCGGATGTCACGGAGTGACTCGCCGCTAGAAAAGCGGCGTTACATCGCGGCCACAGCACCATCAAAAAATCATTCTCTGCGTACTCTGCGCTCTCTGCGCCTCTGCGTTGAAGTCGTTATTCCGTTTGCCACCCGTCACAAAGGATGAGGAATCATGGAAATCATCTTTGCTCACCAGAACGCCGGCCTGAATCGCTGCGGCGCATTCGAGAAACCGTCGCGCTACAAAGCGGATCGGCGCGACGAACCCGCTCCGCGCGCGAAGAAAAACGAGCCCTGGCGGCGGCATGCGGGGATCACGCTGGCTAATGAAGGGACCCTCACGCGCAAGGAACGACGCAAGGGTCTTCGCCGCCTGATGCGCTGGATTGTGAAATTTGTGAAGCGCGAAGAAAAACGCGCGAGCGATTTTCTGCACGCGCATGCGCGGACGGAGCTGCAATTGCTGAACATGGAATCCCGGGCGGAAGACGTGAACTCCTGGGAGTGCGTGCGTAATGGGGCGGTGTCGCTCGCGCGGCTGTGTGAAAAGCTGGGTTTGAGCGCGGCGAAGCTGACTCAGCTTACGCAGGAGATCCAGAATATCTCGGGTGGCGAACTGCTCGACGGGCTCAAACTGCGCCGAATGAGAGGCGTGTTGATGGAGCAGTTCAAGGCGGCGGCGTTTTCGATCTGGGGCTCGCCGGGGGCGCTTGCGCAGCAGCGGTGTTTTGCGCTTGGAACGGAGACTCGCAGGCTGGAAGCCTGCGCTACAAAGAGCCGGCGGGACGCCGGCGATCCCAGCCGGCGGGACGCCGGCGGTCCCAGCGGGCTGGACTGCTGGGCGGAGCAAGAGGAGACGCCGGCGGCGGAGCTCGCGCGGCGGACGAGCGAGCTTCTCGACGCGTGGGACGAACGTCAGCGCGGTGGGATTGACACGCCGCTCTTTCTGCGCCTGAACTTCGCCTCGCGAGCGAAGCTCGACAGAGCGTGCGCCGTTGTGTTCGGCAAGACGCTGCGACAGACGCTGACAGGCGCGGCGCGGGAGATCGTCGAGTTCTATCTCTGTGCCGAAGACAAAGTGCTGCGCGACCTGGCCTGCAAAGACGAAGAACTCGCCGGCGTCTTGCGGGCGCGCTGGCTCTACCACAAATCCGATGAAGTACCCGAGCCGCCATTCCTCGACCGCTGGTCGTGTGCAAAAACATTCCGGACGATGTGGCTGATAGCGATGGCGAAAGGGTTCGGGTAAACGAGATGCGCGGCCCCCGTGCCGTTGTGTTCCCTTCCCCTTGCGGGAGGGGGGTAGGGGGAGGGGTTAGCGCTGGCCAACTGCCGGACACGCGTGCACATCAACAGCGAACAGAATTTTTCATTTCACAGTTCTCAGTTGTCATTTCTCATTTGTCATTGAACAGCAGCGCCTTTCGCAGCCGTTCAAATGAGAAATGAGAATTGAAAACGACAAATTCTGCTCTGTTTTCGCGCGCGCCAACACGGATGACGGCTAACCCCTCACCCTACCCTCTCCCGCAAGGGGAGAGGGAGCCGTCCGGCTGAAGTGGGCGGCGTACCCAACGGAGGTCGCAAAATTTTTCCCCTGTGGTCTCTGTGCTGAGTAGTTGTCTGGTAGCGGTTGGCTCGCGCGGTCCATGTTGTATGATGAACGGCGTGATGACTCCTCCGCTGACACTCACCGAACTCGACACGGCCTCGGCAATCATCCGAAAAGTTCTGCCGCCGACGCCGCAGTATCACTGGCCGCTGCTGAGCCAGCGGGCGGGCGCTGAAATCTGGGTGAAGCATGAAAACCACCTGCCGACGGGCGCCTTTAAGGTGCGCGGCGGCGTGCTCTTCATGAGCCGCCTTAAAGAGCAGGGCGTCAAGGCGGTGGTCGCGGCCACGCGCGGCAATCACGGGCAGAGCCTCGCGTATGCGGCGCGGCTGCTGGGCATGCGTGCGACGATCGTCGTGCCGCAGGGCAACAGCTCCGAAAAGAATAGCGCGATGCGCGCGTGGGGCGCCGAGCTGATCGAGCACGGTGCTGATTTCCAGGCGGCGCTCGAACATGCCAACGCGCTGGCGAATGAGCGGCGGCTGCAGTTTGTGCCGTCGTTCGCGCTCGAACTGGTCTGCGGCGTGGCCTCGTACGCGCTGGAATTTTTCCGCGGCGCGCCGGAACTGAATGCGGTTTATGTGCCCATCGGACTGGGTTCGGGCATCTGCGGCATGATTGCTGCGCGCGACGCGCTGAAGCTGGATACCGAAATCGTGGGAGTCGTGGCCGACGGCGCGCCGTGCTACGCCGAATCGTTCCGCGAAGGCCGCGTGATCAGCACCGCGGCGGCGCAGACGATGGCCGACGGCATCGCCTGCCGCGTTCCGGATCCCACGGCGTTCGAGATCATTCAGAACGGGGCGGCGCGGATCGTGCGCGTGACAGACGCGCAGATCCAGGCCGCCATGCGCCACTACTTCAGCGACACGCACCAGATCGCCGAAGGCGCCGGCGCGGCCGGCCTTGCCGGTGCGCTCGCCGAGCGTCCGCAGATTGCCGGCAAGCGCATCGGGGTAGTATTATCCGGCGGAAATGTGGACCGCGGTCTTTACGCAAGCATTCTTGAAGCGGATTCAGTGTCCGGCTGAGGCTGATTCTACCATGCTGCAGCGCACACCCGAGCCCGAATTGATGGACCTGCCGCACGAAGCCGACGCGTATGCGCGCGCGGATTTTTCGGACGTCAATCAGCGCTTCGTCGATCGCCTGCTCGAAGTGTGCTCAACGCAGAACGCGCTTCGCGTCGTCGATCTCGGCACCGGACCGGCTGACATTCCGATCCGTATCGCGCGCGCCCGGCCGGCGTGGACAATCACCGCGGTCGACGCGGCGCAAGCGATGCTTGATATTGCCGCGCGCGAGATTGCTTCGGCGGGGCTCGACAAACAGATCACGCTGGTGCTGGCCGATGCGAAGAAAACAGTGCTGCCCGCGGCAAGCTTCGATCTGGTCTGCTCGAACAGCATTCTGCATCACGTCGCCGATGCGCAGGCATTCTGGCGCGAGGCCAAACGGCTGCTGAAGCCCGGCGGCGTTGTGTTTCTGCGCGATCTGTTCCGTCCGGCCAGCGAAGAACAGGCGCGCGCAATTGTCCGGCAGCACGCCGGAAAAGAATCGGCGCTGCTGCAGGAAGAGTTTTTCAGATCGCTGCTGGCGGCGTACACGCCCGGGGAAATTCGCGAGCAACTCAGCGCAGCCGGGCTGGACGGATTGACGGTTCAGACCATTAGCGACCGCCACGTGGATGTGTTCGGCCGCGTGTGACGCAATTTGATTTGCCAAAGCCGCGCGCGTGCGCTGAAATCTGGATGTGAACTCTTTCATTAATGATCTCAGCTCCAGTGTTGAGCGCGCCACGCAGGCGCTGATCGCCGCGCGCAACGAACAAGGCTACTGGGAAGGCCGCTTGGCCTCGTCGCCGCTGGCGACGGCGGTGGCGCTCTGTGCGCTGCATGGCGAAGACGCTTTTCCGCAAAGCAGACGCGAAAAAGCGTTCGCGTACCTGGCATCGACGCAGAACAAAGACGGCGGCTGGGGCGATACGGAGATCAGCAAGAGCAACCTGGCGGCGACGCTGCTGACTCTATGTGCGTATGAACAGCAGCTCACGCAAAGCCGCAAAGACGCAAAGAAAAGAACCGAAGAAGGTACGGAACAGGAAGACGAGCAGGGCAACCCGGCACTCGTCACCCGTCACTCGTCACCCGTCACCGAACGCGGCTGGGCATTCGCTAACAAGCTCGGCGGCCTCGACCAGGGTCTCACGCGCGTTTACGGCAAAGATTTGACGTTCCAGGTGCCCATCCGCATGACGGCGGCGTACGCGGGGCTGATTCCGTGGCGCAAAGTGGACGCGCTGCCGTTCGAACTGGCGCTCGCGCCGCGCGGGTTGATGGGCGCGCTGCGATTGCCGGTGGTCAGCTACGCGTTGCCGGCGCTGGTGTGCGTGGGACTGGCGCGGCACGCGAAGGCGCCGAGCTGGTTTTTACCCTCACGCTGGCTGCGCTCGGCGGTCACGGATAAAGCGCTCGCGCTCATCTTATCGATGCAGCCCGAGAGCGGCGGGTATCTCGAAGCGATTCCGATCACGGCGTTCTGTATGCTGGGATTGAAGGCGGCCGGCCGCGGCGATCACGCCATCGCGCAGAACGCGAAAAAATTCCTGCTCGCCACGCAGCGCGAAGACGGCTCGTGGCCGGTCGAAGTCAATTTAAGCGTCTGGAACACCACGCGCGCGATTGAGGCGCTCGCGGCGGGTGAGTTGCTCGAATCTGCGCTGAGTCAAAGCGAGCGCGACAAGACGCGCGACTGGATTCTGGCGCAGCAGACGAAGGGAAAAT
>DASPJR010000176.1:0-5439 GCA_035628505.1 Planctomycetota bacterium | reverse complement strand
CCCGCGATTTTCCGCCTGGCTTCGGCGCCAGGGCAATACGAGTCGCAGCCCTGGCTGCGAACGTCACGCAATGTAGTGCTGCCGTCGTCGAGCGCCCCCGGACATTATTTGCTTACCGTTCAGCCCGGATCTGAGGACGAGATTCCGCGTGAGCCGAAAATCGGCTGCAGCATGGTTCCGATCTCCATCAACCACAGCGCGCGTGAGAGCGACCTGCGCTGCCTGAGCCAGGAAGAACTCGCGGCGAGTCTTTCCGGGAGCCGCGACGCTGTCATTCGCACGAAGCTCAATTCTGACGTGATCCTTTCCGACCTGAGGAGCGGCCGCGATCTCTGGCGTTTCGCTCTTCTTGCGGCATTGGTGCTGCTTGGCGCGGAAAGTCTGGTCGCTTGGCGCACGCACAGCGAGGCCGCAGGATGATGGCGCTGATCCAGGACATCATTGCGCGACTTTCTCTGCTCATTGAGGGCTCGTGGGATCTGCTGTCCGCACGTTTAACGGTGACGCAGTGGACCTTCGCACCCGGAGGAGCGGTGCTGATTTGCGCTGGCTGCGCAGCCGCGCTGATGCTGGCGCTGATCTGCTACCGCCGCACGACCGAAGGATTGACTCTGCGCTCGCGAGTGGCGTTGGCCAGTCTCCGCTTCATCGCCGTTCTTGCGCTGCTGATCATGGTTAGCGGTGTTGCCTGCGCGGTCGACGTCGCCCGGACACAGCTTCCTTCGCTGCTAGTGGTAGTCGACGATTCTCCAAGTATGAATCTGCCGGATTTAGGCGGAACTCGCCTGGAACATGCACACGAAGCGCTTTTCAAACGTGGACTACTCGAAAAGCTGCGCTCGTCTTACTTGATACGCGTCGCCCATACCTCAGGCATTGACGACGCAACGGCGGAGTCCCGGAAAGCACTGCCCCAGAGTCTTGCACGTGAGCTCGTTCGCGCGGCGTCAGCCCCCGGGCTCCCGCCGGCGCATATTCTACTGATCAGCGACGGCGTTCAGCTCGGCTCTGATTCACTCGCCAACGCAGCAGCAGAGATCGCATCTCCTGTCAGCACGCTCACCGCCGGCGACAGCACGTCGACGCGCGATGTCTATGTCGATTCCGTCAATGTCCCTCAGTTTGTTTACCAGCACGACCGGGCGCAGATCTCGGCGCAGATCCGTTCTCTAGGTATGGAGGGCGAGGCGGCCGTGCAGCTCGTTCACGTCAACGGCACTGTCGAAAAAGAAATCGCGACGAGCAAAGTAACGCTTCGGCCTGGTAGCGAGCCGTCAATGGTGCGAGTCGAATTCAACACTCCCGCGGCGGGACTGCAGCGCTACACGCTGCGATTGCTGCCTGTGAATGGCGAGCTGACCGCGCTGAACAACAGCGTGTCCTTCAACCTGGATGTGCGCGAAGAGAAGATTCGCGTACTGTTCATCGAAGGAGAGCCGAGCTGGGAATACAAGTTCGTCAAGCAGGCGCTCGAGGCGGACCCTGTCGTCGAGTTCTACGGACTGGTCCGGCTGCCTGGCGACGAATGGTTCTACCAGGGCAAGTCGACGCGGCCCGATGGCAAGCCGGTGCTGCGCAGCGTGAAAGCCGGATTCGCGGACACACTCGATGAACTGAATTTCTTCGACGTGCTGATTCTCGGCGACCTTGAACGCAAACATTTTGAACAGGCGAACCGGTTTGAGCTGCTCGAAGCCTTTGTGCGCCAGCATGGCGGCGGCCTGATCACGATCGGCGGCATGAAGGTGTACTCTGCCGGCAATTACGAGGGCACGCCGCTGGCGCGCCTGCTGCCGTTGGATGTTTCGCGCGAAAAGAAGACGCAGCTGATCAACCGCTTCAATGTTCAGGTCACAACGCAGGGCATTCTGCATCCGGCCACTCAACTGGAATTCGATCCGGTAAAGAACGAAGAAGCCTGGGCCAAGCTGCCGTGGGTCGAAGGCGGAAATGCGTTCCGTGTCGCAAGACCCGGGGCGACGACACTTCTTCTTCATCCTACGCTGAAAACGCCGCTTGGGCCGCGCCCGGTTGCGGCGGCCTGGCAGACCGGAGCCGGTCGCGTGCTATCCAGCGCGCTCGACGGAACATGGCACTGGCGCCTGGCACGCACGACGGAGACCGACTATCACCAGCGTTACTGGTCGCAGTCCGTCCGCTGGCTGGCGGGCGATCCGCGCACGCGCAAATCGCGCAACGTCCTGATGAGCGACGATCCAATTCTTGAAACAGGGAAACCGGCGACCTTTTCCATTCTTTTGAAGGACAAAGACGGCAACGCGCAGACCGATGCAATCGCCGAGTTTACCATCGAAAGCCCCGGCGGCGAAACGATTCTGGCGCGTTCGAGCTCGGATCCAGCGATTCCCGGACGCTACTCGGCGGCACTAACCCCGCGGATCCCCGGCCCGCACCGTATCAGGCTAAGCATTCAGCGCACCGGCGAAGAAGCGCGACAGCAGGAACGCACATTCGAAGTCGGCTCGTCGCGCGCCGAATATCTGCAGATCGTGCCAGACGTAAAGGCGCTCAGCACGTTAGCCTCGGCAACAGGCGGCACAAGCGCATCGCTGAGCCAGTTTGAAGCGCTGCATCTGCCGACTGAAAAACCTCAGATTAGAATTCAGCGGCATTACATCAATGTGTGGCAAGCTCCGGGCCTGTTCATCCTGCTGGTGCTCTGCCTCGGCACGGAGTGGTTGCTGCGGAAAAGGCGAGGGCTTGCGTGATGGACGCACGAACCGCCCACGATTCGCTCTGCCGCCGCGTCATGGAAGTGGCCGCATTGCATCAACGATGCGCCATTACATCGGGCAGCGGACGCTTAGTCTGGATGCTCGGCCTTCCCCTGCTCTTGCTGATCGGCGCCGAGATGGCAGTCGGGCTCCCCTTCTATCTGCGCGCGCCCATTCTCCCGGGTTTGGCGATCGCGTTTGTTGTGCTGGCCTGGAAATACGTGATACGCGCATTCATTGCGCGGTACAGCACAACGCGAGCGGCGTTGCTCGTCGAAGAAAAACGGCCTGAACTGCAGACGCGTCTCGTCAGCGCTATCGAGCTTTATCACGATCTTGAAGCTGATAAGCCCCGTTTCGACCGCGGACTGGTGCACGCGCTGGTCGTGCAAACTCAGCTTGCAACCCAGACCGAAGATTTCTGCGCTGTTGTAGACCGCTCGCCTGCCAAGCGACAGACGCTGCTCGCTGTGGCAACACTGATTGTCTGGGGAATCGCTTTCGCGCTCAATTCCAGCGGGATCGGGAACTCCCTGCACCGAATGGTCGCAGCCTGGAGCGAGGTACGGCAGCTCGCCGAGAAAGCGAGCGGCGCCAGGATCGTGATCACACCACTGGGCCAACCGGCATTCCTCGTGGGCAGTGACGTCAGCATTCGGGCGGAGCAACAAGGCTTCCACTCGGATGAAATGACGTTCCACTACAAAGCCGAGGATGAAGCGAAGTGGAACTCGGCCGCTGTGTCAGTGACTCCGAATGGCCAGGCCGAGCATCTGGCAAAGCAGCTCGGGAAGACAATCGAGTGCTACTTCGTTTCAGGCCACATCCAGAGCGAGCGGCTGAAGGTTTTGATCACCGAGCGGCCGCGAATCGTGAATCTGAAAGTCGAGACGGAATTGCCGCAGTACGCGCGGCGAGCGCCAGTGATCGAGCCACACAGCGATGGTCACCTCCGTGAAAAACTTTTCGGCAGCACCGTAACGCTGACACTTGAAGCCAACAAGAAGCTGAAGACCGCATCGCTAAAACGGACGAGCGCCAGCGAGGCGGAAAGCATGGTCGTCGGAGGCAACTACGCACGCATCGTTCTGCGCCTGAACAATGAACAGTGGCTCACCGATGAGGCGCTCATCATCAAGGATACGTATACGCTCCGTTTCAGCGATGATTTCGGTTTCAGCAACGATGACGAGAGCCATCCGTACGACCTGAGCGTGATCCGGGATCAGGCTCCTACCCTCGCGCTAGTCGGTCTTCCGAATCGCTCGAGCGCCGATGAGCCGCATGTACTTGAGCAATCTTTGGGCGGAATCAGCGCAGTCATCCGCGCCAAGGATGATTTCGGTATCAGCCGCGTTACTGTTTATTACCGCGTAGAAAGTCTCGAGACGAACGCGGCGAAGCATAACGACAGCCGCGCGCGCTCCTTCACCTTGCCGCAAGCTGACATTCAACAGCTGAGCCTGCTTCGGCTCTCTGAAACGGATGCGAAAATTGGGGACCGCATTGTCCTGTGGGCGGAAGCTGAGGACGCCTACGATCTTGAGCCGGCAAAAGGTCCGCACAAAGTCAAAACGCCGGTCTACAAAATTGCCGTGGTCACTCGCGAAGAGATGTTTGAGAACCTGGTTAATCGCGATACCTGGTCGCCGGTCTGGTATGACGAGCTCAAGCGCGCCGCGCTGCCGGGCCGCGAAGTCCAGGTTCGTACGGCGCCCGAGGCTGAAGCAGCAGCGAAGGTCGCCGCAAAGCTGCTGAATGCGCCCCAGATGGGTGACAGCGTTCGCCAGGAAGATCAGCAGCTGATCCAGGATTATTTCAACAGCCTGAGCATCACGAAATGAGACGCGGGATGATGCCAATGACACACTCATCTTTGAAAGGAATGCTCGGCATCGCGTTGTTCGCGCTTCTGCCGCTGGCTTTTGCTGAGGAAGAGAACTGGGTCAATGCGCTGCAGGAGAAATCAGGCGACGCGAGTGCGGACACAGGCGTCCTCGGATTGTCTGCCGAAGAACGCGATTCGCTTCTTTCCGCCGAAGCTGATGGCGAGCCGGACACGGAAGTGCCCGAGAATTTCATCCGCAACCGCCGGCGCTTTGTCATGCGCGAGATGAAATTTAACTCCGATTGGGATTGCGACCCGACTGCCGTGCCGGCGATGGTCGATCAGTTCAAGAAGCGCACAGGCATGGACGCCCAGGCACTGCAGCCCCGAACGCCGCTCACCTTTGACAGCCCGGAGCTTTTTGATTTCCCATACGTGTACATGACCGCGCACAACTCTTTCGCATTCACCGAGGCGGAACTGGAAGGCCTCAAGAAGTTTCTGGATCGCGGCGGATTTCTGCACGCAGACGATTGTCTCTATGGAAACAACGCATTCGGCCCCTCGTTTCACGGCGAGCTGCGCAAGGTCTATCCTGAAAATGAATTGAAGGCGATCGATCATGAGCATCCTGTTTTCGGATCGCTGCTGAAGCAGAAATACGCCTGGAGCGTCGTGAACGAGCGCGGATTGCCATCGGTGCTGGGCTCGAATCCTTTTGAAGTGATCGAAGTCGACGGCCACCTGCGCGTGCTCTACACGCCGCCGGATATCGGCTGCATGTGGGAAATTTCAAGTCCGCCAACGCCGTCGAATCCACTGGGAACCGGTATGCACAACATGGACTTCACGCCGGGCTTGCGCGAGGCCGGTTAC
>DASPJR010000175.1:0-2452 GCA_035628505.1 Planctomycetota bacterium | reverse complement strand
TCGCGCGGACCACTGGAGGGCGCAACCGCGAAGAACGTTTTTAATTCCGGATCGACGGTCCAGGCGATCGACTCCTCGCCCACGGTGGTCGGCAACCGCGTTTATTTCGGCACGAGCATCCAGGGGCTCTCAAGCAAATCGGGCACGATCACCTGTCTGGACTCCGAAACAGGCGCACTGGTATGGCAATACACGGGCGCAGATCTGACTCCGGTATTGCAGCCAGTGTTTTCCTCGCCGGCCGTTACTGTTGAGAATGGCGAAGCCAAGTACCTGCTCAGCGGTGAAGGCTATCATGTCGAACGCGATTCGCGCATTATCTGCCTGGACCTGGGAGAGGCGCGAAAAACAGGAACGACTCCGCGCGCGAAATGGATCGTTCAGACGACCAGCCACGTTGAAAGCAGCCCCTGCGTTTTCGAAGGCAAAGTGTACATCGGTGCTGGCGATGACGGCTGGTGGTGCGTCGACGTGGAGACCGGCAAAGTCATCTGGCGCGTCGAAGGCTGCACGCATTACATCGTTCAGGAAGGACCGCACGTCGAAGCGCTGACGAAACTCGCCGGCAGAACGGTCGCCGTCGGCGGCGTTCCGCACCGGCATCACCTCGAAGATGGAAAAGAGACGAGCCTGATGTTTTTGGACGTGACGGAAGTGACTGAAGTGCCGCCGGGCACGACGGTTGTTCCGACGCCTGCGCAGTCCGCCAATGGAAAAGTTCTGCGAACGGTCATTGGTAAAGTCGTCGTTGCCGACTCGCCACAGTCTTCGGCACAGAAGGGTTCGCGCATCAAAATCGAAATGGAAAAAGTCTACGCCGATGCCGAGTGCCCGCCGGTAGCGCTGCGCGTGAACGGACAGCCGCGGCTTTACTGCGGCGCGGGCATCGACGGACAATCCGTGATTTGTCTCGACGCGGAGACCGGAAAGGAAATTTGGCGCACCAAGACAAGCGATCCTGTGTTCAGCGCTCCTACGGTCGTGGATGGCAGGGTTTATGTCGGCTTGAGTAACGGAACATACGTGGCGAGCGCGGCCAATCCAGCCGGCTCTGTGCTGGCGCTGAATGCAAATGACGGCAGCATTCTCTGGGAATGCAAGACAGCCGACGGCGTGCTCGGCGCCGTAGCGGTTACAGACGGAAAAGCCTACGCCTGCTCGCGCGACGGCTGCGTGTATGTCCTCGATGCAAACGCAACTGATCCAAAAGGCAAGCTGATCAAGAAATATCAGACCGGCGGCGCGATGACCTGCTCGCCGGCGGTGACCGACAAGGGCATCTTCGTCGCCAATGCCAGGGGCAAAGTGTACTGCATCAAACGTGATACGCTGGAGTACGGCTGGTCCGTGGGCGTCACGCCCGGGCAGGCCATTCTTTCCTCTCCGTGCGTTGTCAATGATCGGCTCTTCGTGGGCAGCGCGGTAAAAGGATTGTTCTGCCTCGTCGAATCCGGCGGCGCGGCGGCTGCACGCAAGGCCATTCAAGCCTGGAACGGAGTTGGCGGAAACGCTGCTCGAACCGCGGTTGCGGACGAGATCGGCCCGCCGGCAGTGAACGGCAATCGCGCCGACCGCATCAGCGATCCGGAAAAGATCAAAACAAAGGCGAACACATGGCCGGTTGCCGCAAGTGCGGGAAAGATATTTTTCAGTGCATCCGCAGGCGCAAAGGCATCAAAGATTGCCTGCGTTGATGCGAAAGAGCGGAAGCAGACCTGGGAGACGGAAGTTTGTGGTTTGGCGCAAAGCGCAGTCGCGGATGACACGCACGCCTTCGTCTGGACGCGTGATGGGGAAATCACGACGCTGTTCGCGCTATCCAGTAGCGATGGAAGCATCGGATGGAAGCTCACCACCGAATGCGGCCCCGGTCCATATCTCAGCATCGCCGGCAAGACGCTCATCTATAACCACACGCCCGGCGTGCTCGTCGGACTGAATCGCGAGACGCAAAAAGAAGCATGGCGCTCGGCGAATCTGGGCCCGCTTGCGGGACCGCCCGCACTCGCGCACGGGCTGATCTTTGCATCCACATCGGAGCCGGCGCAGCTGCATTGCCTGGACGATGCAACCGGGACAAAGCTCTGGTCGGTTGAGCTTCCTGCAAAGCCGCTGCACGGGCCGAGCGTCGCCGGCGACAAGGTTTTTGTTCCGCTTCCGGGAAAGACTGAAGGCGCCGGCCGCGTCGCCGGCCGCAAGCTCACCGACGGCTCGGGCGTGTTCGAATGCGATGTCGACAAAACTCCCGCAACACATCTGGCCGTCAGTGGCGATCATCTGGCGTTTGCGGCCGCAGACGGAACGGTGCTGGTCATAAACACCGCAAAAGTAGAGCAGACGCATACGGTCCTGGTCGGCAAAGGCGGGCAAGCGCCGGCAATCTGGCAGGATGTTCTGTTCGTCAATGGCGAGAACCGCGTCGGAGCGTACAACCTCACTGAGTCGAGCTGGA
>DASPJR010000174.1:0-17802 GCA_035628505.1 Planctomycetota bacterium | reverse complement strand
GGTGGGCAGTTCTTTCAGCACGGTCTGGATTTCAGTCATCATCTCGCGATAAGACTTTCCATACAGCGCCTTCAGTTCATCCATGGTCTGCTCGGGCTTTTTCTTGTCCGGGTTCTTTTCATTTTCGTTGCGCTTGCGGATATTCGCATTCGTTTCATCCAGCCGCTTCTGCAGCACGGCATCGGGCGGCAGGCCGGCGCTCGGCGGGCGGAAATCGCGTCCGAGGCTCCGTCCTCCCCAGGCCGTCTTGATCAGCAGCACCTGCTCGTCAAAGTGATTGCCGACAACGTTGCCGAACTCGAGTTCGGGACCGATGCAGCCGGGCGAGCCGAAGCCCGCGGTGAGCTTCCCGCGCCGATCCAAAAAGTTGATCCAGACGTCATCCCGCTCAATGTATTTGCCATCCTTGTGAAGGTGCGCGAAGAACTCTTTGGTCTCCGGCGCGTTGATCTGATGATTGAGCAGCTCCAGCTTCGCTTTGCCTTCCATATTGGATTGGCCCGCGAGAATGAATACTTTTACTTTTTTCGAGCGGTTAGGCTCGCTGGCGGAAATGTTGATGGCAACGAGGGCCATCAGGAACAGCAGGGTAGAGCGCGTGATAAGCATGGTCTGATTTCTCCGGCTTTGAGTGCGAAACGATCTCCAGTACATGCTTCTTTGTACACGTGCCTTGCATACGTATTTGCGACATTGAAATCCGCAAAAACGACAGACTGAATAATGGCCGCTCAGCGCCTGTTTCGTTATACTACCGTTCGGTGAGAACATGGCGGAAGAACAGAACGATAACGACGAGGAAACCATTGCCTGCAGTGCGTGCGGCGCGCCGATGCCGATTGAGCGCAAGGAACTGCTCGGCGTGACGACCTGCATCAAATGCACACGGCAGAAGAAGCCGCCCAAAGGCGTGTGGGACTACCCTGAAGGCTTTCACGAACGCAACGAAGGCGTCGGCGGGCTGATCATCCTGGACGAAGACTAACGGCAGCTCACGCAAAGACGCAAAGACGCAAAGACGCCAAGAACGGCGAAGAGGACGAACGGAAGTGACGGTCAGCGTCCTCGTAGAAAATCAATCATTCCCTTTGCTGCGCGTGAACTGGCGCCGGGGCCGCCGAGTTTTTTGGGCAGCTCGGCGAGCGCGGCCTTCTGCTGCTCGCGGTATTTTTCATCGTTGAGCCCGCGTTCGATCTCCTGTGCGATGCGCTGCGGATTCACGTCGCTCTGGAGCAGTTCCGGTACCGCGTAGCGGCCGAGGACGATATTCACGAGCGAGAAAACAGGAATGTTCACGAGCAGATGCGCGATGGCGTAGCTGATCGAGCTGGCCTTATAAACCACGCACATTGGATTCCCGGCGAGGCCGGCCTCGAGCGTACTCGTGCCGGATTTGACGACGGAGAAGTCGGAGACGGCGGGGAGGGTGAAGGAGTGATGTTTTACGGCGGCTCTAAACTCGCTTTCATTACTGACGATAACCTGCGCCTCGGTTAAGGGGCGCATATCCGCTCTAGGTGTACCGCCTACGCGTTTGTAATATTCAGAGATGTGTTCCCCAAGATCAAGATAGTGTTTAACGAAGTTCGCGTAACCTTTAGTGATTCCCGCTTGGATTGAGAACAAGCCACGCAGTGCGGTTGCTCTTTTAAGATGTGAGAATGCTTGGCACATCGGTTCGGTATGCGCCCGCAACTCTCCCTCGCGTGACCCCGGCAAAAACGCCACCGTCTTCGGCCCGGGCGGCAACTCCAATCCGCAATCCGCAATCCGCAATCCGGAATCGTGATCGACAAGAGGGTGTCCGACGAACTCGGCCTTTAAGCCGTACTTCAAAAACCAAGGGGGCTCGAAGTCAAAGACGCAGTACGCGCGATCGACGAACTCGGCCATGGATTTGGCACGCATCGCCTTCCAGGCCCACACCTGCGGAACGATGTAATAGAGGACGGGAATGCCGAGCTTTTTAACTTCTTTGGCGAAGCGCAGATTGAAGCCGGGATAGTCGATGCAGATCAGCGCGTCGGGCTTCGTCTGCTTTACGCGATCGAGCAGTTCGTAGAAGACTTTTTTGAAGAAGCCGTACTTCTTGGCGACTTCCCAGAAGCCGACCACCTGCATGCCGTCGAGGTCTTTGAGTACTTCCATCCCGGCCGCGGCCATCTTTGGGCCGCCCATGCCGAGGCAGCGCGCGGCCGGATCGATGGCTTTGAGAGCAGTAATGAGCTTCGCCGCGTGGGTGTCGCCGGAGGCTTCTCCGGCGAGCATGAAAAAAGTAAGGGCCATGAACGGATTCTAGCGCGACCACTTTGGAATCGCCATGGTGCTTGCCGCTTCAGGTGAAGCTGCGTGCGCTAAAACGGCAGCATCGGAACAACGTTCAGCCCGGTGCTGGCGGCACGTTCCCCGGCAGTGCGCGGCGGCGTGTAGTCAGGCGCGGCTCCGCGCGTTCGCGGCGCGACAACCACGATTTCGCTCGAGTACACGATCGGCGGAACATCCACGATTTCCGCTCGAGGATCGGCACGCCGGGCATTCGAGACATAGACTGGCCGGCTGCGTTCCACGCGCACAGCGCGGCGTGGTTCTGTCTCCTGAGCCGCAACTGAGAACACGGTGCTTAGCATCAGCGACGCTGCGATGCGATGAGTCAACATATCTATTCCTCCTCGCTCTCTCCACTTTGATGACACTGGCGCAATTCTTTGGCCGATTTTTCTGAATTGGAGCCTAAAGGCGGAGTACTCGGCCAAGAGCCAAGAGCCAAGAGCCAAGAGCCAACGTTTACGGCGTTGCCGCTGGAGCTTTCTTCGAATCGGCCGGCGCAACTTTGGGAACGAACGCTTCAGCAGTCTTCAGATTAAAGTAAAAGGCAGGATCGCCCTCGCGCATCTCAACTGTTCCCGTGATCACAACTTTCTGGTTTTTGCCCACGAACGGCGCGACCGCTTTTTCAGATTCGTCGGTCTTTACGACGAAATAAACATCGCCGAGCGCATCGGTAATCTGTGCGCAGGCGCCAGGCCTCGCCGTTTTCTCGAGGACACCGCGAATAGTCTCGTCAGCGGCGTGAGTTCTGCTGCAGAGTGCCAGAGCTGACAGAGCAAACACGAGAAGATATCGAGACACTCAGTGACTCCTGTGCGTTTGTGGTGCGAACTTTAGTTCGCACGTTTTGGGTAAAAAAATTCCGCACATTTTCGCGAACTGAAGTTCGCGCCACGATCCGCTAGACGAGCTTGGAAAAGATTTCGGCGCCGAGCACAGCCAGTGTGGTCACCGTAAAGGCGATGCGAAAGCGCCGCAAGCGGCGGTGGAAGAAATAACTGCCCGCCGGATCACTGCTCAGCGACATGACCGCGTTGACGCGTTCGGCCATCGAGCCGTGATGCCACGACCAGACGTTGCGGATGTTGCCCGTGATAATTGCGAGCTTCTCAAGCGCCGTGACAAGCGGAACGGGTGTGCCCATCAGTTCCGCACTGGCCAGATCGGCTTCACGTTCGCACTGACGCATAATTGCGCCGAACACAAAGCGGATATACACGACCAGGAAAATGAGAACCGCTGCAATCTGGGCGATTGGCGAATCGAAGGCCAGCAGCACAATGCCCAGCAGCGCCAGAAGAGCCAGCAGCATCACGAACAGCAATGTCAGATGCCCATGCCGCGCGTGCCCCAGTTCGTGCGCCAGGACAGCTTCCGTTTCCTCTAGCGTGAGTTCTTCTGCCAGGGCGGGACTGATCAGCACAAAACGGTACCGCGGCCACATGCCCAATACGCAGGCATTAAGCAAATTAGAGCCGCGCGGGCCCCAGGTGAGGATATCCCGCGTCTTTACGCCCGAGCGGTTCAGCAGCGCCACGAGCCGCTGCTTCAGTTCGCCATCAGGCAGAGGCCGGCATTGCCAGAGCCAGATGACCAGCTTGGGCAGCGCATAGGCAGAAACGAAGAGCATCGTGCCGAGCATCAGAATGATGTCCATTCCAGGCTCAGCTGTCCACGCCGTAAAGTGCTCGGGAAGGATTTCGCTGACGTCCCGCACGAGAGCCTGGAACATCGAAAGGGCCACGGGGATCCACGTCAAACGTGCCTCAAAGCCCACGAATGAAAGCAGAGGGATAGGCCGGCCGCGTATTCCAGCGGCTAGCCTGCGGCGAGGGATCCAGCCGGCAATCATCCCCAGAAGAAAGGGGCCGGCGTTTAGAGGAATAGACGCCAGAGCGCTTTCAGCCAGATACAGTCTGCCGATGGAGACATTCGGATCGAGACCGATCCACGCCGGCCAGTTGAGCGTCAGCTGCGGCCAGCGCAGAAGCCAGACGACAGCGGCAAAAACGAGTACGGTCAGGGCCTGGGCGGCATGCGTAGTCCAGCCGAGAATTTCGAGGGGATGGCGGCGGGACTTGTGACCGGAAGGCAGCATGCCAAATCGCGTGCGCCATTCCGCGTCGCGCACCACCCATTCACTCGACAGCCAGCATATCAGCAGGAATCCGCCCCACAGCGTAAGCACCTGCGTCAGGGTCGGGTCGCTGAGATGCGCACCGGCATGCTCGTATGAGAAATGCCTGATTCCCTCTACACAGACGAGTGCGGCGATGAGGTCGAACGGGATGCGCATCTTTGATTTTTAAGTTTTGATTTGCCGGATTCTGATTACAACCTTCCGCGGCGGAAGACTGCCATCCCGAAATCATACGCGATGAACAGTCCGGGGCAATAAGGATCAGGCTGGGGCGTAAATAAAAAATCGAAGTGAGGGGCGTGCTCATGTCAGACTCGGATAAACCGGTGGCGCTCGTGACAGGCGGGTCGCGCGGAATAGGGCGGGGGATCTGCGTGGCTTTGGCCAGTCTGGGCTGGCGTGTGGGTATCAATTATACGTCTAATGCTCCCGCCGCACAGGAGACGCTTGAGCTGCTTAAGCAGGTCGGCGGCAGCGGCGAAGCGGTGCAAGGCGATATCGGCAGTACGCCCCAGCGAAAATACCTCGTTGATTTCATGCTGCAGCGCTTCGGGCGTCTGGATGCCCTGGTGAACAACGCCGGAGTAGCCCCCGAAGTCCGAGAAGACCTGCTCGAGGCAAGCGAAGTGAGCTTCGACCGCGTCATGAATATCAATTTAAAGGGGCCATACTTCCTGACCCAGCTGGCTGCACGTGCGATGATCGAGCAGGTCAAGGCGCGCAAAATAGAGCGGGGATATATCGTCAACATCTCCTCTGTCAGCGCCTACGCTGCATCTCCTAATCGTGGGGACTACTGCCTGAGCAAGGCCGGCATGGCCATGATGACCAGACTCTTTGCGACGCGATTGGCTGCCGAGAAGATCTACGTCTTTGAGGTGCGGCCGGGTGTTATTGCCACGGACATGACTGGTGCCGTGAAAGCCAAGTATGACAAACTGCTGGAGGAGGGGCTGGCGCCCATTAAGCGGTGGGGCCAGCCTGAAGACGTAGGAGTATGCGTGGCGGCGATTCTGCGTGGCGACTTCCCGTATTCGACCGGACAGGTCTTCGACGTTGATGGCGGATTCCACCTTCAGCGACTCTAAATACCCGGCCCAAGTGTTATGAGTATCGATCGTTTTCCCCCATGTGCAAAAAGGTGGACGGGGCACTTTTGAGCTCTAAGTTCTTGCTAATAAAAGACTATATTTTCGGATTGACAATACCCTACAGGAACCTTACGGTAGTGCACTAATTCTGTGTACGGGTCTCGGTTGAACGCCAGTCAGCGCTGGCGCGGAGCAGCGTTTATAGGCTGCTAGAGGGTAGTTGACGTACTCAAATGTTCAAGACGCAGGGGTTATTGATGGCAATGAGAGAACAAGCTCCATGGGCGGTCGCTGCACTGCTTGCGGTCCTGTGCATTGCCCCGCTTTCCGCTGAGGAAAGTCAGGGACCGGGTCCGATCAAATTCGTACCTCCTGCAACCCAAGACCCTGAGAAAGGCAACGCTGATACGGTTCAGGCTGCCCCTGCTGCGCAGCCTGCGCCAGCCGCCTCTTCATCTGAGGAACTCACGTTCGTCAGCCCTGAAAACATTGACACTTCTGACTCGCCAAAGAAACCAGTCCAGTCCGTTACCCCCGAAGAAGCCGCTCGCCTGACTGCGACGGTGAAGAAAAAAGTTGAAGCGCGCGGCGAGCGCGACCGCAATCCGAACACAATGTTTGAAGAGCGGCAGGGCCTCGAATCGGTTCTTGGCGCGGTCGAAAAAGCAACGGAGGCGACCTTCAGCCCCGCCGGGATGAAAGAAGAAGCCATCAACGTTGCGGACGATAAACCCGGTCAGAAGAAGCCCGCAGTCGTCGATGAAAAGGGTTCGCAGGACATCGTCAAGGGCGGGTTCTCGGCCGAGAATCCGCAGGGCGCCATGGCCTACTTCAAAGGCAAGACGCTCGTTGAAACGTCGTATTACCAGGCCCTGCAGCGCGCGCTGGACAAGAACCTGAGCATTCGTTTTTCGGAAAAGTCTTACGATCGCACGAAGCATTCAATCAAGAAGGCCCAGGCTGCCTTCGATCCGGTTTTCAGCCTTCAGATCAACGGAACACAGACGGATACGTTTGAGCGCCGCGAGTTCATCACGCGCCGGCGCTTCATCGGCGGAGAGATTCAGAACGACATCACCGATACGATTTTCCAGGCTTCTGAAGAACAGCAGGAAGAGCCGCTCGATCCATTCGCAAACCGGGGCGCGTTCGACCGCGTGGGTGCCAATGCGCGCTTCCGCGCCGAAACGATCACGCAATCGTTCTTCCAGCAGATTCCCTGGGGACCTTTCTTCAATCTGAATTTCTCGCAGAAGCACAACAAGGTCATCTTCCAGGAATTCACGACTGAAGACACGTTTCAGATCGATGACACGGGCTCCTTCTTGACGGATCCCACTCCATCGGGTGGACCGGGAACACCAATCGGTGTTTTCGGCCAGGTCGATCCCACGCGCGGCCAGGCGCAGCAGAAGAAACGCTCAATTTTCTACGAAGCCAGTGGCCGCATTGTACGCGACCCGACGCAGCGGCCGTGGACCTCATCGCTGAACGTCCGCTTGATTGTGCCTGTTCCCTACACGAAGGACTGGGGCCCGTACGGCCCGGCGGAAGTGCCCATCAAGTTTGCCGAAGTCGCACGCGAGCGTGCCTACTGGGACCTGCAGTCGACGGTCAATAACACCATGCTGACCGTGAACAACGCGTACTGGGACGTGGTCCGGGCCATCCGCCGCTTGGAACTGACGATCACGACACGCAAGGGTCTCGAGCAGATGCTCAAGCAGTCCGAGGACCTGCTCAAAGGAGGCCGCGCAACCGCCTATGAGGTCACGCAGGTCAAGCAGCAGCTCGCCAGCGTGCGCCGCGGTGAACAAGGCGAGTGGGCCCGCTATGTTGCCGCTTCAAATGCTCTGAAGAATGTGCTCGACCATGACAACGATGTGGTGATTCTGCCTGTGGCCTATGGACCGGTTCTTAGCGGTGTTCCGCCGCAGACCCTCGATGATGCAATCGCCACGGCGATGGCTGGCAATCCCGATATTCAGGCTGCCAAGACGGATGTGCGATTTGCTGAAATCTCGCTGAAGTTCTCTCAGAATCAGGCACGCCCGGATCTGAAGCTGACGACCGGAATGACCTGGTCGCAGTCCGATGCCAAGTACGGATTCAGCAACGTTGGAGCCTCGGTTGCCGCCATCATGCGGCCGGACCAGCGCAACGGATTCGTGGCGCTCAACTACCGCGTGCCTTGGGGCAACCGGCCGGCCGAAGAACGCCTTGAACAGCAGGAAGAGCGGCTCAAGCAGACGCAGAAACGTCTGTCGCTGCTGGCCAACCAGGTTCAGCGCAATGTCCAGGATGCCCTGGCTTCGCTGAACAGCGCGATCGAGCAGTCGGAAATCGCCGAGCAGAATAAGGAGATTTCGGACCGGCTGTACAAGACCGTGCTGGACCTGTGGGACAAAGGACGCGTGCCGGAGACGGCCGCAGGCAAAAGCAATCCGACGTTCGAAATCATCAACCGCAACAACGAAATGCTCTCGTCCGGCTTCCGGTTCATCGACGCGCAGATCGCCGTCAAACAGGCTGAGGCTCGGTTGCTGGCGGCTGAGGGCGCTATCGCTTCGCGCTACACGGAGAACTTCAAAATTTCCATCAAGCCCATCGAAGATCCGAAGGCCGATGAGAAGGACAAGGATTCGAAGGAGCCCGAAAAGGAGAAGTCCAGGACTGACAAAGAGACGGTAAAGGAGGGCGCAAAATGAAGACTGCATCCTCCTGCGTTTCTGTTGGCCTTATCGGAGCACCTGAAAACATGCCAGTCCCGCCGGTGAAACAGACGAGCCCGAAAGCAGGCAGCCACGCCGTTGCGCTGGTTCTGTGCGTGCTGGCGGTGTTGTCGTTCGGCGAGTGCCGCGCGGAAGAAGTGCTCTTCCAGGATCCGACCACAACGACGCCGGCTACTGAAGTGACGAACCGGCCGAAGGCTGCGCCTGCTGGGCCTGCTGCCGCTCCGGCCGAAACGGCCGCCGAACCGAAGAAAGAAGAAGCTGCTCCTCCAAAGCCGAAGCCACAGGAAGAGAGCGATCCGCCGGTGCGGCGTCCCGCGGCGCAGTATTACATTGCTCCATTCCCGAATTCACCGGAGATTGAAACGGCGAGCCCGAATTACGATGTATTTGAGGATGATCTGCCGCTGCCGGGCCATTGGGCCGCAATGAATCCGGACAAGAACAAGCTTGTTCCGCTTGGCTCAATTCTCAACCCGGAGATGCCCGAAGAGGAGAAGCCGCTTTTCAATCTCATTCAGGAATCGATCAAGACGGGCGGAGCAGGGCGCGGCGTGCGAATGACCCTGAAAACGCGCAAGCTGCAGGAAATATCGACCCGCACCGCGGCCATGCAGGCGCTGGACCGCACGCTCGCCATTCAGTTGCAGGCGCACGATGCCGAATTCCGCCGTAATGCGCTGCAGGAAGCGCGCGCTGTATTTCTGCCGGTCTTCTCCGTCGGGCCGCGCTTTGACAACACAAACACCTTTGAACGAAAGGAAGAGCTGACCCTGGCGCAGAAGATCGCGCGGCAGCAGGTGAAATTCTTCCGCACGATCCCGGGCGGTGAAAATCCGACGACTGAGAATCCCGATCCGGAAGTGCTGGGCCAGAACTTCTTCCAGCAAGGCGAAATCCAGTTCGTCGATCCGAAGGACAAGAAGAGCTTCTACATTCTGACCAGCGCCACCGATGCGTTCGGCCAGCCCACGCAGGTCGTCGTCAAGCAGGACCTGACCAAGACGCCGGCAGACGCGGGATTCACCACGCTTGTTGCCGAAGGCGGCGGCGTCGCCGAGTTCCTGCGCGACAAGAAGCTGGGCTATGTCGATCCGCAGCTCAACGCCAAGAAGCTGAACGATGCGTGGAATTACAATGTCGCCAGCAAGCGCAAGGCGGCTGATCCGCGCGGCGCCATGCCGCTGACAATTTCGCAGCAGCTGCCGTGGGGCCCGGTGCTGAACATCACGCAGACGGTGACGTATCGCAACAAGGCTTACGACCGCTTCGGCCACAATTTCGACAGGCCGTGGTTCTCAAACTTCAATGTCAATGCGTTTATTCCGCTGCCCGGCACCAAGAACTTCGGGCCCTACGCTCCGCAGGATGTCGGAATCAAGCTGGCGAAGATCGAAGTGGAACGCTCGCTGTGGGATCTCAAGGCGATCATCAACAGCACTCTGCTGTCGGTGGAACTGCGTTACCTGAATCTGGTGAACGCGCTGAAAAACCTGGAATCGACGCTCGGCAACCGTAAAACGATTGAGCTGCTGCAGAAGAACACGGCCGACATGCTCGAGCGCGGCCGCGTGACCGCTTACGGCAAAGACCAGATCGATGCCGAATTGCTGCGCGTCCGGACGGCCGAAGAAGCGGCCTGGCAGAACTACGTGCTGGCTTCGAATGCGCTCGTTGACATTCTGAATACCGATCCCGACACGCTGCTGGTGCCCGTGGGTTACTCCCGCATGATCAACGAACATGCCGAGTTCAATGCCGCAGATGCCGTCAAGGTCGGTTTGGCGACGCGGCCTGAACTGAAATCCGACACGGCCCGCGTGCGTTCGGCCGAAGTGTTCCTGCGCTTCCAGAAGCAGCAGTCCCGGCCTGACATCACAGTGTCGGCGTCGGTGACCTTCGATCAGACGCAGCTTCCCAACAGCGGCCGCTTCCGCGGCGAGACTGGCATCGGTTACCGCGTGATCGGCGACTCGCTGGTCAACACTTTCAACGAGGATTCGCGCAACGAGTCTTACACGTTCAACTTCCGCCGCCAGATGTTCCAGCGTGCCGAGCATGCCCGCATCCACATCGCGCAGCACCGCCTTGAGCAGCAGCTGATCAATTCAAAAATCACGGTCAACAGTGTCGTGCAGAGCATCAACGACGCGCTCGCCGGGCTCGACTCGGCCAAAGCGCGTGTGGATGCCGCGCGCGCCCGGCTTGACGCCTCGGTCAAGGCCTACAATGCGACGGCGGATCTGCACCGCGAAGGGCGCATCACGGAGTTCGAAGTCGTATCCAAGAATCAGGACCGCCTGGACGCTGAGTTTGGCCTGAATGCGGCGCAGGTTGCTTATAAGGCCGCGGAAGTACAGCTGCTCTTCGCCATGGGCACGCTGCCGGCCGAGTACCCTGAACGGACGTCCCCGACCGCCTTTGACCGATACCGGCTGGGCTTGTTAAAAGCCAGCTCGGCGCTTCACTTCTTCGGTGATGGAAAGGAAGAAAAGGCTAAATGAGTCGCAACCTGGCACTTTTATTACTGCTCCTTGCTGTCGGTGCGTCGCTTCCTTCCCGCGCGGAAGAAAACGACAACTCGCTCTTTGTTGCGCCCGAAAACCAGACCGATGAAGATTTGACCCCGCTGGTCAACAAGGATAAGAAGTCCGCCAAGAAACCAGACGCGAAGGCGCAGGCTCCGCGCGCCGCAGTAATTCAGAATGAGTTCCCGGCGCCGAAGCCGGCGCCCAAGGCCGCTGTCATTGAATCCACTCCCGCGCCTGCCCCCGTCGCGCCGCCGCCCGCTGTTGCCGCACCCGTGGAAAAGCCCGCGCCCGTTGAAAAGGTTCAGCCCGAGTCCAAACCCGCTCCAGCTGTCGTCGCCGAGCCGAAAAAGACCGAGCCGGTCCGGCCTGCAGTTGTGGCTGAAGAGAAGAAGCCCGAGCCTGCCAAGCCCGTCGTGCCTGCCGCTCCTGCTGAATCGGCCAAGCCGGTCGCACCGGCTGTTGTTGCGAAGGAAGTCCAGCCTGAGCCTGCAAAACCGCAGCCGGCTGTGCCTGCCGCGCCTGCAGCCACGGCTGAAAAGAAGCCAGAACCTGCTGTGCAGCCGGAGCCGAAGAAACCGGAGCCGGCTGTTGCTGCAGAGCCGAAGAAACCCGAGCCCGCGGTTGTTGCTGAACCAGCCAAGCCTGCTGCGGCAGTTGCCGCCGACAAGAATGCGCCGGACGCGCAGCCTGCGAATGCCGCGGCGCCTGAAAAGGAAGTTGTGACGGTGAGCTTGAGCGCCGCCGAGCTGGCGACGCTGGCGGAAAACGAACGCAAGCTGCTCGAGATGATTCAGCAGTCGTATTCCGGAAAAGACGGCACGGGCCGCGCGTATTTCAAGTCCCGCAAGCCGCAGACAATTTTCGCCGGGCAGGCCATCGTCAAGGGACTGGAACGCAACCTGTTCATCCAGCGCCAGGAGAAGCAGGAAGACATCGCCCGCGCGGCGCGCATGGAAGCCCGCGCCGTTTTCGATCCTATCTTCACCGTTTCCTTTACGCATTCGATGTTCACGCAGAACGCGCGAAGCGAGAAGGTCAGCAAGTTCCGCCGCCCGGCGGTCCAGGACCTGCGCGGCCGCCTGCAGGATCCCAATTTCATTCCGGCCAATACGGACAGGGTCGGCGTGACGGATATCGCGGACACAAGCGTGCCCAAGATTCCGATCAAGGAGCTCATTTACGACCGCATCATCCCTCCTGGCCAGAAGACCCTCGTCGGACCAGAGAAGGGCATCGCCAGCGATAAGAACCCCAACGGGCCGGTGCAGACGGAAGTCCCGAGCTTCCGCATCGATCAGCAGTTGCCATGGGGACCGGCGGTGTTCATTTCCGCATCCTCGCGGCGCAGCGAAAGCTTCTTTGACGATGGCTTCGATGCCGCGACGAATCTGCAGCTGACCCTGGCCAAGCAGACCGTGCGAGAACGTCTGGAGGCTGAAGTTCGCGCGCGCCAGGGAAATGAGAATCTTACCGAGCAGGAAATTACGGACATCGTCGATGAAGAGCTGCCAGCGCGTCTTCGCGCGGACCCTGCAGTGCGCCAGTACCAGATCGCTTTCGACCGGTCCACGCGCCGCGGCCAGGGGACCAGCCGGCCGTGGTCGTCTTCGTTCGTCGGCGGTTTCGCGACGCCCGTTCCGGGGACGAAAGACTGGGGCCCGTACTCGCGTGCCGACCTTGGCATCAAGCTCGCCAACCTGGATAAGGAGCGCGCTTACTGGGATACCAAGACCGTCGTGAATCAGACGCTGCGCGACATCGACTTTGCGTACTGGGACCTGGTTGGAACCATTGAACAGCTCCGGGCGGTGACCGAAAATCGCAAGCTGCTGGATGGCCTGGCCGGCGAGCTCCGCAAGCAGCTCGACGCCGGACGCACAACGCAGTACGGCGTGATCCAGATCGAAGCGCAGCAGGCAAGCGTACGCGAGCAGGAAGAGACCGCATGGGCGAATTTCGCGCAAGCGTCAAACTTCCTCAATACGCTGCTGAACGAAGAACAGGACACGCTTTTCCTGCCCGCCGGTTACACGAAGGCGCTCACCGAGCAGCTGAAGTGGAGGCCGGAAGAGGCGATGGTTATCGCCAAGGAAAACCGGCCGGAATTGAAAGCTGCGCAGGTTGGCGGCAAAGTCTCTGAGCTGCTGGTTCAATTCCAGAAGAACCAGGTCAAGCCGGATCTCAAATACGGTTTCACGTTCAGCGTCAGCCAGAGCAGCCGGCCGTTTGGCTTCAAAACCTGGCAACAGTCGCTTGCCGGCATGTTCGGCAACGGCAAAGAAGGCGCGCATTTGGTCAACGTTCCGGTGAAGGGTGTCGGCACGCCGTCGAACCTGACGCAGATCAAGCAGGTCTACAAGAAAGACGACAATGCCGGTCCCGACACGCGGCAGCACTCGCACACGCTGGCGTACAACTGGCCGCTCGGCAACCGCGGACTGAAGGCGGCACTTCGCGAGTCTGAAATTTCCCGCGATCAGCAGGATATCGCCATCGATCTGACGGAAAACGGCATCGAGCAGGATGTCGGAAACGCCGTCGTTAACCTGCTCAGCGCAAAAGAGTCCTACGACATTGCTGTTGAAAACTACCGCCTGGCGTCCAGCGCTTACGATGACGCTTCAGGCCTGTTGAACGCCGGGCGCCTCACCGAGTTTGAAATCGTTTCACGCTCGCGCGACCTCCTGTTTGCAGACCTGGCCCGCATCACCGCATCGATCAATCTGAAGAAGGCCGAGACGCAGCTCCTGCAGTCACAGGGCGTTCTGCCCAACGCGTTCGCCACGCTGCGGAGCATGACCGACCTCGATCAGCAGCGCCTGAGCACGCTGAAAGAACGCAAGGCGTTGCGCTTCTTTACGCCGGTGAAAGTGGAGACCGAGCCGCTGGATACCGGCTCCAGCACGAAGGAACAGGCCGCCTCCGACGGCGCGCCTGTGACGGCAAGCGCCGACGCCTCGGGCGTGGCCAGGACCGAAGAATCGAAGTCCTCCGGCGGCAAGTAATGCCATGAAAATCGGCATCTTCTCCAACGCCGGAGACCGCCAGGCGCAAAGGCTTTTTGACGCGCTTGAAACTCTTTCATCTGGCTCAGCGCAGATGTTTGACCTCGCGCTGAATCCCGAAGACCGCACGGCTCTTGATGCAAATCGATTGATCTGGAACGGCGTGGATCTGGCAAAGCTGGACGCTGCGTTCGTGCGCGGCTTCTCGTATCAGGACCCCATCCTGCCGTCCGGCGGCATCGACATCGACTGGAGCGTCTGGCGCGAGGATTACATCGCCGAGCAGATGAAGTACACGTATCTCCACAGCCTGTTTATGGAGATGGCGCGCCGCGGCGTGAAGGTGGTGAACTCGCCCGAACAGCACATGCAGGGCTTCATGCGGCCGCTGGTGCTGGAACAGCTTCGCCGCGCTGGCGTCTCGGTGCCGCAGAGCGTCTGCACGAACATCATGGATGTCGCGAAAGATTTCTGTGCGAAGAACGCCGCAGTGGTGTGGCGCCCCGTCACGGGGCGCGCATCGATCCAGCTGTTCCGCGACAAACAGCGCGAGGCCTTGATCTCACTCAAGAAGCCGCCGGTCATCCTTGCTGAGCTCAAAGACGGACCCCTGGTACGCGGGTATTTTTTCGAGAACAAGCCTCTCCTGCTGCTTGAACGCTATGTTCCGGCCGCTCAGCCCGAGGAAACGCTTGAGCGATTTTTCGAAGTGCCTTGTCCGGAAGTTCGGGAGCAGCTCGCGTTGGCTGCCCGCACGCTCAACATCCCCTGGGTGCAGATGCTCTTCACCATCGTCGATGGCAAAGCTTGGATTTACGACGTCGACACCGACCCGCTGATCGAAGGCTTGCCCATCGATTTCCAGACTAAGCTGACGAGCTTGCTGGCTCAGAAGCTGCTCGGCAGGAATGCCGATTTTGAAGCGCCGCTCAGCGGCCTGGATGAAGCCGTCAGGCAGCGGCCGACAATGTTTCTGCGCCGCATGCTGCAGATCCTTTTCGAGTTCGAGCAGAGCAAATACAAGTAAGCCCCGCGAACAAAAAGCAGGCTCAAGATAGTCGGTAGGGTTTCACGCGAGCCGACGCTTCAGTGATCGATCCGCTGCGCGCGAAATGGATCATGTATTCGGCGAGCTGACGGAAGACGGCGCTGACATTCTGCGGCCCAATCCACATGACGTACGGGCCGGGATTGCAATCGAGATAATAAATCTTGCCGTCAGGGGAGGTGATCACGTCCCAGGCAGCAAAGTGCAGCCCGAGCGCGCGGGTGGCTTTCGCAAGCTTGGCTTCTTCTTCGTCCGATAGCCGCGTGTATTCAAAACCCTTCGTCGCTGTGCGCGAATCGATTTCATCGGTGAGAATCTTCAGCGACAGCACCACGGTGTCGCCGACCACATGCACGCGCACTGTCTTACCGTTGATGCATTCCTGCATGGTCACCGGCCCGCGGCCGAATTCTTCGGTGCGCTGAAGCTGGTCTTCGCGCAGCCGGCGCGTGGAACCCACGCCGATGCCCGGTTTGACGACCACTTCTTTGTGTTCCCGCACGAATGCGCTGGCGATCGCCGGATCATTGGTGGTCAGCGTGCGGGGAAAACTGAAGCCCAGCGCGCGCATTTTTTCGTAGAACTGCGCCTTTGAATTGTGATCCACATAGGTGGTCAGCGGATTGATCACCAGCTTTCCCATCGCGGCGAGCTGTGAAAGGAAGCTGTAGGTAAACGCCTGGTATTCCTGTTCACGGATGTAGCGCGTGCGCCATTCGGCGTGCATGGTGGAATTCATCACGGGCGGCATCGCTGGCAGGGTGTTGGGCATCGTGCCGCGAATGTACATGGCTTGGATCGGGCTGAAATCGGTGCCGTTCCAAATCATGCGGTTCTGGCCGATACTGACCGCTGGAGCGCCAGATTCATCCATCAGCAGAAGTAATTGAATTGGCGTGCCGCCAGCGGCTTCCACTTCCTTTGCCACGGCGACGATTTGCTTATCGCCAGGTCTGCCAAACAGAGCAATCGTGGGGCGTTCCATACTCACCTCGTCCAGCGCCGCATTCGACGCAGCACTCGCAGGGGCTGCGCGTGGCTACGGCTGAGCTTGAATTCAGGTGAGAGAGATAGCAGATCGGAAGAATATTTATAGTGCCGGTGGCGGAGACGAATCTCCGCCGCCGGCAGAGAAGATCAGACGCCAACCGCTTCCAGAACGGTTTTTTCTTTCTTTTCAGGAATCGCATTCCAGATGGCGCGAACCTTGTGCGTGAAGTGCGGCATCACGCGTTCCGGTCCTTCGAGCTCGGCGTGCCACTTCTTCTCCCACTCAAAGCTGAAATAGCTGTCAAAGCCATCTCGCTTGAAGCGGGCGAGGATCTTTTCGACCGGGAGATCGCCGGCGCCGACCATCACGTAATGTGTCTTGCCGTCCAGGCCTTTATAGCCGTCTTTCAGATGGCAATAGCAGATGTGCTTTTTAACTTTGCGGTACGTCACGTCCCAGGGCTCGATGCCCGAGTTGTACGCGTTGTGGATGTCGTAAACGACGCCGAATCCTTTGCTCTTGATGATCTTCACCACTTTCATCACGCGGTCGCCGCTGCACCAGTCATCGTGTGTTTCGAGCCCGATGGTAATGTTCTTCGCGGCCGCTTCTTCCGCCAGCGGCTTCAGTGCCTTGGCGACGCGAATCGTCATTTCGTCATGATTCGATTCTTTGGGGATCTGGCCCGCGAAGGTGCGGATGTAGCGCGCGCCCATTGCGTCAGCGATGTTGATCAGCTTGCGCATCAGCTCCTGGTTTTTGACGATTTCCGCATCGTCGGTGTGCGCGAATTTGCAGTAACCCATGATGCTGAGCACTGGGCAGCCGGCGTCGCGGAACATCTGGCCAACACGGCGTGCCTCATCAAGGGATGCGTCCGGTGAGAAGTGGTTGCCGTCCTCGCGCGTGCGTAGTTCGATGCCTTCGTAACCGAAAGACTTTGCATTCTGGGCGATCTGCTCGAGCGTCCAATCGGGACAGCCGAGCGTATTGAGCGATAATTTCATGAACTACTCCTTTTCGTAAGCGACCGTAAGCCGCGGGCAGCTTGTGTGCCGCGAGTACGTTCTAGACCCGAGGAGAGGTGCGATTCCTAAAACGACAATTCAAAAACAGCCGCAAGAGCTATGCGCCTTGCGGGCTCTTCGTTGTTATTCCGCAATCCACATAAAGGATCTGCCCGGTAACGGCACTCGCCCTGGGAGAACAGAGAAAGGCGACGGCGTCCGCAATTTCGCGCGCTTCCGTGCGGCGTTGAAGCGGGATCCACTCCGCGGTTTTTGCGTCATCCAGCGGGTGTGGCTTTCCTTCGACGCCCTTGATAACCAACCGCTCCCCGGGCGTGTCAACCCACCCGGGGGCGACAACGTTCACGCGGATGCGGCGCGGATCTGCCGCGAGCTCAATAGCCAGGCAGCGCGCCAGCATATGCATCGCGGCTTTTGAAACTTTGTAGCAGCCCAGCTCGGCTCCAGCGAGAATGCCGTTCACCGAGCCGATGTGAATAAGCGATGCCCCCGTACCGAGCACCGGGGCCATGGCCTGAGAAAATGAAAATGCGCCCAGCACGTTGATCGCCAGCAGGCGCTGAAAGCTCTCCAGGCTTGTATTCAGCATGGTTCTGCGTTCGTCGAAGATGCCCACCGAGTTCACCGCCGTCATCACACCTTGAGGCCCAGCGTGCTCCCGGGCCTCACCGGCTAGAGCAGAAAGCTGCTCCGGGCGCGTAATGTCCACGGCGTGAGCGAACGCTTGAACTCCCGTGGCACGCAGCGCGTTGGCGAGCGTAGTCGCTTCCGCTTCGAGTCGGTCGGCGATGGTGATGCTGAAACCATCTGCCGCAAGCTGCCGCACGATTGCTTCGCCGATGCCGCGCGCACCACCGATGACTACCGCGTGCCGCTTTGCCGCGCTGGGCTGGGGTGCGTTCATTGCA
>DASPJR010000173.1:0-44385 GCA_035628505.1 Planctomycetota bacterium | reverse complement strand
GCTCTTGTTCAGCGTCGCGCCAGTAACGGTGTCGCCTTCCTTCTTTTCAACGGGCATGGATTCACCCGTGAGCATTGATTCATCCACGAAGGTGCTGCCCGAGAGCACGCGTCCGTCGACGGGAATTTTCTCGCCCGGCCGCACGACGATCACGTCTCCAACAGCGACCGCGTCGACGTCGATTTCTCTCTCGACACCGTCGCGCAGCACACGCGCACGCGGCGGCTGCAGGCTCAGCAATTTTGTAATTGCTGCGGACGTCTTGTTCTTCGCACGTTCTTCGAGCAGGCGTCCGAGCAGCAGCAGCGTGATGATGACCGCGGCCGCTTCGTAATAGACATGCGTTGCGTGCGCCGCGTGACCGAATACGCCGGGCTGCACCGTCGCCGCCACGCTGTAGAAGAATGCCGCCGACGTTCCCAGAGCGATAAGCGTGTTCATGTCGGCGCGAAGATGGCGCAGCCCCTGCAGCGCTCCGGAAAAGAACGGCGCTCCACTGTAAGCCATTACAGGCAGCGTCAACGTCAGCAGCATCCAGTTACGCCACGGGTAATCCATAAAAAGATCGAACATGCTGACGATTGCGACCGGAAGCGTCAATACAGCAGCGATAACAAACCGGCGCTGCAGATCGCTGCCGTCGGCGTGGTGTTGGTGAGCCTCGACGCCAAAGGCTTCTGCCTCGCGCGGCTGATAGCCGGCCTCTTCGACGGCCGCCTTGATCTTCGGAAGATCGACCTCTGCCGGGTCGAATTGAATGTGCGCCTCATGCGTCGCGAGGTTGACGTCAGCTTCCGCAACGCCGTGCAGCTTCTTGATGGCCTTCTCAACGCGGCCCACACAGGAGGCGCAATGCATGCCCTCGACCCGGATTGTTGCGTGTGATTCCATATCTGTATTATGTCGTAACAGGGCATCTTTGTTCAAACAATTCGGGATGCCGCGGGCATCCCGAATCATAAAAATACGGCCAGAACATCCGGCCGCTTAAGCACCGACCTGCGCGTGAGCGAGGCTACGACAGGCGTGCGCGCATTCGCGGCACATCTCCGCGCAACGCTTGCAGTGTTCGTCCTGATACTGCGAACACACTTCTGCACAGCCATCGCAGATCGCAGCGCAATGACCGCAGTATTGGAACGAGAAGCCGGAATCGCGTGCCAGCGCAGACGCTGTTTCCCAGCACGCGCGTGCACAGTCCATATTCGCACGGGCGCAGTCCAGCCGGATGCCGTCTTCAAGGTCATGCGCAAGGCACATTTCACATTCGATCGCGCAACGTGTACACGCATCGACGACGGCCTTGTATTCCATGTGTTGCATACAACACCTCCGCAGACTTTCCCTCCGCATGCGAAGGAAGATGCGAATAGCGCGCCTCAAAACAAAAAAGCCGCGGCAAGCGCGGCTTAAATGAAAGAAAAGAATTGCGATGAAAGTATTAGAGTTCAGCAGCTGCGAGGTAACGTTTTACGTCGCTTCGGCGGAGCGCTCCAACCATGCGCGGCAGCTGGGCGTGTTCAATGATCTTTATGTTTTTGACGTTGTCGCCATTCTTCGGCGGTGCTTTCAGCTCCGCGACGTACTGGAAATCAAGCTGCCAGTCTTCGCCCGGCGGCACCATCGAAAACACTTCGACGAGCTTCATTTCCTTGGCTTCAGCCTTGCCCCACTGCTTCAGTACGCGCTTGGCTGCGAGCTCCGGCGATTCGCCGTATTCCAGGTAATCCCAGGGGAACCACAGGTCGCCGAGCTCCTGACCGCCAGGCAGACCGGGCTTCTCAAAAAGAACCACCTTGCCCTTGTGAAGGGTCACGACGTTAACACCGATGTGCGCGCCGCCCTGTGACGTGGCATTTACCGGGCGACCGAAAATAGCTTTTGACATGGAGACGGCCTCACTCGCTTGCGTCCTGGAATAAACCCCGAACGATGCCGGAATTATACGGGAATTACCGATTCCGTCTCACCCGATTCCGCGATTTTTTGGGGCCCGGTGGATGTCCGATAATCTTTGAAACCGCCGAGACGTTAAAGTGCCAAGCCAAGGAATGTGAGAGCGAGAGGGTAGCCATCGCCCCGCAAATTGGGCGCAGATACATCAGCGGCGTTCATCCGCAGTTCAGGTGCGCAGCTGACCCGTGCCGTCACCGAGCCACTTGTAGGTCGTGAGTTCTTCCAGGCCCATCGGTCCGCGGGCGTGTAGTTTATCGGTGGAAATTCCGATCTCGGCACCCAGACCAAATTCGAAGCCATCGTTCAGGCGCGTTGACGCGTTTACGAACACGCAGGAGCTGTCGACGATGTCCTGGAAGAGTTTTCCGCGCGCGGGGCTGCCGGTCACAATGGTCTCGGTGTGCCGGGAGCCGTGCCGCTCGATGTGGTCGGCGGCGGACTGCAGCGACTCGACGACTTTCACAGAGATCACACGATCGAGGTACTCATTGTCGTAAGTGGCTTCATCGGCGTCCTTGATGAGCGGCGAACTGACTCCTGCTTCCAAGAGCGCTTTGCGGCTCGTGGGACAGACGCGCATTTCGCAGTTCTTCTCGAGCAGCAATCGCCCGACGTCCGGTAGGAACTTTGCCGCAACCTTGCTGTTCACCAGCAGTGTTTCAGCGGCGTTGCAAACCGAAACGCGCTGCAGCTTCGAGTTCAGGGTGATCGTTTTTGCCAGGTCAAGATCTGCGTCTTCGTCAACATAAACGTGGCACACGCCCTTATAATGCTTGATCGTTGGAATCAGCGAATTTTCGGCGACCATGCGGATGAGGCTTTCGCCGCCGCGCGGAATCACCAGATCAATCAGGCCTTCAAGCTTGAGCAGTTCGTTGATTGCAGCGCGGTCGGTTGTCTCGACGACGCTGATGGCAGCGGCGGGAAGTCCCGCCTTCGCGAGGGCTCCTCTGAGCACTTTAGCCAGCGCGCGGTTGCTGCTGATGGCTTCGCTGCCGCCGCGCAGAATCGCCGAATTGCCGCTCTTAAGACAGAGCGATGCGGCTTCAACCGTGACGTTAGGCCGTGATTCGAAAATGATCAGAATCGCGCCGATCGGCACGCGCACGCGTCGGAGCACGAGTCCGTTGGGCCGGACCGAGCGGCTGATCTCTCTGCCGACCGGATCAGGCAGCGCAATCACCTGCTGCAGGCCTTCAGCAAGTCGTTCAATCACGCGAGCATCGAGTTTGAGACGGTCGAGCATCGGGCCGGCGAGCCCTTTTTCTTTTCCGCGCGCAATATCCTCGGCGTTAGCCGCTTCAATCGCACCGCGCTCCTTCATCAGCGCCTCGGTCGCGTACTGCAAAGCGTCGTTCTTCTGCTGCGTGGTTGCGGTCGAGAGAATACGCGCCGCCTGCCGGGCTTCCTTTGCCAACGTCAACATGTCTTTTGCAATGTCGCTCATGTACTCGCCTTTTTTTGGAAAACCGTCAAGACGCCAAGGCGCCGAGAACGGTACGGGACTAGTTTTTACTCTCGAAGAATCTTGGCGTCACGGCGCCTTGGCGGTTCTATTTATCTCCGCCGTCCGATTGTTGCCATCACCACCAGCAGGCACGGGCCGCCCCAGATAACATTCAAACCGGCCTTCTCAGCTTTCTTGACGGCGGCTGGACTTTCAGCGCCGGGCTGCATCCACACGTTTTTTACGCCTGCGGCGATCGCATCGTTGATGACCTTCTCCGTCACCGCCGGAGGCGTAATGATTGAAACGGACTCCACTTTCTCAGGAAGCGAAGCCAGATCCGGAAACGCCGGATTACCGAGAACTTCCGTCGCACGCGGATTCACCGGGTACGCCTTGCGGCCGTAATTCAGCAGGCAAAGATAACATTTGTGCCCGTATTTTTCAGGGTCATTGCTGGCTCCGACAACGGCGATCGCAGGTGCGGAGAGGAATTTTTGAATTTGCTCGTCAGTTTTATCCATTGTGAACTCCTGTAATGCATAACGCCTAAAAGTCAGGCGCGCTCTTCCGTTTATGCATCATGCATCATGCATTATTCCCTCGATCAGATACTGAAATCCTGCGCCGGACGCCTCACGCCAACCAGATGCAGACCGCATTCTGTCTTTCCCGTCCCTGTCCAGCGCCCGGCGCGCTCGGGTGCGTTGTCGGAAACGGGAACTGTGCAGCATGTCGGCGAGCAGCCGATCGTCTTGTAACCCTTCGCGTGCAGCGGGTGCACTGGTACGTTGTGCTGTTTCAAGTACGCCTGCGTCTGCTCACGCGTCCAGTTCGCCAGCGGATGAATCAGCGTTACGCCGTCGGTGCGCGTCTCCAGAATCTGCATGCGCGCGCGCTCGGGCGAGGCATCCCGGCGCAGCGCCGCGATGCGTGCGTTGTATTTTTTCAGCGCCTGCTCCATGGGCTCGATTTTATTGATGCGGCAACATTCGGTCGGGTTGCGCTCGTAGAGTTTATCATCGCCAAAGAAGCGCACGAAATCCGGGCGTTCGACGATCGGCTTGAGCGTGATCAGATTGATCTTGTACCGTTCGAGAACCTGGTCGCGAAAGGCGAGCGTCTCGGGGAAGTGGAATCCGGTATCGACGAAAAGAACGGGAATGCTGCGGTCGATCTTGCTCAGCATGTCGATGAGTACCATGCCTCCGAGCTGAAACGAGGTGCTCATGCACAGCGACTGCCCGAAATGCGCCGCCGCCCAGCGCAGAATATCTTCGGCGCCGGCTTGCTCAAACGCGAGGTTCTGGGCTTTAATGTCGAACAGCGCTTCAGTCGCCACGTCGGGCTCCTTCTTCTTATAGCTTACCAGATGAATGGGCCGATGACGAGTGACGGGTCGATAGCGAGTGGCGAGAAATTCGAAGCACGAAACTCGAAATCCGAAACAAGGTTCAAAACACCAAAGTTGAAATTTTCAAAACTGGATTGCCATCCAGTCTCGAACATTCAAACTTAATTCATTTGAAATTGTTTCGAATTTCGAGCTTCAAGGCGTGAAATCGAGCTTGGGGCCGCGTCACCCGTCACCCGTCACTCGCCACTCGTCACCGCTGTTAAGGCTCGTCCGGCTTCCACCAGTCATACCACGTCACATTGGTGTGGCGCAGGCGGACGTCCCGGTCGGGGAGGGGAACTTTGCCCTTCGGCGGGCGGCTGGCGACGATCGTCGAACCTTCTACCGTCGGCGGAAGCGGCGCGCGGAACGGCCAGAACCAGGCGCGCGACTGGTACGGCGCCAGGCGATGCGCACGCCAGTAATTAAGCCATGCGCGCGGATTAGGTCCGATGTTCGCGCCCGTCATCTTCTTCAGCGCGCGGTGAGAAATGCCGGCGAGTTCGGGATTCTCTTCATCGAGCCGCAGCTTGGCAATCAGGCGCGGAACGAACGTGTCATCTCCCAGTTCATAAAGCGCGACCGTCGCTTCGACGCCCACGCGCGTCTGATCCCAGCGGGCATAGCTGCGCAGCGGCGGAATGGCGCGCACGTCGCCGTAACTGGCCAGCGCATGCATTACGCGGATCTGGATGAAGCGGTCGTCCTCTTTCGTCAGCCGTTCCATGAGAAAGCCGAACATCGCCGGATCGCCGGCGCGCTCGATGACATCGAGCGCTTCCAGGCGTTCTGCGCGCGAGCCGAGCGTTGCTTTGCGCATGAGGTATTCGCGGTCGGAGAGATCAGGCGTCTGGGCCGGAGCCACCGTGAGATGCTTGCCGGGCGGTGGCGCCTGCCGGCGCGCTAGCGCGGCCGGACCGCAGCCGGTTCCTGTAAGCAGCAGCGCCGCGAGGGCACAACCGTATAAAAATCGTGACATCATCCGCAAAAGATTACCCGCTCCCCCGTGTGTTCTCAAGCTCAGGTCGCTTAATGAGTCTTGAGTCTTGAGTCTTGGAGTCGGGAGTCTTGCCAGCTCATGACTCCAGGCTCCTAGACTCCAGACATCAGACTCGCCGCAACATCTCTTCATCGGCAAAAATCGCTACTCACTTAATGATCAGTCCGGTAGTCTGCACGTATATGCGGCAATATTACAAGACCGATATCACACGATTAACTTTTGGGGAACTTTGGAGGCTTGCGCCCGGTCCGGCATTTCTTTTTGCGGCTGTGATCAAGATTTTGAATATCAAGCTGGCTGTTCCCAACGCCACCTGTCGAGTTGACAAGCTCATCATTCTTGAACCAGCAACCATGAGCAAAGTGGTCAGGCCGGACACCTGGAAACGCATCGAAGAGTGTCACGCGCTTGGGTTTAATTTCGAATTCTGGTATACCGTCCCGCTGATCGGCGGAGAGGGGTACGGAGCGGTGCTATCCAGCCCGGACCGGCGTACCATCGCGCATGTGATCTATTCCCGAACAGTGGCTGACCTAATCCAGGAACTGACAATTCATTGTTTTCAAAGCCGTGCTCGAGACGGAAGTCCGATCACGACGGGCGCGAAGAAGCAACAGATGATGCCGACTCCTGGCGAACACGTTATCTACAGACCGGGATTTTCGGTTGCTCAAACATGGGACGAGCACAAAGACTTTTTAAACCGCCTCGCCGCCCAAACAGTGCCGATGGACAGAGCCGCGATTGAACAGTTTCTCGTGGACGTCAGCAATCGAGATGTTGATTTCAACATCGAGCGCGGTGTTTACGTTCCAATGACCGAAGCCGAGGTCCGCGAACTGCGTCTTAAAAGCCCGCCGTCGCCCGTGCCTGGGATTCTGGTAAATGCCGATTAGTTATTAAACACGCTCTTCAGTCCGTCAATCAGCCGCTGGCAATCTTCGCGCGTGTGCCCGGCGCTGAGGCTGATGCGCAATCGCGCTTCGCCCTTCTTTACTGTCGGATAACGGATCGCTGGAACGTAGATGCCCCTGGCCAGCAACGCGTCCGCACAGGCGGTTGCGCGTTTCTCGTCTCCAGTCAGAACCGGAATGATCGGTCCGGCGCTGTCGACAATTGGGAATTCGAGCCGTTTAAGTGCGGCGCGCAGCGAATTGGAAAGCTGCATCAGGCGTATCCGCCGTTCCGGCTCTCCGTCAATAAGTTTCAGCGCAGCCGATGCAGCAGCAACGGCAGCGGGCGCCAGCGCCGTTGAGAAGAGATAAGCGCGGCCGGCATGAACTATTGTGTCCGTGACGAGCTTGCTGGCGCAGACGTATCCGCCCTGCGAGCCCAGCGCCTTCGAAAGCGTACCCATCGCAATTACGTGAGCCGGTAGCCCGGAGTCGCGCGCGAGCTTCTCCAGCGCACCGCGCCCGCTTTCACCGAGCACGCCCGTAGCATGCGCTTCGTCGACGAGAAGCAGAGCTCCTGCCTGGCGCGTGATCGCCGCAAGTTCCTCCAGCGGCGCGGTGTCGCCATCCATGGAGTACAAGGATTCGACAGCAACGATGCATGGACGCCCGTGCTCGCTGTCGAGCAGCTTGCGAAGATCGTCAAGATCGTTGTGCTTGAACGCGCGCACGCGCGCTCCTGAAAGTTTGGCGCCATCGATCAGACTTGCGTGTGAAAGGCGGTCGAGAATGATGGAGTCATTCTCGCCGGCTAGAGCGCCCAACGCCGCGAGCGCGGCCTGAAATCCCGATGGAAACACGAGCGCCGTTTCGCTCTGCTTGAACGCAGCGAGCGCACTTTCGAGCTGTGCGTGAATTAATTTGTGTCCGACGATCAGCGGACTCGCCCCCGCGCCGGTGCCGGTGTTATCGAGAGCCGCTTTCGAGGCTGCGATCACTGCTGGATGCGCTGCCAGGCCGAGATAATCATTGGAGGCAAACGAGAGCACGTCTTTGCCGCGGAGCTTAAAGCGCACGCCCGTGCCT
This sequence comes from Planctomycetota bacterium, assembly GCA_035628505.1. Classification (GTDB taxonomy): domain Bacteria; phylum Planctomycetota; class SZUA-567; order H5-PLA8; family H5-PLA8; genus DASPJR01. The sequence continues at coordinate 36,604 of DASPJR010000173.1, read as the reverse complement.
TCGGCGATTTTGAGCTCGCGCGAAAGCCCCTGCCGTTTCCAGGCACTCAGCCGCGATGAAAGATGCTCGTTCCAGTTCGTCATTTTTACCTTCGCTGGTCCAGAATGCGTCCGATGGCGATCTGCGACTCGTGAAGTCTTCCCGTTCGCGAACGCCAGCGATAGCCGGTCGGCTTGCCGCCGGCGTCAACGGTGAACCACATTGTTCCGCGTCCGACGCCGCTTGCGCCTTCTTTGCGCGAATCCCCGCCGTGCCCGCTCCTGGTTGAATCAATCAGACGAACGCGAATGGAGCCGTCGTCTTCACGCACAGGCTTTTCATCGACAACAACGATGTGCCCGGTGTCTTCGCCCGGCACGATTTCAGCGCGACGCCAGGCAATCAGATCACCCGGCATCGCGTCGAGGAGTTTCTCGACGGGCTGCCAGCAATCGTCCTGCTTCGCTCCGGTACTAGCGAACGCTTCGTAGAAGTCCGCTGCCAGCGGCCTGGCCTTGCCGAACTTTTTGCTGATGTCTTTCAGTGCGTTTGGCGCCACCTTTTTAAGAATTACGCAAACAAGGCCGGAGCAATCTACTTCGTACCTGCCGGATTCTTCGTCCACGCTTGTCTTGTGCTTGTACTCGGACGCTTTGAACGATAACAGGATGCGCCGCGCCTCCGTGTGGAGCCGCTCGGCCGCAGCAGACGTTGCTTCTGCAACCGCAGCTTCTCCCGCGCGAAGTGAAATCAGTGGCAGTGCGCAGAAAAAACAAAGGAGCGCCGCAAGAGCGCTCCCTGGTTCAATCTTTATTTCGAGCTTCCGCATCAGCAGCACTCCAGCCAACTGCCTTCTGCCCACTGCCTTCTAATCAGTCCACCGTGCCGCGCGACTTCAGGTTCGCCAGTACGCGCGTGGGCAATCCGGCGATGCGCAGGAAGCCTGTGGCGTCGTCCTGGTTGTAGCTTCCGCCGGCCTCCATCGTTGCGATATTCGCGTCGTAGAGGCTGAACGGCGACTTGCGGCCGACCATGCGCAGGCTGCCCTTGTAGAGTTCGCAGCGCACCACGCCTGTCACGTTCTTCTGGCTCTCGTTGATCAGCGCGTCGAGGCACTCCTTGGCGGGATGGAACCAGTAGCCGTAATAAACGAGCTCCGAATACTTCGGGATGAGCGTGTCGCGTATGCGCATTACCTCACGGTCCATCGTCAGACCTTCGAGGTCACGGTGGCACTCGTACAGCACCGTTGCGCCCGGCGCCTCATACACGCCGCGGCTCTTCATGCCAACGAAACGGTTCTCGACCATGTCGCAGACGCCGACGCCGTTGCGGCCGGCGATGACATTGAGTTTCTCGAGCAGCTCGACAGGCTTCATGCGTTTGCCGTTGAGGCCGACAGGATAGCCCTGTTCGAATTCGACTTCGATGGTCTCTACCTTGTCCGGCGCTTTCGTCGGCGGAACGACGAGCTGATACATTTCGTCGCGCGGCTTGTAATTGGGATCCTCGAGCTCGCCCGCCTCGTGGCTGCGGTGAGCGAGATTGGGATCGGTCGACCACGGCTTCTTCGCGCTGGCCTGCACGGGAATGCCGTGCTTTGCGGCGTACTCGATGGCTTCTTTTCGGCCGGGAATCAACGCTCGGAATTCCTTGTCGCGCCACGGCGCGATGATCTGCGCGCCGGGAAGAAGCGCGTATGCAGCGAGCTCAAAGCGGCACTGGTCGTTGCCTTTACCCGTGGCGCCGTGCGCGATGATGTTCGTGCCTTCTTTTCTGGCGATGTCGGTGATCGCCTTGATCATGAAGGGGCGGGCGATGGATGTGCCGAGCAGGTAGCGGCCTTCGTACTTCGCTTCGGCGCGGATGCACTGGAACACGCCGTCGCGAACGAATTCATCCTTAATATCCTTGATGATGAACTTGCTGGCGCCGCTGGCGAGAGCTTTCTTTTCGAAGTTGATCTCTTCCTGCTGTCCGCAGTCGATGATCACGCAGATAACTTCGTACCCCTTGTCCGCAAGCCAGCGCACGATCACGCTTGTGTCCAGCCCGCCCGAGTACAGGAGAATCACTTTGACCTTGCTCAGGCTGCTCTTCAGTTTTCCCGACTTCTTTGCCATGTACTGCTCCTTGCTGGATTGGATTTTGAACCGCCAAGACGCCAAGGCGCCAAGATTCTTTTAATTGGCTTGATCGCGTTTTGTGCGGATCAAAGAGGATGAAGGATTGGTGTAAAACTGCAACTGCAAGTTTCAACCACGAAGCTCACGAAGGGCACGAAGAATGGAAAAGATCAGGTATGCGGACTTTGGGCTCAAGTGTTCTCAATCACAATGTTTCAAGCAGGATGTTCTTCGTGTACTTCGTGCTAAAAATGGCGTTATTCACTTCGCTGGCAGTTCGCGAATCTTGATGTTGCGGTACCACACTTCATCGCCATGGTCCTGCAGGCAGAGGTGGTTTTTCGCGGTCGCGGCGTACTTGGGATTCTTGGCGTACTTGCTGGCCGCGTAGAGCTTCTTCCATTCGTCGCTGAAAAATTCGTATTCGACGACCTTCGCGCCGTTGAGCCAGTGTTCGCAATGGTTGCCGTTGACGACGAGCTTTGCAGTGTTCCATTCACCGACCGGCTTCATCGTTTTGTTCTTTGGAACGATCATGTCGTAGAGGGAGCCGCAGGCATGCTTGGGGTTGCTCGTATCTGCGTTTTTGGTGTCGTCTGAGATCTGGAATTCCGGACCGAACGCCGAACCGCCGCTGTCTTCGACCCGGTACTTCAGTCCGCTGTTGGTGCCGGGTGCGAGCTTGAATTCGAGCTCCAGCTCGTAATTCTCGTACTTTTCATCCGTGACGATATCGCCTCCGCCGCCTTTCGGCTTGTGATACAGCGTGCCGTCCTGAACGCTCCAGCCCTTCGATGGGAATTCCTTTTTGCCGATCGCGTGCCAGCCCTTGGTACTCACGCCGTCAAAGAGCAGCCTCCAGCCGGCTTTCTTCTCGTCTTCGCTCAGCTCATTCGGCTTGGCCTCGCCCGCGCGAAGGGCGCCGGGAAGCAGCACTATATAAAGGAGGAGAAACAGGCTCAGGCTTTTCATGTATGCAAACTCTCTTTCGAACCGTAAACCTGCATCCTATACACCGCATGCTTCTATAGGTGTCTGAAAATGCAGCGCGGCTCGCGCAGACAGTTCATGTTTTCGAAGCGAAAGTGGCGTCCGCGAGACATCATTATCGAATGAAGCCTGATGTTGCTTGCGAAACGGAAACGTGACGGACCCTGCCGCTGAGTGATGGTCTCAGCGGAGGCAATCGGGCAGGAGAGAGGGCATGGCTTCAGTTAAACGGAAACGATGACTTTGCCAAGGATTTGATACACTTCGTTCTGCGCAGCAGCGGGCGCACTGATCTTCGGGACGATTGGCCTGGGTGCCGCTTTCACGACGGGCTTCTTAGCGGGCGCGGCTTTCTTTGCAGCCGGCTTCTTCGCAGCGGGCTTTTTCGGAGCGGCTTTCTTGGCGGCAGGCTTCTTCGCTTTCGCAGACTTCGCGGGTTTGGCCTTGCTGGTTTTCTTAGCCATACAGGTAAGCCTCCTGGAAAAATGGTTGAGAGCGGCGTTTGGAATAGGTGCGTATTAGACCATGCCGGATGCAAATCAAGAATATAATTTGGAGTATCTTCCGATTTCGCTAAAACCTCACCATATGATGCCGCGCCGCCGCACAATTCAGGTCAGAATCACTCGCGTTGAAAGCGGCCGGCGCAGTTCTGCTCGCGACACGCTTGCCGTAGAAGAGCCGCTCGAGATTCATCTCGCTTTCGAAGCCGATGGAAAACGTGTGAGCGTTCCACTCGCCGTGACGATGCGCACGCCAGGAAATGATTACGAGTTGGCTGCAGGGTTTCTGTTCACCGAAGGCGTGGTTCACTCGCACGAGGATATTCATCAGATCAGCTATTGCGTCGGCAGCGACAAAACGCAGCAGGAATACAACCGTCTTAGCGTAAGCCTGCGCCCGGGCGTGCGCGTTGACGCCGAGCGCCTCAAACGCCATTTCGTGGCGAACTCCAGTTGTGGTGTGTGCGGCAAGAGTTCTCTTGAAGCGCTCTGTTCAGTGCCTGTCAAAAGCAGCGCAGGCGAAAGCCTGGCTGTGCACAGCGAAAACATCCGTGAGCTGCCGTCGCGTTTGAACGCGGCGCAGAGCATCTTTGCCAGGACAGGCGGCGTGCACGGTGCCGCCCTGTTTGATGCCGATGGATCGCTGCTCTCTGCAATGGAAGATGTGGGCCGGCATAACGCCGTCGACAAGCTGATCGGGGCGCACTTCCTGGCCAACAAGCTGCCGCTGGCGTCAAAAATTCTTCTCGTGAGCAGCCGCGCGAGTTTTGAAATCATGCAGAAGGCCGCGATGGCACAGATCCCCATCGTGGCCGCGGTCGGTGCGCCGTCGAGCCTGGCCGTTGAGCTCGCGGAGAAGTACGGCATCACGCTCATTGGTTTTCTTCGCGGCGAAAAGTTCAATGTGTATGCAGGTTCCGAGCGCGTGCGGGAGTAACGACTCCGCCCGGCGAGGCGGTGAAAACGCACAGGCAGGGAGTTTTGGCAGGCGATTTATGCTGAGCATCGGTGTCAATCCATTTGGTATCGCGTACACGATTGGCATCGTCGGCGCCGGCACGCCACGAGTTAATCCCCAGCCGCTCGGTGTTGAAGGATTTATTTCGCTTGCCGAAGAGCATTCGCTCAAAGGCGTCGAAGTTACGCCTCGCATGCTTGCGCCGCTTGATGATGCGGGACTGGAGCGCATTCGAGAGCGCCTTGCCAGCCACGGCATGTGGGTGGTGCTTGGAGAAGGACCGCCGCTGCCGACCGACATCGCACCGCTTCTGCCGCTCGCGAAGAAGATTGGCGCAAAAACCATTCGCCTGGCGCTCACGACGGTGCTGTGCGGAGACCGCGCGGCGCGCTGGGACTTCTGGAACGAGTCGCTCGCGTCTGTGCGGCGAGATTTGCTGAAGGCGGCGCGTCTTGCAGCGGATGCGGGTCTCTCACTCGCGCTCGAGAATCATCAGGATTTTGGCAGCGCCGAACTGCTGGAACTCTGCGAACTCGCCGGGCCGAACGTGGGCGTGTGTCTCGATTGCGGAAACCCGCTGGCGGTTGGAGAAGATCCCGTCGAGTTTGCGAAAGCTGTTCTGCCGCGCCTGAAGCATGTTCATCTTAAAGATTATCGAGCGCAGTTCACGCCCGAGGGTTACCGGCTGGTGCGCTGCGCCGTCGGTGATGGCGCGGTGGATTTCGCAAAAATCGCGGAAATTGTGGGGAAAGACAGAGTGCAAACTGCGTCGCTCGAGCCCGGCTGGCTTGAAGTCCGGCACGTCCGATTGCTCTGCGAGAGCTGGTGGCGCGGGTACGATGCGGCGTTGAAAACAAATCGGGCGCGCGTGCTTGAAATTGTCCGTCGCAACGCGCTGCCTGCGGATGCTGATCACCGCACACCCTGGGAGCGCGGTGAGAGCAGCGGCGTAATCGTCGAGTACGAGATGGCGGAATTCAGGAAGAGCGTGGAGAATATGCGGAAGCTGTTCCCGAAGACCTCCGGGGAGAGGTAGAACGCGCTGCGACGAATAATGGAGACATGCTATGCAGAAAAACGTGATGGATCTCTTCAAGCTGAGCGGCCGTCGCGCGCTGATCACCGGAGGCGCCAAGGGGCTCGGCAAAGTCATGGCGACCGCGCTGGCGCAGGCCGGGGCGGACATTGTCATCGTCAGCCGCACTGAATCTGAATGCCGCGCTGCCGCCGAAGAAATCGCCTCTGAGACTGGGCGCAAAGCCATTTACGTTGCAGCGGACGTCTGCAAAAGCTCCGACGTTTCGCGCATGATCGCCGAAGCCGAGAAGGGTCTGGGCCCGATCGACATTCTTATTAATAATGCGGGCATTAACATCCGCGGTGCGTCGCATGAGCTGGCCGAGAGTGACTGGGACGCGGTGATCGACGTTAATCTGAAGGCGCCGTTTCTGGTGTCGCGCGCGCTGGGGCCGAAGATGTGCGACCGGGGCTGGGGTCGCATCATCAACATGGGATCGATTCTGTCCGTCATCGCGATCTCCGGCCGTGCGCCGTATGCGTCGGCCAAGGCGGGGCTGCTGAACCTGACAAAAGTGCTGGCGCTGGAGTGGGCGACTAAAGGCGTGACGGTCAACGCGCTCTGCCCTGGACCGTTTGCGACGGACATGAATAAATCGCTGCTGAGCGACCCCGTGAAGTACAAAGCGTTCATCGAGAAACTGCCGGTCGGGCGCTGGGGCGAACTGCATGAGATCACCGGGGCGGCTTTGTTTCTGGCCAGCGATGCGTCGTCGTTCGTCACAGGCAGCGCGCTGTTTGTGGATGGTGGATGGACCGCGCAATAACCGGGGTGACAGGTGACGGGTGCCGAGTGACGAGCGCGTGTGCGCAAAATTCCGTTGTTTCCTCTCCCCTTGAGGGAGAGGGTAGGGAGAGGGGTTAGCCGTCCGCACAAGATTGGCGTTGGCCTGTAGGCCAAAGGTGCCCTCCATTCAACTCCCGCAACAGTGGATGACCGCGTCTCCGGACGCGTAAAAGAAAGCTGAGAATGATTAGAACAAAGACATCCATTAGTTCCATCGAAGCGCACCTTTCCGATGTCAAGGCCTGCCAGAAATGTCCGAACATGATCGGACCGGTTGTCACCCCGCGGCCTGTAGTTTCGAAAGTATATCTCTGCGGTCAGGCGCCAGGCCCGCATGAAGGCCGCATCGGCCAGCCGTTCGCCTGGACCGCCGGCAAGACGCTTTTTCGCTGGCTGGGCGAGATCGGCGTCGACGAGGAAACGTTCCGCTCGCGCGCATTCATCGGCGCGGTGTGCCGCTGCTTTCCGGGAAAAACAAAACAGGGCGGCGACCGCGTGCCCGGTCCGGAGGAGATCAGCGCATGTTCGGGCTGGATGAAACGCGAGATCGAACTGCTGCGCCCGGATCTGATCATTGCCGTCGGGCGGCTGGCGATCAATCAATTCCTGCCCGAAGCCCCGCTGGCCGAAATCATCGGCCGCCGGCACCGCGCGAATGCGTTTGGTCATTTGTGCGATGTGATTCCGCTGCCGCATCCATCAGGCGCGTCGACCTGGTTTAAAATGGAGCCGGGCAAATCGCTGCTGCGAAAGGCCCTGCTGGAACTGAACGAGCACCCCGCCTGGAGCGCGCTAAAGAAAGGCGTAAAGAAGTAAGCTAACCCGTAAGTGCCGGCCTAAAGCGAATTTGCGCAATCACACTGCGTGACTAGAGTACATTTCATATTTGTCCGGAAACGGACGGGCAGAGCTACTGGCATTTTGTCCCTGAGATTTTAAGCAGCTGCGCGTCAAGACAACGAGGTCAACGAATGACAACCGGGTCTACAAACTTTTCACTCACGACAGCGAACGCGGACAAGGGCGTCACGGTCGTCCACATCGATGGTGACATCGACGCGCACACGACCAAGATTCTGCAGGCAAAATTCGGCGAGCTCTACAAGACCAAGCACTATAAGCTGATCATTGACATGGCCAAGGTCGGCTACATGTCGTCTTCGGGTGCAAGCCTGCTCATCGTTGCGCAGGGACAGGCGCGCGAGAATGCCGGCGACGTGGTTTTGCTGAACGTCAATGCTTCCGTCACGCAGGTCATGGATCTTCTGGGCCTCACGCCCCTTTTCGTCATCGCCCCCAATAAAGCCGCGGCGATGAGCGCGTTTCAATAATCGGCTTAATGCGAAAGCTCAGGAAAGGCCCGAGTCTTCGCGCTTTGCGTCCGAGGTTCAAGAAAGCGCGGATTTACAGATAGTCTTTGATCGACTTGCGAAGCCGCTCGAGCGCCGAATAGATGCGGGCGCGGACGGTGCTGATGGGGACGCCGACCACTTCGCTGATCTCGCGGTATTTCAAACCCTGGAAGCGGTTAAGGATCAGGATTTCGCGTTCGAGCTCCGGCAACGAGCTGAGCGCAGCTTCCAGCTTCTGGTTCATCTCGCGGCTGACCATGTTGTCGAGCGGGTCGGTGCTTTCCGATTCGAGGAAATCGCCGATGCGCGCGGAATGGTCGGAACTGCCGCTGTCTGAGTGGTCGACGTTCTCTTCGATGGAAACTGTGGGGTGGCGTGAGCGCCAGCGCAGCTCGTTTTTGCAGAGGTTGCGGACGATCGTGTAGAACCACGTCGTGAAGCTGCGCGGATACTGGTAGCTTTTGGCGTCTTTGAAAATGCGGAGGAAAGCTTCCTGGCCCAGCGCCTCGGTGCGGCTCATGTCGCCGATCAGGCGGTGGATAAAGGAGAGGGCCTGGCCTTCGTAGCGCTGGAAGAGCACTTCGAACGCGCCTTCGTCGCCTTCCTGGCAGAGCTTCATCAAGTCCTCGTCGGACATGGACTCGACGTCCTGCAGCTCATCGACGGTCGGAAGATTTTCAACAGGCTTGGACGTGGGCTTGGGCATGGCGCCCGAGCTCTTTTTCACAGCGGAAGCGAGCGGAGCGGGTTCAGCAGTGCTTTTGTTTTTCCCGTCGCTCTTGGAAGAAGACGATTCACGCGCCAGTGGGGTATCCTCGTCATCATCTTGGCGCCGAGCTCGAGAAATAATCGCACCGGCGGTGGAGCGTTGAGACTTCGACTTAGCGGCTGTTTGGACTGGCACAGTAAGCGAAGCCTCACCGGTTTCAAAGGTACGGAGTACCTTAGGAACACTTGCGACTGAGCTCGGTCACGCGAAAATCTAAACTTTTTTTGAAGCCTTTACAAGACACTTTGTGCAGTTTTCTCGTCCTGTTCAGTCTGCTGCAACTGCGGCTGAGCCCGCAGCGACATTTTCCTCTTAGTTAGTCGTAAAACTCAGTTGCTCTGCTTCTTCATTACGCGTCACTACTGCTGACGTCGCTTTTGCAAAGACATTCAACTCGCATCGCATTCCAGAAAGCGGATCAACTTTTCACAAAAATTTTTAAAGTAGTTCTTCGCATGGCGCAAAAAATCTGTATAGTGTGCCGATATCGTTTTTGGGGGTTCAACAACTCTTTTCAGGAGGGGAAGTTAGATGGCGACGGCGAAGAAGAAGGCCGCTAAGAAACCGGCAGCGAAAAAGAAGAGCGCTGCGAAGAAGAAGAAGTAAGCATTACTGGTTCAGGCGCGAGGTGTCAGCTCGCCGCGAACGCGATGCTGACCTCACGCCGAACCCGTTACGCACAAATAAGTTACTGTGCGCGGCAGGCGTCGATAAGGCCTGCCATTTTTATTGTTCACACACCTTTAACGACCTGTTGATCGGATCAGCAAAACACTGTTTTTGTGCCCGAGGAATTTCTGCTCGCTATGCAGCACCACGTACCGTGAGGGCTCGACGCCTTCAAGGTTCTTGTCCGTAGCAATGGCATAGACCGGGCTCTTCTGTGCATTCAAAAAGTCGCTGAATTCCGCATCAATCGGAAAAATTTTTCGGCGCAGATAAAATAAAACCTGTGCCCGCCACACCGGCTTGGGTGTGAACCGCGCTTTCGGCGACGGCTTTCGGGTCGGCAACGCGACATCAAAATCGTACAGAACTTCGTCTGGCGGAACGATCTTCGCCACCACGCTGCAGAAGCGCTCGGGACTGTCCACCGCGTCGTGCCGCTCAACCGTTCGGCTGAAAAGCACCATCGCGCAGACCATTCCCGCCCACCATAGATGCAGGCAGCTTTCGCGCAGCAGCAGCTTAACGGCGGCAAAGACGAAAACAGCTCCGCCGAGAACCGCAATCGTCCAAAGTGCCGCTGAGTCTGTCACTATCGCGAGCGAAGCTTTCTCTGCTGCAATTGGGCCCGCGAGCATTCCTGCGGCGAAGAGCACACTCAATGTAACCAGACTGATCCTTGCCCATTTCGCGCGCGCCGCGTCAGGGTGTTCCCACCACCGTGCGAAGGTGTCGGCCACCAGCAGTGCGGCCGCGGGGAACATCGGCACCACGTAATGGCGTTGCTTGGAACTGAGAAGCGAAAACAGCAGCAGGCCCCAGCCGAGCCAGATCCAGCACAAGCGCCGCAAGGGGGAGCGCTCGTCGGGCGGCAGCGACCAGGTCTGCCACAGCGCCGCGGCGAGCAGCAGCGTCCAGGGCATCAGCCAGCCGGGCACCATCGCGGCGTACCAGTAGAACGGTTCGTAGTGCGGTACGTTTGAACCGACGCGGCCGCTCAAGCCTTCCTTGTTGAAATCCTGCCAGGTGAATCCGCTGCGCTGCAGGAAAGGAATCGCCCATGGTAGCACTATAACTAAAATTAGTAGCACGCCAGCGGCATGCCAGAGAGATGCGCTTCTCTTAGGCGGCAGCGCCGAGCGGGTATGTTCGATTAAAAGCCAGCTCAGCAGCGCCGGGACGACGATCGCCAGGCCAACGTGGCCCTTCGTGAGAATGCTTAAGCCGAGCGCGGCATAGGCAAACAGCAGCCCGCCGCGCGAGCCCTCTGCCCGCGACTTCCAGAATCCATAAAATGCGGCGGCGACAAACAGCGCGAGCAGCATGTCTGATTCGGCCGAGCGTGCCTGGATGAAAAATCCGGGGGCCGCGGCGAGCGCCAGCGCAGCGAGCATGCCGCGGTCGACGCGCTTCTCTTTCTCATGCGGCACGCGTTCAAGGCGCTTCATCCACAAATAAATGAGCAGCACCAGCGCGATGGTCGCCAGCCCCGGCGGAACGTAGACGTGCCAGGCCTGAACTTCCGGAACATTGCCGTGTTCGCTGCCAGTCAGCTTTGCCGCACCAAGAGAAACCAGTGCGACCAGCCATGACGCGAAGGGCGGCTTTTCGATGCGCACGACGCCGTTGAGATGCGGCACCGCCCAGTCGCCGTCTTCCAGCATCTCCTGCGCGACGCGGCCCACGCGCCCTTCTGAGGACTTTTGAATCGGCCGCTGCAGCACGCCGAAAAAAGTCAGCAGCGCCGTGCAGAGGCCGATGAAGAATAGATCGCGAAGCGTGGACATTATGGGGAGAATTCTAAAAGAATAATGCATGATGCATAATGCATAAGGCCCGTCCAGCGAGAGTGTGCGGTTTCGGCCATTTCATCGCACAAGAAAACGCCGCGAACAAGTCGCGGCGCTTCCTCGGTCAAACTCAGTCATCAAGCATCATGCATTAATCAATCGCGTCTCTTCTTCTTTTTGTCGAGATCCACCTCGATGTGAATGCCACCTGGGCGCGGCGGTTCGACAACGACCGACGGGCGCGGCGTGACGATACGTTCTTCGTAATGACCTGGGATGACCTCGTTGCGCGTAACCTCGCGGTACTGGGCAGGAATCTGGACGTCGCGGTAGACGGTCTCGTAGCGCGCAGGAATTTCGACGTCGCGGTAGACGGTCTCATAACGCGCGGGCACTTCCACGTCGCGGTAAACGGTGCGATATTCCGCGGCGATCGGAACTTCACGCCAGTAGCCTTCGCGAATCACGCGCGTGACGTTCACCGGTCCGACGCGCACGTTCTCCGTCACCGGCGGAACATACTCGCGGCCGACGCGGGCCGGCTGCACGAGGACCGTTTCCTTGACGCGCTCAATTCGGGCCGGTTCAACAAGCACCCGTTCTTCACGCTTGAGAATCTGAGCGGGCTGCACGCAGACCCTTTCGGCGCGCTTTTCAATGCGGGCCGGTTCGATCAGCACGCGCTCGGTGCGCGTCACCACACGCTCGGGCACCCACACGCGTTCCATATAAGCAGACGGCTGAACAACGACCGGCCGCGGCGGGCGGCCGCCCCCGATGTTCACGTCGACGTCGACCGCCAAAGCGGCGCTGCTCAGCAGAGTTCCCACGGTAAGTGCGGCGATGTGAAGGGGCGTCTTCAGCATGATGAACGATCTCCTATTGCACTGACTGACGAACAAGCAGAAGCAAACTTCACCATAGTATCGGCCATCGAGCAGCGCCAGACAAATCTTTGTACTGTAACGCTCTTGGATTGATCACGTCACATCGCGAAATCCAGCAAACTGTGGGGCTGCAAACGATTTTTTTCTGAGTTTACATGTCATAAGCGTCCGGCGCCCGCGTCTAATTTTAGGGCTCAGTTTGGCAGGTTGAGTTGCCACATATTGCGCTTCTAAACGTTGTTATTACAAGTGACCGATGTCGAAGGACCGCGACAACCCGCACATGTGCGTTTCTGGACAAATTTCGTGACGGCCTGACGCGTAGGCGGAGCAGAAGGTCCTCTATAAAAGGAGAGGGAAAAGCGGTCTGTGTGTTCTGGAAAACGGCTACATGACTAAAGAAGATTGCACGTAGTCGCTTCGTGCAATTTTTTACAGATCTTTTTCAGTGTTACAAGGCTGTGCACGTGAACATTTTTTCAGTACTCCGGCGGCGCGTGAATAAGGTAGAGTGACAGCCATGGCTATCGCGAACATCGACAAATGTCCGGTTTGCGGCACGCCCTACATGAGCGCGCTAAAGCCCGGCGAAGATCCGCACTCGCGGTACTGTTACACCTGCGAGACCACATCGGGCGGCGCGCAGTTCGCAGCTCAGCTGCAGGCAGCCGGCTCAGGACCTCGCGATGCCGTCGACGATTTAACTCTGATCCCGAACGAAGGCGATGGCCAGCCTGGTGGCCCGCGGCCCGGGCGCATGGCTCCTGGCAAGCGGCCGATAAATTTCAAACCCGCAGGGCGTACATCTGGAAAACTTCCAGCCGTTCATGGCCCCGGTTCCCGTCCGGCTATGCCCGCTGTCACCGGTTCTCGCGCTGCAATGCCCGCTGTCACCGGTTCTCGCGCGGCGATGCCTGCCGTCAGCGGTTCGCGCGCAGCCATGCCCGCGGTTGCACCGTCCGGTTCGCGAGCGGCGATACCGGCCGTAGCAGCATCCGGTTCGCGCGCCGCGATTCCGGCGATCACGCAAGCACCGCAAGCTCCTGTGGCCTATGCGCCGCCGCAGCCAGTGACCGCGCCCGCACAGCAGTATGTCGCTCCCCAGTCGGCTCCAGTTCCGCCGACCGCTGTGGCTGCACCCACACGCGAACGTCCAGCGGCGGCAGAAGCGGCACTCGCGATGGTCCCGGCCGCTTCGCAAAATCTACGTCCTGAATCCGCCTCGGCATTAAACATGCCGGGCTCAGATATTGAGCTTGAAACCCTCCCCGAAGACGAACCGCCGCCGCCACCGCCGCCAGCGCCTGTGTACGCACAACCCGCCGCACCGGCTCCTGTCGTTCAGCCGATGGTGATGCCTGTGGCCGAAGCTCCGCTGGTGGTGGCGCCGCCGCCCGCTGCACGCGCCAGCGCCGCCGGTCTTCCGGCGACACGTGCCAGCGGAACGAATTTACCGGCGGCATCGCCACGCCAGGGCAGCGCCGCAAACATCCAACCGGCCAGGCGCAACAGCGCGGTGGGCATGCCCGCGGCGTCGGGAACATCCGCGCGTATGAAAGCCGTGCCTGGCGGCAAGACCTCGGCAACAATGGCCGCCGTCACCACGCCTGCTTCACGCTCAAGCGCGCGGCAGAAAGCGGTTGCGGCTGATCCAAAAAAGAATCTGATTATCTACGGCGTCGCAGGTGTTGTGGGCTTGATCGTGCTGGTGCTGATTTTCAAATCGTCCGGCTCAAAGCCCGCACCGGTCGCCGAGAATGAAGCGGCAAAGCCCGCGGCGAAGAGCGACGCAACCCTGCGCATGGCCGACGCGAGCACAGCCAAGCCTGCCGCGACTGCAAAGCCTGCTGAACCCAAACCCGAAGAAACGAAGAAAGCCGAGCCGCGTAAAGAAGAGCCGAAGAAAGAAGAGCCCGCGGCAGCTCAGGAAACACCTCCGCCGGCAGTCCCCGTGGCCGAGAACAAGCCGGCGAACAATGTTGCTGACGCGCTGGAGCTGACCACGACGCGAAAGAGTGCCAACGCAAAAGTCGACGACGACGAACCGGACGCGGCCGTTGCCGTAAAAAAGCCCGTTGAGAAAAAGCCTGAGCCAGCGAAAACCGCAGCACCGCAGCCCCCGGCAAACGCGGCCGCTCAGGGCGATGACGGCGAGGCGCCGAAAAAGCCGGTCGATACGATGGTCGCGCTGGGCATCAAGAAAAAGGAACCTGAGAAAGAGGAGAAGGCGCCGCCTAAACCGGGGTCCGAACCGGTCACGGCGACCGAGCCGATCTTTGTTCCCATCGATTTCTCAAAGCTCGCCGCGACACCGGAGACCACATCGTCGCAGTCTATCAACACGATGTTCCCGGGCTGGCGCGCGCGCGACTTCAACACGGACTTTACGCAGACGACGACCTATGACGTGAAAGGCCGCAAGAATGTTCTCATGGTCAACCCGATGAATGACGTCTTGCCGGCGAAGCTGCTGAGCACGATAGAGATTCCGGCATCCTTTGCGTCCAAGCGGCCAGTGCTCCTCTTTGAACTGTCGGTCAAGGACTTCGCCAAGCCCATGTTCGTGAGCGTAAAAATCATGAATATCGAGGCGATCTCGAAGACGCCGATTCGCGTGAGCAAGGACCTGCCCTGGGTGGACCTTGGCGTGCCGCTGCATGCGCTGGCCGGAAAACGCGCTGAGGTCTCCATAGAGTTCCTGATGCCCCCGAGGACCAAGGCGGACAAAATGAAAGAGCACATCGCCTGCATCCGCAACCTGCGTCTGGAATGGGCCGGGAAGAAATAACAAAGCCGCGTTTGCTCATCCTTTGAGCCACGCAGCTGTGAATTTCATAGTTCTAAAATTCTGGGTCCGTCTTTAACGAGCTGCGCAAATATATTGACGTAGCGGCGGACTCAAGCGATAACGCTGTGAGCTTTATGAAAGTCTCTCCTGCAACCGACCGTCTGGGTGATCCGGCCGGCTTGCAGAGGTCGTTACAATCGAAACTTCCCGGCGCGACGTGAATGGCCGGCTCTGTCAATCGTCAACGAGGTATGTGCCCGTTGCGAGTACGATTTCAGCGATGCGCCGCATCGCGGCTGTAAGGAGATTTATCCATGTTCCGACTGCTGACCGTTTTCGTTCTGGCTTTGGCTGCCACTTTCAGCCTGAGCGCCGCCGACTTGAAAGTGGGCGATGCGGCACCGGAAATCACTGCCGCCGAATGGCTCAATGGCCAGGGCACGCTGGCGACCAACAGTAAGAAAATCTGTGTCGTCGAATTCTGGGCAACCTGGTGCCCGCCATGCCGCAAGTCGATTCCGCACCTGGTTGAAATGCATGAGAAGTACAAGGACAAAGGCGTGGTGATCATGGGTCTGACGGCCGAGCCGATGGAGAAGGTCAAGGATTTTGCCGCGCAGATGAAGATGAGCTACGCCGTCGGTGTGGGTTCCAAAAGCGGCGGTGCATACGGCGTAAGAGGAATTCCGCACGCGTTCGTCATCGCGCCAGGTGGAAAAATCGTCTGGGCTGGCCACCCGATGAACGGACTCGACAAGGCCATCGAAGAAGCGCTGAAGAACACGCCGCCGGCAAAATAAAAATTTATAGTTTGTGTTAGTCAGCGAGCGCTGACCGGCGCTCGTTGATCATTTAGAGAATTCAACTGGAAGATGGTTGGGTTACAAACGGAGGTAGCATGCCCACTAAGTGTGCAAACACCGCATTGAGAATTTTTGCCAGTCTTTCGCTATTCCTTTATTCAGCATTCTGGCAGCCGCTACTCATGGCCGGAGGCCCCTCTGCTTTGTCACTCACGAGCGCTGACCATGCGGAAGGTCGTGTGTCGACACCGTTCAGGCACGAGCTGAAAGTAACTACCTCCGAGCCGGTGAAGCTGAAGGCGGCAAATCTCCCCCCGGGGCTGCGCCTGGTTGAAAGTGTAATCACGGGAATGCCAATCGAAACTGGTGTGACGGAAACCATCGTCACCGCCTACACCCCGACACAGTCGGTGAGCGCGACGGTGAAGATTTCGATACGCGAGTACATTGCTGCGGCGGCGTCCGGTGATTCGGGCGCGGCTAACCGTGCGGCAACATCGGGGTTGCTTGTCATTAATAAAAAGACAGCGATACCCACAGAGTCTTTGAATATCTCCGGCATGACATTCGATCCGCTGAGTGTGACCACAGTGCGTTTTATCGGAAAGTCGCAGACAGTTGAATCGCCTGCCCTCGAGGTCGGAAATTTTTACATCACCGCAGTGACCCCATTGGTTCCGCCCGGCAGCTATTCGGTTCAAGTCATTCAAGGCACTGGAGCGGATGCAAAGACGACCAATGCTAACAAGATTGCAATCAAGGCTGCGCCAAAAATTAAGGCAGGGTCGGGTACGGTAACCAAGGGAATTGCTGACATCGGCAAGCGCATTCTGACACGTGCCAGAAACAACATCACGGGCACAGCGCTTGAGACCATCCCGACAAAAGCGACCATTGACCGTCAATTGGCCAATTACGAGCGTGTGACCGGTTCGCTGGAAGCGAAAACGCCTATCGCGCTGGGCAATCGCGCTGGTACTGAACTCACGTTAGACACAGATAAACTCGTATCGCTGGACCAAACTGCGCTTTCAACACTGGCCGTGGTTGCACAGGAACACAAAACCGATGATTTGGGAAAGTCCGCGTCAAAACTGGTGAAGGCGCTTTCATCGGGAAAGAGCACGAGCATTGATACGGCGGCGCTTGCTTTTGAGAACGCGATTTTCGCGTTCACCGGAAAAGCTGCGGGGCGCGATCTGGCCAATTCGACGCAGTCCGAGCTTCTGCAGACGATCGGCTATGGCGTGATGTTTGGCGGCGCAATCATGCTCGTCGCGGGCCTGACTCTTCCAGGCGCCGCTGCCGTTCTCGCCGGAGGCTCTGCGGTAGCCCTGGGCCGCACGCCCGAGTTCAAAGATAAGGTCAAGGAACTGCTGGACGAATTCTATAATTCCATTATTCCAAGCGCCAACGCCGACACGCTGCTTGAAACTACGCAGCAGGGCGTCTCGTCAGCGGCTGAGCTGAATCCGGCTACGGTCCTCCAGGATATCCTGGTCGACAGCGACACTGTCACTCTCAACATTTTCGATCATGGCACAGAGGACGGAGATATTGTCACGCTTACCGTAAATGGAAAGGTGGTCTTCAACGAGCTCTCATTGCTTAATGTTGGAACAGAAAAGAAACTCAAGCTTTCGCCGGGAGTAAATACATTTGTACTGACCGCAATCAATGAAGGATCACTGGTGCCGAATACAGGTACGGTGTTAATCTCAAACGTGATCGCCGGCAGCAGCTTCCAGCAGTACGACCTCTCTACTGGACAAAGCGGTTCGTTCCGCGTTGTGGCTCCATAAAAGCCTTTTATCGCTGCAAGCGCCTGAGGCTGAAATTTCGGGTGCTTATTTTAGGAGGCTGGCGGAGCGTGAGGGATTCGAACCCCCGAGACCCGTAAGGGCCTAGCGGTTTTCAAAACCGCCGCATTCGACCACTCTGCCAACGCTCCGCGAAATACTGCGTCACAGATGAACGATCGTGCGGCAGCAACTATACCAATCCCGGCCCGCTCTTGCCAGTAGGCATAAGCAAGCTGCGTAGTCCGGAAGGATCGCGCGCGGGGTTGTTTACCGGGTACGGCCGAGCCTGCTTTCGCTGAGTCTTTAGCAGACTCAGCGCGCCAGGCCCAGCCACTGAATGGCTCGTTCAACGAACGATCGCTTGGGCTCTTGCGGGAAGAACACCGGTCGCCTGCGTGGAGCGGCGGCGGCTGTGCCCTTCGCAGGCGGTGCCTCTGTGGCATCAATTCTCGTGACAGGACGCTCCACGCTCTCCGGTTCGGGCAGCGATTGCAGCAGAGTTTCGATTTCCACGAGCAGCGCCCGCGCAGACGGCGGACGCAGCGCCGGGTTGATCGCCATCATGCGCGCGATCAATGCAGCCGAGCCGGCGCTGATCTCGGGCAGGAATGAACGCGGATCGGGCCGCGGCGCGCGCGTGTGTGCGTACATGACCTCGGCGACCTGCTCTCCGATGAAGGGCACCGAGCCGGTCAGCATGTGAAAGACGGTGCAGCCCAGCGAGTAAATATCTGAGCGCTCATCGAGATTTGCCGTGCCGCGCGCCTGCTCGGGCGAGAGATAAAACGGAGTGCCGACGGTCGTGCCGGCGGTGGTCAGGCCCATGTCGTCGTCGACGGCCTTGGAAAGGCCAAGATCGCAGATTTTGATATGGCCCTGCTTGCTGAAAAGAATGTTCTCCGGCTTGATGTCGCGGTGCAGGATGCCTTTGCTCGCCGCGTGCGCGAGCGCCTTTGTAACTTCGCGAGCGGCCTGCCAGGCGGTTTTCTCAGGCATGTTTCCTTCGCGCTGCAGTTTTTCGCCAAGGGACGGACCATCGACATATTCCAGGATCAGCATCGGCGAACCGTCGAGTTCGCCCGTGCCGTACGCGGTGACGATGTTGGGATGCTGCAGGCGGCCGGCGAGCTGAACTTCACGGCGGAAGCGCTCCAGCCATACACGGTTCTGCGTGAACTCGGACGGGAGAATTTTCAGAACGACGTTGCGGTTCATGAGCGTGTCGCGCGCCATGAACACACGGCAGCGGCCATGCTGCGCCAGGCACTGCAGGATGAGCCATTGCCCGATGCGCTGGCTCATGAAGGCTGGCGTACTCTGAGTGCCAATGTTGTGGCGCCGGCGGTATTCCAGTTCGCGCACCAGTGCCGTGACTTGAGATGTGGAAAGGATGCGCCGCTCCATGAGTACCTGGCTCATCGGAAGTTGCACGCCGCCGGCACTCAATTCATGCTGGCGGTTCTGCGCGAGGTGAACGTGCGCTGTGGTGATGTAGCCGAGTTCCACGCCGATCTGAAGCAACTCGGCCTGCGCGTCTGGAGATAACGATGAGTTGTTAGACATAGCGGAAGCCCTCATGCATAGCCGATTCACTGACAGGACAATAAGTACCCGGAGAACCGCGGCCGCAAACGCGCGGCAGTGATATGCGTTCACCTTTGCAATGATGAGGCCACTGTGCTCAATGTGCTGTCAGGAGAACAGCCGGGTGAGCCAGTCAAGGAAGCGCGTGAGCAGCGAAGGGCGGGGGACATCCACGGTAACGGCCGGACGCACGGCGGAAGACTTTCCTGCAGGCACGTCGCTGGGTGAAACTTTGGCGACGGGGCGAATTGTGGGTTCGGGTTCAGGCAGCAGCGGCAAAAGCGCGTCGATTTCTTCCACAAGCGTCTGTGCCGATTGGGGCCGCTCCTCAGGTTTTGTAGCCATCATGCGCATCACCAGCCTGGACGAACCTTCGGTGATTTCCGGAAGGAACGCGCGTGGATCGGGCCTGACGGCGTGCGTGTGCGCGAGCATCACATCGGTGAGCGTCTCACCCAGGAAGGGAACCGATCCGGTGAGCATGTGAAAAACAGTGCAGCCCAGCGAGTAAATATCCGAGCGGCCGTCCAGATCCTTCGTGCCGTGCGCCTGCTCGGGCGAAATGTAAAAGGGCGTGCCCACGGTTGTGCCCGCAGCAGTGAGCGCCGTGTCGTCGGCCATGGATTTGGAAAGACCCATGTCGCAGATCTTTACCTTGCCGTCTTTGGAAATCAGGATGTTCGCCGGCTTGATGTCGCGATGCAGAATGTTCTTCTCGGCGGCGCAAGCGAGAGCCTTGGCCACTTCGCGCGCCATGAGCCACACCGTTTTTTCGGCGATGTTGCCTTCGATCTCGAGCTTGCGATCCAGCGACGTGCCGTCGACGAATTCAAGCACCAGCACGGGACTGCCCTCGATTTCAGCCGTCCCGTATGCGGTGACGATATTTGGATGCGACAGTTGTCCAGCCAGTTGAACTTCCCGACGGAAACGTTCAAGCCAGACGTTGTTGCTCGCCACATGTGGAGGCAGAACTTTCAGCACCACCTGTCGTCCCATGGCCGTGTCGCGTGCGGAGATGACACGGCAGCGCCCGCTCGAAGCGAGCACTTCCTGCAGTTCGTACGGACCGAAATTCTTTTTAAGCGTTGTCGGTGCCGCTGGCGCCTTGGCGTGCTGCGCGCGGCGGTATGCCAGTTCACGCATCAGCCGCTTGAGCTGTCCGCTCACGAGAATGCGGCGTTCGAGCAGGACCTGTCCAACGGGCAGATCGATGCCGCCCTGCCGCAGTTCCTGCTGGCGTTTGCTTGCACTTTCAGCCTGCGCCGGCGTGAGGTAACCCAGCTCTATGCCGACCTTGAGAATGTCGGGCGGAGTGGTGGTTGGCGGCGAGGTGTGTGTCATACTCTTTCCCTCCGTCCCGCGGTGCGTGCGGAACGTCAAACTGGTTGGTGGCGCAGATTTTTGTTACCTTTATCGGCACGCCGGCAAGGGCTGTTTACTACTCACTCAGAACGCACGCGTGCAACGTGGAATCAATCATTAAGCACTACAATAGGCAACGCCAAAGCCAATTGTCTGCATGCGGAGTCAACGCGCCAGCAGACTGTAGAGCCAATCCGTCAGCCGCGTAAACCAGGACACTTTCGGCATGGGCTGCGGCACAGGCGCCGCTTTCTTCTCGGCAGCGCGTTGTTCCGCGGCTGCCTTTGCCTCGGGCGACATTTCAAAGTCACTCGGCGCCACCGCCTGAACCGGACGCAGAAAAGCGTCAGGTTCGGGCAACACTTTGATCAGCTTGTCGAGCTCGAGCACCAGCGCTTCGGCATCGGCAAAGCGGTCCTGCGGTTTGATGGCCATCATGCGCATGACTGTTTGTGCGGACGCTTCGCTGATCTCCGGCAGAATCGTGCGCGGGTCAGGTCGCGGCGCCTTGATGTGCGCCAGCATGACGTCCGTCAGGACTTCGCCCATGAATGGAACCGAGCCAGTGAGCATGTGGAAAATTGTGCAGCCCAGCGAATAAATGTCTGTTCGTCCGTCGATGTCCTTGTTGCCCCGGGCCTGCTCGGGAGAGATGTAAAAAGGCGTGCCGACGGTTGTGCCCGGCGCCGTCAAACCGGTGTCGTCGCCCATGGCCTTGGAGAGTCCCATATCGACGATCTTCACAACGCCGCTGCGGCTGCAGACAATATTGTCGGGCTTGATGTCGCGATGAATGATGCCGATCTGCGCCGCATAGGCGAGTGCCTTTGCGATTTCGCGGCCCATCAGCCAGGCCGTCTTCTCCGGAAAGTTCCCTTCGCGCGCAAGACGTTCCGAAAGTGTGAGGCCTTCGACATACTCCTGGACCATCACCGGACATCCGTCGATCTCGCCCGTGCCGTACGTGCGGATGATGTTCGGATGAGAGAGCACCTTCGCCAGCAGCACTTCGCGCTTGAAGCGTTCGTACCACACCGCGTCCTTCGTGATATTGGGCGGGAGAACTTTCAATGCGAAAAGCTGATTTTGAACGGTGTGCTGCGCCTTGAACATGCGGTAGCGCGCGGTGTCCGCGAGAATTTCCAGCAGCAGATAATCGCCGAAGCGTGTGTTGAGCTGATCCTTGGCCGAAGCCATGGTTGGCTTCTTCGGCTGCGGCTGCTGGGTCATGCGCCGCTCAAGCTCCTGCATCAGCTGCTTGAGCTGGCTGATCGTCAGCAGTTTGCGCTCCAGCATGACCTGGCCAAGCGTCAGGCGCACGCCGCCCTGCAGCAGCTCAGCCTGCCGCGCGCGCACCACGTCGACCTGTTCGCGCGTGAGAGACTTAGACTCAAGCGCCAGTTCGACCAAAATGTCATCATTGATGACAAGCGATTGCTGCTGCTGAATCATGGCCTCAATCTTAAAGAGAGTGCACGAAAACGAAACCTCAAATCAGGACACCTCAATCACGCGCTGCTCGGTAAAAATTTTCTGAACTCGCCGGTCATGCGCCTGAACAGGCACGACGGGAACAATCTGAACTTCAAATGCGAGCGCAATAACGGCTGCCTTAATCTGCGGCTGCGAGAGGTAGCGGTCGTAGTACCCCGCGCCGCGGCCGAGACGGTTGCCGGCCGCATCGAATGCGACACCGGGAACGACAATCAGGTCGATCGTCTCCGGCGTTTGCACCGGCAACTCTGCTTTGGGTTGCAGAAAACCAAAGGGGTGGACTTCCAGGTCGCTGTCGAGGTTTGTGACCGCATGGGCCGCCATGCTGCGCGCTGGATGCAGCGTACGCGGCAGGCACACCGTTTTATTCTGTTCAAAACAGAGCCGGCAGAGGCCAAGCGTATCGAGTTCTTCGCTTGTCGAGGAATAAGTAAAAACAGTTTTTGCCTCGCGGAAGAGCCTGCTTTCTGCAAGCCGCGTAACGGCCAGCGCACTCCTGCGAGAACGCTCTGCTGCACCCATCGAGCGAAGCAGCGCCAGTATCTCGCTGCGCAGTCTGGATTTCTCGAGTGACCCGGCCATGAGGATAAGACCTGTATGCGTATGCGTGTCTTACCGGAAAGGCACAATCGCAACAAGCTGGGAAAGATTTCGATGGCTTCCTGGTATAAACTCTATAAGAGCCGTTTGCGCCAGACGGAGTTCATACGGTAAAATGCATCTGGCCGCGCGTGCGGCTCACGAGGTTCTCAATGCAGACGTCGTTTAGAATATTGACATCCGTGGCCTTCTGGCTTTTCCTGCAGGTTCCTCTTGTGCTGGCTGCCGAAGAACCCAAAGATGCCGCGGCCGCCGCGATCGAACAGAACATGGCTGCGCAATCGGGCATCGTGAAGGGCTCCCTCAATCCCGCTAAGCGTGGCATCAAGCTGCCGGCCAAGCCGAAGGTCATGATCATCCCGGTCAATGACGAAGAGACCACAAAGTACGGAATGATCGATGATTGGCAGGCGAACTTCATCGAACGCCGCCTGCGCCGCGCCGCCGAGGAGAAATTCGATCTGGTAATCCTGGAGATCGACACGTATGGCGGCAAAGTGTCGGCCTGCGAGAGAATCAACCGCGCCATCGCTGCGTGCCCGGTTCCTGTGGTCGCATTCGTCAAGGCTAAGGCCTTTTCGGGCGGCGCTATCATTTCGCTCGGATCAAAAATGATCGTCATGGCCCCTGGAAGCCGGATCGGCGGCGCGAAAGCGGTCAGCCTCTTCGGCGAAATTCCCGAAAGCATGCGTCAGAAGGTCGACAGCGACATGCGTGCGATGGTGAGCAACCTGTGCGATGCAAACAATTACCCGGCGCCGATTGCTGTGGGCATGGTTAACAGCGAGGCTGAGGTCATCGAAACGAATGATCCTCAGAAACGCTTCATGCTCGGTGAGACGTATGATGTTCAAAGCGTCAAGCCTGAGAAGGTGAAGGTCTGGAAGAACAAAGGCCAGATCCTGACGCTCACGGCCAACGAAGCCGTCAACGTTGGCCTCGCCAGCGGGATCGTCGCCGACACAGACGAACTGCAGGTTGGCCTGGGCATTTCACCGTCCAGTGTGGAAGTGGCGGCGATCACGCCCGCCGAGCGCTCGGCACGCTTTGTTTCGCACCCGATCTGGAGCGTGCTGCTGGTGCTGATCGGCCTGGTGGCCCTGGTGTGGGAACTAAAGAGTCCCGGACACGGAATGGGCTATATCGCCTTCGCGTTCTGCCTGGGCGTTTTCTTCTGGCTGCAGGTGTTTTCGGCAAACGCCGGTCTCTTCGAAATTGCGCTCTTCGGCATCGGCGCAGCGATCATTGCCGTGGAGCTCTTCGTCTTCCCAACTTTCGGCGCGGGGCTCGCGGCAGGAATCATCATGGTCGTTGGTTCGTTAATTCTCGCGTTCGTGCCTGAAAGCGTTAGCCTGATCAATGTCATTCAGGGCAAGGGTTCCGCCGGCGACATCGCGCTCTTAAAGGAGGGGCTGATGTGGGCGACGTTGACCGTCGTGATTCTCATCGGCGCTGTCGTTACAGGGCTGATCCAGGGCGCGCGCATGCCGGGACTCAGCCGTCTGGCGCTGCGGGCGGAGGTCAATTCGACAACGACTGCCTTCGGGACGGATCTTGTGGCAGCCGGAGCCGTTGCAGCGGTCGCCATTCCCGAGCCGTCGCGCCAGTCACTGGTAGGTCAGCAGGCTGTGGCCGAAACGGTTTTGCGACCCGCGGGAAAAATCCGCATCGGCGGACTGACGCATGACGCCGTCTCGGAAGGTCCTTACATTGATGCTGGTACGCCGGTCGTCGTGCTGCGCGTAAATGCCGGAACGCTGGTGGTACGGCAGGCCTAGGAAGAACGGAGCGCTCTCTACTGACATCATGGACAGCAGCTTCTGGTCAATAAGCCTTTGCTTTTTTACGGTCCTCGCGCTTTTCCTGGAGATGCTCACGCCGTCCTTTGGGCTGCTGACGATCCTGGCGCTGATGCTGTCGAGCGCAAGCGTCTACCTGGGATTCCGCGCGGGCAGCAGCTTTGGTTATACGATGCTCGCTGTTAACGTGGCGCTCTACCCGTTCAGCCTCTGGCTCGGCCTGAAATTCCTGAAGTGGAGCCCCTTCGTTCACCGGGCGGAACTGCAGGGCGGAATTCAGAATTCTCCGGATGCTCCACCTTTGACTGAACTCGTCGGCAAGGAAGGCGTGACGCTGACGACGCTTCGGCCTGGGGGTGCGGCGATGATAGGCCAGCAGCGTGTGGACGTCGTGACTCAGGGCAAGTTCGTCGACCCGAATACGCCAGTGCGCGTCATTCAGGTCGAAGGCAGCCGAGTCGTGGTCGAGCCCATCTAAGCAGCGATCTCTGCCCGCACACTTTTCATCAGGTGATCGATCCACATCCGCACAAGCGTATCCGAACCGACCGCGGGCAATGACAGAGCCAGCGTTCGCTTAACCGAGCTGCGCGATACTTTCGAGGGACGGTCTGGATTGAGCCAGTCTGGATTGGCCGCCAGCTTCTGCAATGTTGCCAGCCCGATCAGTACGGGCCACAGACACGCCAGACGCAGCCGGCCGCAACGGGGCGGAATGGCCAGAATGTAATCTTCAGCCGCAGCGAAATGATCGAGTGCTACGCCGAGCAACGTTCGTAGCACCGGCTGCGCGCGTGCCGCATTTTCAGGCTTGAGCAGATCCTCAGGTGCGACGCCCGCAGGCGTGAGCAGTTCGAGCGGAAGATAGCATCGGCCGATGCGCAGGTCTTTGGCGCAGTCGCGAAGGACGTTAGTCATCTGCAGCGCCTTGCCGAAACGAATTCCCGTTCGCGACATTGCGTCCACATCCCAGCCGTGCAGCTCCGGGCTATGTGCGACCGTCATTTTTGTCCAGAACTCCCCCACGCATCCGGCCACCAGATAGATATAGAGATCCAGCTCTTCACGCGTCTTCAAGGCGACGATCTGTCCCGATGTCTCAAGCGGGAACGTGCGCAGATCCATCTCCATGCCGCGCGTCAGAGTCGTAACAACGCGCTGCACTTCCGCGCGGTCGGCCGGGCTCAGCGTATCGAGCAGAGCGAGTGACGGCCGCAGCAGGTTGAGCAGCTTGCGCTCGTGCGAATCGCTTTGATGGCCGCTGAAGGCAGCCTGTATGCGCGCGAGGCTCGTCTCGTCAATGCCATCGTTGACCTGCGCGCGAAAAGAGAGCAGGTGTTCCAGCCGCTGCGCGGGCAGTACCAGCTGCGTGTCGGCGATCGTGTCGGCGGCGCGCGCAAGCAGGTATCCCAGCCCGATCGGTGCACGCAAGCCCCGCGGCAACACGCGAAGCGTCAGGTAAAAACTGCGCGAAACGTTTTTCAGCAGTTCGCCCAGCAGATATTCGCGGCCGTGCTGCGCCTGCTCTGGTTCTACTGATTGATCGTCGGGATCGCTCATTCGATTTTTTCGATCTCGCTCTTTTTCAGCAGGAGGAATTTACCAGTATCCAGCTTGATAGAATAGGAATCGCCGAAATCGACGACCTTCTCCGCGAGCAGCTTTTTTCCGTCGCGCGTCGTTACTGTTTTATAACTGGCGGGTTTGGGCTTGTCAGGGTCTTCAACCTTATCCCACGCGTTCAGCGGCCTGGGCTTCACGGTGATCACTTTCATCTCAGACAGTGCTGATTTTGCGCGCGCGCGGACCTCTTCGTCCGTATCCGCAAGCGCAGCTTTGAGCGGCTCGATTGCCGGCGGACCGATCTTGCCCATCGTCATGACGGCCATGCGCCGCACGGAATAACGCGTGTCGCTCATCAGCTCCGCCAACGGCTTGACGGCATCCGGTCCTATTTCGGTGAGCAGCTTGGAGGCGGTCGTCTGCACCTCCTTCTCCATATCCGTAAGACCCTGGTTGGCAATAAAGGCCGCATTTTCCGGCCCCAGCTTCTGCAGCACCAGCAAGACGTTCTGGCGCGTGACAGTGTCGGTGACTTTGAAGGCGTGCTCCAGCACGGGAACGGCCGGCTTTGCTTTTTCCCCCAGCGCACAGAGCTTTTCTACTGCCCAGCCGGTCTCGACATACTGATCGACAAGCGCCTGCGCCAGAGGTGCTGCAGACTCCTCGCCGCCGATTGACGCCAGGACACTCAGCGCGCGCGAGCGCACTGGCTTGTCCTGATCGCGTCCGACCTGCTGCAGCAGAACCGGTGTCGCCTTGCGTGCCTCAGGCCCCCATTCGAGCAAGGTGTTCCGCGCGCTGACGCGAATGGCTTCGTCGTCGTTGAGCAGCGCGTACGCCAGCAGCGCCCCGGCTGATGGACCAAGGTTCTGCAGCTGTTTGACGGCCTCCAGGCGGACTGCCGCGTCGGAGCTGTCGAGCAGTTCCTGATAGAGCTCCAGTTGTTGCGTCTCGGCGAGCTTTATCGCCGGCAGTTCCTGCAACACGGCGAGCCTTACGCGCGCGTCCCGCGACCTGAGTGCATTTTTCAGAAGCGGCAGGCTCCACGCTGCATCCGGACGCGCCGCTACCAGGGACTTCAGCAGTGCCGGCGTTAGAAGCTTCAAATTGCCCGACAGTATTTTCGGTACGTCAGCCGCGATTTCGCCTCCCGCATGAGCCATCGCCACGAGCGCAGCCCGGTCGGCAAGCAGCGCGAGCATTCGGCTGTCACCCAGCGTTTTCAGGTGTTCCTCAAGCAGGCTCTTTGAATTCATCGTTGGATTGCTGGCGTCTTCGGTGACTTCGTCGTCGTAGAGTTCTTTGCGGCTCAGCGGATCGCTCATCGCCAGCTTGATCTTCACCATAACCGAAGCAATTCCGCCGCGATCGGTACCGCTGTCGCTGCTGGTCAGGGAAAAGGCGAGGTATGGGCGGCGCGCTCCTTCATTTTTCTTCTGCTGAATGTAGGCCCGCCAGTACGTGCTCGCTTCAACGCACTTTTGAAACGGGTTGCGGAGAACCGCGGCGCCATCTGCGGTGAAGAAAGGCGCCTCCGGCGGCTTCTCCTGTGTTTTTTCCGCAGCCGGTACGGGAGCCGGCAACTGGGGTGTGTTCTGCGGCTTACCCGTACCACAGCCCCACACGAGTAGGCTAAAGGTAAGAACCAGGAAGAGGCGCAGGATGAGTGTCATTAATACGGAGGTTCCGATAAGCGCAGTTACCGTTCGACGACCTTGGCGCCGTACATGGTGCCTTTGCCCGAGACCATCAGCTGATAGGGCTGGCCCTGCTTTTCATCCCACGTTTTTCCGATCAGCGCGCCGTCGCAATAAAACTGAATCATTTTTCCGGTGCGCACGAACGATAGCGTGATCTGCTCCTGCGCGGGCTTCTTGTCGCCGCGGGCGCGAATATCCTTGTCGAGTGCCAGCATGGGCGGCGAACCTTCCTTGCTGCCCCAGCCGATGATTCTGATCTTCGAACCGCTGTCACGCGGTGAGCGCAGCTCGATAGAGATGCGCGAGCGGTGATCCATCTGGGCTTCAAGGGCAATCGAGGCCGCAAAGTCGCCGGTGAGAATCTTCTTGAAGAGTTCGTCGCCTTCGGCCAGCACCAGCCGCTCACCTTCCCAGTAGCAGGCCGAGCCGGTGCCTTTTGTCCACTGGTCGCGGTCCAGCGCGACCGGAACGGGGAGTTCAATCGGTGCAGGCTCATCTGCGGCGGCGGTTTTCGGCGCAGATGCCGCGGCTTTCTTCGCTTCCTCCTCCGCCTGCTTGCGGCGCGCTTCGTCTTCTGCGGCGGCCTTGCTCTTCGCTTCGGCGGCTTCCGCTCGCGCTTTGGCCAGGGCCAGCTCGGCCGCTTTGCGCTTTGCTTCTTCCATACGGGCTGCTTCGGCTGAAGCCTGCTCGGTCTTGGCGCCGGCCTGCGCGGCGGCAATGCCTGCCTTGATTGCGTCCGTCTCGCCCAGTGTCTCGGCGGCCTTCTTGTAAGCCGCTTCGGCTTCAGCCCACATCTTCAGGCGCAGCAATTCGTCGGCGGCTGCAAGCGTGGTCTCCTGCTTTGCGTTTTCGCGTGCCTTAGTAAGGAGGATCTGGGCCACGGCTTTCTTGGGGTGCGCCGTTTCGCCGAGCGCGCGAATAGCCGCATCAAACTGCTTTTCGGCCAGCGCCCACTTCTTCTCCTGCGCCGCTTTGGCGCCGAGCTCGTAAGCGGCTTCGAATGCTGCGACAGCTTTAGATGCGTCCTGCTTTTCAGCTTCGCCGCACAGGGCGAGCGGATTGAAAAAGGCGATAGCAAAAACAGCACTCAATAGAACTCGCATGCGTCCTCACTTCATTAAAAACCCACGACTCGCATCGTGGGTCAGCCGGTCCATCGTGTCTCCGTGCCTTTTAATGGTCTTTCGGGCTGTGCAGAGCGTTTTCGATGTCTGGCGGCAGGCCCGGGCCCATCGCTTCGATCTCGGCAACAACATCGCTGATATCTTCGCCGGAGAGCTCGAACAGCCGCATAATGGTGTCGCCAATTTTATTGTTGGGAGTGCTCGCGCCGGCGGTCACGCCGATCACCAGCGGCGCCTTGTTCGGCCACCAGTTCTCGTGAATCGTGACTTCTTTCGCGCCCAGCGGCAGGTGGCGGATCTGACTGCGCGAAAGCAGGCAGTCGGCCTCTTCGACGTGGTAGCCGGGCACGCCGTTGTGCAGCGGAATCTCGACCAGGTGGGTGGTGTTCGACGAGTTGTAGCCGCCGATGACGATCATGACGTGCGGCTTCTCTTTCATCATCTCATTGACCGCGTCCTGCCGATCCTGCGTCGCGCTGCAGATCGTGTCCGTCATGCGGAAGCGCATCTTCGTTTCCTGCTCGCCGTATTTCTGCACGAACGCGGCACGGAAGCGGGAGGCGATGGCGATGGACTCGGTCGAGAGCATCGTGGTCTGATTGGCGACACCGAGGAGCTGAAGGTGCGTATCGGGATCGAAGCCTGGCGAGACCGCTTTGGCGAACTTCTTGAGGAACTCTCCGCGGTTGCCTTTGCCGAGGATGTAATCGACGGCGTAGTCGGCCTCGTCTAGATCGCGCACGATCAGGTACCGCCCGCCGGCACGGCTGCTGGTAGCGATCGTCTCTTCGTGATTGTACTTGCCGTGAATGATGCTGGTGTACTGGTCTTTGGCGTACTTCTGAACGTTGTTCCACACGCTGACCACCGCGCCGCAGGTCGTATCGACCAGCGTGCAGCCCTTTGCTCGCAGCATGTCAATTTCTTTCACCGCCGCGCCGAACGCCGGGAGCACGACGACGTCGTCGCTGCTGATGTCATCATACGTCTCGCCCTGGTTGAGCTGCCCCGAGAGGAAGATGAACCCCATCTCTTTGAGGCGGCGATTGACTGACGCGTTATGGATAATTTCAGTCGTAATGAAGATGCGTTTGCCGGGGAACTGATGGCGCGTCTGGTAAGCCATATCGACCGCGCGCACGACGCCGTAGCAGAAGCCGAATTCCTTGGCGAGGCGGATGGTCACGTTGCCGCGGGTGATCTGGTTATTCTTCGCGCGGAAATAATCGACCACGCGGCTGGAGTACTGCGCTTCCAGCAGCGGTTTGACCGCGTCTTTAAGCCCGAAACCCTTGCGGTTGTATTCACCCATTTAAGTAGTGCTCCCCTCGCTACGGTTGACTCGTCAATTCAATGCGGCACCGGCCACGGCGTTTAAGTCGCGGCAAGTATACCCGAATTCGTCTCAACGAGCTATAACGATAGCGCGTGAGGCGCGGCAATTCAACCCTTAACTGTGCCCGTGTACGCCGTTGGGAACCAACTCCCACTTCAGCAGGGTAGCCCTTTCTGTTGTGCCACGCCACGAAGTGGTGTGCCGAAAACCCTGCAATGCAGAGTTGACTCTGGTTCCCGCGCTGTTCGCACACCACTATGTGGCACAACGGCACATAGTGGTGCGCTGAAACTCTTGCAATGCAGAGTCATCTCTGGTGCCCGCGCGTTTCGCACACCACGACGTGGCGTGGCACAACGGCACGGCGACCCAGCTTGGGAGAATCATTACCCCGCCGATGCTCCATTCGGCACCGGAAGCGACCCCTTAACTTCTTCCGTTCTTTGCGTCTCTGGGTCTTTGCGTGAGCGCTCTCCGTCGTCGCGATTCTGTCCATGAACGCACGGTGCGTCGTTGGGGATGAGGCTTTCGATGATGGCCAGCTCGAGCTCATGCGGCGTCCTGCGCTCTTCAAGCAAACTGGCGCGGAAGAGTCTCTGGTATGAGCTGAAGCCGAGTTCGAGAGCCCACGTCGCCCGGTGGAAGAATCCTTCGCGGCGGCTCTTTTTCAGAGCTGTATAAATCTCCTGTGCCGTCGTCGCACTCGGATCACCGTCGCGCCGGGCGTTCTCACTGGGCCCGCCGGCGTCCCGCCGGCGCTCGCGCCTGAACGTAAACCACTTCAGCACAAATTCCTTGAGCCTCTCCTTAAAGGAGGTGCGCAGGCTCTCGGCCTTGATGCGATCGACGAGCTGCTCGATGGCCAGCCCATTGATTTCCTTGCATAGCGCCGACAGGTGCCGCTGCGAGATCTCCAGATAAACGCAGATTGCCGGAATGGGCGTCCACTGAACCGAGCGGCGGCCGCTGGTAAAGATGGACTTCATACTCGTGCCCGGCTGTGAGCCGGAGTCACACTCGCTCGTGCAGGTGGCCCCGACACTCCTGTCGGGGTGAGAACGATCCTGTGCGCAGGTTGTCTCCTCTGCAGGCGATGCAGCCCTCCCGGGGACAGGAGTGTCCCCGCCACCACTGTTTGCATGCTTCAGTTCGTACCGGATCAGCCTCTCGACGCTCTCCATAAACTTGCGAAGCAAGGCGGCGCGCTCATTGGGCGAATCGACATCCTGACAGCCCTTATAGAGCCCGCTCATCTGCTGCCACACGGGCACGGGCAGAACCCAGAGGTTCTCCGCGATCTCCTGGCGCTTGCGTTCGTTGCTGCGGAGGGCCTCGGGATTGTTCTGGATCTTGCGGCAGATGTCGTCTTCGGCGGCCATGCGCAGCTTGAATTCCTGCGCCATCTGCACGCGCGTCTGAAAGAAGTTCTCGAGCCCCGCCGAAAGCGCGGCCTCCTGAAGAGGGTGAGTGTTCATACGATCCTTTCGGACTGTCCGAACGGATTTTCTCACCACAGAGATCACAGAGAACACAGAGGAGCTTGAACAGGCGAAAAACCATGCTCAACAGTGAACCCCAAAAGCAGTTCTCTGTGAGCTCTGTGATCTCTGTGGTGAAAAATGGCCGTTTCGGAGCGCGGAACCCGATTGGTTTTCCCCGCCGCCGCGAACGGGCGGACCGGAGTATAGGATCTCAATCAGGCCCGGAAGTACATACCGTACTCAACCCTACCATGCGGGCTCAGCATTGGCAAATGGAAACCTAATAAATTTCGAAGAAAAGCCGAACGGTCTTTGTGGCAGAGTCGGTATGATAAGCTAGAGAAATGAAGCTAGCTAAAGCAGCATGGATGTGCTTGTGTGTTCTCCTCTTACTTATTGGGGCGTACTTGTTTTTCCCTGATGCGTTGGACGTTTGGAATCGAGGGACTCGCCGCACAATAATTGAGATTTGGATAGGACTAGGAGTGTTAGCCGTAAACGTACTCTTCGCCGCACATATTTCTTGGGACTACTGTTTGGCTGGCGTTCTTTTTAGAAAGTCTCAGTCGATTGAGCGGAAATGATTCGCTTCTTGTTCCGCTGTGGGAGGCCGGATGGGAACGTGGGGTCCAGGGAATTTCGATTCTGATTACGCATTGAATTGGGTGCAACATGAGGTCTTAAATCCAATGGCTCAGCGAATCGAGGCAATACTTGCAGATCCAGTAGCCTGCGAATGGGATGAAGATGGTGAAGCGGTCTTAATGCCCGCCGTTGAGGTTCTTACAATTTTGGCCCGACGGCTTGGCTTTAGTGCGTCAGGAGTAACCTCGGAGACCGTACAGCGGTGGAAACAAAAATATTTAAAGGTTTTCGATGCAACATTCCACACTGCTAATGGTTCTGAAGAATTTAATGCAGAGCGTCGAAAAGTTATTGTGGACACATTTGAGGAGCTGGAGAAGCTACTATTATAAGTTAAGAAGCCACCTTATGAGCAGGCCCGTCTTCGCTCACCGAAAAATAACACTCGCCTAAACCCGCCTTCATAAAATCTCCGCGTCTCCGCGGTGCATAGAACCTTCGCGTCTTTGCGCCTTTGCGTGAGCTCATCCGCGCCTTTGCGTGAGCCAGCCCGGCTGTTATTTTTCCACCACTTTAAGGTCAAATTTCGCTTCAGTTACCCCCTTGCCTTGCTCGATATAAAAGACGACAATGGGTCTCCTTAGCAGGTGGAGACACGTGGAGCGCCGCAGCGTGCAGCGCGAGTAGCCGGACTGAGCCGTTATCTACTTCGGCCAGAGATTCCGGAAACTTTAATCCATGTGTCCCCGGGGTGGGGGGGAGCCCGTCCCGGAGCAGTTGAAATGCATCTCAAACGTCTGGAAGCCTTCGGCTTCAAATCTTTCGCTGACAAGGTCATCTTCGATTTTGAGCCCGGCGTCACGTGTTTCGTCGGCCCCAACGGCTGCGGAAAGTCGAACGTCGTCGATGCCGTGAAATGGGTGCTCGGCGAGCAATCCGCCAAGTCGCTGCGTGGCGGCGAAATGCTCGACGTCATCTTCAACGGCTCGGGCAACCGCAAGCAGCTCAATGTCGCCGAAGTGACGCTGACGTTTGACAATACTTCCGGAAAACTGCCGCTGGCCGCGCCGGAAGTCTCCGTCACGCGCCGCCTGTTCCGCTCGGGCGAAAGCGAATACCTGATCAACAAGGCGCTCTGCCGCCTGCGTGATGTCCGGGAGCTCTTCTGGGATACGGGCATCGGCACGTCGAGCTACTCGGTGATCGAGCAGGGCCGCATCGCCGCGCTGCTGGAAGCGAATAGCAAAGACCGCCGCATCCTGTTTGAAGAAGCGGCCGGCATTCACAAGTACAAAGAGCGCAAGAAAATCGCAATGCGCAAGCTCGAGCGTGTCGAACAGAATCTCGCGCGCCTGAACGATCTGCTCGGCGAAGTCGAGCGCAACCTGAAGACCGTCACGCGCCAGGCCGAAAAAGCGCGCAAGGCAAAGGACATCTCCGACAAGCTGCGCCAGACCAAGCTCGACATCCTTCTGCATGAAGCCTTCGTGAGCGAAGCGTCACTGCGCGAAGTCGTCGCCAGCTTGAACCTGGCCACTGAGCGTGCCACCGCGCTGAGTGAAGAAATTGCAAAAGCGCAGGCGACGACCGCCGACACGCAGACGCGCATGGGCGAGCTCGACGTTCAGCTCGGCAATGCACAGAACGAACTCTCCGAAGCGCGCGGCAGACTGCAGCGTATCGAAGCCGAGATCGAAGCCGAACGGCGCTCCATCGATGAGCTGACCGCGGAAGCCGAGCGTGCCCGCGCAGCGTCGGCGGCAGCCGGAGACCGCGCGGCGGCGATCGCGCAGGAACGCGAACGCGTGGAGCTGGATGGCTCGCGCGCTCAGGACAATTTGAAAGCCAGCGGCGAGCAGGCTGCGGCTCTGTCGCAGAACGTTTCGACCGAACAGAACGCGCGCGAGGAGCTCGTGCGCCAGCTCGAAGCGGCACGCAAGGCTGCAATCGATGCGCTCGGCCGCCGTTCGCAGCTGCAGGACACGCTCGTGCGCGCCGAAGCGGAACTGAATTCGCTTGAATACCGCGTGCGCAAGAGTCACGCGCAGATGACCAAGGCTGAGGACCAGCTCCGCTTCGCGCAGGCTGAATCCGAAGAAGTGCGCGGCCGCATCAAGGAGGTGACCAACCGCCGCGAGCTGCTCGAAACCGAGCAGAGCGGCCTGCGCACGCTGCAGGCGCGCACCGAAGAAGACATCAGCCGCATTACGCGCACGACGCAGGAACTGCAGCGCGAGCTCGAGAATCGCCGCTCGCGTTTAACGGCGCTTGAAGGCCTGCGCGAAAGCGGCGAAGGCCTCTCGCCCGGCGCGCGCGCGGTGCTGACGCATCTGCGCGTCGAGCTCGGCCTCGCCAATGATATTCACGGCCTCGTCGCTGATTGCCTTGGCGTCGATCCGCGGCTGGAGCATGCCATCGAAGCGGCGCTCGGCAGCCACATTGAAACGATCGTCGTCGAATCGGCGCACGCGGCGCAGGTGCTGTCGGCGAAGCTGGCCGAAACCGAGCAGGGTCGCGCGACCTTCCTGCCGCTCGACCGCGCCGAAGCTGTGGTTTTTGCGCGCGCGATGTCGCTCAAGCGCGAGCGCGGTGTGCTGGGCGCCACCGGCTGCCTGGGCTGCGCGGCGGATCTGATCTCCTGCGACGAAAAGTACAAGCCGATCGCACACGCGCTGCTCGGCGATGTGCTGATCTTCGACTCGGCGCAGAACGCGGCGGAGTCGTTCGAGAATGACAAAGGTTCGAGCGGCTGGACGCGCGTGAGCCTGACGGGCGAAGTGTTTGAGAGCACCGGCTGCATCAGCGGCGGCCGCTACAAGCCGCAGCGCCTGGGCCTCATCGGACGGAAGAACGAGATCGCCCGGTTGCATGTGCAGATGGACGAACTGCAGCTTCGCATTGAAGGGCTCGCCGAGCGCAATGCGTTCCTGGAAAAGCGCGCGCAGAAGATCGCCCGCGACGAAGAGCGCCTGCGCAGCGACGTGAGCGCCCTGTCGCACACGCACACGGAACTCAAGAGCATGCTCGCGGCGATTGAGCGCGAGGAGTCACGCAGCGCGGAAGAGAAAGACCTCGCTGTGCGCGAAATTCACGAACTCGAGGCCGAGCGCACGGCGCACGTCGAGCGCGTGCTGGAAATGCGCAGCCAGCTCGAAGTCTGCAAGACAGCCGAGGCCGAATCTGCGGCGGTCGTTTCAAATCACGAAGCAGCGCTGGCCGAGCGCGAAGCGGCGCTCACGGCCATGCGCCAGCAGCTTGCCGACATCGAACGCGAATGTGCAACGTGGCGCGAACGCGTGAGTGCGCTCGACCGCGAGGCGCAGTCGCTCTCGGCGCAGTTCGCAGAACGGCGTGACGAATCGGAGCGCGAGCGCATGCGCGGCGAAGCGCTGCAGGAACGCTGTGCGATGGCGGTCACGAACCTGTCCGAGAAAGATCGCGCGCGCAACGAACTGGTGGACTTGCTTGCGATCTACGAAATGCAGACGACGGGGCTGCAGGAGCAGAAAGAAGCGGCGCGCCTGGAATTCGAAAACGCGCGCGGCCGCGAGCGCGAAATTGCCACGGAACTTGAGAAGGCGCGCGAAGAGTTGTCGCTCGTGCGTGAGAAGGAAGTTAATCTGCGCGTGCGCCTGGAAGGCAAGGTCGAGCAGGCGCGCAGCGAGTTCCAGATCGACGCGATGAGCGAGCTCACCGCGCGCGGCGGCCCGCCTGAAGTTCCGGCCGAGGCGCTCGAAGCGGTGCGCGAGCTCGAAGAAAAGCTGGCGCGTCTGGGCGCGGTGAACATGTACGCGCTCGAGGAGCAGCAGGAACTCGAAAAGCGCTTCGGCTTCCTGAAAGTTCAGTTCGAGGATCTCGAATCGGCGCGCGCCAGCCTGCGCGACGTCATCGCGCGCATCAACCGCCGCAGCCGCAGCCTCTTTCAGGAGACCTTCGACGCGGTCAAAGTTCACTTCAACGAAATCTTCCGCAAGCTGTTCGGCGGCGGCAAAGCCGACATCGTTCTCGAGGAAGGCGAAGACATTCTCGAAGCCGGCATCGAGATCATCGCGCGGCCTCCGGGCAAGGAACCGCGCAGCGTGATGCTCCTCTCCGGCGGTGAAAAGACGATGACGATGATCGCGCTGCTCTTTGCGATTTTCCGCTCGCGCCCGGCGCCGTTCTGTATCCTCGACGAAGTCGACGCGCCGCTCGACGAAGCCAACGTGGACCGCTTCAACGTGATCGTGCGCGAGTTCATGGACCAGAGCCAGTTCGTGGTGATCACGCACAACAAGAAGACGATGAGCTACGCCGACGTGCTCTACGGCATCACGATGCCCGAGCCGGGCGTGAGCAAGCGCATCGCGATCAAGTTCTCTGAAATCGAAAAGCACCTGCCGATGGACGAGATCAACCGCGCCGCCGAGGAAGCCCGCAAGAACGCGCAGGCCCAGGCCGAAGCGGCCAAGCCCGCCGAACCGGTGGAGAACGTCGAAGCCGTGCCGCTGATCGAAGCCGAGGCGGAGGCGCCAGTCGAAGCGCGGCAGGAGCAGGCGGTTGGCGGGGAGTGATGCTGGAACAAAAATAGAGTGATACGGAGAGCGGCCAAAAGGCCGCTCTGCTTTTTAACGTGCGGCTGAAATCGCTTCCGTTACAATCGGGCGCGGACTCAGGAGATGAGCGCTGATGGCTGGACCGCAGAAACCGCCCATAC
>DASPJR010000172.1:0-6029 GCA_035628505.1 Planctomycetota bacterium | reverse complement strand
CAGGCCGCATGGTTGTCGCGTAGCTTCTTCTCCAGCTCTTTCAGCATCGCTTCTGTCAGCCGCTTCTTATAGGGCCGGCTAAAAAGAATCTGCAGCGCCGCAATTTCGGCCTTGTGCGTGGTTAGGTAATCTCGAAACGCCTGCACCAGTCCGGCGGCTTTCTCCTTCGCTGCAGCATCAAAGCCCTGGGAGAGTACTTCGTCAGGCGTGAATACATCCAGAGCCTGCTCTGTCTCACCCTTCAACGTTACAAGCGTTTCTCGCAACGCGAGCTTGTCGAACGGTTCGCAGGCATCCTTGACGAGCTGCTGCTGCGCGGCCTGATATTCCTCCGGCGCGACTTCCTGCGGCTCTGCCCCTGGGCGACCGGCCGCCTTCTCGGCAATGGCATCAGGATCGCAACTGCGAAGCAGCGCGCCGGCAAGTGATGCGGGCGTGTGTCCGCCTGAAGCCTCGGCAATCTGCCGCCGCTGGGGTTCGTCGAGTTCGCGATCCAGCCGAGCCAGCCGCGCGGCAAGCGTCGTCAACGTGTCTTCGTCGCGTCCCCCTGGGAACACTACACGCTGAAGCAGCTTCTTTAGCGGCACGGTTGGCTTACGGTCGAGCGGGCGCGACTCGGTTTTGTCACT
This sequence comes from Planctomycetota bacterium, assembly GCA_035628505.1. Taxonomy (GTDB): domain Bacteria; phylum Planctomycetota; class SZUA-567; order H5-PLA8; family H5-PLA8; genus DASPJR01. Next base: position 5,400 of record DASPJR010000172.1, on the reverse strand, counting down.
TTCGCAGACGCCCACGGCATCGACGATAACGAAGTGTGTTTTTGCACGCGCATCTGCGCCGGAGACAGACTGTAAATCTGTCGGCGTGAGCGTGCGAGTGCCGCGCCCTTTCATCTGCTCGAAGTACACGCGGCTACGAATATCGCGCAGGAAAATCAGAACCTCAATTGCCTTAATGTCCGTTCCCGTGGCGATCATATCAACGGTGACCGCGATACGGAGCGTGGGCGACAGCCGGAACTCGTTGATCAGCTCCTTCGCCTTGGCGGGCTTGCCTGTGACCGGATGCTTCGCCTGATAGGTGATCTTCTTGCAGAAGTCATTGCCGCGCCCGAACACCTCGCGGCAGAGGTGAACAATGTCCTCGGCGTGCGAATCGTCTTTTGCGAAAATTAGTGTCTTCGGTACGAGCGTGCGCCCTGGAAAGAGTTCGGTGAACACAGCATCGCGGTACGTGCTTAGGATCGTGCGGATTTGATCTGGCACAACAACGGAACGATCCAAGTCTGTCGGCGTGTAGTCGAGGTCATCAGCGAGCACGGCAGCGCGGGACGCGCGAGAAGCTTTGCTGCGGTGATCGATCAAGAATCCCTTCTCCACTTTGCCGCCTTGTTCCGTGACGCGCGTTTTAATTCGGTAAACGTCGTAGCCCACATTAACGCCGTCCGCAACTGCACGCTCGTGATTGTATTCAGCCACACGGTTCTGATGAAAATACGCGATGGTCTGCGGGGCCGGCGTGGCGGTGAGGCCGACGAGGAATGCATCGAAGTATTCGAGAACCTGCCGCCACAGGTTGTAAATTGAGCGGTGGCATTCGTCCGTGACAATGAAGTCGAACTTTTCGATAGGCACGGTGGGATTGTACGCCACATCTCGCGGACGTGTACCGAGTGCGCCGGCCAGATCAGCGCCGGACATTTCATCGGCATCTTCGGCCAACTCCTCACCTCGCAGGATAGAGTACAGGCGCTGAATCGTGCAGATCGTGACGCGGCACACGTCGTCGATGTGCGATGATTTGAGGTGCTGGACGTTGTAGAGTTCGGTAAAGAGCCGGCCGCCGTCAGGCGTACGAAAGCGCGCAAACTCCTCCCGCGCCTGCTCGCCCAGGTTTGCGCGATCAACCAGAAAGAGCACGCGACGGGCACCGGCATGCTTTATGAGACGGTACGTGAAGGCACAGGCCGTAAACGTCTTTCCTGCCCCTGTGGCCATGTGAATCAGCGCGCGCGGCCGATTTTCGGCGAATGATTCTTCCAGGCCGGCGATAGCCTCCATCTGGCATTGCCGCATGCCTGTTGCAGCCAGGGGGTGAGCGGTGGGCATGGCGGCAAGCCGAGCCCGTAGCGTGTCCTTCTCACCGAGCCACTCCGCCAGGGTCTCAGGCCGGTGGAACGCAAACACGCGGCGAGAACGCGGTTCAGAATCGCGTTCATCGCGGAAGTACGTTTCGACGCCGGTAGACTCATAGAGAAAAGGCAGCGGCCCGGTCATACCAGCCGCGAGGAAGTCAGGCAGGCCGGACGCATAGCGGCCAGACTGATCGGCGACCGTCGAAAGCGTCTCGCCTTCCTTCTTCGCTTCGATCACGCCAACGGCGGCACGGTCCACCAGCAGAAGATAATCACACGGGCCGGACTCAAGCGGAACCTCTCGCAGAGCGATGCCGCGACCGGCCGAGAAATCAACCGCCTTGTAGTCCTGCACCAGCCACCCGCATGCAGTGAGCTGCGCGTCGATCTTGATACGAGCGAGCTGTTCGGGGGTCTGTGGCATAGGAACAACCGCCTCACCGGACGCAACAGTACGAAGATATGAAGAGCTATAAGTGTACGCCGCCCTGGTCAGATATGCCAGACCAATCCGCGCCCACGCCGATCCGCCGCCGACCGACTTTCATATGCCCAAGCCTTGTGCCGGTGGAGCAAAAGTACGGGTACTTGGGGGAGAAGGCGGCGGGGGCCGGTGCGCTCCCAGTGATGTGCCACGCATGGCTCAGATGAGTACGCCAATAATTGGACGAAGGAACATAGCTCGCGCAATCGTTCCCTGGCGCTCCAACAGACTCGTCCGGCAACAAAGCACGGCTGAGGCCGCAGACCTCCCCAGAACGCAATGCAACGCAAATGCGGCCCCGTCTGGACGCGGGCATGCCATCGCGTCTGCCGGTTTGTACAGACATTTATTCCTTTTCTGACGTGACCGTTCCCTCATGTCAGATTTATCTCACTCAAGCCTTGACTTCTGGCTCTGCATGTGGTTGAGTGTCTGTACATATATACAGACACTCGGAGGCGGCAACATGAAGGCAATCGGGTACGTGCGCGTTTCTACCGACGGTCAGGCCCAGGATGGCGTAAGCGTCGAGGCTCAGCAGGAGCGCATCAAGGCATGGGCGCTGGCAAATGGCTACGAGCTGGCAGCGATGCAGATCGATGCCGGCCTCAGCGGCGGGCGTGCCGACAATCGCCCAGGGCTTCAGGTTGCCATCGCAGAAGCATGCCGGCAGAAGGCGGCCCTCGTCGTCTACTCCCTCAGCCGCATGAGCCGCAGCACGAAGGACACCATCGAAATCGGCGAGCAGCTCGACCGCGCCGGCGCGGACCTGGTTTCACTCTCCGAACGCATCGACACGACGAGCGCCGCCGGCAAGATGATCTTCCGCATGCTGGCCGTAATGGCCGAGTTCGAACGCGACCAGATAAGCGAGCGCACCAAGACGGCGATGAGCCACATGCGTAACCAGCAACGCAGAATCAGTGGCCGAATTCCTTACGGCTACGACCTGCAGGCCGACGGTGAAACCCTGGTGAAGAACGACGCGGAGCAAGCTGTCATCGCCATCATGCGAGACCTTCGCCGCGCCGGCTCCAGCTTGACGGAAATCGCCCAGGAGCTACAACGGCGCGGCATTCCGACAAAGACCGGCAACGGCGTGTGGATACACACGGCAGTCAACGCAATTTTGAAGCGTGAGGGGGCGGCCTGATGCCAAAGAAACTGTCTGAGAAGCAAGCGGAGCGAATCGGCCGTACCCTGGGCAAGCTGCCGCCCGAGGCCACGCCGCGCAAAGACGTTCGCCTGGACCTACGGATTAGCGAGCTGGAGCGAAAGGAAATGCAGGCCATGGCCGGACGCCTAGGACTATCGGTTAGCGGGTATGTGCTTTGGCTACACCGGCAGGCTGTGCAGAACCTGCGAGGGCAGAGTAGCTGATCTAGTCGCATTCCGATAAGCAGATGGCCTTCTTGAACTTAACCAAACCCTTCCCGATCAGACGAATACAACTTGCAACTTACGACAAATATTAAGCTCGTAGCACGATTAACTCGTTAGGTAACACCGTGCACCTATGGAGCATTCCTATCAGTTCAGCTTGCCGTGCTGCCGGTGTCCCGCATAATTGCAATAGTACACTAGGCCTAAACCCAATTAGAGGTACTTAAAGATGACAGACGAGCATGTATTCGCCGTCAAATCTGAAATAGTCATCGAACACTTCAAAACCCAATCGAAAATGATGATTGCGACTCTAGTGCCACAGAGTCAGGCCGATGGTTCAGTGCGAGCAATAGGTCAGGTCTGCGCAGAGCCGATAAAAAGCAAACCTGGCTGGAATCAGCTTTTCGAGGTCGCCTGCGCGGCCAATAACCCCAAGGTCGGGTCGCTCATTGGCGAGCCCGGCATTCTTCCCGGCATAGGCAAGTCGCCGGCGGGGATCGCAGTACAGGATGAACTGCTTAGCGAAATTAATCGCCTTCTAAATCGGCCGTCCTCAGATGTTCGCCGTATCTCGTCGTTGCCGATTGAGCGCACCTTTGTGTACGTTGATATTTCTGACTTTTCGAGAAACACACCGATACTTCAGGCGCTTATTATTAATTCGATGATTGATCTAGTGCGACTGCATGGAGGTGACAGAATTGAAGCGCGGATGTGCATTGGCGACGGCTACATATACGTTTTTGAGGAGTCGTGGCGTGCAGCATTGTTCGGAACGCTGTTAGCGAGGGCGATCCAGGGGAACGTTGCGCTCGGCAATGTGCCGGAGACGTTTCACTTTAGGATTGGCATTCATTGCGGCGAGGTGTTCTGCTTTTGGGACTTTGATCCCTTCAGCAAAACTGGTCGCTGGAATTACATTGGTGACGGCATCAACGGTGGGCAACGAGTAATGGCCGCAATGGGCAAGTCGTTAGATGATGCCATTTTCATTTCAGGCCAAGTGGCAGACCGGCTGCGTGCCGAAACAGCTGAAAAGTACGTCGCGAAGACCATTCTGGCGGCACTTGAGAACAAAGGCCGGCACGAGGACAAACACAAGAATCCGTGGCGCATCTATCAAATCGATCACGATAAGATTCCCGAAAACATGTTGAGCGCGCTTGGCATGCCTGATTAATGCGTCGGACTTCCCAATCGTATAGGCTTCGCCTAGTTCCTTCTATGTTGCTTGTGACTTTGGCTCAGTCCGCTCTCTTGCCCTCTCCAGCCCGTCTTCCGCGTCGCGCACCCGTTGCCGTGCCCGCTGCATTATCGCGTCCAGCACGCGACGGCGCGCGGCGCGTAGCTGTTTCAGTGCTGCCGGGTCGTGCGCGTGCGCCTTTGCGTAGCCGTTGAAGCGTTCTAGCGCCGCGTCGATTTGCCCGGCGGCGGTCTGCTTGTGGTCGTCGTGATGCCCGGCTTCTTCGGCGGCGACGATCTCCGTGACCGTGCGCGGCTTGGCGATAGCGTCGCCAGCGCACAGCCGGGCACAGGCGAGCACGACCGCGACGCACAGCGCGCTTTGCATTCGCTGTGTGAACGTGGCCCAGGTGCTCATGGCTTGCGGGTCTCCCGGCGGCGGATGAGAGACTCGGACAACCGGAATGTTAAAACCAAGGCCGTCGTGACAACGAGTACGTTAGCGATCAACGTTTCCCAATAAAAACGATCGGGAACACCGCACGCTGCCTTAAGACTGGGGCGTTCCCAATAAACGAACGGCCAGCCGCGCTCTTGCCAAACCGTCAATGGCCCGAAGCCAAAATAGTTCGGTACAAGATATACGTCGTTCCATTCAAGGTTTAAACATACGAGCCCGCCCGCCACAAACATCAACACTACCGCCGTGCTTAAGTGAATCTGAAACCAACGGCGCGGCGGGCTCATGGTTTGCCGGGCTCGCGGCCAGTTATCAATTCATGCAGCTTAAGTATGGCCCACCATATGGCGACGGCGACGCACATCAGCAATATGTCGAGAATGCGCTCAAACTTCACGTACTCGAACCACCGTGCGACTTCAAGCCCGATACCAACGCCGCCAACGAGCACGACACCTAGTGCAGTCTGCCACGTGAGCGGCGGCGGCTTTTCATTTTGTTTCTCTTGTGCGTCCATGTCTAAAGCCTAGCGT
>DASPJR010000171.1:0-9068 GCA_035628505.1 Planctomycetota bacterium | reverse complement strand
TTTCTTTCGAGCCATAGCGCTTTAGCAGCCAGGCATTCCAGGCCTGATTCCACTCGGGAACTTTCTTCATCCGGTCCACGAAATTGCCGAACGTGCCCTCGTTCACCATCGAGAGCCACGCCAGCGCCGGATCGTCAGCGTAGCGCAGCTTGGTGTACGGGTTGACATGGTCGAGCAGATTCTTGCTGAACGTCTTCCAGTTCTCCCATGCCTTTGGAACGACGGGGACGAGAATTTTGAAGGTGTCCATCTCGACGTTCCCCGGTGCGTTGATGCCCACTTCCTTGTTCGGCACGGGGCGTGAAACAAACAGGTCTGTCGTGATGTAAAGGCCGCGTTTGGCGCACGCGGCGAGAAGATAATCCAGCTGGTCCAGCTTTTCGGGATTTAGCGTCGTGGAATCTTTCTGCTTGGAGACCAGTTCCCATTCATGATGGTGCACGCGTATGGCATTGTATCCCAGGCGCATCAAACGGTCCGCGATCCGATCGGCCTCCTCCTTCGAAAGATAATGCGCGCCGAAGCAGAAGTTTACGCCATAGAAGCGGCGGGGAATGTCGGGGCTTTTCTCGAATGCAAAAAAGCCGTTTCGCGCAATCACGCGGCCGTGCTTGCCGGCCGGTGCGTCCTGGAAACCAAAAGACGAGAAATCCAGCGCCGAGTTCGGTTCGATATCCAGTTCAAGGTTAAGCGGAATCCATTCGGGGCCCGCGGTGATCGTGACCGGCCTGTCGATAACAAGGTTCATGCCGCTCGATGACGCAAGCGTAAAGTTCAGCGCACTTGTCTGGTTCTTTGCCAGCCCTTTGACATGCATGCGGACGGAGACTGACGGGCCCCACTGGCGGTTGTCCTGCAGCAGCACATGAACCGGCTCGGGGAACGACCATGTAAGCGACTCGGCGTTGGCCAAATCGATTTTCAGCGATTTGATTTCGCCGGCGAAAAGATGCATGTCTTTATAGTCAGAAGGAAAAGAGGCGGACTTGCCGTCTGCAGTCCACTTCGCGCCCGTGAGTGTCTGAATCGCAAACTCGGCGCTGACGTGCACGCCGTTGAGCTTATCCATTGCCACCGGCGTGAACTTGTAGGCGGCTTTGACTGCGCCGCCCTCCTCGCTGAACGCAACTTCGCCGTTCACCCGCGTGCCGCCGGGCGCGGAAATGGAGAACTTCCGGTTGTCGCTGGCCGGAGCCTTTTCCGCGGCCGTTGCCTGGCCCTGCTTCCAATCCTTCTCAAACAGACCGATGGTAAGATCGCAGAGTTTCTTTGCGCCGCTCTTCAGTTCCAGCGTTCCGCTACTCGAAACGCTGGCCTCCATCTTTGGAGCATTCTCGCCACCCACTGCGCCCGTTGAGAGGCACGTAAGAAGTACGGCGAACATGAAATACAGAAGGGGCATTGGTGGACTCTCCGATGCTGCATGCGCCATCAGTCTTTAAGCCACTTGGCGATATCGCCATTGCTCAGCGCCTTTGTCTCGCATTTCAGACTCGCGCCGGCGCGCGTGGCGAGGCTTTTGATTTCATCAAATTTGAAGGCGCTGCCGCCGTTATGCAGATAGAGCGGCTGCGGCGCGATCAGCAGCACGGCGGTGCGCAGATCGCCTGCTCGCCGAAGGCCTGGTGAATAGAGCTGCGTGGCGAAGGATTTTTCGTTGCCATTGTCGAACGCATTCACGTCGATAAGAGTCCGGCCTTCACACGCGACAACGCCTCGAGCCAGCAGCGTGGGAAGACCAGCCGTGCCGAGGCCCGCGACATCGATCTTCTTACATCCCATACGCTTTAGGTGCCGGATGGCATTGGCAACTTTTCCCGCGCGTGCGGCGGTGTTGGTGCGGTTGTATGTGGGATAGAACTTTCCAAATTCAGATTCCGGAAGATCGCTGAAATTCGGCAGCACCAGTGAGTATACGTGCGAATCTTTCAGCTTTGAAGCGACGTCGGATACCGCGTCGGCTGAATCGCCGCAGATCAACACGGCGTGTTCGGAGCGGATCGTCACAGCCGGCACGTTCTCTGCGGCGGCATCATCGGAGACAATTCCAAGCGCATGCTGCAGGGCCGGCCTCATCTTCTGCTGAAAATCGGCAAGGCCCGCGGCATCGTTGGGCCAGAGGCTTTCGAGCTGCCGCGAAAAATAAGACACCAGGTTTTCAAAGAGCTGCGTTTCGCTGATCGCATCGGTGGGGCGGGGATTCTTTTCGTTCCACACGCGCATGGCTTTCACGTCGAGCTCGAACGGCTTTTCTTTGAAGCGTTCCTTGTTTGTATCTTTCAGCAGCCACTTGCCGAAAAACGCATACATCGCTTCACGGCTTTCAATGTTGTAATTATGGCCGTAGTTGAAATGCGCTACTGCGGCTTTGTCGGCAGCGCCGTAGAGCTCATAGATTTTCTTGAGGGCCGGAAATTCCACACTCGGGACATTTTTTGTCCAATCGCCCGTGCAGGAAATCAGCAGTAAGGGCTTTGGCGCCATTAGTGAGGTGATCTCGACATTGTCTGTATCCAGGCGCATGTGGGGGCCGTTCTCACACAGGCAGCCGCCCTGCATGAAAGACGAAACCATGTTCACCGGCACGGCCGCCTGGATGCGCGGATCAACCGCGGAGAGCAGAAAGGTCTGAGTGCCGCCGCCTGACGCGCCGGTCACGCCGATGCGCTTCCCGTCGACATCGGGCAGGCTCTCGAGGAAATCGACGACACGGATGCTGTTCCAGAGCTGCAGTCCGGCGATGGAAATATTCCAGCTCCAGGAATGCTGCGTATCGGCGAACTTGCGATGATTGATGATCTGATTGGTGTCGTTGTAGCCGACCATGTCGTAGGCAAAGACGACAAAGCCCTGGCGGGCGAGATTTACACCGATGGAAACGAGATTGGCTTTGCCGGGCGCGGGCTTGGCGTCTCCGGGTGCTGCGGGCGGAACATCGGCCTCCACTTCGAGCCGGCCATTCTTCCAATGCCCATGCGGGTTGGCGATGCCAGGAAACGGGCCGGTCTTACCCTTGGGCCGGTAGAGATTCCCGCACAGGAAAAAGTTCGGAACTGTTTCGATGGCGACGCTGTCGACGAAGTAATCAGGCCCCTCGATCGTCCCGGTGATCCGCGGATTGAGCGGAGTTTTTTCAGGCATCGGATAAAGGCCGAGGCCGAAAAGGAGCTGTTGCCGCAAAAACGCAGCGCGCGTCTCCCAGGCCGCTTTGGTCTGCGGCGGCGTGAAGAGATGGTAGGTATTTACATCGCGCGGCGTTGCGCCATAAGCCGCGGTAATCAGCGTGCAGGTTAGAACCGCCGCGGCCAGCAGTGTTGATCGGAACATGCCCGAACCCTCCATTTCAGAGATAAGTACACCGGTGCGAAAAATTTACCGCGCGCCTTTGCGGGCTTCGTCAAAGTTAGATTTTCAGCGTGCCGACCAGCTGGCGGATCGACGAAAGCTTCTCCTGCTCCAGCCAGCTGTCGAGCTCGCCGGAAAAACGGTTCAGAAAATCTGGATCCAGGTAGTTGGTCGTGCCGACTTGAACAGCGCACGCGCCCGCGATGAAAAATTCCAGTGCATCGGCGACCGTGCGAATGCCGCCAATTCCGACGATCGGAGTACCGGGGCAGGCCTTGGCCGCCTGATAAACGCAGCGGACCGCCACGGGACGCACTGCCGGGCCCGACAGTCCGCCCGTGACGTTGGCAATGCGGGGCCTGCGGCTGCGCACATCGATTGCCATGCCCACCAGCGTGTTGATCAGCGACAGCGCGTCGGCGCCGCCTTCAACGGCTGCGCGCGCGATTTCTCCGATGTCCGTCACGTTGGGCGAGAGCTTGACCATCAGCAGCTTTTTTGTCGTGGGGCGCAGCGCCTTGATCAGCCGCAGGCAATCGCTCGGATCGCTTGAAAACTTGCACCCATGCTTCACGTTCGGACAGGAGATGTTGATTTCGAAACCGTCGATGGCGTTCTGCTTGTCCAACGCCGCGCAGATCGTGGCGTAGTCATCGACGCTGTCGCCGACCACGTTCACCAGCACCGCCGTCGGAAGTTTATCGAGCTCGGGAATTCTGTTCTCGATGAACGACTGCAGTCCGCAGTTCTCCAGTCCGATGGCATTCAGCATCCCTGAAGGCGTTTCCCAGATGCGCGGGGAAGGATTGCCTTCACGCGGCTTAACACTCAGGCTCTTGGTGATGACGCCGCCTATGCGCGAGAGATCGACGATCGGGCTGTACTCGCTGCCGTAGCCGAACGTGCCGGACGCGCCGAGCACGGGAGATTTGAGCGTCAGAGGGCCGAGCGTGACTGAAAGATCCGACATGTGCTGCTCCGGGTTGAACTGTTGAGCAACATTGTGTTCAGAAGCGAAAAAAAGGAAATCGCAAATCGATGCTTCTGTTCCGCCTGAACGTCACGCCGTCGGTGTTGTGCCGGCTGCCGCGTTCTTCTCACCGGGATCGCTTTCGATGAACCATGCGCAGAACAGATAAAGCAGCACGCCTGTAGTGATACACATATCGGCGACGTTGAAGACGGCCCAGTGCCCAATCAGCGGAATTCGCGGCACGAAGTCGATAAAATCCCGAACATAGCCAAACGCGAGGCGGTCGAAAAGATTTCCAGCCGCGCCAATGAGTATCAGCGCCAGCGAGGTGAGAAGATATAGCGAAGCCGTCTGGCGCGACCGCCAGTAAATTGTCCCGAGTGCGGCGATGGCAAGAACCGAAATCGAGAGGATCACCAACGGGTAATCCTTGAGCATGCTGAAAGCAACACCGCGGTTTTCTGCCTCGGTGAAATGCAGCACATTTGGAATAACCGCGTACGATTCGCCTGCGTTCAGGTGTGAAAAAACATACCACTTTGAAAGCAGATCGACGGCAATGCCCGCGCAAACAACGACGGCGAAAACGAGAGGACGGCGCATAGATGCGATTTTAGTTTGTGTGGCGGCGCATTGCAATGCGGACAGAGCGCTCCGCAAAAACAGGCGCGCCGCTGACGATAGAGTCAGCGGCGCGCATTTAATACGTTCAGAGTGAAATCTTATGCCCGATCTTTGTCGTCGCCGATGAGCGCTTCTTCATTGTCGTCTTCCATTTCAAATTCCAGGTCGTCCGAGCGGCGGCGCAGCCCACGCTCTTCGAGCTCCTGGCATTTGACGCACATCGTTGCCCAGGGCAGCGCTTCGAGCCGCTCCGGATTGATCGCCTGCTGGCACTCTTCGCACGTGCCGTAGGTGTTTTCGCGGATGCGTGTCAGCGCGCGGTCGACCTTGCGCAGCAGATCCTCTTCGCTTTCCATGCTCATGAAAGCAAAATCCTGCTCGTATGTGTCGGACGCGTTCTCTGCGCTGCTGAGCGGAGACTTTGAATTCTCCGTCGCTTCGGTGGATTCCGCTGCGTCCTTGGCCAGGCGTTCGACCTGCTTGGCCAGGCTGGAGCGTTTTTCCAGGAGAATCTCGCGAGACCGTTCCTGCTGTTCCTTGCTTAATGCCATGTGTTTTATTCCATCCAGCGTTTCAGTTGTCGTCGTTCTTCGAGCCGCAGCGCTTTTTCGTTGAGTGCTGTCAGCCGCGCGGTAATCCTGAGCTGTCCGCGAGCTCGTTTAACGGGTTCGTGTGCAGTGGCGTAACGCACAACGGAATAGAGTCAACAAATTTCTAAATGCAGAACTAAAAAATTTGTATCGTTTCTGACTCCGCGCGTTCACGTTGACGCCAGCCTCGCGTCAACTCAAGCATTCGGTTCCCTTAGAAAGCCGCGTGCCGATACTGGAATTTCTTGACAGGTAAAAAACGGTCGCTAGAACGGTTCTATGGAAGCAAGCACTCATCTCGCCCTGTACTCTCAATCGCATCTCGAACGCCGTAGCGCGGCGCGCGTGCGGGCGTTTGCGAAGCACTCGGTTGAGTGCTTTTCAAATCGAGAATGGCGATGAACTGCACACTTGCGGCAACACTCACGTGCGCGCCGGTATGCGGCGGTAAGTAAAGCGTTACAGAAGGAGCCTTGGATGAACGGCAGCAGTGCCACCTCTTACGGTCGCGGTTTTGAAGATTACGGCATCACGTTCGACGACGTGCTGCTGCTGCCCTGCCGCAGTGATGTGCTGCCGACTGAGGTCGATACGGCTACTCAGCTGACGCGTAAAATCAGATTGAAAATCCCGCTCATGTCCGCCGCGATGGATACGGTCACTGAAAGCCGCCTGGCGATCGCCATCGCGCAGGAAGGCGGCATCGGAATCATTCATCGCAACATGAAGCCTGAAGACCAGGCGCGTGAAGTGGTGAAGGTCAAGCGCAGTGCCTCGGGCATCATCACCGGCCCAGTCACGCTCACACCTGATCACTCCATCGCCGAAGCCAAGACACTGATGACGCATCAGAACATCTCCGGTATCCCGATTGTCGAACACGAAGCAGGCGATCCGCCCGGAATGGCGCGCAAAAACGGCAAGGTCGTCGGGATTCTGACCAAGCGCGACCTGCGCTTTCAGCGCAACAACGTCATCAAAGTTAAAGACGTTATGACACGTTCACTGGTCACGGCGAAGCCGGGAACCAGCCTGGAGCAGGCGCAGGAAATTCTGCACAAGAATAAAGTCGAGAAGCTGCTGCTTGTCGACGAGAGTGGCCGCCTCGCCGGGCTGATCACCATCAAGGACATCGATAAGACGCTGCGCTATCCGTTCGCCTCGCGCGATGACAAAGGCCGTCTGCGCGTCGGAGCCGCGGTTGGCGTTCACGACGAACCGCGCGTTGAGGCCCTGCTGAAAGCAGGTGTGGACGTGATCGTCGTCGACACCGCTCATGGACATTCTTCGCGCGTTATTGAAACCGTGAAGTGGCTGAAGAAAGCGCACCCCTCGCTCGAAGTGATCGCCGGTAACGTCGCAACAGCCGAAGGCGCGCGTGCACTTGCCGACGCGGGAGTCGATGCTGTGAAGGTCGGCGTCGGTCCGGGTTCGATCTGCACCACCCGCGTAGTCTCCGGTGTCGGCGTGCCGCAGATCTCCGCGATACTCGAGGCGAAGAAGGGCCTTGAAGGCACCAATGTGCGGCTGATCTCCGACGGCGGCATCAAGTTCTCCGGCGATCTGGTGAAAGCACTGGCAGCGGGCGCCAATGCCGTGATGGTCGGCAATCTTTTCGCCGGAACCGATGAATCACCGGGACGGGTAGTGCTCTATAAAGGACGCCAGTTCAAAGCCTACCGCGGCATGGGTTCGCTTGGCGCAATGGTCGAAGGCGGCGCGGCCCGTTACGGGCAGGAAGGTTCAGCGCCGGACAAACTTGTTCCGGAAGGCATCGAAGGCCGCGTGCCCTACACCGGTCCTCTGGCCGCGTTCCTGTATCAGCTCGTTGGCGGGCTGCGAGCGGGCATGGGCTACATCGGAGCGGCAAGCGTGGAAGAGCTGCCGGTGAAGGCTCGCTTTATCCGGCAGAGCAGCGCCGGTCTTCGCGAGAGCCATCCGCATGACATCCAGATCACGCAGGAAGCCCCGAACTACCGCGTTGAAGATTATGATGACGGCCACTAACGAACGCTGTCGCGCGAGCCGCCGTTGATCAAAGCTGCAACGGTATGGTCTGTTCGGTAGCACCTCAGTTTCAGCGCGTAAGGAAAACGAGAAGCAGAAATGAGTCACGAAACAGTTTTCGTCGTCGATTTCGGAGCCCAGTACGCACAGCTGATTGCACGTCGCGTGCGTGAGGCGCAGGTCTTCTGCAAAATCGTGCCCTACCATCGCGCGCTCGAGGCCGCCAAGGCGGAAAAACCAAAAGCGCTGATCTTTTCAGGCGGACCCTCATCAGTTTATGCCGACAAGGCTCCGCGCATCGAAAAGGAAATCTTCGAGCTGGGCATTCCCATCCTGGGCATCTGCTATGGCGTGCAGATCACGGCGTTTACGCTCGGCGGAAAAGTCGAGAAGCAGGACCGCCGCGAGTATGGCAATGCGGTGATCGAAATCGTTGAACCCAACGCCTTGCTCACTGGGGTGGGGGAGCGCACCGACGTCTGGATGAGCCACGGCGACGCGCTCACCGTGCCGCCGCCGGGATTTAAAATCCTCGCGCGCACAGACAGCTGCCCGCTGGCTACGATCGGCGATTCGCAGCGCAGGATCTATGGCGTGTAGTTCCATCCGGAAGTGACGCACACGCCTAAGGGCCGCCTGATTCTGCGCAATTTCCTGTATGAGATCGCCGGCTGCAAAGGCGACTGGCGCATGGCCAGCTTTATCGACACGCAGATCAAGTCGATCCGCGCGCAGGTCGGCGACGCGCGCGTCATCCTGGGCCTCAGCGGCGGCGTCGATTCGTCTGTCGCGGCCGTGCTGATTCACCAGGCCATCGGCGACAAGCTGCAGTGCATCTTCGTCGATAATGGTCTGTGCCGCAAAAACGAAGGCCGCCGCGTTGAGACGACGTTCCGCGGGCACTTCAAGATTCCGCTCTGGTGCGTCGACGCCGGGAAGCAGTTCCTCGACAACCTCGCCGGCGTCGTCGATCCCGAGCAGAAACGCAAGATCATCGGACGCGAGTTCGTCCGCGTCTTCGAGACTAAGGCGCGCGAAGTCAAAGGCGCTCGCTTCCTTGCTCAAGGCACGCTCTATCCGGACGTGATCGAATCGGTTTCCGCGCATGGGGGACCGACAGCGACGATCAAGAGCCATCACAACGTCGGCGGGTTGCCGGCTGATCTGGGGCTCGAACTTGTCGAGCCATTCCGCGAGCTATTCAAAGACGAAGTGCGCCTGATCGGCACGGAACTTGGAGTGCCGGAGGAAATCGTCTGGCGCCAGCCCTTCCCGGGCCCGGGGCTTGGTGTGCGAATTGTCGGACCGATCGACGCTTCGCGCGTGGCGCTTCTTCAGGACGCCGACGAGATCGTGCAGGAAGAAATTCAGGCCGCGGGCCTCAGCCGGCAGCTCTGGCAGTCTTTTGCTGTACTGCTGCCGGTTCGCAGCGTGGGCGTGCTGGGCGACGAGCGCGCGTATGGTGAAACCATCTGTCTGCGCGCCGTTGAATCGAAGGACGGCATGACCGCCGATTGGGCGCATTTGCC
>DASPJR010000170.1:0-11027 GCA_035628505.1 Planctomycetota bacterium | reverse complement strand
GCGGGTTTCGCGGCTGTGCTCGCCTGGATGCGTTCGACTACGCGCGAGACAATCTCTGCAACTTTTTTGTCATCCAATGTCATGACGCGGCCTCAGGCGAAACAGACGACACCAAGACTCGAAGACACAAAGGCACAAGGTTTTTTTGACCCGCCGATGAAGGCAGATGAAGAGCACAACCGAATTCATGCCGCTGGCGCCGCCCCCAAGAGCCAAGAGCTAAGAGCCGCCGTTACTTCTTCGAACCCAGCCCCATCTTCTCACCGCGGCCCAGCGGGAGCGCTTCGTCCACATTCGCATGCGGGCGCGGGATGATATGGACGCTCACCACTTCGCCGATCGCCTCGGCGGCGCGCGCGCCGGCTTCGGTCGCGGCTTTCACGGCCGCCACATCGCCGCGCACGATCGCGGTGACGTAGCCGCCACCGATTTTTTCGTAACCGATGAGTTCGACCTTCGCGGCTTTGACCATCGCGTCGCTGGCTTCCACCATCGCCGCAAATCCGCGTGTCTCGATCATGCCTAATGCGTCTGCCATAGAACCTCCGGTTTAGGGTTTCTCGTTTCTAGTTTTCTAGTTTTCTGGTTTCTGGTTTCTGGTTTCTGGGGTCGCGTACTCAAAATTCGCGATTCTGTTAACTAGAAACCAGAAACTACGAACCAGAAACCGCTTTTATCGCTGCTTCTGCGGCTTCGGCCGCGACTACCACATCCGCTTCTTCGCCGCCGAGGAAAAGTCTTCCGAAGGCGCCGACGCCGCGCAGTTCGAGCAGGTTGACGTTGCTCGCTTTTTCGGCTTCGTTGGCGGCGAGGTGGATGTACGCGGCGGGCTCGACTTCCAGGATATAAAGCGTCTGTCCGCCCAGCAGCATGCTGCCGTGGCGTGTGCGGTTGATCAGCATCGTGTGATAGTCGGTGACTTTGCGGATGATCGTGCTGGTCGTAACTTTCGGTTTGGCGCGCGAATTTTCTTTCACGCCGAGTGCCTCCAGCACGGCCGAGCCGGCCTGGCGCACTTCGCCCTGGTCTTCGTGATGAATCTCCATCATGCCGAAAGCGCGTTCGACCTGCAGCGAACCGGGCATCACGGCGGTGGCTTTGCACGCGACGTCAAGCAGACGCTGGATCTCCATGCCGGGAGCGACTTCGACAAAAAGCGCCGCCTGCCCCTTAATAGGGAGGTAACCCTGAGCGATGGTGGCCTGATGAGACGCGAACTGCGGCTGCATGCTGTCCAGGAAACAATACGCGCGAAGCTGAACGTTACTGGCCATGACAAGACCCTCCCCGTCGTAGATATACCACACCTGCAACGTGTGAATCGTATAAAACTGATTAAATCTTTAGCACAATAACAATAGTGTGCTTTATTATACGATTTTAAACTATAAAAAGAGTCATTTATACTATTTTAAACGTACACAGGTTTTAAGCAATTCCAGTAAATTGTCCTAATAAAGGTCCTACAAACGCGTCCTAAAAAATGCACAAAACGTGACAGGTTAAGCTGTTAGACATCTTATTGAGACCAAGCTTTGAAACGAGTAAGCACGGGCGAGTATGACGCATATGTGCAATTTTTTATTAATGCTTAGAGCTTCGCCTCAAAGACTTCGCGGAAGAGCCCGGCCATCATGACCCGTCGGGAATCCAGATTGCTTCGCACGCCGCGCCGGATCCGCGCCTGACCATTTTCCGTAAGCGCATATGGCATAAGAGCTTGCTTCATGATTTCGGAGTGATGTTCATCGATGCCGATGTGGCTGGTAAACAGTTCCAGATCGTCCTCTGTCAGGCCCGGAACCGTGCGCAAGCCCTGCAGGAACGCTCCATATAAGGAGGGGATCGGCCATTCGCTGGCAATGCCTACCGCGGCAGCAGCCTCAAGCCAATCGCCGCTCTGACACAGCCGCATCATCGTCTCAATGTACATGGCCAGCTCCGGAAAGATGCGCGGCTGAGCGTACTCAGCTTCTGGAACATCTAGTGCCGCAAGGAACTTACGGTAAACCGCGGGATGTGTGCGGCTGAAGTCGCCTTTGCCGTATTCGTCCCAGAGGATATCGGCGAGGACGTATTGGACGCGCTCGTCGGGGCAGATGCCCAGCGCGCAGGCCTGATACAGCCGCGTGCGGAAGATGTGCGGGTAGTACAGTAGCGCAAAACGCCGAGCCTGCTCACGCGTGACGCCGCCGGGTGTCGAGAGGCGTTTTACAAATGGATCGCTGAGGAACGGATGCGCGTGGATTTCATTGTTGAGCGTGGCCATAAAGGCGCTGGCTGTTGAACTGCTGGACATGTGGGCTTCATCCTTGTGAGCTGACTCGAAAATCGACCATTGAAGGCGTATACTCCACTTTTGTGTTTGTCCGTGCTTTATTCTGGAGGTTTGTGCATTGAAGAAAGTTCTAGTCACCAGCGCCCTGCCCTACGCCAACGGCCGCGTTCATCTGGGCCATTTGGCCGGGGCTTATCTTCCGGCCGATATTTATGTCCGCTGGCTGCGCCTGAAGGGCAACGATGTCCGTTTCATCTGCGGCAGCGATGAGCACGGCGTGCCGATCACGCTTACCGCCCTGAAGCGCAAGTGCTCACCGCAGGACGTGGTTGACGAATTCCATAAGGCCAACGGCGAAGCCTTCGCGGCGGCAAACGTGAAGTTCGACATCTGGGGCCGCACCTCCAGCCCCGAACACCATACGCTGACGCAGCAGTTCTTCACGCGCCTTTATTCCAAGGGTTACATCGAGAAGCGCCAGACGCAGCAGCTGTATTCGGAAAAGTCGAAGATGTTCCTGCCGGATCGCTACGTCGAAGGCACGTGTCCGGTCTGCGGCGACGAGAACGCGCGCGGCGATCAGTGCGACAAGTGCGGGAGCACGTACGAAGTCACCGAGCTTAAGAATCCGCGCGTGGCGATCGAAGGCGACGGCTCAACGCCCGTGCTGAAAAGCACGTCGCACTGGTTTCTGAAGCTCGACGCTTTTAGCGACCGCCTCAAAGAATTCGTCGCGAGCCACTCGGAAGGCAGCACTTCGCCCTGGCGCTTGAACGCGCAGCGTGAAGCCACCGGCTGGCTCAAGCGCGGCCTGCAGGCGCGCGCGATCACGCGCGACACCGAATGGGGCGTCAAAATCCCGCTCGATGATCCCGACGCAGCCGGCAAGCGGCTCTATGTCTGGTTTGACGCACCCATCGGCTACGTGACGTTCACGCAGCAGCTTTTCGCGAAGGAAGGAAATCCCGAAGGCTGGAAAGATTTCTGGCAGAACCCCGATTGCGCGGTCGTGAATTTCATCGGCAAAGACAACATTCCTTTCCACGCAATCACCTGGCCGGCGATGCAGATTGGCGCCAACGACGCCGTACCCGCCGGCGAGCGTCCGTATCAGCTTGTCTCGCAGGTCGTCGCCAACGAGTTCCTGAATTTCGGCGCCGACAAGTTCAGCAAGTCGCGCGGCAACATCATTGAAATCGGCTGGTTCGTCGAGAAGTACGGCAGCGAGTCGCTGCGTTATTATCTCACCGCCGTTGCGCCCGAGAACAACGACAGCACGTTCACCTGGGAAGACTTTTTGTTGCGCTACAACGGCGAGCTCGCCGATATTCTCGGCAACTACATTCACCGCGTGCTGACCTTCGCCGTGAACAAACTTGGCGGAAAAATTCCGGAGCCAGGCGAGCTGGGCAATCACAAGGCATTCATGGAGGAGACGGCAACTGCGCTCTCGACGAGCGGCGCGCTGCTCGACGGCCTGCAGTTCCGCAATGCGCTGGCGGCGGTAATCAATTGCGCGCGCGCGGGCAATGTGTATTTCGACGCGAATGCGCCGTGGAAGTCGCTGAAGACTGACGTGGCCGAATGCAACCGTCTGATGTACGTGTGCCTCTCGCGCGCAGCCGCGCTGGGCCTGATGCTGCGCCCGTTCCTGCCGCAGAGCTCCGCCGCGATCCTGAAAAACTTCGGCCTCGAAGACGCCTTCAAGCCCGGCAGTGCCACCCTGCGTCCCGAAGACATCGCCCGTCCGGGCGTAACGCTCGGCAAGCCAGAGGTACTCTTCAAGAAGCTGGAACCCAAGGACCTGCCGGGAGGAGAGGCGAAGGCGTGAAGTGTTTTGCCTATCCCAAAGATTGTGCGTTGAGAACCGATGAGGTAAAGTACGGTCGAGGGCGGAAACCATGACACAAACTCTAAATGCAACCTTCGACGGAAAATCGCTTCACTTCGACGCGCCCTTAAAACTGCCACCCAACACACGATGCAAGGTGACAGTGGAGGTTGCCGAGGAGTCTGACAAGAACTCTGAAGCGAACCCTTGGGACGAAATCGCTAAGCTTGCAGGAACCGTCGAGGGTCCGGCGGATATGGCTGCTGAACACGATCATTACATTCATGGAACACCCAAACGGAGCAATGAAAAATCGTGACTCCGAGCAGGGTTTTCCTTGATACGTTCTTTGTGATCGCCTTGCTAAATAAACGAGACGCCTACCATGATTCCGCGAAATCCTGGCTGCCCGTTCTGCAAAGCGTTAAGGAGATTTGGACCACCGAAGTTGTTCTGATCGAAATCTGTGATGGTTTGAGTTCACTGAACCGCATTGCAGCAGCCAGCTTCATTCACCAGCTGAAAAGAACATCGAACATCAATATCGCTCCGGCCTCAACAAGCCTTATTAATCACGGATTAACAATGTACGAGGAGCGCGGTGACAAAGTGTGGGGACTCACCGATTGCATCTCCTTTGTTGTGATGAATGACAATCACCTCACCGAAGCGCTCACGGCAGATGAGCATTTTTCGCAAGCTGGTTTTAAGGCGTTGCTACTCTGATGCGTATTCTCCTTGCACGCGTGTTACCGCTAATCTTGTTTTTATTGCTTTTTACCCGAACTTCCCTCCTCGCCGGCGAATCGCGTCCGACCTCGCAGGGCGACATCAAAAAGGCCATCGAGCGGGCGCGGGCGTTGCGGGCGCAAACGAAGCTTGTGCCGGGCGTGCTGCAATCGTCGGGGCTGATCCTGAAGGCCGGCGATGTGCGGCTCGGGCAGGCCACGCTGCGCATTGACGATGCGAAGGGCGAAGGCGGCGCGACGTACAAGCTCAGCGAACAGTACAAGACCGCCATCGTCGAAGACGGCAAAGGCGCGCAGATCCGTTACAGCGGCACGCTCCTGCTCGGCTCCGATCTGGCGCTGCTGTCGGGCGAACTCAAACAGACCGCGGAGCTCAAAGATTCCGACGGCAAAGAGCAGACCGCGACGACGACGATCACGCTGAAACTCGACGGCGACACGCTTACGTACGAGCGCACGGCTCAGCGCAAGGGCGAAGACAAACCGTTCGCCAGCGAAAAGAAAAAGATTGCGCTGCATGGCGAGCGGCCTATGCCGATGAACGCGCTTCTCGGCCTGGCGGTGTTTGTTAGCAACGCGGAGAAAGACGGCTGGAAGCCTGATCCAAAAAACGCGCTCTGCGTGCCGGTGCTCGATCTCAACTGGGAAATGGTCGATGTCGGCGTCGAGCCGGCCTGGGTGTCGTTCGACCAGCCCACGTACATGGAACCGAAAAACACGGCAGCGGTGATGCGCGTGCGCGTGCTCGTTGGAGAAGTCGGAGAAAAGGGACTGGAGGTCGACGCGCCCGAGCCGCAGGTCTGGCGTGCAGTTCAGACGTGGGCTTTGGATGCCCGCGCCAAAGCGCTTGCGCATCCGGCTCCTCCCGATCCGCGCATCAAGATTGAACCGGCCGACGCCGAAAGTGTGGATATCGAAACGCCGCTCGACTTGGCAAAGATCGGAGCGGCGCTTAAGTGACGCGAGACGGAGTAACGAGTGACGAAGTGACGAGTGACGAGTGACGGGTGGCGACTGACGGCAAAGCACGAAATTCGCAGTAAATATAATTACTCAAAATAAAAATGACCGAAACGGTTGGCGCCGTTTCGGTCACGTCTTCGTGCTGCGAACGTCGAGCTTAATCCTTGCGGTTGCCGAGGATCTGCAGAATGTAGATGAACAGATTTACGATGTCCAGGTACAGCGTCAGGATCGCGCCGACGACGTTGTCTTCGCGGTAGTACTGTCGCGTCACGGCCGAGGTATCGAAAAGAATCCAGCCGGAGAAAATCAGCGCGCCGATGCAGGCCTTCCAGTAATGCACAGCCTGGCCGAAGGCCGGGAAGAAAATGGAGGCAAGCCCGGTAAGGATGAGCGCGATGGTGGCCATCCAGAGGAAGCCGCCGAGATAGCTGAAATCTTTGCCCGAGTAACGCACGTAGGCGGTGAGCGTCAGGAAAATTGTGCCCGTCAGACCGATCGCCGCGGCGATGGTCCCGACTCCCGCGATACGCTCGTAAAAAATCAGGATTGGCGCAAGCGTCACACCGGAGAGCGACACGATGCCGAAGAGCATCGCCCAAGCCAGGGGACCGCTGAGGCGCACGAAAGAAGCGATCAGCAGCAGGACGACTTCGCAAATCATCAGGATTTTGAAAATGCCCATCGCCGTTGGGCGCGGCATACTGTTGAACCAGCCGATTCCCAGCACACAGGCGATGGCCGCAACGACGAGCGATACGGTCAATCCGCTGTACACCTTGGATACAAATCTCGCCTTGTGGTCGTCCAGCCCTGCAAAACGCTCCTCAAGGCTCATATCGGTGAATGCCATAGTGTCGTGTCCCTCCATAGGATTTGCGCATCAGTGTAGGGCGCACCTAAGCCGATGCCAAGCAAATTGTGCATCCATTAATATGTCGCGCGAGCTGCTTGAACCTTCGAAAAATCGGCATACCTCTTGCCCCACTTTTTGCGGCACGTCAAAGGAGCTCTCGCCGCATGAAGAAGTTCTGGAACCTGTTGAAAACCACGTTCGACGAGTATCTGGAGGACAAAGCCCCGCGCCTTGGCGCCGCTCTGGCGTTTTACGCGATGTTCGCGCTCGCGCCGCTGCTGGTCGTGGCCGTTGCCATCGCGGGACTTGTGCTCGGCAATCAGGCCGCTCAGGGACAGCTGGTGGGCACGATTGCGCAGTATACCGGACCCAAAGCCGCGGAAACGATCCAGGGACTCATCGAGGGTGCGTGGCGTTCAGGCGGCGCAGGGATTTTTGCCACGGTGATCAGCTTCCTGACGTTGATTGTCATTGGGTCGGGACTTTTTGCCGAACTGCAGGACGCACTCGATACGATCTGGGAAGTCACACCCCGCCCCGGAAAAAGCTGGGGGCAGACGATTCGAGATCGGTTTTTTCAGTTTCTACTCGTCATCGGCGCGGGCATTTTTCTGATCGCTTCGGTTGTCGCCAGCACCGTAACCGCCGCGCTGATCGCAACCTGGGGCAGCACTCTGCCGGGCGCGGGATGGATTTCAGCGGGCGTCAACTTCGCAGCGCCAATTATTCTCTTCACGTTTTTGTTCGCGCTCATCTTCAAGTTTCTGCCCGATGTCGATTTTGCCTGGAGCGACGTGTGGATTGGCGCGTTCGCGACGGCCGTTCTGCTGACCATCGGTAAATACCTGATCTCGCTTTATCTCGCGCACAGCACCGTCGCGTCCACGTACGGAGCGGCCGGATCGCTCGCCGTGCTGATGCTCTGGATCTATTACTCGGCACAGATTCTTTTTCTCGGCGCGGAGTTCACGCAGGTTTACGCCAAGCATTATGGACACGGCATGCGGCCGAAGGCTGATGCGATTCCGCTGACCGAAGAAGCGCGCGCGCAGCAGGGCATTCCGCATAAGGGAACGCTGAAGCCGGCGTGACCTGTTCCCTCTCCCCTTCGGGGAGAGGGCCGAGCGAGCGATAGCCTCCGGGGTGAGGGGTAAGCGTTTCTTGCAAGAGAGCGTTTACCCCTCACCCGGATTCGCTTCGCTCATGTCCGCCCTCTCCCCGGAGAGGAGAGGGGAATTGCGCTCTTGGGAATGGGCGGAGCTTCAGGTAAAGTACTCAGCATGAAAGCACTGGTCGTCGAACCGGCGGGCACGCTGCAGCTGAAAGAAGTTCCGCTTCCGCCTCTCGCAAAAGGCGAATGCCGCATCGCCGTCAAGCAGGTGGGCATCTGCCGCACCGACCTGGAGCTGGTGAAGGGTTACATGAACTTTACGGGCATTCCCGGGCACGAGTTCACCGGTCGCGTCGTGGAGGGACCAGACCGCCTGATCAACCGGCGCGTCGTCGGCGAGATCAACGCGGCGTGCGGAAAATGTCCGACCTGCCGCGGCGGGCTTGGGCGGCACTGCCCGGAGCGAACGGTACTTGGCATCTACAAGCGTCCTGGCGCGTTCGCGCAGTTTGTCGATCTGCCGGAAGAGAACGTGCTGTCCGTTCCGGATTCGGTCAGCGACGAGGAAGCCGTCTTCGTCGAGCCGCTCGCGGCCGCGCTTGAGATTTTCGAACAGATGCATGTGCTGCCCGGAACGCGCCTGCTGGTGATCGGCGATGGCAAGCTTGGTCTGCTGATCAGCCAGGTCTGTGCGGCACTCGGCGCGCGCGTGACGCTCTTCGGCCGGCACGAAAAGAAACTCGCGCTGGCCCGGCGCTGGAATGTTGAAGCCGTCAAGCCTGGCGAGAGCGCACCAGCGTTTTTCGAGCGCTATCCGGTCGTCGTCGAATGCACCGGAACGCCGCAGGCCTTAGCGCTGGCAGTGAACTGGATTGCGCCGCGCGGGACGCTTGTCTTAAAGAGCACCTATGCGCCGTCGCAGCCGCCGCAGCTGGACTGGGCGCGGGTGGTGGTCGATGAGATCACGGTGCTCGGCAGCCGCTGCGGTCCGTTCGCGCCGGCGTTGCGGCTGCTGGCGTCTGGAAAGCTGGACGTGCGGGCGTTGATTGATCACCGCAAAACGCTGGAGCAGGGCGTGGAAGCGTTTGAGCTCGCCGCAACGCGCGGCACGCTGAAGGTGCTCGTGGCGGTGCAGTGATGTTCCCTCTCCCCTCCGGGGAGAGGGCCGAGCGAGCGATAGCGAGTCCGGGGTGAGGGGTAACCGTATCTTGCAAGAGAGGCGTTACCCCTCACCCGGCATTCGCTGCGCTCATGTCCGCCCTCTCCCCGGAGGGGAGAGGGAAGAAAGTCGTGAATGACACAGCTTCTTGAACCTGCGCTGCGCGCACAAACATTTCCGGAAGGCCTCTACATCCACCTTCCCTTCTGCGCGGCGATCTGCACCTACTGCGATTTCTCGAGCGAAACCTACGCTGCCGGGCGTGCGCAGCGCTATTTAACGGCGCTCGAAAACGAGATGCGCGTTCGCGTCGGCGCGCTGCAATTGTCAGAACCGTATGCGCCGCGCACCATTTTTCTCGGCGGCGGAACGCCCAGCGCGTTGAATATTCCCGAGCTCGAAAAGTTCTTCGAACTTCTGCGCCGCTACGTGGACTGGACACGCACCGCCGAATTTACCATCGAGGCCAACCCCGGATCGACCGACGCGGCGAAGCTTGAATTCCTGCTCAAGCAGGGCGTTAAAAGGATCAGCTTCGGCGTGCAATCGTTTCAGCCGCATCTGCTGAAGCTGCTGGGCCGCGTGCACGGCGCCGACCAGGGACGCGAAGCGGTGGCGCTCGCGCGAAAAGCCGGTTACAGCAACATTTCCATCGATCTGATGCACGGCCTGCCCACGCAGAAGCGCGACGATCTGCGCCGCGATCTGGATGAAGCGATTGCGCTGGGCACCGAGCACATTTCTGCGTACGGACTTATTTACGAAGATGGCACGCCGCTGACGCAGGCGGTGCAGCGCGGCGTGGTCGGCTCGCTCTCCGAAGAAGAGGAAGGCGCGCAGTACACGCTGGTGATGGAGACGCTCGAGCAGGCCGGGCTGCCGCAGTACGAAGTGAGTAACTACGCGCGCCCCGGATTTGAAGCGCAGCACAATCTCATCTATTGGCGTAACGAAGCGTACCTGGGTCTCGGAGTTTCGGCGGCGAGTTTCGTCGATTTTAAGCGCAGCACCAACTTCTACGAAATGGACCGCTACATGGCCGCCGCTGAAAAAGACGGCATCGCCATCGCCAGCTCGGAGACCCTGGACAAAGATGCCCGCGCGCGCGAATCGCTGGTGCTGGAACTGCGTCTGCGGCGCGGCGTGGATGCGGCAGATTTTGCCAGACGCTGGGGCCTCGACTTTTCGCAGCATCCGGCGATCGCCAAGTTTATGCGGGAAGGCCTCATGGAACGCACCCCCGAGGGCCGATACCGCATCAGCAGGCAGGGCATGCCCGTCGCCGACGGGATCCTGGCTGAGCTGGTTTGAAATAAAAGCGAGATGGCGCACTTTTAACGCCTTGCTTTTGCGGCTGTAGACGCATAATAACTCATTATGTCGCAACGAGTTGAACCACGAATCACGCGCGCGAGCGCCAGCAGCATCGCCGCGCTCTGCCTGCT
Organism: Planctomycetota bacterium; assembly: GCA_035628505.1. Lineage (GTDB taxonomy): Bacteria > Planctomycetota > SZUA-567 > H5-PLA8 > H5-PLA8 > DASPJR01. The sequence goes on along the minus strand of DASPJR010000170.1, from coordinate 635 downwards.
CGCGTTCAACTTCATTTTACCGCTTGCGGCCTGGGCCGTTGAGGCTGAGGGCAAAGACGGCCAGGCAGTACCGCTGCTCTCATCGGCGGAGAAGAAAAAGCCGGCGACTTCGTCCACTGATCCGGACACAGCCGCCGCGCAGTCTTTCATCGATGATCTGCTCAAGCTGCTGCACCCCAAAGAAACGAACGATGACGAGCGCGCCGCCGTCGTCGATGTCACACCGCGGCCGCAAGGCCCGTGGGAAATCCCGCAGGAAGAAGCAGGTCCCCGGAGCGTTCGTCCGCGGCAGATTCGCGCGGGCGATCCGGAGTTTTTACGCTACGCAGACGCGCCTGACGAGCCAGCGGCTCTGAACCGTCCCGCACGGCCGGGTGCGAGCAAGTCTTCGCCGCGGCGCGCAGGCGATCCGGAAGTGGCGCGAATGTGGATCGCACTCGCTGAGAACGACGCCGCGACAGAAATCGAGATCAAGCCTCCGCGAGTGGCGACGTCAGCGGTTCGCGATCTGCCGCGCTTTGCCAGCGGCGACGGGCTCGACAGCGAGGCCGCCGAGATCGTCTCCGAGCTTGCGCTGGCTGAATTGAATGCGCCGCCGGAAACGCAGAAGGTTCAGCCTGCTGTGGCGCCAGAGA
>DASPJR010000169.1:0-9558 GCA_035628505.1 Planctomycetota bacterium | reverse complement strand
CAGGAAATTGTCGGGCTTGATGTCGCGATGCAGAATGCCGCGGCCGTGCGCGTAACGCAGCGCATCAGCGATCTGTCCGCCTATTTCGAGCGTCTCTTTTTCGCTGAACGGACCCTTGTCCTTCACGCGCTTGTGGACCGTTGTGCCGTCCACGAATTCCATGGCGATGAAGTGCAGTCCATCGACAACGCCGGCGTCATGGACGCTGACGATGTGCGGATGCGAGAGCTGGCCTGCGGCTCGCGCTTCGCGCAGGAAGCGGCCGACGACTTTTTCGTCCTGAGCCAGGCGCTTGGGAAGGAACTTCAGGGCGACGTGGCGATCCATGGAAAGCTGGCGCGCTTTGAACACAACACCCATGGCGCCACGACCGAGCTCTTCCTCGATGAGGTAGCCACCCAGTGTTCGCCCCGTCAGCGTTGCCATGACTGCCCCGAGAGACCCTGCATCAAGTGAGCTCTATTAGTGAGGACACTGTCTGTAAGAGCTTTGCTGCTTTGTTCGCAAAACTTTAACCTCAACTGTTGTTTTTTCCACCACGGAGAAAACGCGTTTTTTGACTCTTCCAACGCTTCTAAGTCTGTTTTCGTGCCGGCGTCGTTTGAGAGCACGCTGCGGACCAGTCTGCCGAGCGCACGCGTGCAATTGCGCTGATCATCGGGTCGCCAGGCCCCCCGAGATAGTTCCGAATCAGAGTGTCCCAGCGACATCTTTTGTGAGTGGCCCGTCAAGAATATAAACGGCATATGCGGCACACAGTCACATCCTTCACTGTTTTTCGGTCCGGCTTTCGGATAATAATTCCTGACTCTGGTGTTTAAGTCTGAGGCGCTTTCGGAGATTCCGGTTTGGCTTACTTGACGTTCCGTTCCGCGGGTGAATCGCACGGCCGCGGCTGTTTTGCGTTTATCGAAGGGTTTCCATTCGGAGTTCCGATCGATCAGGACGCTATTAATCACGAATTGGCCCGGCGCCAGAAAGGCTACGGCCGCGGCGGCCGTATGAAGATTGAGACTGACAAGGCCGAGTTCCTCTCGGGCGTGCGGCACAACCGGACCATGGGCGCGCCGATCATCATGGCCGTCTGGAACAAGGACTGCCGCATCGAGACCGCGCCGGAACTCGATTGCCCGCGTCCCGGCCACGCTGACCTGGTTGGCCATCTGAAGTTCGACGCACCCATCCGCGATATTCTCGAACGCGCCAGCGCCCGCGAAACGGCCGCGCGCGTCGCCGCCGGAGCGCTCTGCCGATTGCTGCTCAAGCACTTTGGAATTCAGATCCGCAGCCATGTCGTTGCGCTGGGGCCGGTTGAACTTCCGGCGGGCTTTAAGCCGACGTGGGAACAACTCGAGAAGGCCGATGCCAGCGAAGTGCGCTGTCTGGATAAAGCCACCGAAGAGAAGATGATCTTCTCGATCGATCAGGCCAAAAAAGCCGGCGACACGCTTGGCGGGATTTTCGAAGTCGTAGTGCAGGGACTGCCCATCGGACTCGGCGACCACACACAGTGGGACCGCCGCCTCGATGGCCGCATCGCACAAGCCATGATGTCGATCCAGGCTATGAAGGGCGTAGAGATCGGGCTCGGCTTTGCCGCATCGCGCCTGCCGGGCAGTCAGGTTCATGATGAGATCAATTACAAGCCGACGCGCACGCCAACAGCCACAGGCGGCTTCACGCGGCCGACGAATGGAGCGGGCGGACTCGAAGGTGGCATCACCAACGGCGCGCCGCTGGTCGTGCGGGTCGCTATGAAGCCCATCAGCACGCTCATGAAGCCGCTGATGTCGGTGGATCTGACTACCGGCGAGCCGATGAAGGCGGACATCGAGCGCAGCGATTACTGCGCGCTGCCGGCGGCTGCTGTGGTCGGAGAGAATTTCATGGCATTTATTCTGGCGCAGGCGCTGTGTGAGAAATTCGGCGGCGATTCACTGCAGGAAATGCTGCTCAATTACAAGACCTACCGTGAGCAGATCAGCCGCATTCGCAAGTCGCGTGATGAAAAGGCGGAGACAAAAGGCCCGCACGCCGAAGGCGATAAGGAGTAGTTTCTGGTTTGATGTTTCTGGTTTCTGGTTCGTCATTCTGCCATTGCAGAGCTCACTGACACGTTGAGGTTGTAAATTTTGGCAGAACAGACTCACGAGGCAAAAACGGCGGCGACTCCCACGTTGCATCTCCGGAAAGGGAATGCCAAGCCGCTGTACGGCGGGCACCCGTGGGTGTTCGCGGACGCCGTGGCCCGCGTGGACGGGAAAGCCGCTCCCGGCGATGACGTTCGGGTGCTTGACGATCGCGGCAGTTTCATTGGGCGTGGTTTTTATTCGCCGGATTCCGCCATCGCCGTCCGGCTGCTCACGCGAGCGGACAAGCCGATCGACGACTCGCTTCTGGAATCGCGAATCGACGAGGCGCTGCGCCTGCGCCGTGACGTGCTGAAACTGGGAGTGACTGAGGCCGCCGAGTGCGCACCGTCGGCGTCGCGGCCCAAAGAGCCCACGCTCAGTTCGTCCGACGCGCGGCTGCTCAAAGAAATTGATCTTCAGATTTTTAAAATTCAGAACTTCGCCATGCAGTACGGCATGGAAGTGGTGGAAGAAACGTCGGAGCTTCGCCGCCGGCGTGACGAACTTCTGCGCAAGGCGGGAGTCGATCCGTCGAATGGCGCCGCGACAGCCAAACTGCCAACTGTCCCCGAACAGCCGCTAACCAACGCCTATCGTTTGATCAACTCCGAAGGAGACGGGCTGGGGGGATTGACGGTCGATGTTTACGGCGACTATCTGGCTGTGCAGATCGGCACCGTTGGCATGGACCGACGCAGCCCCGTGCTGCTCGAGGCGCTCGAAAAACGCCTCAAGCCAAAAGCCATTTTCGATCGCAGCGATGCACGTTCGCGGCAGCTTGAAAAACTGGATCCGCCTAAAAGCGGCGTGTTGCGCGGCGTTGCTCCCGATGGGCCGCAGACGGTGTATGAATGCGGCGTCCGGCTGGCGTGCGACCTGCGCAGCGGTTTCGGGCAGAAGACAGGGCTGTATCTCGATCAGCGCGAGAACCGGCGCCGCTTCGGAGAATTCGCGGCGGGCCGGAACGTGCTGGACGCGTTCAGTTACAGCGGCGGATTCACGCTTCACGCTGCCCGCTGCGGCGCGCGCAGCCTGACGCTGCTGGATTCGTCCGAAGAGGCGCTGCAACTGGCGAAATCAAATCTGGAAGCCAACAAGATCGAAGACGCGGACCTGATTCACGCCGGCTGGAGCGAAGGATTCAAGCATCTCCGGGAGGCCGGACGGCAATTCGATCTGATCGTTCTCGATCCGCCTAAGTTTGCGCGCAGCAAAGGCAGTTTAAACGAGGCGCTCTCGGGTTATCGCGACTTGAACATGCAGGCCGTGCGCCTGCTTGCTCCCGGCGGCGTTCTGTTCACGTGTTCGTGCTCGGGCAATGTTTCGCTGACAGAATTCGAGCGGGCTGTCGCCGCCGGAATACGTGCCTCCGATCGCCGCGCCGTGCTTCTGGAAAGCCGCAGCGCTGGCCCCGACCACCCCATTCCGCCAGGGTTTGATCAAGGGAAGTACCTCAAGTGCCTGGTGCTGCAGGTCATTTAACGGCCACTGAAGTTGTCATTTCTAAGTTCTCATTTTTCATTTCTCATTTTTAAAAACGCGTGATCGTTTGGCGTTTTTAGACGGGTTGTCGTCACCGATGCCGTAAGATGCGGCACAACTGATTGTTCTCAGCGAGCAAATCACTGAGTAAGGCAGATTTGATCATTCGGCTGCGTTGAATGATCTTTAGCCAAACCATCGTCTCGTTGAGCTCTTTCAAAACGACACCGAGCTTATGTAGAAAGTCGGGCCTGCTTTCGGCGCCGCGAGCTTCCGCGTAGTTGGGCGCGGGAGATGTTCCGGATTTCAGTATCTGTCCAGCTACCAGCTTCCCGGCGGAATTCTTCGGCAAGTGCACTGACAAATTGATAATCCGAACAGCAAAATCAATCAGCCGTTCTTCGAGTTCGATAGCACGTTCCTGCGTATTCATGAGTGCTCCTCAAATGAGAAATGAGAATTGAAAACTGTGAAATGAAAAATTCCGTTCCCTCCGTCCAGTTTCTCCCTCCATCTTAATTTGACAAAGACTCAAAGTATTGGATAGTGAGAGTCTCAGCAGTGGGGGTGTAGCTCAGTTGGGAGAGCGCTGCGTTCGCAATGCAGAGGTCGTGGGTTCAACTCCCATCACCTCCACCACTAACCCGGGCGGCATATGTCTTCTCTGGTGACCCTCGACACCTTAGCCCGCTACCTTGACCGCGATGAATGGCGTTACGATCTGGACCCCGAAGGCTCCTGCATTCGCACAGGCTTCCGCGGAGATCACGCGACATACCGCGCCATGGTTCTCTTCGACGCCGAAAAGCAGCGCGTCCGTTTCATCGTTCCGAATTATCTGAATCTCACCAAGATTCCCGACCGCGCGCGCATTCTCGAGCGGCTCATGGAATTGAACATGCAGTACATCCTGCTGAAATTCGGATTCGATCCCGCCGACGGCGAAGTGCGCGCAGAGATCGACGTGCCCGTCAACGATTCGAACTTGAGCTACGAAGGTTTTCGCCGCTGCCTCTATTGCCTCCTCACCGCGGTTGACGAAGAATATCCCGAAATGATGCGTCTGATGTGGGGCGCTGAAGGCGGAAAGGGCAAGAAAGGCGAAGGGTTTAGTGGTGGTTCCGAAGGCTCCGGAAGTGGTTCCGAACCGGGCAGCGGAAGCGACGATGGCGGCAAATCGCTGCGCAAACCGCGGCTGTAAACGCGCCGTCTCCCGCGTAAAATCTGCGTCGACATAACAGTTTTTGCCTCTTCTCCTATGAAAAAAGTGCGATTTTTCATCAGAAAATGGTGCTTTTAGTCAATTTTCATAGGAGAAAGCGTTGACTCTCATAGGTAAAAGTGCATAGTGAGCGTCGGTTTTCCAGGGGGGCTGTGCCTGCAGAGCAGGCGAGTCGAACAGGTTTTGGGAGGTCAGGGTCATGGCTAAGAAAGAAGCGAAGTCGGGTCGGAAGCCGAATGCCGCGTTCATGAAGCCGCTGCAACCGGACGAGGCGTTGGCGAAGGTTGTCGGCGATAAGCCGCTTCCGCGCACGGAAGTGACGAAGAAACTGTGGGCGTACATCAAGAAGAACAACCTGCAGGATCCGAAGAAGAAGACGAACATCAACGCTGATGAAAAGCTTCTGGCGATCTTCGGCGGCAAGAAAACGGTCACCATGTTTGAGATGACCAAGCTCGTCGGCGCCCATCTGAAGTAATCTCCGCGTGAATACCGCGGTTCCTTGAAAAGGACGGGCGGAGGCTCGTCCTTTTTAATTTGTAAACCGTTCCACACAGAGACTCCGAGGCTCAAAGACACAAAGGTTAGATGGGAACTAGATCATGAGCACGCCGCAACCCTTTACCGAAGTGACTGTCGCGGACGTCCGCGCTGAAACGCCTGAGCTCACGCATCTGGATCTTCTCGCGCCCTCCGCTGAATTCCTCTCCGCGTACACAACTCCCGGACAGTACGTTCAAATCAAGATCGGCGAGAACAAGCCGGGATTTTTTGCTCTCGCCTCCGCGCCAGGTGAAGAACGGCTCTCGCTGCTGATCAAGCGCGGCAATCCAACCGCCGACACCATCGTCTCCACGCCCGCCGGCGGAAAGCTGCAGGTCTCAGTGCCGTCAGGGAAGGGCTATCCCTTTGAACTGGCACGCGGCTGCGATGTCTTCCTTATCGGCGTCGGTTCGGGAATTGCGCCGTTGCGTTCGGTCGTTCGTGCCATGCTCAAGGACCGCGACTCCTTCCGGAATGTGCGGCTGATCTACGGCGCCCGCACCAGCACGTCGTTTCCGTATGCCGGTGAGATGCAGGACTGGGCAAATCGCGGAATCGAAGTCTGCCGCGTCTGCTCGCAGCCGCACGCCAACACCTGGAACGAACGAGTCGGCCGCGTGCAGCAGGCGCTGCTCGAGGATTTCAGCGGCGTCTCCGCGACCAGCGTCGCGTTTGTCTGCGGCATGAAGGCTATGGTTGAAGATGTGAAGAATGCCTTCGGCAACATCGGCATGCCTCCCGAGCGCGTCTATCAAAATTTCTAGTCTGCTTCAGTGCGTGCTGCGATGGCGTGTCTTCAGCGCGTGCAGCACGCTTGCCAGAAGCAGATAGGCGAACTGAATCAGAATAATCGCCGATCCACTCGGCACATCGAACGTGTACGCCGCGAATGTGCCAAAGACGAAACTTGAGGCACCGGCGGCAACCGCTACGAGCATTGCCGGCGCGAGGCGCGAGGCAACTTTCAGGCCCGTCACTCCGGGCAGCACGAGCGACGCGCTGACCAGGATAATTCCCACCAGCCGCGACGACGTAACGACCGTGACCACAAGCAGAATCATGAACAGGTAGTGAAAGACGCCGACGTTCAGCCCGCTGGCTTCGGCCAGGCGCGCGTTGAAGGTGTAGAAGAGCATTTCCTTCTGCAGCACGATCATGCAGGCCAGCACCGTGACCGACAAGCCGGCCAACAGCCACACGTCGCCCGGGCTGATATTCAGCATGCTGCCGAACAGAAAGACATCCATGCTCGTCACGTACTGCGGATTGCTGCTCTGGCGAAGCTTCAGGAACAGCGCGCCCAGAGCCATGCTCACCGAGAAGGCAATGCCGATGGCGCTGTCTTCCGCAAGCCGCTCGGTGTCTCCGCCGCGGGAGACGTAGGCAATTGAAATGCCCAGTGTCAGGCAGAATGCCATCGTGATCAGCTTGATCATGGGGTCGTCGTAGTTGGCGCCGGAGAGCAGAAAAAGCGCCAGGCCGATTCCGCCGAACGCCGCATGCGCCATGCCGTCGCCAATAAAGGACATGCGCCGCAACACCACAAGCGGCGAGAGAATCGCACAGCTCGCGCCTGCCAACGCTCCGGCCGCGAGCGCCCGCTGCAGCAGCGGCGTTTGAGAGAGCACCTGCATGAATCCCGGTTCGTTCACGCCTGGCCCTCGCCATGTGAGTGCCCGTGATCGTCATGCGAGTGGCCGTGATCACCGTGTGAATGGCCGTGATCGTGGCTGCAGTGCGGCCCATGCGCGTGCCCCGCCGGCGCGTGGTCGCCGTGAAACTCTTCGAGGTGCTTCTGATGCTGGATGAAAAACGCGTCGAGCTCGCAGGCATAAACTTTTCGCAGCACCGCTTCGCTGATCAGCTCGCTGCGGTCATGCCAGTGCAATGTGCGGTTGAGGCACGCCAGCTCGTCCGCGTAATGCGCCAGCGCCGTGACATCGTGCGAGACCATCACGACCGTGAGGTGGTACTGCTTTCGCAGTTTTTCGAGCAATGTGAAAAGCTGAGCCTGACCACCTGTATCGAGGCCGCTCGTGGGCTCGTCCAGCAGCAGCAAACGCGGCTGCGCGACCAGCGCGCGCGCGATCGAGAGACGTTGCTGCTGTCCTCCCGAAAGATTTCCAGCCAGGCGCTCTTCCAGACCTTCCAAGCCAACGTCATGCAGCGCCTGCTTTGCATTTGCGCGTTCAGTCGCACCCGGCCAGCGAAGCAGTCCGAGGCTCGCGTACGTTCCCATCAGGCACACATCGAGTACAGTGGCCGGGAACTGCTTGCGAACGATCACATCCTGCGGCACGTAGCCCAGCAGCCTCCGGTCATGCCCCAGATCGGCCGCTGCCTTGCCCAGGACGCTCACCGTGCCTTCGAGCGGGCGCATCAAGCCGAGAATCAACTTCAGCAGCGTGGTTTTGCCTCCGCCGTTGGGCCCGATGACTCCTAAGAATTCGCCGTCGCGAACTTTGAAGTCCACACCGTCGAGCACGTTCGGGCCGTCGCCGTACGCGTATTTTACGCCGCGCAGTTCAATGACCGATGTTGCATTCACCGGAGTTTTCTGTGGAACGCTCACGGCTGCATCACTTTCAACAGAATGTTGACATTGTGCTGCATGCGTTCGAGATAGGTTTTGCCGACATTGCTCAGCTCGCTATCCATCGGGTCAAGCGTCTCCACGCTTCCGCCAATTTCCTGCGCGACGACCTTCGCTGCGGTGGGGCTTCCCGTGGGTTCGGTAAAAACAACCTGCTGCTTGATCTCTTTCATCGCACGAATGGCTTCGCTCACATTTTTCGGGCTCGGTTCCACACCCGGGCTGACCTGCACGACTGCCGCGAGTTTTATATTGAGCCGCTCAAGCAGATAGCCGTAGGCGTCGTGAAACGTCACGATTTTCTTCCCTGGCGGAATGGTCTTTGCCGCCGCGTCCAGTTCGGCGCTCAGAGCTTTCAGCTTGGCGATATAGGCGTCGGCACGTTTCTGATAGTCCTGCGCGTGAGCAGGATCGAGCGCTTCCAGTTCATCTGCCATGCGCTGCACGACATCGGCCGCGCGCGTCGGGTCGAGCCAGAAATGCGGATCGGCGTCCCCGTGGTGGTGATGATCATGGCCGTCGTGGTCGTGATGATCCTTTTTTTGATCGGGCTTGTCTGCGGATTTATCTTTCGGGTCGGTGACAACCTCGATCAGCCGCGCCGATTCGAGCCGCAGCGGCCGAATCCACTTTCCCGTCTCAAAGACCTTCGCCTGCGTGCCGGCGTTCTTGATGAGCGTTCCGGCCCATGGATCGAGCTCCAGACCGACGGTGAACACAGCGCTGGCGCGCGTGATCGTGGCCACATCTTTAACTGAAGGCTCGAAGTGATGCGGATTGGCATTACCGGTGACCAGGCAGTGAACGTCCGCGTCAGGCCCCGCGACCTCCCGCAGCCAGTCCGCGAGCGGAAAGATGGTCGCGACAATCTGCGGCTTTCCCGCCGGGGTTGCCGGCCCACTCGAACAGCCCGTTAGCAGGATCGCCGCGGCGGAAATAAAACAAATGAGAACAGCTTTCACGTCAGGCTCCTGTTTTATGGGAAGTAGTAGAGGCTCCGGCCTTGAGATAATACGATATAATACCGAGGTCCTCCGTCAACTCGCATTCGGTCGCCCGTGCGAGCCGCAGGCCTGTTGTTCTTGCGCCGCATGTCGGGTGGACGGCCCATCGGGCCGTGTCGCGCAGCGACAAGAAGCTCCGGTTGAGACGCGCTGCGTCGAAGCGTACCGCCGAACAGAAACACGCGTCGTCTGAAATCGGACGGTTTGGGCACACCACTTCGTGGCGTGGCACAACGGCACGGCCACCCAGCTTGGGCGCGATTGTCCGGCTGATTGCTCATCTCCAAAAATCTCTGCGCACCTCCGCGTTCTCTGCGCCTCTGTGGTTAAGTCGTGAAAACATCGCGGCGAATTCCTCGAATCCGAAATCAGCAGGCCCACGCCTTCTCGCGTTCTGCAAAAAATTGCACGTGCTGCGCTTTGAGCTGATCCCAGACGACCGCTTTCAGGCGTTCGTAGACCGTGAACCTCGGCTTCTCGGACGCAGTCTCCGTCGCGTTCGATTCGGCGGCGCGCTCGGCTTTCATCTCCTTTAAGAGTTCCTCGATCACCAAAAGCTCCAGCTGCTGCGGGGCGAGTTTA
>DASPJR010000168.1:0-30265 GCA_035628505.1 Planctomycetota bacterium | reverse complement strand
TCCGACCGTCCTCAAGAATTCACAAGAAGAATACAACCTCTGGGCTGCGCTGAAGGTGCTGAACTCCTGGAAAATGCCAGAAGATACAGAGCTTATTTCGAAATTTTTGAGCCACCCCTGCGAAGGCCAAGTTTGGAAGGGGCGTTCTGATGATCGGTACGATCTCGTCAGAACCTTTTCGGTTCGTCAGAAGGCAAAGCAGATCTTGGAGGAGCGAGGGGCAACAGTGCCAGAGAATGTTGTTCTTGAAGAGTTCGTAAAAACAACGGACAAATTCGAACTCCGCTAGTCCTTGTAACCTTCAAATCGCCCGTGATTGCTAAGGCAGAGTCCGCCTTGCACGCAATGCCGTTCGCATGGGTCTGCAAACAGCGGCAGACCCATGGCACCCAAGCGAGAGTAAACCGCGACTACAGCGCCGACCCCTGCTACCTCCAATATTTTTCTTGCAGCGGGCTCGGCCGTGGATACGATTTTTTGCTGAAGCCACGCGCTGAACTACCTATATCCCGCTTCGGTCGCCTATCGATCGACGGAGTAAACCAGACGCGCGGTGGATGCTATAGGCCGCGACTTCTTCCGGACACATCTCAATTAAAATCGCTCGCTTCGGTGGCGCCGTTTTCAGGCGCGGTCCATTTCGGGCGGTCGCACACGCCTGCGCTGAAGCGCGTGCCGGAATGATCCTCCGCGGCTGGGAAGGACCTTTTCCATGGGGATGGAGGAGACCTATATCAGTGTGGAGCGGGCCGCGCGGATTCTGTGTTGCGGCGAGCGGACGGTACAGCGCATGATCGCCAGCGGCTGGCTGAAAGGGCAGCCGGGCAAGCCCAACAAGGCCTGGTGCGCGAGCGTATCTGTAAAATCGCTTTACCAGCTCCTGATTGTTGATCGTCTAAATATGCTTCCACAAAGGCTTTGGAGATCGCTGCACTACCACGAGAAAATTCTTGAAAGAAAGTCCCGACAAATCGAGAGCGCAAAGCATCTTAGTATCAATGAGGAGCAGAGGAAGTCGCTAAACCCCTCACCCTATCCTCTCCCTCTAGGGGAGAGGGAGAACAACGACAGCGAACGAACGCGCTGCCTGCATCACGATTTCGCGGAGCTGCATCAGTTCAGTTTCGGTTGGAAGGCACGGCAGCTCGCACCAGGCGACGGGGCTCTGCAGGACGACCTGATTCAGGAAATGTCACTGGCGGTACTGGAGTACGATCAACCAGCGAGTTTCGAGTTTCTCTTCGAGCTCGCCACTAACCGCGCCAAGATGTACATCCGCTACGAAGTCGCGCGCGGCATGCTTCCGCTGAGCGCCGCGCGGTACATGAGCAGCAGCCTCGCCGAGCGCATGGAAAGTGTGCAAGCCTTCATCGACCAGCTGATCGAGCGAGGCGTTCCGGTCGAGTGGATCGAGGAAGTGCTCGGCCGGGAGCTGGATGCGGCGTGAGAGTCTGGGAGTCGGGAGTCTAGGAGTCTAGGAGTCTAGGAGTCTAGGAGTCTAAGCGGACACGGACTCCAGACTCTTAGACTCAAGACTCAAGACTCACTTCACCACTTCCAGCTCCACGAATAGATTGCGCGCGCGCCAGACGAAGGCGAAGTGTTTTTCCCAGAGTTCGGGGAAGAGGCGGTACTGGGTCTTGCCGATGAAATCCCAGAGGCCGCCGCCGAACGTGAGTTCCACGTTCACCGTCTTCATGCGCAGGGACGTATAGCAGTGCTTGCTTTCGGTATCGAAGAAGCTGAAGCTGCGTCGCGCAAAGTGGCGCGTGTGCGTGGGGTCTTCCCAGGAATTGAGACTCGAAAAGTGCGGCGTAATGATCTTCACGCGCGCGCCGTTGCGGCTGACGCGGTGGATCTCGTTCATGACGCCGACCAGATCCGTGAGGTGCTCAATAACGTGCGAGCAAACAATGGTATCGAACTGATCGGGCTCGATCGGCCAGGGCAGCTTGTTGAGGTCGTGAACGATGTCCACGCCGGGGCTGGGCAGGATATCAATACCCACCGCGCCCGGCGTTTTCGAGCTGCCGCAGCCGATATCCAGAGTTTTTCCGTTAGGCATCCGCGGAACTATATCAAACCCGGCACTGGATGCCAGTTCCGCTGAAGCAACCAGAAACCAGAAACCAGAAACTAGAAACTAGAAACCAGAGACGTTCATTTCCCGTCGCAGGAGCCGATCGCGCTGATGAGCTCGGCTTCTTCAATGGGCTTGACGAGGATGCGCAGGCCGTGTTTCTGATCGGCGCGCGAGTGCGGCAGCGCGGTCATCGCCAGCACTTTTGCTTCGGGATTACGGATCAGAATGAAGCTTTTGAAGGCGTGCACATCCATGCGCGCAAGGTCCAAGTCCACCAGGATGACATCGGGCGTGTCCGCAGCAATGATGCGATAAGCGCTCTCAACATCTCGCGCAGACTGCACCAGGCAGCCACGCTTTGACAGGAGGAGCGTCACCCAGTCGCGCACGGTCTGGTCGTCGTCAACTACGAGTATGGTCTGATTGGTTTCAACGGTCATGGTCGCGCCTTCATCACGATAGCGGCATCAAGGTTGTCTTCTATTACGGATTCACAGCTCGATTTTCAATACGGAAAATCGAGCCGGCGGCGTTTTTGAATGCTGAGGTCGATGACCTTCAGCAGTTCGGCCGGGTCATACGGCTTCAGGATGAAATTCAGCTTCCACTCCTGTGCTTTCTTCTCCGTGTTCAGGCTTGCCGACACGAGAACGATCTGTATCGAAGGATACATTTTCCGTGCCTTGCTGACAAAATCTTCGATGGACATTCCGGGCATGAACCAGTCCAGCAAAACGACATCGGGCTCGCCGTGGGAGAGCACTTCAACTGCTTCGTCCCGGCTTGAAACTACGCGAACAACGTATTGTTCAAGGGATAACATGAGCGCCAGGGTGTCGCGTGCGTCGGCGCTGTCTTCAATGATCAGGATTGTCTTTTTTGTGCCTACCATGATGCCGCTCGAGGGAGTCTCCACGGAGTTTTTCCAAAGCAACATGGAGCAATTTCAATGTAAAATCGCAGAACAGATAAAGAAAGCGGATTTCCCCGCTAGTTTCCATAACCGATTTGAAAATATATCGTCCAGACGCGAAAAAAAGTTAAGCCTAAGTGTGAAACGCCCCTGCAAAAAATTCTTGCCTCAGACTTAACGTTTAGGGTTTGTTGGCCTTGACTAGACGCGGGAGCCTCCCTAGACTTGCTGCGCATTTGTAGTGAAAGGCTAGCGCGTCCCCCGTGGGGCCACAGCCTCAGCGGGGATGTTTTGTTTTTAGATTGGGAGTATCTGTCTCATGGCAACAGCTTACGCAAACACCTATAACCTGAAGTTGAGCTTCACCACGTGGGTATGTCCCGAATGGACGGTCGCAGCCATCGTTGACGGTATGCAGACCTATGGCTATGACGGTGTTGAACTGCGAATCGGCAAAGGCCACCTCCATGGAGTCGAAATCGACAGCGGCGCCGATTACCTGGCCGAAGTACGCAAGCAGTTCGATGCGGCCAACATGGCCGTCGCCTGCCTCGCCACCTCCTTCAACTTCGCCAGCCCCGATGTCGTCGAACGCAAAAAAACGATTAACAATGTCAAGCAGTGCCTGCGCGTGGCCGACGCCATCGGCGCTCCTTATATCCGCGTCTTCGGCGGCGACGTCCCGCACGGCCTGGAAGTCACCGGCGTGATCGACTACATCGCCGAAGCCATCGATGAATGCACCGAGTTCGCGGAGAAGGAAAAAGTGCGCTCGATGCTGCTGCTCGAAACCCACGGCTCCTTCAGCCATTCAAAATACGTCGCCGAAGTGCTCAGCCAGGTCTACTCCCCCAAGCTCGGCGTGCTCTGGGATGTGCTCCACCCGATCCGTGTGCTTGAGTCCGTTGAAGACACCTACGACGCGATCTGCGATAACGTGAAGCACATTCACGTTCACGACTGCGCCTTCAACGATGACCGCACCAAGATTCTGCCTTGCGAACCGGGTGAAGGCTTCGTGCCGATGAACCAGGTCACCGATCTGCTTAAGAGCGGCAATTACCGCGGCTATCTCTCGCTGGAAGTGCTGCAGGAGAACGCCGATCCCGACGAGATTCTGCCAAAGTATGCCAAGTACCTGAAGGAGCTGGTCAAGCCCGCTCCGAAGGACTAGAACGAGGGTTTCTGGTTTACGGTTTCTGGTTCCTGGTGAAACATACACTTCGAAAACCAGAAACTAGAAACCCGAAACCAGAACCGCCGGTTATAAGGTGAGCGCATGAACTGGTTGATCGCGGCGGCCTTCGTCAGCTTCTCCATCCTGATCTGCTACTCGGTCGCCGGAGCGCAGGCCGACCCCGCCGGTTTTACCGCCGTACCCGCTTCGATGCTCGACGGAAGCTCTCTCGTACTGAAGAACGCCAACGTCTCCTTTGTCGCACCCGCGCCGGACTGGCGCTGGCTTGAGCCCATCACGAACAAGGGCCGCAACTACATGTGCTTCAATCCGAAGACTGGAGGCGGCGCGACGATTTCAGTCGGCGAGCTGGTCAATGACCTGGACGAGCTCACCCGCAAGGAGATCACCGATGCCGTCCGCGCCGGATCGATGAAGGCCGGCAACAAGGTCGCGAACGAAAAGCTCGAAGCGGCGCAGATCCCGGTGCCCGGACACTCCTGGCGCTACACGTTCGAGGCCACCCGGGGGGACGGAAAGAAGCTCTACACGATCCTGTACTTCGCGCGCACGGGCGAGAAATCGCTCATTACGATTCAGGGCTTCAGCATCGACGGCAACGACACGCCCACGTTCAACAAATTCGTGAGCTCGGTAAAGCTGCTCCAGGAATTCACGCCCAAAAAGTAAACCATCCGAGCGCCTCAGGAGTCTATCGGGCCATGTTCGACGAAATGGACGAAGACGACGTCAAGAAGCTCAAAATGATCGCGATCTTTGGCGTGGCGTCATCGTGATGCTGCTGATCCTCATGTTTGCGCTGGGAGCGCTGAACTCGCAGGTGAAGAAGAAGGATGGGCGCGTGGGCCTTGCTTTCTTCAACACCAAGACACAAAGACTCGAAGACTCAAAGAATATGTGACGGGTGACGGGTGACGGGTGACGGGTGACGAGTGTCGGCGCAGGTACGAAATTCGAAGCACGAAATCCGAAACAAATTCAAATGAATCAAATCCAAATGTTCAAAACTGCCGGCGCCACCCAGTTTTGAGCATTTGAATTTCGATGTTTTAAACATTTGTTTCGTATTTCGGATTTCGAATTTCGAGTTACCGCCCCTCGGCACTCGTCACCCGTCACCCGTCACCCGTCACCCGTCACCCGTCACGTCGTTTGCACACACCTGAGCCTGCGTTTAGAATGTAACAAATCAGAACATTAGCTCACAACTTCCAGGGGCGCGCGCGGACATGAAAATTCATCTGCAGTATGGCAAAGAAGGCCTGAACGTCGAGATTCCCACGTCCAACGTCACTGTCGTCGCGCCGAAATTTCTCGAAGGACTTCCCGATGAGGCCGCCGGTTTTCAAGCGGCGGTGCGCGCGCCGATCAATGCCAAGCCGCTGAAAGAGCTGATCAGCGCTAAAGACAAAGTCGCAATCGTGATTCCCGACATCACGCGGCCACTGCCGACGGATCGCCTGCTGCCCTGGATCTTTGCCGAGCTCTCGCATGTGCCGGCGGAAAATTTCGTGATCGTTAACGGCACGGGCTCGCACCGCGTCAACACGCCGGAAGAGCTCGATGCAATGGTCGGCAAAGGCATCGCAAAAAAATACCGCATCGTCAATCACAACTCGCTGGATCCTGCGACGCTCGCGCCCGCCGGCAAAACCAGTGATGGCTTCCCGGTCCTGATGAACAAAGAGTACGTGCAGGCCGACAAGCGCATCGTCATGGGCTTCATCGAGCCGCATTTCATGGCCGGCTTCTCCGGCGGCTACAAAGGCATTTTCCCGGCTGTTGCGGACATCGCGTCGATCATGCGCTACCATGACGCCAAGACGATCGGCGATCCGAAGAGCACCTGGGGTGTGCTCGAAGGAAACCCGACGCAGCGCCAGATTCGCGAGAACGGCTCGGTGCTGCCGGTCCATTTCTGCATCAACGTGACGCAGAATCACAAGCGCCAGATCACGCGCTTCTTCTGCGGCGATCCGATGGCCGCCCACGTGGCCGGCTGCGCGTTTTCGAAGTCAACCGTGATGGTGCCGTGCAAAAAGGCCTTCCCGATTGTGGTTACGACTAACAGCGGTTATCCGCTCGACCAGAATCTCTACCAGGCCGTAAAAGGCATGAGCGCCGGGGCGCAGATCATCGAGCAGGACGGGTTCATCCTGTCGGCGAGCAAATGCAACGACGGCTTTCCGTCACATGGCAATTTCAAGAAGCTGCTTTTCGAAGCCCCGAACGCACGCGCGCTGCTCGACCGCATTCTTGCGCCCGGCTTCTCGATGTACGACCAGTGGGAGGCGCAACTTTTAGCCATCATCTGCCTCAAAGCGCGCGTGGGGCTGGTCAGCGACATCGCGCCCGATGAAGTGCGCAAGGCACACCTGGAGCCCGTCACCGACATCACCGCGCGCCTCGCAGAAGAGCTCAAGCGCCGTGGCAAAGACGCGCCCATCGCCGTGCTGCCCGAAGGCCCGATGGCGATTCCGTACCTGGAATGAAGTTGAGCTCGCGACCTGGCGGGAGAGGCGCCGACACTCTTGCCTCGGGGAGGAATGCGCTGCCATTGAACTACGCGTCGGACTCGCGGGGAATTTCCAGCTGTTTTTCGTTCAGCGCGATTTCGCTGAGCAGCATTGCAAGCCATAGCGGCGGAAAGTGAATTCCAGGTATCAGCAGCGCCAACCCAAGATAGTCCATCAAACTGGAGGAAGTCTGGAATAATGTCGTGAGCAGGAGCGCCTGCACCAACACGAACGCGCAGGCCAGCTTGGTGAGGATCGCCAGCGGCAGAGCTAACAGCGGTAGGGAAGGTTTTGCTGTTACGGGCTCCAACAAAGCAACGTGAAGCGCGCATCTCCAGCGCCAGACTTGGAGCAGAAACCTGCTCAGCCACATGGCAAGCGATGCCAGGCTGATCCACAGGGCATGAAACACGACCGTGTCTTCGGTCTCCATCCCGTAGGGCAACCCGCGAAGGTACACAATCAAGACGACAGATCCCAGGCACATCCAGAGCAGCGGAAGGAAAACCGCCAGCCGCATCAGGCCCGACATTCCCGGCATGCGCTCGGAAAATAGAAGTCCCTGCACGGTCATCATCGCCATCGGCAACGCGGCCGTGGAGGCGACAAGCAGAGCAAGCGACGCAGTCGGCGAAAAGTAGAAAGCGCTGTCACCGATGAGCAACGTGCAGAAGATCAGTGCCGACGCAAAAATGAAAACATTCGTTCCGGGAATTCTAATGTCTCGCGAAAAGTAAGGCACGCTCACGCGGCGCGCGTCCCGCCAGAGGAAAGCAATCGCTACCACCAGGAGAATGATGATTCCGGCCACGCCTGCAGCAACCACGTTCCGGGACCGCATGTTCACCAGGCCGGCAATGAGCAGCATTCCGATGCCCGCAGAGCACACGGCAGCGAATCCAGCCCATGATATGCCAAGCGGCAATCCCGCGGCAGAACCGAGCGGATTTTTCGCCGCCATCCGCCAGCACGTCACGGCCTCATTCCACAACAGGTTCACGCGATAGAAAGAATAGGACGCAGCGCACAGCAGGAAGCCAACACTCAGAAATATAAGCCAGTCGGGCGACCAGCCTGTCCAACGCAGCATTCTCCAGGCTGTAGCAAAAGCGCATAGGCCCATACAGCCTGAGGTAACCGCAAGAGTCGCCGCCCCTATGCGCGCATGGCGCCTGAGTTCGATTTCGCTGATGATAATACGCGAGTGAGCGCAACACGCTCGGGCCAGCGCCAGCTGCCGGGAGCAGAACTGCCGCAGATCCTCCAGCGCAAAGCCGGCCATCACACCCAGCGCACCGAAAATGCCGGCTATTACAACAACCCTTGCCTCGGTGTTTCCACTCACGGTGAGTACAATAATCGGCGTCAGACCGCCGCTGACCGCAAGCGGCGCGATGAAGGGCAGGCTCGAGCCTTCCGGCGCCGGCAACGCGTCGCGGATGCAGCCTCTTTTCCACGCCCAGTACACCGACGCGGCATCGAGCCGGTTGAAGGCGCGGGCGATCAGGTGCAAAGCGGCTCCTGTAAACGGAAGCAGCGCCACATAAAGGAATTCGTTGATTCGTCTGAGCGACGTTGACTGAATGAGCAATGGCAGTTCGTTCCACACGATCACCGCAGCAAGCGCTGACGTAGCGATCAGCAGGATGGTCGCGGGAATGCGCAGCAGCCAATAACCCGGGCTCTGCGGACGAGCGGCAATGACTTCGGCGGGCGCTTCCTCGCGCTGCGCGGTGATGCGCTTGCCGCAGTTCAGGCAGCGCAGCGACTGCTCAGCCGAGACATTCCGCAGCACCGCCCCGCAAGCGGGACACTCGATACTGCTTTCGGCGTTTAGCGTCGCTTCGGATGGATTCGCCTCAGACATATGCTGCCCTGCGCTTGTTTTCGATAGTGGGCTTCATGCTATGGGTTTTCGTGGCCGCTCGCCAGAGACGATGCTAGGCAATGCCCGCCACTGCTGCTAGGCTTGTCGCTTCGTGAACCACCTTCCTGGCGCTGGTGCCCTATGCCATCAGTCCTCCCCGATATGGAAATTCTCAGGCGCCTGCCGAAGGTGGAATTGCACCGCCACCTGGAAGGCTCGATGCGCCACGCGACACTCTGGGAATTTCACCAGAAGCAGCAGCAATCGTTGCACGCTAGTTTGGAAGCGCTCACCGAAGCCACGAGCATCGCCGACGGGCAGGCGCCGGGTTTCACAGAGTTTCTGTCTCGCTTCGACAAGCTGCGTTTTAAATATGGCGGCCCTGAAGAGATCGAACGCATCGCGGCGGAGGCTGTCGCGGATGCCGCGGCCGACGGCATCGTTCATCTCGAGCTGCGTTTTTCGCCGGTGTTTTATGCGCGCCGCATGAAAGATGCGCAGCCGCTCGATGCGGTTGAATCAACGGCTGAAGTCGAGGCCGCGGCGCAGGCCGTGGTGCGTGGCGCCATGCGAGAGGCAGCGAAGACGAAGATGTCGCTGACGTTCATCGCAACGCTCGCCCGGCATCTGGGACTGCAGGTTAATGTTCCGACCCTGGAACTGCTCAAGCGCCCGGTGGGCTCGTACATCATGGGCCTTGATCTGGCCGGCGACGAATCCTTTCCCGGATTCGATTTTTCAAAGTCCTTCTGCCGCTGGAAAGCGTACGGCCGGGGCATCACGGTTCATGCGGGCGAAGACCCGCGCGCCAACGCCTCGCAGAGCGTCATTGAAGCCGCTCGCGTGTTGCGCGCCGCGCGAATCGGGCATGGCATCCGGGCGTTCTCGGACAAGCAGCTCATGACGCAGCTGGCCAAAAGCCGCATGCCACTTGAAACCTGTCCCACCTCAAACGTGCAGACCCAGGCGTGTGAAAGCTACGCCGCGCATCCGCTCAAAGCGATGATTGAGTCCAACGTGAACGCCACGATCAATACGGACGACCCGAGCATCTGCCGCACGACGCTGACGCGCGAATACCAGCTGGCGATGAGCGCCTGCGGCCTTGATTGGCCGCAGCTTCGGCAATGCGCAATCAACGCCTCACGCAGCGCCTTTCTGCTGATCAACTCGCGCACCGACCTGATCAAGCGCATCACTGCCGCCTGGCAGGACGCCAGCGCCCCCGAGCCATCACAGGGCATGCGCGAGGATTGATTGGGAATAACTGAGTGGCTTAGAGGCTCGGGTGGCCCGGACGCAGTCCGGGTCGCACAGCGACATTCAACCCTGCTTGCATGTCGCACTACCAGAATATTTTTGTCTTCAGTTCGAGCACGTTCAAGGAGGGTTGGTTGTGCCTTCGGCACCCGGACGAAGTCCGGGCCACCCTGGCACTTCTTCGTTCATGCATCATGCATCATGCATCAGCTTCATCGGCGGCCCTGCACGAAATCCTCGTACAGCAGCACTTCAAAGGGGCTGCCGAGCACCAGCGGGACGCGGTGGTTGAGCGATCCGGCGCGCAGTTTCAGAATTTTTTCTTTGCCGGTCGTACCGCCGCCGCCAGCCTGTTCAGCGATGAACGCCAGCGGATTGCATTCGTACATCAGCAGGCGCTTGCCGCCGGGCGCGTCGGGATTCTGCATGTTGCCTGGGCAGATGTAAATTCCGCCCTGCAGCAGGGTGCGCTGGAAATCAGCGATCAGCGAACCGCTGTAGCGCGAGGCGTAATACTTTTCGCTCTTGGGATCCTTGCGCCGGAGGTACTCCACGTAGCGCCGCAGGTATTCGGCCCACTCATGATAGTTCGCTTCATTGCAGCTGTACGTCAGCCCGCGCTCGGGGATGTGGATGTTCTCCTGGCTGCAGAGGAAATCGCCGATGCCGCGGTCGAGCGTGTAGGCGTTCACGCCGTTGCCCGAGCTGTACACCATGATGGTGCTCGGCCCGTACATGATGTAGCCGGCCGCAACCTGGTCCGCGCCCTTCTGCAGCAGATCGTCCTGCGTGACCGACTGCCCGCCTTCCTTGCGCCGGTAGACGCTGAAGATCGAGCCCACCACGCCATTGACCGCCAGATTCGGGGCGCCGTCGAGCGCGTCAACGAAGACGATGTACTTGCCGCCGGCGTCGCGATTGTGAACCGGATTGGGCAGATCGAGCTCTTCACTGAGCAGCAGCGAGGACACCCAGGGCGAGCGCGAGAAAATCTGCACGAAGCTTTCCTTGGCGAACGCATCCATGCGTTCCCATTCGTTCTGCAGGCCCATGTAGCTGCCGGCTGCGATGCGGCCGAACAGCCCGGACTGCGCCAGCGCTTCGGCGATCACGCGGCCCGCCAGGCTGATCTGTTCGATCACCCCCGAGAATTCGCCCGTGGCGCGGATTTCACGCTGCCGCTGCGCGATATGCTGGGAGAGCGTCAATGCTTTCTTGTTTGTCCGCTGTGAATCGCCCATCGCTGGAACACTCCTGTTCTTAAAACCGTTTGGCGGAATTCTAAAGCGTAGGATGGCAATTACAACGTAGCGCGACGGCCTATTTTGCGGCGAAGCGCTGCAGCAGGCTGCCGATGCTCACCGCCAGTTCATCGGGATCCACCGGCTTGGGCACATGCAGCTGATACCCTTCCGAGAGCGCGCGGGCGCGGTCTTCGGCGCGGGCGTAGGCGGTCAGAGCGATGGCGGGCGTCATGCGGCCGTTCTGCCGCTCACGCTCGCGCAGGGTGCGGATCAGGGAATATCCGTCCACCTCCGGCATGCCCAGGTCGCTGATGAGAAGATCCGGCTTAAGCCGCTCGACAGCATCAAGCGCTTCCTGCGCCGACGCCGTGGAAGTGATGCTTGCTCCCGCCTGCAGAAGCGCCATATGGATCAGTTCGCGACTGTCGGGCTCGTCATCGGTTACAACAATGCTGACGCCTTTAAGCGACAGCGGCGACAACGGCGGGACTTTGTTGCGTGAGCTGGATCCGCCCGGCTTTTCCTTCGGCGCCGCCTGCGGCAGCGTTATGGTAAAGGTGGAGCCCTTCCCCGGCCCAGCGCTTGCAGCCTCAACCGTGCCGCCATGCAGCTCAATAATGTGCCGCACGATCGCCAGCCCCAATCCAAGGCCGCCGTGTGAGCGCGTGCTGCTGCTGTCGTATTGCGAAAACCGGTTGAACAGCCGCGAGATGAATTCCGGCGCGATGCCTTCGCCGTCGTCGGTAACGACGATCTGCACGGTCGTATCGAGTGGAATCACTGAGACCTGCACCGTTCCGCCCGCCGGCGTGAACTTCACGGCGTTGGAGAGAAGATTCCAGAGCACCTGCTGCATGCGGTCGTGATCTGCGTTGACAACCAGTTCCGGCGCGTTGGGGGGAATGAGTGCAATGCCGCGCGCGTCGGCGCTCGGTCTCACCGTTTCGATCGCACTTTGAATGAAGCTGCGCACGGCGGTGGGCTTGAGAGCCAGGCGCATTTTTCCCGAGACGATGCGCGAAATATCCAGAAGGTCGTCGATGAGCTGCGCCTGGATTTTCGCGTTGCGCTCGATCACGTTTAAACCGCGCTGCAGGCTGGCTGCGTCGAGCTTTCCGGAAAGGGCCATGCGCGACCAACCGAGAATCGGCGTGAGCGGCGTTCGCAGCTCGTGCGAAATGACGCCCAGGAAATCGTCCTTGGCGCGGTTGGCCGCTTCAGCCATCTCGCGCAGTTCGCGCTCGCGTGCCAGCAGTTGATCGCGCTCGTCCTCAATTTTCTTGCGTTCACTTATATCCCGCACAAACCCGGTGAACAGCGGCGGCCCGGAGTGGCTTACCCGGGAGACGGTCAGTTCCGCGAGGAACAAGCCGCCACCCTTGCGCTGTGCCGTCAATTCCAGCCGCCGCCCGATGATCGCGCCGGCACCGGTTTCAAGGAAGCGCTGCAACCCGGCGCGGTGCGCCGCGCGATATTTTTCCGGAATGATCAGAGCCGCCATATCCTGACCGATGACCTCGCTGGCCGTATAGCCGAAAGTGCGTTCGGCGGCCGCATTCCATTCCACCACCTTGCCCCGATGGTCCATGGTCACGATGGCATCAAGCGCCGAGGACAGGATGGCCTCCAAGCGCGCGCGGTTCTCCTGTATGTCCCGCTCAATTTTCTTTCGCTCGGTGATATCGGTCGAGATGCCGCACACCGCATGCGGTCGCCCGGTGGCATCGTGCAGCGGAAATTTGTTCGAGATATAGGTGTGATTGCCGTCGGCCCGCGGTGTTGTCTCTTCGAATTCGATGGCACGGTTGGCTTCGATGACCGCACGGTCATTGGCAGCGAGGGCGGCTGCCGCGCTGGCCGGAAATATGTCAAAGAGCGTCTTTCCGACGACGTCTTCACGGGACTTGTTCATCACGCGTTCCCACTGCTTGTTGACCATCAGGTAACGCCCGCTGGCATCCTTGAGGTGAATGACTGCCGTCGTATTGTCGAGAATGGACTGCAGGCGCTGCTCGCTTTCCCGCAGGGCCTGTTCGTAACGCTTGCGGTCGGTGATATCGCGCTGCACGCCCCAGGCGCGGACGATCATTCCGTTTTCAATTACCGCCTGCAGGTTGTTCAGGAAGTACTTTGAATTTCCATCTTTGTCGATCTCGTGCGACTCCGCATCAGAAAGATTGTAATTGGATGCGATAAAGGCATGCAGATACGCCTGGTTGCGCGGATCGTTCTCGGGCATCATGTCGCCCAGCCGCGCGCCGATCAGCTCCTGCGCGCGAGTGTAGCCATACATGCGCGCGGTCGCGTCGTTGCATTCAGCCAGATAAGCGTACTGATAACATTGCCGGATCTGTTCTTCAGGTGGCAGAGCCGTCGAGATCGGCTGGTCGAGTTCAAAACGCCAGATTCCTTCCGTGCTATGCGCAATGAAGGCACGATAGCGCTCCTCGCTCTGTTCCAGGCGCTCATTGGTAGTCAGTTCTTGTCTGGAGTTTTCGGGCACTTCTAAAATCCTGTTGCTGCGGCGCGACTGCAGCATAGTAGTGTACCAGCAACCCAGCCGAATTCAGCGTTGAAAAACGAAACACCGAAAGTCTACTTAGGCTGCTTGTAATGTGCCGTGGGCAGGGCCTGCAACTCCGCGGCTTTCTCTTCGGGACATGTGTCGCTGAGGAAATTTCCCCCGCCGATCTCGGGCCCGGCTAGATATTTCAGCAGATTGGGCTTGCGCAGCGGTGGATGAAACTGGATGTGGCAGTGATATGAGTGGTATTCTCCGCCATCTGTCGGCGCCTGGTGGAGTGCCATGACATATGGAAAGGGCATCTGCCACAGGTTGTCGAATTTCACCAGCGTGGTCTTCAGAACCGCCGCCAGATCGCGAATCTCCTCTGCTGAGAGCGCGGCAAGGCTGGGATGCGTTGCCTTGGGCGCGACATACACTTCGTATGCATAGCGCGCGAAATAAGGAACGAACGCGATAGCGCCGGCATTCTCGGCGAGAATCCGCCGCCCATCCTGGCGCTCAGATGCAATGATGTCCTGAAACAGGACGCGCCCCGTTTGACCCATGTAATCGCGCGACGCACGGACTTCCGTCTCGATTGTTTTGAACACGAAATTGGTGGCATAAATCTGGCAATGCGGATGCGGATTGCTGACGCCGACGACGTCGCCTTTGTTTTCAAAAATGAGCACGTGACGGATGTCCGGCCGCGCCGCAAGCTCGCGGTATTGCTCCTGCCACACACGCAGCAAAACCTCAATCTCCGAGGGCGCCAGCTCGGCCAGTGTCAGATCATGCCGCGGTGAATAGCAGACCACGCGGGCGATGCCGCGTGCGGGCATGTTCCGGTAAATGCCCGGCGGCGGCGCGAGCTCGGCCGGCGCGTCCATTCCGACGCACGGGTGGTCGTTGTCGAAGACGAACGTCTGCGCGTAGGCGTCATTTTTTCTGCCGCTCACACGCGTATTGCCGGGGCAGAGGTAGCAATCGGGCAGGTAGTTGGGAATGGGCGCTTCGAGGCGCTGCACTTTTTCGCCAATCCACGGCCGGTTCTGGCGATGCGCCGCGACGATGACCCACTCGTCACGCAACGGGTGATAGCGCTGTTCCCACATGATGAGCGGAAGTTTACTCGTCTCACGCAAAGCCGCAAAGACGCAAAGAACAGCCTCTTTTCACCGCAAAGGCGCGGAGGCGCAGAGTACAACTAGAAAAGATGTTTCGCAGTTCGCCGCGTCGCTGCGCCTCCGCGGTGAATTGAAGCCTACTTCTTCATCGCCGCAACGATGGCATCAGCGATGGCTTTCATGCCTTTGTCGCCCGGATGCGCCGCGACGCCATCGTGCTGGAACTTTCTCTCGCTGCGCGCGTAGTTCGACTCATCCTTTCCAAGCGCGCTGATGTCCACGAACGTGCCGCCGGCGGATGCGCAGGCCTGCTGCAGCGCCTCGTCTTTGGCCTTATCCGTCCAGAAGCAGCCGCGCACGATAATCACGGGCTTGCTGTTCTCTTTCAGCTTCGCGAGCAGCTCCGACACTTTTCCTTTCAGCAGCGCCTTGTCAGCATCGTTTTTCATTCCCGGCACGTTTTCGCCAATCGCGAGGATGACAAGATCCGGCTTGAACGCGAAGGCTTCCTTGAGCATTTCATTGATGTCGTAGGTCGCGAGAGTGCGTTCGAAGTCCGCGATATTTTTGATGTGTATCTCTGGTTTCTTACCGCGCAGTTCGCCAAGCGCGCTGGCGACCAGGTGGACGTAGTCTTTTTCTTCAGCGCTTGCCGCCATGCCCCACTCAGTGGTCCAGCCGATTTTTTCGAGCACTCCGTGCCGGGTAATGCTGTTGCCTAAAAAGAGCACGCGGTCGGCTTTGATGTCGTCTCGCAGCTTCGCGTCCGCCGCAAAGGACGTAACCTGAACGAACAGGACAGTGGCGAGCAGAAGTCGAATGCGCATTTATCGGAGTTCCTTTCTGTTGGTTGAAGTGTATTAAAGGTGTCTTCCGATGCCGGGAATTTGGCTGGATTTCGCGCAATAAAGTTGAAGCGGACGCGTCTATATTAGGGTATAGTTCGGAGCGCCGGTTTCGAGGGTCCAAAGCAGCCTGCACGTGTGCAAAAGTTTGCAGCAACAATCGTAGCGCAGGCATCCTCCCTGCGAGTAGACGGTTAGGACTCCTCGAGCGAAGCGAGTGATTGGACAAGAGATTTGTTGGTTGTGCGAAAGCTGCGCAATTTAACAGCTTGCGCTACGAGTGCACGGAGGTGCAATATTTTACAGCTTAAGCGATCTCTGCGGCTGCGCTGCATCGTCTGCGGCGTCTTCGTCTTTCTGCTCGTCGTGAAGTTCGCTGCTCACGCCGCTGAGTTCTCCGATCCCGCGCCGCCGGTTCTGGCCCCCTTAAAGGAGATGGCTGCGCCGGAAGCGGTGGCCAACCCCGACGTCAAAGTGCACGCCAAGCCGAAAGCTCTTCCGGCCGGAGCGGTGACGCACGACTGGCTCTCCTTTATCGGGCCCACGCACAACGCGGTTTCGACCGAAACCAAGCTGCTCAAGAAGTGGCCCGCAGGCGGGCCGACTCTGCTGTGGGAGTTCGCGCGCGGCACCGGCTACTCGTCTCCGGCGATTCAAGGCGAGCGTCTCGTTTATCTGCACCGCGTCGCCGGCGAGGAGATCGTGGAGTGCCTCCGGCCCGAAGACGGAGCACGCTACTGGAAGTTTGCGTACCCGACGGCGTACACGGACCGCTACGGTTACAACGACGGCCCCCGCGCCAGTCCGGTCATTGATGCCGACCGCGTCTACACGTTTGGCGCCGAAGGCAAGCTGCACTGTCTCAAACTTACGACCGGCCAGCTGATCTGGAAGCGCGATCTCGTCAGCGAGTTCAAGGTCACACAGAACTTTTTCGGCGTGGGCTCGACGCCGCTGCTGGAAGGCGACCGACTGATCATTAACGTCGGCGCGCCCGGCGGCCCGGGCGTGGCAGCGTTCGACAAAATGACCGGCAAAATGCTGTGGGGCTGCGACGAGCAGTGGGGCGCAAGCTATTCTTCGCCCGTGCCGGCCACGATTCACGGCAAGCGGCGCGTCTTCGTTTTTGCCGGAGGTGAAAGCCGGCCGCCTACCGGCGGGCTGCTCTGCATCGATCCGGAGAATGGCAAAATCGATTTCCGCTTTTTCTGGCGAAGCAAAACGGCCGAGTCCGTCAACGCCGCGAACCCTGTGGTGATCGGCAACCAGGTTTTTATTTCAGCCACGTACTGCACCGGCAACGCGCTGCTGACGATCAAGCCTGATTTTTCTTTCGAGGTGGCCTGGAAGAACGGCGAGGACAGCGACAATTTTGGATTGCACTGGATGACGCCGGTTCACAAGGATGGCTACCTGTACGCGTTCGAAGGCCGTCACATGCAGAACGCCGGGCTCGTCTGCTACGAACTTAAGAGCGGCAAGGAAATGTGGCGCAAGACCATCGAATGGGAAGACGTCCTCACCGTGAAAGGCCGACAGCAGAAATTCCGCGGTGGGCCGTTCCGCGCATCCATCCTGCAGGCCGACGGCTCGTACCTGGTGCTGGGCGAAGTCGGTCATCTGGCATGGCTGAATCTCACGCCCGAAGGCTGCACGGAGCTGGCCCGCACGTGGCTGTTTGCCGCGCAGGAGACATGGTCGCTGCCGGTCGTCAGCCGGGGGCTGCTGTACATCAGCCAGAACCACGCGAGCAACACCACTGGCCCGCGCCTGCTGTGCTACGATTTACGCGGAGAGTAACACTCCCTCTCCCCTCCCGGAAGAGGGCGGACACGAGCGCAGCGAGTGCCGGGTTAGGGGTAACGGCTTCTTGCAAGAGACGGTTTTCCGCGTTTGCCAGAAAAGCGCTACGGCTCCAGCACGCCCGTCTTCTGCAGGGCTTTGCCGAGGAACCAGAACACGCCACAGACCGCGATAACCAGGCCGAACATCAGCGCCCAGTTGTCAATCGTCTTCGCCGTTGCGCCGGCAATGGCGTAGATCAGCGACGCTGGAAGGTTCCCGGCAAACGCCGCGAGCAGCATCATGCGCCAGGACATGCTGGACGTTCCCGCGATGAGAATAATGGCCTCGGCCAGCAGGGGGATCGGGCGCGAAACGATGATTGCCAGCGCGCCGTATTTCTTCAGAACCGCGTCGGCCTGCGCGCGTTCGTCATCGGAAATGAAGCGGCTGAGCAGCTTGTTGGATTTCCGCGCGATGAAAAATCCGACGGCCGCCCCGCCCATGGTTCCAACCAGCGATGCGCATGTGCCCAGCAGAATACCGAAGGCCCAGCCGTGCGCGATCATCACGATGCTGGAGGGAACCGGAAGAAACGTGTCGGACATCAGCAGCCCGATGCCGATGAGCGCCGCCTGCCACTTGCCTTGTCTCATGAGTTCGCTCGGGTCGTTAATGAGCGGGATCTGCAACGCTTGTGCGGCGAGAAACATGAGCGTCAGCAGGACGATCATGAAAACAAAGACGACGAGGTAGCGTTTCATGGCGGACTCGAGTGTAAAGGAAAACCGCCATCGCGCCAAGACGCCCGAATGAGACGTGTCGGGTGACGGTGCTCTGTAGAAAACGTCTTCTTTCAACGCCAAGTACGCCAAGAACGCCAAGGGCGCCGAGAAAGAACATGAGGACAACCTTGGCGATCTTGGCGTTCTCCGCGTCCTTGGCGTTTAGAAGTTTAGGGCATTTCTACAAAGCAGGGTGACGGGTGACGGACAATACCGCGTTTGAATCGATTTAGAACCCGTGCGTGGCAACCGCCGCAGGCAATTCGCGGCGGATTTCGCTCACCCGGTAGCCGAAGCCAGGGCCGCGGATCGATGAGAGATCGAGCACGCCGTTGCGGCGCGCGTAGATTCCCGGATGCACGCTCTCTTCGGCAACGGAGGCCTTCGGGTAGAACTGCATGGCGTTGCATTCGACGCCCATGATCGTGCGGCCGTATGCTGCGAGCTGGACATGCGGGATCATCGCCAGCATCGGGTTGGTGAGATCCTGGACCATCAACGTCATGCCGTGTGCGCGCGCCCAGCAGAGCGAAAGAATCGCGCCGGTCTGCGTCTTGCATGTTTTCAGCGCCACGCCGGTCCAGCCGAGACTGCGCCCGAGCGCGACCATCTGCCAGTCATGCGCGCTCTCGTCCAGAAAGAGAGGCTTGCGCGCGGAGACGCTGCGAACATCCATGCGGTGCTCTTCAAGCTCGTATGGAAACGGCTGCTCGACATAGAGGATCATGCCGTAAATTCGCGGCTGTTCTTTCAGGAGGCGGTCGAGAATCGCGTTGACGTACTCTGTATTTTTTGCGGTGCAGTTGAAGTCGGCCGAGAGCCAGTCCGCGTTTTGCTCGATCGCAATCCTGCCGACGCGAACAAGGCGCTCGTAATCCCACGCCTCATCATTGCCGCGCAGTTTGACTTTAAGGCACTTGAGGCCATCGCGCTGAATCCATTCGGCAAGCGTGACCGGGTATCCGTCCCTCGGAATATCTTTCGCGGCGGCCAGATCCGCGGCATCCAGCGCATCGACGCCGCCGACCAAGTGCCACACAGGCAGCGGCGTCGCGGGCGCGGCATCGAGAAAATCCGACGGGTACTTGCCGCTGAAGCTTACGTTCGTGTCCGCCGCCGGCGTGAGGAACCAGGCCAGGTCGCGGTTCATGAAACGCGCGTTGTACGTCTGATAGATGGGAATCTCGTGCAGCACGCCGAAAGCATCATGAAGCGCGATATCGAAAAGGGAGCAGCAGATCAGCGCGGCCAGCAGCGGCATTTCGCGGCCCGCCCGCGAAGCATTAAACTCCTTAAGCACGGGCAAGAGCCGCTCGCGCTGGAAGGCGTAGCCGACTTCAAGCGGATGTCCGCTCGAGTTGAAGCGGGGCCACTCGGCCGCCAGGCGAATGGTGAATGCTTTGAGCGCTTCGTGGCGTTCCTCGTAAGGAAGCGAGCCGGGCCAGACCCACTGGACGCTCAGCGGCGTCTCGCCCCAGCCTTCAGCGCTGCGGCCGGACGAATCCTGAACCCGCAGCCGCACGCGGCCGATCGTCGCGGACGTGAGCAGTTCGTGGCCGAACTTGAGCGGCACACGCGTCTGCACGGGGAGAAAGTAGAGCTCAGAAGCAACGCAGCGGATATCTGTTTTCATAATTCGTCTTTGGACTTGCGGATTTCGGATTGGATTTTCAAATTGCTGCCCTGCCAATCCGCAATCCGAAATTCTAAAGCCGCAATTGAATCACTCCGGCAGCGGCTTGCCTTTGGTCTCCGGCGCCAGCCAGATGAAGAGCATGCCGAAAACGTACACCATCGAGATGAACGAGCACATCTGGCCCCAGTTCCCGTTGTAGTAGCCGATGATGGTGCCCATGTTCAGCACGGCAATGCCGGTGAAGATGCGGCCGAAGTTGAAGCACAATCCCTGGCCGGTGGCACGCACACGCGTTGGGAAAAGTTCCGGAAGATACAACGGCAGCCAGCCGTAAAACGCGGCGGTCAGGCCGCCAGCCAGTCCGCAGACGACCAGGAAAGAATTCGAAAACGAATTGAAGCCGTTGAAGAGCCACGCGCACACAGCTAGCGAGCTCACGCAGAGCAGGAAGTATGTCCAGCGGCGGCCGAGCAGGTTTCCAAACAGCGGAGCCACGAGGCTGCCGACGATGGCGCCAAGCGCCAGGACGAGCTGCGCCCAGGATTTGTGAGAGGGATCTTTGCTGAACTGGTCCACCCAGGCCGGGATCTGCTGCACCGAGCCCCACGTGCCAACCAGTGCGACCGATGCGAAGACGATCGCCAGAAGCGTTTTGCTCAGCAGCGCGCCGGAGAATATCTCCACCACCGGGCTCGTCTTGTTGCCTTTGCTCTCTTCCTTCTTTACTGATTCCTGCCACTTCTCGGATTCCGGCACGAAGAGGCGGATAAAAAACGTCAGAATCGCGGGGAATGCGCCGGTGAGCATCAACCAGCGCCAGTCGTCGGCCTTAACGGGCTTGAAGATCGTCATCGCTCCGACGATTGCAAAGCCCACGTTCGCTGCAGCGCCGATGAGTCCGGCAAGAATCGGCCGGTGTTTTTCCGGCCAGCATTCCATAATCAGCGCCACGCCCAGCGACCACTCGCCGCCCATGCCCAGCGCAGCGATAAAGCGGAAAAGTCCAAGGTGCCAAGGTTCCTGCGCAAAGTAGCCTGCGCCGGTGAATAGCGAATAGACGAGCACGCTGATGGTCATTGCGCGCACGCGGCCGAACTTGTCGCCCAGCCAGCCAAACGCCAGTCCGCCCGCGGCAGCCCCGAACAGAAACAGCGCCGTTACAGCGCCCATCCATTTGGCCACGATTCCATTACGGATTTTCTTCAACTCGGCCGAGCCTGCCTCCGGCAGCTCCGCTGGAAGAATCTGCGATGCCGTGTGCGCCGTCACATCGCCGGCGGCGAGCGTCAATTTTTCACCAGAGGTCGTCACCGCGCCGCCGGAAATATGCGCCGCCTCCAGCGAAATTTCCGAGGAACCGTTGATCGCGAGGACCTGAATGGTCGTGCCATTCTTCAGGGTCAGCGCATGAACTCGCGCCGGGTCCTTGTCTGTAATCTTCATCATGTCGAGGATGGCCGGGCGTGCGGCGATGGGAAAAATTCCCATCTCCATGCCGTCGAACATCCAGCCCAGGAACGCAGCTACCAGGACCATCCATTGCCCGGTTTTGCTCGGCTGCTTTGTCGCTGCCGGTGCTACACGGTTCTCGACTTCAAGCTCAGCCATAAGACGCACCACCCCCAACTGGACTTTTGAACGAAACGAGCGCTACTGTAGCCAGCTTTCGATTCGAAACAATACGAAAGTTCGAATTTTTATACGCTGTATAGGCAAGACAACGATGACTTCACTTTCGTTTTGCTTTCGTTGCGAAGGATTTCTCGTGTTTCTTTGCGGGAATCTTCATCGTGTAAGTGCTCCCGTCCGGCGCCACAGAACAGGCAATGAAATGCGCTTCGCACTTGGCCTCCATGTTTGCAATCAGCGCCTCATCGGTGTTCACAGTGTCGCCGTCTTTGCGCAGATTCTTGTGAATTTGATACAGCGCCTGGATCGACGGCACCGACTTGAACGTCGCGAAGGACTCCGGTCCGCAGCCTTTGCTCGTGCCGTTCATCATCGCCACGACAGTCGGCTGCAGCGCTTTCACGACTACCGGATTATTGCTGATGTCCAGGCCGTGATGCGTGGCCTGGTAAATGTCGACGGTGCCGACAAGGTTCACAGGATTGACTAATTTTTCTTCGATGTTCCAGGTCAGGTCGCCCGCGCAGAAAAAGCGGAACTCGCCAAAGCTCAGCAGCATCACAATGCTGTTGGCGTTGTCGGACAGGTCTGGCGCTTTCTGCTTTGGCGCTTCGCCGGCAAATTTTTCCGCGCCTTCGGGAGCAGCGATGAACTGCTTGCGCGTTCCGATGCAGCGAAGCTTCAGCGGCGCAGCGCCTTCCGCGGCTTTCAGCGGAATTTCGTCACCTGGATTGAGCACCGCCCGTTTCTCAGACGGAAAGAGTTGATAGTTTTTGCTCGGTTTTTCCGTCTGTCCCTCAAAGGTTCCGTTGTCCCACACAGTCTTAATGGGCATCAGCGCAGCAAGCTCGGCCGCACCGCCGAAATGATCGATGTGGTAATGGGTCGTGATGAGATGATCGATATGCTTGAGCCCGGCCGTCTCTGTGGCAGTTTTGTGAATCCGCTGCGCATCGCGATTGCCTGGATTGCCCGTGTCGATGAGCACCGATTCGCCGGCGGGCGTCACGATCAGAGTCGCCGCGCCGCCTTCGGTGTCGAGCCAGTAAATCGACAGACTTTTGTTCTGATCGGCTGCGCACAGCGAGAGGGAAAGTGCGAGCGTAACAAGCAAGCAGAGTTTTTTCACAAAGTGCCTCCTGAACAGTCCGTTTTTTTGAAGTGTTCAGAAGAATCTACACCTTGTTTGCGCGAGTAACACTAGCGTTTCAAAAAGCGCAGGAGTAAATTGTGTATGACAACAATTCAAGGTGTAAGCAACAGTACGCTGACAATCGGCGTTGGCCCCGGAACCGATCGCATGAGCACCCGTTTCAATTGCCTGCGTCCCCTTCTCCTCTCCTTATTAGTGTGGACCGCCGCGGCGGCGCTCGCCAGTTCGCCGAAGGACAGCGCGCCCATTCCTGAGACGATCCAGTTCAATCGCGATGTCCGTCCCATTCTGTCAGAGAACTGTTTTAACTGTCACGGGCCGGACAAGAACTCCCGCAAGGCCAAGCTGCGGCTGGATACGTACGAAGGAGCGACTACCGATCTCGACGGCAACATCCCCGTGGTGCCGGGAAAGCTTGAAAAAAGCGAGCTCTATAAACGCGTTATCAGCAAAGATCCCGAAGAGGTCATGCCGCCGCCAAAATCCGAGCACAAGCTTTCTCCCCGGCAGATCGGCATTCTGAAAAAATGGATCGAACAGGGCGCGAAATGGGAAAAACACTGGGCGTTCATCGCACCCGTTCAGCCGCCGGTACCCAAGCCAGGCTTCGCCGGATGGACAAAAAATCCAATTGATGCGTTCCTGGCTGCGCGATTGGAACAGGAAGGGCTCAAGCCGTCGCCCGAAGCGCCGAAGCACACGCTCATCCGGCGCGCCACGCTCGATCTCACCGGCCTGCCGCCAACGCCACAGGAAGTGGATGCGTTTCTCGCCGACAACTCGCCGGATGCGTACGAAAAACTCGTCGACCGTCTGCTAGCGAGCCCACACTATGGCGAGCGCATGGCGCTTGATTGGCTCGACGTGGCGCGCTATGCCGACACCAATGGCTACCACATCGACAACGGCCGCGACATGACGCGTTGGCGCGAATGGGTGATCGAAGCATTCAACACCAACAAGCCCTTCGATCAGTTCACGATCGAGCAGCTTGCCGGAGATCTTCTGCCGAACGCGACCATCGATCAGCAGATCGCCAGCGGCTTCAACCGAAACCACATGATCAATTTTGAAGGCGGCGCGATTCCCGAGGAATATCACACGGCCTACATCGTCGATCGCGTGAACACCACCACCACCGTGTGGATGGGATTGACGGTCGCCTGCGCGCAATGTCACGATCATAAGTACGATCCGATCACGCAGAAAGAGTTCTACCAGCTCTATGCGTTCTTCAACAATGTGCCGGAGAAGGGGCTCGACGGCAATAAGGGCAACTCCGAACCCATGATCAAGACGCCCACGCGCGAGCAGCAGGCGGAGATTGACCGGCATACGGCGCTGATCCGGGAACTTGAAGCGAAGCTCACCGGACCGATGCCTGAAGTCGATGCGGCTCAGGCAAAATGGGAAGAAAGCGAAGCGGGCAATGAAGCGAAAGTCGATTGGTCTGTTCTCGAAGCCGCAGAAATGAAGTCCGCCGGCGGCGCGACGCTCGCGAAAGCCGACGATCATTCCGTGCGCGCCACCGGAACCAATCCCGCCTCCGACACCTTCACCTTCAACTCCGCCGCTGCAAAAGAAGTGACGGCGATCCGCCTGGAAGCGCTGCCCGATGACGCGCTCAACGCCAAAGGGCCGGGACGTTCTGAAAATGGCAACTTTGTGATGACCAGTTTCAAAGTCAGTGCCGAAGGAAAGGCTGTGAAAATCAAATCGGCCACGGCCGACTTCAGCCAGAAAGATTTTCCGATCACCAGCGCCATCGATACAAAGCCGGGTACCGGCTGGGCGATTCACCCGGAAGTCGGCAAAGCGCACACGGCCGTTTTCGAACTCGACAAAGCGCTGCCCGCCGGCACGCCACTTTCAATCACGCTTGAATTCAAATCGCAATTCGGCCAGCACGTGATTGGCCGCTTCCGGCTGTCAGCGACTGACGCGAAAAATCCGCAGGGCTCGAAGACGCCCGAGAACATCCGGGCGATCATTGCTCTTGCGGCCGACAAGAGAAGCGATGCACAGAAAGCCGAACTGCGTTCCTATTACCGTTCCACACATTCCAACGCGCTGAAGGAGATCAACGCGCAGATCGCAAGCGAGAAGAAAACGCTGGCCGAGCTCGAGAAAAAAATCACGACCACCATGGTGATGAAAGAAATGCCGCAGCCGCGCGAGACGTTCATGCTGATGCGTGGGCAGTACAATAATAAAGGAGAGAAAGTAACCGCGGCGACCCCTGCAAGTCTTCCACCGTTTCCCGCCGACGCTCCGAAGAACCGCCTGGGCTTCGCGAAGTGGCTGGTCGATCCGGCGCATCCGCTTGCCTCTCGTGTTACGGTCAACCGCTACTGGCAGATGTATTTCGGCACCGGCCTGGTCAAGACTAGCGAAGATTTCGGCTCGCAGGGCGAGCTGCCCAGTCACCAGGACCTCCTCGACTGGCTCGCCACCGAGTTTATCCGCACGGGCTGGGACATCAAAAAACTGCAGCGGCTGATCGTCACCTCCGCCGCGTACAAGCAGTCGACTGCCGTCACGCCGGAGCTCCTCACACGCGACGCCGAAAACCGTCTGCTCGCGCGTGGCGCGCGCCACCGGTTGCAGGCTGAATTTATCCGCGACCAGGCGCTGGCCGCCAGCGGGCTGCTCAACAGGCAGATCGGCGGGCAGAGCGTCTCGCCCTATCAGCCCCCGGGCCTCTGGGAAGAACTGATGTCGCGCTCGGACGGAAAGAACTGGACCGCGCAGACGTACGTTCAGAGCCACGGTCCTGATCTTTACCGCCGCACCATGTACACGTTCTGGAAGCGCACGTCGCCGCCGCCATCACTGAACACCTTTGACGCGCCGGACCGGGAAACCTGCACCGTCCGCCGCGCACGCACCAACACGCCTCTGCAGGCTCTCGTACTCATGAACGATCCGACGTATGTCGAAGCGTCGCGCAAACTCGCCGAGCGCCTCATGACCGAAGGCGGCGCGTCTGCCGCGGACCGGATTACCCTTGGATTTCGGCTCGTAACCGCGCGCAAGCCTTCCGACAAGGAACGCGCCGTGCTGCAGCGCATTTTCGACCAGCAGCTTGCCGTCTATTCAAAGAACAAAGACGCGGCAACAAAGTTGCTCACTGTTGGCGAATCGCCGCGCAACGAAAAACTGGATGTCTCCGAGCTGGCGGCGTGGACGGTCGTCGCGAACACGCTGCTCAACCTGGATGAAACGGTGACGAGGAATTAAACGATGAATCCACTTCAGGAACGGGCTCTGCTTCTCACGCGCCGGCAGCTTCTGGGCCGCATGGCCGGCGGAATTGGCACGGCCGCGCTCGCCTCGCTGCTCAATCCCAATCTCTTCGCCGCGGACCAGCCGCAGAAAACGAAGGGCGCGCTGGGCGTCACGCATTTCGCGCCCAAAGCCAAGCGCATCATTTATCTCGTCATGTCCGGCGGACCCTCGCACATCGATCTTTTCGATTACAAGCCGAAGCTCAAGGAGTTTCACGGCACGGAGCTGCCCGGAACGATCCGCATGGGCCAGCGCATCACCGGCATGACCTCGGGCCAGAAATCGTTTCCGTGCGTCTCGCCAATGTTCGAATTCAAGCAGCATGGTAAAAGCGGCACGTATCTCAGCGAGCTTCTCCCGAACATCGGCAGCGTCGTGGACGACATCACGATCATCAAGTCCATGCACACCGAAGCGATCAACCACGATCCGGCGATCACGTTCATCCAGACTGGCAGCGAGCAGCCTGGCCGCCCGAGCCTCGGCGCATGGCTGAGCTACGGACTGGGCAGCGACAACGACAATCTGCCCGCATTCGTGGTGATGATTTCGCAGGGCAGCGGCAACAAGACCGATCAGCCGATTTTCTCGCGCCTGTGGGGCAGTGGTTTTATTCCCTCGCAGCACCAGGGCGTGCGCTTCCGCTCGGGCGACGACCCGGTGCTCTACCTGAGCAACCCCGGCGGCATCGACAGCGAGACGCGCCGGCGCATGCTCGATGGCGTCAACGAACTCAATCAGATCGAAGCGGCGTCGGTGGGCGATCCGGAAATCAACACCCGCATCGCGCAGTACGAGATGGCTTTCCGGATGCAGACATCCGTGCCCGAGCTCGCTGATCTCTCCAAAGAGCCGAAGCACATCCTGGACATGTACGGCATCGACGACAAAGGCACTGACGGCGGCTTCGCGCGCAACTGTCTGCTGGCGCGTCGCATGGCCGAACGCGGCGTGCGCTTTATTCAGCTCATGCACCGCGGATGGGATCAGCACGACAACCTGCCCCGGCAGATCCGCGGGCAGTGCAAGGATGTCGATAAGCCATCGGCTGCCTTGATCCAGGATCTCAAGCAGCGCGGGCTGCTGGATGACACGCTGGTGATCTGGGGCGGCGAGTTCGGCCGCACCGTTTACAGCCAGGGCAAGCTGACGAAAGACAATCACGGTCGAGATCATCACGGCCGCTGCTTCTCGATCTGGATGGCCGGAGGCGGCATCAAGCGCGGCCTCGTGTACGGCGCGACAGACGATTACTGCTATAACATCGTCGAGAAGCCCGTTCACGTTCATGATCTGAACGCGACGATCCTGCGCTGCATGGGCATCAACCACGAGCGCCTCACGTACAAGTTCCAGGGCCGCAATTTCCGGCTGACTGACGTCCACGGTAATGTCGTAAACGATCTGCTGGCCTGATACAGAAAGCACGAAGCACGAATTTCGAAATCCGAAACAAACTCGAAATCTTAAATCCAAATGATCGAAACGGGAAGACGCCAGCCCGTTTCGATCCTTTCTCTTTCGGTCATTTGAATTTGTTTCGAATTTCGTGCTTCGGATTTCGAGCTTGCCAGTTGTCCTCGTCACCCGGCACTCGTCCCTCCTTGCAAAAGCACGTTGCGCCACGTAAAGTACTCTCGCGCGTTGGATTCTATTGCGCATCACGGGGCGTAGCTCAGCTTGGCTAGAGCGCCTGGTTTGGGACCAGGAGGTCGCAGGTTCAAATCCTGTCGCCCCGATTCAACTCTTCACAACCGTCCAACACCACCCGTCAACTATCGTCCCGTTCAGCATAAGGAGATCAATTGAACGATGAATAGACTGGCAGCCAGATATGTCGTGCTCGTCTTTTTGGCGGCGCTTGCGGGCGGGGTGCGGGCGGAGGAAAAGAAGACAGAGACTTCCTCGCCCAAGCAGAAGATCACCACGTTTCTGATGTTTGAAGGCAAGGCCGAGGAGGCGATGAAGTTTTACATGTCGCTCTTCAAGGATTCCAAAATCGTCAGCATGAGCAAGTACGGCAAGGAAGGGCCCGGTCCGGAAGGCACCGTTATGCACGCGATTTTTACGCTCGATGGTCAGGAATTCATGGCCATCGATTCGCCGGCGAAACACGGCTTCACGTTCACTGCGTCCATGTCGCTATACGTCAACTGCGCGACGAAGGATGAAATCGACACGCTTTACAAAAAACTTTCTGAAGGCGGCAAGGTGTTCATGGAGCTCGGAAAATATCCCTTCAGCGAGCGCTTTGGCTGGGTGAGCGACAAGTTTGGGGTTGCGTGGCAGTTGACGCTGGCGAAATAGCGCAGTCGCGTCAGAATTTTTCTGCGGCCGCAGGTTTTTCATCCCAAAGCGCTTTCGTGCTTTCGATTCTGACGATGCGTTTGGGGTTCTGGTTCCAGCTTACTTTTATCCAGTCGCCTTCTTTAAAGTCTTCGAGCTTCGCAGCTTTGCCGTTGCGCTCGAACTGTGTCTTCTCATCAGTGATCTCGTCTCTGATAATTCCGCTGACTCCGCGAAAGCTATGAATCGTGATCGTGGCGCCGTTCACCTTTACGACTTTGCCGACATAGGAGAAGTCTGCGCCTGGCGCGGCAATCTTCCTCGGAGCGGGCGCGTCCTCCTGGCAGTGTGCCGGGCCTGCCCAGGACGCAATCAGCACAAGGAAGAAAAGACCGCACATTGGCATCTGACATTTCGCGAACATACCGGGACTCCTCAATCGAAGTTTCCCATTAGACGCTGGTGGACAACGCCGGTTTCGAAAAAATTAAGGACGCAGCATCTCGGGCAGGTCTCTGAAATCCTGGCACAACCAATCCGGCTTCTCGGGGGCGAGAATCTCGCGCGGAAATGTCGTCATTAAAGCCAGGCATCGCGCGCCGGCAGCTTTTGCGGACTGGATGCCCGAAACGGAATCCTCAATCACCAGGCACTGCCCCGGCGAGACGCCCAGTTGCGCGGCGGCTTTTAGATACGGCCCGGGGTGCGGCTTGCCTTGCGTCACATCAGCGGACGTGATCAGCGCGCCAAATTTTCCACTGAGGCCCAGGTTCTTCAGGTAACGAACTGCATTTTCGGGCCGCGCACTCGTGGCAACCGCACGCGGAATGGACGCACGGCAGAGCGAATCGATGTAGTCGATCGCGCCGGGAATCGCGGCCAGCGGCTCGGAATCCAGCACCGTATTGATGTACGCGGCCTGTTCGGCCGTGAGCGTCTCGATCTCGCCATCGCTCAGCGGCCCGAACCATTTTCGCATCGTCTCCGCGGCGCGCACGCCGTTCGTCCCCAGCAATTCCGCGCGCATGGGCGTGTAGCCGCGTCGCCGCGCAAACGCGTCCCACAGGCGGTAATGCATTTCAGTCGTGTCGGCGATGACGCCATCGAGATCGAAGAGCACAGCCGCGAACGGATAATTTTTCTGCATGCTGAATAATGTAGTCGGACCCCGCGTTACGCCAAGGCGCTTCAGCGACGCTGCTCGAAGCGCTGGCAGCACGCATCAGCGGTGTCTATACTGCTCGCATGTCGAGCGAATTCTGGAATGAACGATACTCAGGCGACGACCTTGCATACGGTTCAGCGCCCAACGAATTTTTAGCGAGCGTGGCGGGCCAGTTTCCGCCTGCCGGAGAGGCGCTCGATATCGGCGCAGGCGAAGGACGGAACGCGCTGTTCCTGGCTTCGCGCGGACTGAACGTGCTCGCGGTTGATCAGAGCGCCGTCGGCATGCAGAAAGCTCAGCGGCTGGCCAGCGAACGTGGACTGTCACTGCGTACGCAGGCGGTGGATCTGCAGAATTTCGATGCTCCGCCCAACTCCTTCGATGTCGTCAGTTCGATCTTTGTTCACCTTCCGGAAACGCTCCGCGCCACTGTCCACAAGCGTCTTGCACTGTGGCTGAAGCCCGGCGGCATCTACGTGCTTGAAGCGTATGCCCCCGACCAGATTCAACGCGGCACCGGCGGGCCAAAGGACCCGCTTCTGCTTGCTCCGCTTGAGGTCATCCTTCGGGAGCTGAGCGGCCTTGAGATCGCGCATCAGGCCGCTCTGGTGAGAACTGTTACCGAAGGCCGCTTTCACTCCGGTGAAGCGTCCGTCATTCAGGTGATCGCGCGAAAAAAGTGACTACTCACTTTGCCGCGTTGAACACCGAGAAATCCCACGAATCCACCCAGCGAATCTCCATTTCGCCATTGCCTTTGAGCGTTACCGGAAGCCAGACGGTGCGCGCGTGCGGCGCCATGTTGTCGCGAATGCTGTCGCCGATCCAGATGAAGGCGCCAGGCTTGCCTGAGACGGGAACGACATCAGTCGTCTGCGTCTGAAACGTATTCTCGCTGTGCGGGCCGTGCGCGATTTTGCCCTTCGCTTCCCACGGGCCCCAGATGTTTTTCGCCGTGTGATAGAAATTTTCATTCACGCGC
>DASPJR010000167.1:0-6837 GCA_035628505.1 Planctomycetota bacterium | reverse complement strand
CGCTCGCTCCCGCTCGCTTCACCCCTGGCTTTTTTAGATTGCCGCTCCGCGGCAAGTTGGCGACGTGCCGGGTTGTGACGCCACGTCGCAAGCCGATACCAACCGTCGCGCGATTTGACGAAACCATTTCCGCCGTTCTCTTTGCCGCGCCACGGGGTAGAAAGATCACGGGGCTCCGGGGACGCGCAGCGATGAAACTCAACTCTCTCCTTACAGTAGCGCTGTGCCTGCTCGCGGGTGCGCTGAGCGCCGGCGAGGGCAAGCGTGCGAGCCAGATGGATTATGGGCCGGTCATGGCCGCCACGTACGGCGTGAAGGGCAGCAACGCGGTCACCATGAAAGGGCTCGCGATCCGGCTGAGCCAGGATCCGCCGGCGTATATCTGTTTCGACACTGAGCTGCTGCGCGTGTCGGCGGCATGGACGGGCGAGTACATCGACTGGAAGGGCATCAATCTCGAAGGCGGGATGACGTTTCCGAAGATCACGGGGGACATTCACGCGGCTGCGTCCGCGTTGCCGGGGTGGGGGCCTTCAGAGGAGCTCAAAGATCCGCGCGCGCATGGCGAAGGTCCGCTGCCTGCCGAGTACGGGCGCTTCAAAGGACATTACATTCACGGCGAGCACGTTGTCCTTTCGTACACGGCCGCTGGCGCAACCGTGCTCGAGCGGCCGTCGGTTGAACGCGCCGGCAACACGACAGTCTTCACGCGCGCGATCCAACTCGCGCCGACGACCATTCCGCTCACGCTGCTCGTCGCCGATCACAAAGGCGCTGCCGGCAGCGTGAAGGATGGCATCGCAACGTTGACTGCTGACGGTAAGACGCTCTCGGCCGGACTTAGCGGCGCGCCGGAAGGCGCTGAGCTAAAAGTGAACGGCGGCGCGATCATTATAAAACTCCCGCCGTCGGGGAAGCCGCGGCTCTTTTCGGTGCAGATGGCACGCTGTGAGCCGGCAGTGTTGAAAGCGGCGCTGAAGAACACGGTCGACAATCCGGAGGCGCTCACGAAGGGCGGGCCCGCGCGCTACGCGCAGACGGTCGAAACAAAAGGCGAGCCCGGCAGCGGCGCGGGCGCTTACGTCGTCGATACCATCACGCTGCCGGACGAAAACCCGTGGAAATCGTGGTTCCGCGTCGGCGGATTCGACTTTTTCTCCGGCGGAAAACGTGCGGCGCTCTGCACGTGGAACGGCGACGTGTGGATCGTCTCCGGCATTGATGATTCACTGCAAAAG
The DNA here is from genome assembly GCA_035628505.1 of Planctomycetota bacterium. GTDB lineage: Bacteria > Planctomycetota > SZUA-567 > H5-PLA8 > H5-PLA8 > DASPJR01. The sequence goes on along the minus strand of DASPJR010000167.1, from coordinate 5,599 downwards.
CTGACGTGGAAGCGCTTCGCAACAGGGCTTTTTCAGCCGCTGGGCCTGCGCATTGTCGATGACAGAATTTATGTCACCGGCCGCGACCAGATCACGCGCCTGCATGATCTCAACGGCGATGGCGAGGCGGACTTCTACGAAAATTTTAACAACGATTGCGCGATCACGACGAACTTCCACGAATTCACGATGGATCTCCAGACCGACGCGGCCGGCAATTTTTATTATGCGAAGGGGCAGGGGTACTACGACTGGCCCACGCCCGAGCAGCGCCAGACGCCGCACAACGGAACGATCGTGCGCGTCTCGAAAGATGGCAGCAAGCTCGATGTCGTCGCCACGGGATTGCGCGCGCCGAACGGCGTCGGCCTTTCACCGGACGGCAAACTCAGCTGCGGAGAAAACAACGGACACTGGGTGCCGAGCTGCCCGTTTTTTTACGCGATGAAAGAGGGCGGCTATTTTGGATTTCCCTGGACGGCTCAGCGCACGCCGGTGCCGCCCGAAGGCGAGCGCCCGCTGTGCTGGCTGCCGCCCGAAGCGGATAACTCGCCCGGCGGCCAGGTGTGGGTCACGAGCAAGAACTGGGGCCCGTTCTCGGGGCGGCTGCTGCATACGTCGTACGGAAAATGTACGCTGTTTACCGTCTTCACGCAGCAGGCCGGGGATATTGTGCAGGGCGGGATGGTTCCCTTTCCGCTGCAATTCCCTTCCGGAATCATGCGTGCGCGCTTCAACGATGCAGATGGCCAGCTTTACCTGAGCGGCATGCGCGGCTGGCAGACATCGGGAGTTAAAGACGGCGGCTTTTACCGCGTTCGTTACACCGGCAAGCCCGCGAACATGGCCACGAGTTTGATCGCCACGCAAAGCGGCATTGAGATCACCTTCACGGACGCGCTCGATCCGGCGTCAGCGACATCAGCTGAAAATTATGCCGTCGAGACCTTTAATGTGCGGCGGACGAAAAACTACGGCTCGCCCGAGTATTCTGTGGCAGAACCCACGCGCAAGGGACGCGACGATCTGTTCGTCGAAGCGGTGACGCTCTCCGAAGACCGCAAGAAGGTGACGCTCGAAATTCCATACATGTCGCCGGCGACGAATCTCATCGTGACGGCGAAAGTGAAAACCGCCGACGGCCAGGCGCTGAAGCAGAAGATCTACAGCACCGTTCACACGCTGCCCGCGCCAGAGCGCAAAGCTGGCGACGTGAACATCGCCGCATTCAAGGGCGAGCGCTTCATTGTCGGGGGCGCGTCGGCGACGCTGGAATGGAAGACGGTGAATGCCACGAGCGTCCGCATCGAGCCGGGCATCGGCAAAGTCGACGCGAGCGGCTCGATGAAAGTTTCGCCGAAGCAGTCGACGGGGTACAAGCTGATCGCCGAAGGCCCGGGCGGCCCAGTTTCGGCGCGCGTGCGTGTGGAGATCGTCACGCCGCGCGAGCCGGTTGCGGTTGCGAAAGTTGAGCCCGGTTTGCGCGTGCAGTATTTCGAAGCGAAAAAGCCAAACGTGATGCCGGATTTCAAAAAGCTGAAGCCCTATGCAACGAGCGTGATTCCCGAGATCAACTCGCCGCCGGGTGAAGGGAATGTGGCCACGTCCGGCCGCGCCGATGAAGTTGCCGCGGTCTTCACCGGCTTCATCAAGGTGCCCGCCGACGCGACGTACACCTTTTATCTCGGTTCCGACGACGGCTCGATGATGTGGCTCGGCAACGACAAAGTAATCGAGAGCAACCGCCAGCAGGATTTTGAAGAAGGCAGCTACACCGTGGCGCTCAAAGCCGGCCTGCATCCCGTGCGCATCGAATATTTTGAAAACGGCGGCGGCGCGGGAATCGTGCTGAGCTGGCAGAGTTTCGGGACGCCCAAGCAGGTAATCCCGGGCAGCGCGCTATTCCACGCTCCGGAGTGACGAACACGACTTCACCACAGAGACGCAGAGAACACAGAGGCGCACAGAGAAAAGCTCTCTAAGAATTCTTCGTGTTCTTCGTGATCTTCGTGGTTCAAACAGCTCCGTGGTTTTTCAGCGCAAAACGCTGCCGATATTGCGACGGCGTCATGCCCGTTTCGCGGCGGAAGACTTCCGAGAGCCAGTCGGCGCTGTCGAAGCCGGTGGCCCGCGCGACGGCTGCGATGGAGTTGTTGCCGTCGAGCAGCAGCGTCTTGGCGCGTTCGATGCGCACGCGGCGGATCTCCGCCAGCGGCGAGCGCTGCAGCACGGACTGAAATTTCTGTTCGAGCAGCCTGCGCGAGATGCCTACTTTCGCCAGCACATCGCTGACGCCGATGTTCTTCTCGGCATTCTGGCGGATGAACGCGAGCGCCTCCGCCAGGTCATCGTCTTTGAGGACCAGCACGTCCGTCGAACGGCGCACCGCGACGCCCTGCGGCGGAAATAGTACGGGAGCGGGTGATAGCTTCTTCTTCGAAAGCAGGCTGTGGAGGCGCTGCGCGGCGCTGTGGCCGACCAGTTCATCGGGCGTGATAACGCTGGACAGTTCCGGTGCGGCGATCGCGCAGAGCATCTCATCGTTGTCGACGCCGAGAACCGCAATTTTTTCAGGCACCTGGATGCCGACGTTGCGACAGAGCTGCACGACTTCAAAGCCCAGCAGGTCGCCGCCCGCGAAAAGCCCCAGCGGCGTCGGTTGCGTGCGAAGAAATTCTTCGAGCTTTGGATTTTTCAGCGGCCACATGCCGTGGTCTTTCAGGTGCGGCCAGAATACGGTACAGGGCGAATGCCCCGCCGACTGCAGCTCCTTATTAAAACCGTTCAAGCGGTGCTTGAGAAACTCCCAGTCGAAGCCGTAAAACGCAAAGTGGCGCAGCCCAAGGTTCATCAGGTGCCGCGCAGCGACACGGCCGAGCTCCACGTTATCAATGCCTGAGCAGTTCGGCTCTTCGCCGTAAACAAACGTTGCCGGAATTTTCTGCGCCTGCAGCAGCGCGCACACGGACGGGTCGTAGCGCGCGATCACGGCATCGGGCCGGCTGGCTTTCAGGCACGCACGCGCGTCAATACCGGGTTCGGCGGTGTGCAGAATCCACTCCGGCTGCGTGCGCGCGAATGCGGCAACGCCCTGGATGCAGCGGCGGAAGCACGCCGAGCTGGTCTCGATCAGCAGGAGAATGCGTGTCGCACGCGGCATGGGGGTTACTCCCTGCGGGCTCTTGGCTCTTAGCTCTTAGCTCTTGGGTGCGGCATCGCTCGCCTATCTAAGAGCCAGGAGCCAAGAGCCAGCAGCCGCCGTTCACGCATTCGTCGGGAAGATTTGCGCATTCGCCCGGGACGCAAATCGCACATGTGCGACTATAACTCAACGCTGGGACCGCCGGCGTCCTGCCGGCCCCAAAAGAGGAGACGCATATGAAAGCGATCCCGAAAGTGCTCTTCCTGTGCCAGGCTCTGCTTTGTCTAGCGCTCTTTGCAGGAAATGACAAGCAGCAAGCCAACGGCTACGACAACGCCTGGGAAGACGGCTGGGTGCAGCATTGCCGCACGATTTACAACGCGGGCACCGGCAAGACGGCCGGATTCGTGCTGCAGATCGGCGACTCGATCACGCATGCCAATCCCTATTCGCAGTGGCCGCGTTATGGCGCGGGCAAAACGAGCGAAGATTCGGCGCTCTGTACGTGGGCCTCAACCAGCGTGATGGGCAGCGGCACCAATGACGTGAACAACAAAAACGGGTTTTATCTCGCAGTTGCCGACACGGCCTCCCGCGGCATGACCGCGGCCGGCGGCATCAGCACGGCGGAGATGCTTTCCGGCAGTGGCAACGGCAGCACGGCAATGCCATCAGATACCAACACCGCCAGCGCGAAACTGAAGATCGCCGACGCGACGTACAACAACGACATCCACATCGACACGCTCGCCGCGGCTTTCGCCGATGCGCGTTACGCGGTGTTGATGCTCGGCACCAACGACGCGAACGCCGGCCGCAGTGCGAACGCGTTCATCACCGATCTGACCGCCATCGTGGACAAGCTCGAAGCGCGCAAGATCGTCGTGATCCTCAGCACCATTCCGCCGATGACCAGCGCGGGCGGTGCAAGCGTCGACGCTTACAACACGGCCATTCGCAATTTGTGCCAGACGCGCGGCCTGCCGCTGATCGATTATCACGCCGAAATCCTGGCGCGGCGTCCGGGAACCGGCTGGCAGAACACACTGATCAGCAGCGACGGCGTGCATCCCAGCGCGACTGGCGGCGGCTACGATGCAGCGAGCAACCCCTACGCCGATGGCGGCGACGCGGCGACGCACACGACCGGTGCGGCCTGCGCGAACTCGGGGTATCTCCTGCGCAGCTGGCTGGCGATTCAGAAGCTGAAGGAAGTAAAATCCTACGTAGGAGACGGCGTAAACCCTCCGTCCGGGGGTCCGGTGATCGCCAGCATCGCGGTAACCCCCGTTAATCCATCCGTCACGGCTGGCGCAACGCAGCAGTTTTCAGCGGTGGCGAAGGACCCCAACGGCAACGCGGTCACTCCGCAGCCGAGCTTCACCTGGTCGGTGAGCGGCGGTGGAACGATCAACGGCAGCGGGCTTCTCACCGCGGCAGCTGCTGCCGGCGGGCCGTACACGGTGACGGCATCGGCCAGCAGCAAGAGCGGCAGCACGAACTTCTCAGTGGTCGCAGCGGCAGCGACAGTAAACACCATCACCGTTTCGCCCTCGCCCGTTTCCGTGCAGGCGGGCGGCACCGCCACTTTCAGCGCCGAAGCGCGCGATGCCGGCGGCAACCTGCTCTCGCCGCAGCCGGCGTTCACGTGGTCTGTTTCCGCTGGCGGAAGCATCGACGCCGCGGGCGTGCTCACGGCAGCGACGAGCGCTGGCGGGCCGTTTACGGTGAGTGCTGCCGCGGGCGGCAAGACGGGCAGCGGAAGTTTCACCATCACCGCGCGGAGCACAGTTGATTCCATCACGCTTTCGCCGGCCAGTGCGTCCATCGCAGCGGGCGAGACCAAGCAGTTTTCGGCGGCGCTCAAGGACCAGTACGGCAACCTTATCGCTGGCGTTTCGGTCACCTGGACGGTGACGAGCGGCGGCGGTTCGATCAGCTCAAGCGGACTGTTCACCGCAAGCGCGAGCGCCGGCGATTCCATTATTACCGCAAGCGCGGGGGGCAAGAGCGCCAGTGCGACCGTGAGCGTTTCCGCGCGCAACCATGGACCGCTGATTCCATCTTTGCCCACGGCAACACCGGACCCGGCTACTGTCGGCGTGGCCGTGCATTTCTTTGTGGCCGCCACAGACGCCGACAACGATCCGCTGGTTTACACCTGGGACTTCGGGGATGGCTCGACCGGTTCAGGCCAGTCGCCGACGCACACCTTTGCCGCCGCCGGAACGTACTTCGTTTTCGCGACGGCGACCGATTCGCATGGCGCTTCGGTAAACAACGTCATCGTGCTGAACGTCAATGCTGCAGGATCAGGCGACGGTGGAAACGGCGGCGGTGGCGGAAGCACGGCTTCTGAAATCGATCCGGTTACCGGCGAAGCGCGTCTGCCGCTGACCGTAACGACGCTCTCGGGCAGTTTCCGCTTCGGCGGCTCGCGCGACGGCTGTTCGGTCT
>DASPJR010000166.1:0-56330 GCA_035628505.1 Planctomycetota bacterium | reverse complement strand
CAATCTCATCGACACTCCCGGACACGTGGATTTCACCGCCGAAGTGGAACGCTCCCTGCGCGTTCTGGACGGCGCGATTGTCGTCTTCTCCGGCGTGGACGGCGTCGAAGCGCAGTCCGAAACGGTCTGGCGACAAGCCGATCGCTACGGTGTTCCGCGCATCTGCTTCATCAACAAGATGGACCGCGTCGGCGCGAACTTCTGGGACTGCGTCGACCAGGTGAAGACGCGCCTGGGCGCAAAGGGTTATCCGATCCAGATTCCCGTCGGCAAGGAAGACAACTTCAACGGCGTTGTGGACCTGGTCCACATGGTCCAGTACGAGTTCGACAAGAACTCGAAGGGCAAAAAGTTCGTTGAGAAGGCCATTGATGCCGAATATCAGGAAGAAGCCAAGCATCGCCGTGAAGAGCTCTTTCATCTCATCGCCGATGCCGATGAAGAAATGGGCATGCTGTTCCTGGAAGGCACGCAGCCGACCAACGAGCAGCTCCGTGACGCGCTGCGCCGCATTACGCTGACAGGCAAGCACTTCCCGATCATGTGCGGCTCGGCCTATCATTATGTCGGCGTGCAGCCCGTTCTTGACGCCGTCTGCTTCTACCTGCCTTCACCTAACGAAACCAAGCCCAACGTTGGTGTTGTCCCGGGCAAGAAGAAAGTCATCAAGGAAAAGGACGAGGCCGGCAACGAAATTGAAAAAGAAGTCGAGGTGACCGAAGTCCGCCGCCCGCTCGAAGAAGAAGCCTTCGCAGGCCTGGCCTTCAAGACCATCTTCGACAAGCACGGCGATTTGACCTTCGTACGCGTTTACTCGGGCGTCATCCGCCCCGGCGACCGCCTGGATAACCCGCGCCGCGGCAAGCGTGAAAAGGCCGGCCAGCTCTATCTCATGCACGCCAACGAGCGCGAAAAGATCGAGAAGGCTGGACCTGGCGACATCGTCGCCGTCGCGGGCCTGAAGCACACCTATACCGGTGATACGCTCTGCAACGAGGAAGCGCCGATCATCCTCGAAGCGATGAAGTTCCCGGACACGGTTATCAGCATGGCCATCGAGCCCAAGAGCAACGCCGATAAGGACAAGCTTGCCCAGGCCCTGGCCAAGCTCTCCAAGGAAGACCCGACGTTTACGCATACGTTTGATGATGAAACCGGCCAGCTCATCATCGCCGGAATGGGCGAACTGCATCTGGAGGTCATCAAGAACCGCATGGTTCGCGACCATGGCGTGGATGCCAACGTCGGCGCGCCGCGCGTGTCGTACCGCGAGACGATCAGCCAGAATTCGGAAGCCGAAGGCAAGTTCATCCAGCAGTCCGGCGGTCACGGCCAGTACGGCGTGGTGCGCATCCGCATGGAACCCTTCGAGAGCCCTGAAGAAGACAAGATCACGTTCGAAAACGAAGTCGTCGGCGGTTCGGTGCCGAAGGAGTTCATCAAGCCGACCGAAGCGGGTATCCGCAACGCGGCGAAGAACGGAATTCTGGGCTCGGGCTTCCCGCTGATCAACGTGAAGGTCATCCTTTACGATGGTAAGTATCACGAAGTCGACTCGTCCGAATTCGCCTTCCAGAAAGCCGGTGATCTGGCTTTCAAGGAAGCGGCGCGCAAGGCCGGCCCGGTCCTGCTCGAACCGATCATGAACCTGGAAGTGGTGACGCCCGAAGAGTTCATGGGCAACATCATCGGCGACTTGAACAGCCGCCGCGCCGCGATCCACGACGTGAGCAACCGCGGGCACCTGAAGGTAATCCACGCGCGCGTGCCGCTGGCTGAAATGTTCCGCTACGCCACCGACAGCCGCTCGCTGTCGCAGGGCCGCGCGACGTACACGATGGAACCATTTGGCTACGAACCGGTACCGCGCCAGAAGTACAAGGAAATCCTGGGTGACGCGTACCAGGAAGGGAAGTAACGAGTCACTTGTCCTTGGTCATTTGTCATTTGCCCGCAACACGGCTGCAAATGACAAATGACAAGTGACGAATGACAAAGGATTAAAATAGCTCTTGCAAAGAAGGATGGGTTCTCTAGAGTTTTGCAGTTTGAAAGACGGGTGAAGTGGAAGTCGCTCTTTGATTCTTGGCGCGGCACTGCTGTTCGGCGCTTCGGCGATTTGGGGTCTCATTTTCTAAAGGGAAGTTACTGACATGGCTGAAAAAATTCGCATTCGCATGGAAGCGTACGATCATGAACTGCTTGATCAGTCCGCGTTGACAATCGTTGAGCGCGCCAAGGCAACGGGCGCCAAGGTTCACGGGCCCATTCCCCTGCCGACCCGCGTGGAACGCTACACCGTGCTGCGCAGTCCGCACGTCGACAAGAAATCCCGCGAACAGTTCGAAATCCGCACTCACAAGCGCGTGATCGATATTCTCGATCCGACCACCAAGACCGTTGGCGCGCTGGGCAAGCTGAACCTGCCCGTCGGCGTCGACATCAAGATCAAAGCGTACTAAAGACACTTTTTGAAAAAGATCCCGGTTGACAGACGGCGTTACGCCGCGACCGGGATTTTTCGTCTCTACAGAGATAGAGCGGCAACGCTTCGAAACGCCGTCGAGCTTCGCCGCCGGAGTTGCGCATCAGTTCCAGAACTGCCACCACTTCTTTTCTTTCGGAGCTCCCATAGCACCTGCCGGGTATTTACGAAATGGCTCAGCCCGGCTCAAAAACGCACTCCACTCCTGTGTCGAAAACTTGCGAACCAGCCGGTTCTTGTCGTCAAGCGCAATGCTGTGCTCGCCGGCAACATTATCGAGGTGCTCGTATGGGAGAAATAGATAATCGTCTTCGCTGCCGGTATCGAGCATGAGAAAATCAACGGGCCCAAAAAGATAATCGACATTGGGCGCGAAGGCGGAACAGGTAAACGCGGGGCTGGCGCCTTTGGGCTTCACCTCCATCACCGACGCTGTGAACCATTCGTCACCCGGAAACTGAACGCCGCGGAGCTTATCGAGCAGAAGTTTCAGGCGCATCGCATCTGGCGCGGCTTGAAGTTCCTGTAAAATACGTGGGCCCAGGTAAAAGTTCCGAATCGCGCCAGGAATCGTCACATCATCGCCTTTTTTCGCCAGCGCCATGCCCGCTCGCATGCCAGACTCGTTCTGGCCGCGCACCCAGTCACTGCCGAATTGCTGCCGCAGTTCCTGAACAGGGAAGGGCTCGCCGTCTTCCGGGCGAATAATGCCGTCTCCGCAGGCTGCCAAAAGCTCGAGGACCTTGAACCCAAGTTCGAAATCATCTTCCGAACACAGCGTCATAAAACGGACGCTCATTTCCGTGGTGCTATTTTCGACTTCGATGCCGCGAGTCGACACTTTCTCCCTGAACAGATGCAGAATTCCCGGCGGCCACGCCTGTGATGGAAACGTTGCGACAAAAGCAGGACCGCCTGATTCGTCGTCGCTCAACTCGGAGCAGCGCAGATCAGGATAGTTCAGCTTCTGCAGCAGCGGACCGAACGGCGGGGTCTTGCTGATGTTCAATGCGAACGTGTAACTCATAGAAAAATTCCTTGTTCATAGTCCTTTGTACCTGTCGAGATTTCGATATTGGATGGCTTCGCTGACATGCGCGGCGGAGATAAGCTCGGCGTTGTCGAGGTCGGCGATGGTGCGCGCGACTTTCAGAATGCGGCCGTAAGAACGCGCGGAAAAGCCCAGCACATCTACGGCGTTCTTCAGCAGGCTGCTGGCGTCCTCGTCTGTTTTGCAGAAATCCTGGACCTGGCGCTCATTCATCGCCGCGTTGCTGTGCGTGGGCGATCCGGCGAAGCGCTTCTGCTGGATTGAGCGCGCGGCAATCACGACCTTGCGGACGTCTGCGCTGCTGGGCCCGCTTCGCGTGCTCGAAAGTTCATCAAACGGCACGTGCGGAACTTCGACATGCAGATCGATGCGGTCGAGCAGCGGGCCTGAAACTTTCGCGAAATAGCGCTGAACCTGGATCTCCGTGCAGCGGCAGGCTTTTTTCGGATCGCCGAAATGTCCGCACGGACAGGGATTCATCGCCGCCACGAGCATGATGTTCGCGGGAAACTCGCACGTGGTCGCCGAGCGCGCAATGGTGATCTTGCGGTCTTCCAGCGGCTGGCGCAGCGCTTCCTTTACTTTCGGATCAAACTCGGGGAATTCATCGAGGAACAGAATGCCGTTGTGCGCCAGCGAGATGGCACCTGGCTTGGGATCGACGCCTCCGCCGACCACGGCTGGATACGTGGATGTGTGATGCGGCGCACTGTAGGGCCTGCGCGTCTTGAGCGGCTCCTGCTCAGTGAGTTTTCCTGCAATCGACCAGATCTTCGTTGTCTCAAGCGCTTCGGCCAGCGTGAACGGCGGCAGGATCGACTGCAGCCGCTTGGCCATCATCGATTTTCCACTGCCGGGTGGCCCGACGAGCAGAACGTTATGTCCACCGGCGGCCGCGACAGTGATTGCGCGTTTGACGTGTTCCTGGCCGCGTACATCGGAGAGATCGAGCAGGCTTTCGGCACTGGGCTTGGCAAAAAGCTCGGCAACATCCACGCGGACGGGATCGAGCTTCGAAATGCCGTTCAGCGCCGCGGCCGCTTCGGGCAGAGTCGGCGGCGCGAACACCTCGATGCCATCGACCACCGCGGCTTCCGATGCGTTTTCAGGCGGCACAAAAATGCCCCGCTTGTTGAGCTGTTTAGCCAGCAGCGCAAAAAGCAGCGCGCCCTTGACCGGACGCAGGTGCCCGTCCAGCGCGAGCTCGCCGACAAACAGGTAATGCTCAAGTTGCTCCGGCTGCATCTGTTCGCTTGCAGCCATGACGCCCAGCGCAATCGGCAGATCGTAAAGCGGACCTTCCTTGCGCGTGTCTGCAGGAGCGAGATTGATCGTCAGGCGCTTATTGTAAGGCCAGGAATATCCCGCGTTGGTCATCGCTGCGCGAACGCGATGAAGACTTTCCTTCACGGCCGTGTCGGGCAGACCGACGACGCGTTCGCTGGGCATGCCTTGCGAGAGATCGACTTCGACCTCCACAGGTGCCGCATCCACGCCCTGCGCCGCCGCGGAATAAACTTTCGAGAGCATGAGCGTAGCCTAACGGCTGAGAGCGCTTGCATCAACACGAAGACGAACGGCAGGTTCAGGAGATAGGGTGCAGGATGCAGGTTAGACGGCTTTCGCGCAGACGGATGCGGATGGACGCTGTTCCATTTTTGTTCTGCCTTCATCCGCAGCCGTACGCTCAGTTCATCGCGCCTTTGCGTCTTTGCGTTAGAAAAAACGATTACACCTTGGGGTACTCGTACGGCTTGCGGTATTTGCGCGAGAGCAGTTTATTGGCGTCGCCGTCGTCGATAATCCGTTCTTTCTCGCCGTCCCATTTAATGCTGCGGCCGGCCTTGAGCGAGAGCATCCCGAGCAGGCTCATGTTGGTTGAGCGGTGCGCGACTTCGATGTCGCAGACGGGGCGCGTGCCTTTCTTGATCGCTTCGAGAAAATCGGCCCAGAGCTCCTTGATGTTCTGGCCGTCGGGTTGGTTGAGCTTCGCGTCTTCATGGACCGGCGACTTCTTCGTGTTGCTGGGATAAAACGTCCAGCCGTCCAGCCAGCCCATGTGGAAGGTGCCTTCAGTGCCGTAAAAGTAGCAGCCGACGTTAGTCTTTTCCGCTTCGTTGCCGGCGAACTTGCGGTGTTCCCACACGGCAGTGAAAGATTCAAATTCGAAGCTGGCGACCTGGCAGTCCGGCCCGTCGGTGCTGTCCTTTGTGATGTGCCGGCCGCCCGTGGAAAAGACTTTGCGCGGATACTTCTCTTCTGTCCACCAGAGAATCTGATCCATCCAGTGAATGCCCCAGTCGCCAAGCTGGCCGTTGGCGTAATCGAGGAAGTTGCGGAAGCCCTTGGGATGGATCAGCTTGTTAAACGGGCGCAGCGGCGCCGGGCCGCACCACATGTCCCAGTCGAGGCCCGCGGGCGGTTCGGAATCGGGCGTCGGCTTGCCTTCACCTCCCGGATAATGAACGAACGCGCGCACCATGCCGATTTTGCCGGCTTTGCCCGCTTTCAGGAATTCCATGCCTGATTTGTTATGTGGCGAGACGCGGCGGTGCGTGCCGACCTGCACCACTTTTCCCGTCTCGCGCGCGGCCTTCACCATCGCACGGCCTTCATTGATCGTATGTCCGATCGGCTTTTCAACGTACACGTGCGCGCCGGACTCGACGGCCGCAATCATCTGCAGCGGGTGCCAGTGGTCAGGCGTGCCGACGATAACGATCTCCGGTCTAGTCTCGCGAAGCAGCTCGCGGTAGTCCTTAAAGGTCTTGACGCTCGCCCCCGATTTTTTCTCAATTTCCGCGTGCGCCTTCTTGAGCTGGTTTTCGTCGACATCGCACATCGCCACCGGAACGCACTGCCCTGATTCGAGCGCCGTGCGGAAGATGTTCATGCCCCACCAACCGCTGCCGATCAGAGCCGTGCGGTATTTTTTGGTGTCGTCGGCGAGAACGCGGCCATACGCGGTGAAGGCGAGACCGGCTGCGGCTGTTTTCAGGAAGTCGCGACGAATCATAACGTGAACCCTTGTGACGAGTGACGAGTGACGAGTGGCGAGGACGAAGAGAGACTGTCTTTTGCAATATCACAAAAGCACGGGTGGCGGTGAGGCGGGTGCTGTTCGTCACCCGTTACCCGCCACCCGTCACAGCCATTTAAGGCGCCAGCTTGACCTTGATGTTCTTTACGCCCTTGCCGTTCTTGTCGGTGAAGCGCAGGCAGCCCTGGAAGTTGTTCATCTCGTTGATCACCTTGAAGACGATCGTGTTCGTGCCTTTGCTCAGCGTCAGAGGATTGGACTTGTCCTGATCCTTCTCGAGCGTGCGCGTTTCGGCGAACTTCACCACTTCCTTGCCGTTCAGATAGACCTTGCCCTGGTCGTTGCTGCCCATCTGCACAACCACGTCCTTGATATCGTCGTCAGCCACGATGTACGCAACCGCGTACGCGGCGGAGTTCTCAATCTTCTCGTCGGCCTTGCCGTAGATCTCGTTGACGTCGAAGAAGTAATCCTTGAGGTTCACTTTCTTCCATGTCTCTTCCTTGGCACCGACCTTCAGCTTGTCACCCTCTTTTGGCGCGAGCTTGGCTTCATCCTTGACCAGGTCCTTGTCGATGCCGTCAGCTCCCGTGGTGCCGTCTTCCAGCGGTACCGGAGCCAGCAGCAGCCAGTCGCGAATGAAACCTTCATCGTCCACGTTCTGCGCGCGCAGACTCACGCACGAGACGAACATTACAGCGAGCACTAAAGCGAACTTTTTCATTTCCCTCTCCTTTAACAGTATCCGTTCTACGGAAGCAGATTCACACACTGCAGTTCCTTATTGTCACGGACATACAATTTGCCGTCGCCGTAAGCCGGGTTGCACCAGTTAAATCCGCACACCTGCATGCGGCTGACTTCTTTGTACTCTTTGGGGTCGGCCGCAAACAGGATCAGCTGACCCGAATCATTCAGCATTAGAATGTTTGCGCCCATCACCAGAAAGGAAGCGTGGGCTTTATCCGCGGCTGAATTGATCAGCCCCGTCTTTTCCCACGCCAGCGTGCCGTCTTTTGCGTTGATGCAAACGATGTTTTTTGCCGGCCCACAGGCGTAAATGTGGTCGCCGGCGGCAACTGGGCTGGAAAAATTGATCTTCATCTCCGGCAGCGTCCAGGCCGGCTCGGCTTTGACGCTTCCGCCATCCTTGACAATCCGCGTGGCGATCAGGCCGACCTGGTGTGAAGCGACCATCACCAGGTCGCCGACGATCACCGGCGTGGTGACATGGCGGCCGAAATTCGTTTTCATCGGCACGCGCCAGAGCAGCTTGCCGTCCGCGGCGCCCAGGCCGATCAAGCCTTCGATGGTGAAGACGATGAGCTGCTTGACGCCGGCCAGCGTTGCCATCATCGGCGGCGCATAGGCGGTCTGATCGTTCTGCGACTGCCAGACAACCTCGCCAGTCTCTTTTTTGAAGCACACCACGCTGGCGGCTTTGGGACTGCCGACCAGAACATAAATATTGGGGCCATCGACCAGCGGCGAGCCGCAGTTGCCGTGGCGGCTTCCGCCGGCGGCCTGGCCTTTCTCTCCAATGAAGACAGCGCCAAAGTCGTCAACGAAGTTCTTGCGCCAGATCTGCTTGCCGTCCTCGGCATTCAGGCACTGAAACTCGCCCTTGCACGACTGCACGAACAGCAGCTTGCCGTCGACCAGCGGCGTGCAGCGCGGACCAATGCCGAAGCCGTCCTTATGGGAGGCGAAAAGCTTGCTCTTCCAGAGCTCCTTTCCGGTTGCAGCGTCAGCGGCAAAGACGTGCTCATCGGCGACCACGTTGGCCAGGTAAAATACTTTTCCGCCGGATACCACCGGCGAGGCGAAGCCTTCGCCCACCGGTAGTTTCCAGACGGGCTTGCCATCGGCTGGCAGGCTTACAGGAACTTTTTCGGCGGTCGCCACATGTCCGGTGCGGTCCGGCCCGCGCCACTGCGGCCAGTCGCTGGCCAGGCAGGGCAGAGAGGACAGGGAGGGCAGGGAGAGGGCAAGTAAAACGCAGAGAGCAGTGTTCGTCTTGAGCATGCGCAACATCTTCCTGACTTTCCCAGTCCGTCAAGTGCAAGGCGGAGCCTGCTCCTGGGGTAAGACGCCCCGCGGGTAAAAGGATTCACCAAAAACGGCTTCAAACCACGACGCTCACGAAGAGCACGAAGTAAAGTGCCAGTTCGCACACCTGAGCGTGCTGCGCAAAGCTTCACCTTCTTTAAGTTGTCCCCAGTCGTGTTCTTCGTGAGCTTCGTGGTAAAAAAAGAATCTGCCCCGGGGCGCCGCGGCGAAAAAAGCTTTGCGCGAAAACTTTGCACCATGTAAAATGCGGTTCAGTTAATGTTCAGTCTTCTTTACATAGGCGGTCTCTTCTAGAGAGGCACACCTCGAAACGTGGCAATTCCGCGTCGTCCTATAAAGGGTCCGGCCAAAACAGGACAGCCCACGCCGGGCAATCCGCAGAAGCCTGTTCTGCGAAATACGCCAGCGCCCAAGGCGGCGGCGCCTGAAGACGACGAGGAGCTCACCGAACTCGACGAAGTCGGCTCCAGTTCCCCCGAAGACATTTCTGCGGCTGAAACACTGCCGGCAGCACCGGTGCCCAGCGCTTCCGGCGGCGTGCCCGCATCCGGTTCGGGCTTTAACAAGCGCCGCACCCCGCAGGCCGCTCGCGGGCGCACTCCTACCGGCGGCATTCCGCGCCGCACCCCGGGAGGCGGACACGAGGAGGCCGAGGGCGGCGAGCATGAAGGCGCGCAGGCCCCCCGCGGCAAGGGACGCGCAACCGGCTCGCATGCGGGTTCTGAGATCGGCAATCTGGCGCGGCGCGGCATGTCGCTGGCTCAGAAGCTGGTGATCTTCACCGTCCTGGTCACCCTGCCGATTACCATTATTTTCGGCCTGGTGTCGATTAACGATCTTGAACAGCAGCTGCGCAACGAAATCCGTCGCTCGGGCCAGGTGCAGGCACTCGTGCTGCAGCCTTTCGCGCAGCGCGTGGCCGACCGCTTCCGCGGCATCCGCGACGACGGCAAGTTCACCACGGCGCTCAATGAGTACAAGCATCCGGCGCCCCTGGAACCGGGCGAGAAGAAAGTTTCCACGTATGCCGACGATCTGGCGCGATTGCAGGAAATCGTGAACGGCGATAAGCGCGTCAAGGATGTGGTGATTTTCGCCTCGGCCAGCGCCACTGAAACGCCCAGCACCCCCGTGCTGCGCGCCACCAACTCGCCTGAATTCGCCGCCCCCACCAGCTACCAGACCATGAACGGCGGCGTGCAGGTCTACAGCGGCACGTATGGCGGAGAAAGCTGCCTGTACTTCCGTATCCCGCTGGAAAAGGCCGACGAGCGCAAAATGTATTCGTTCGGCAGCGTGATCCTCTCGCTGGCCGAAATCGACAGCCAGGTGCGCAGCTTGAAAAACCGACTGCTGCTGTTCGGACTGGTGCTGGTCGGGCTGGGCGTGGGCGCCTCGCTGGGTGTTGCCGGCTGGTTTACCAAGCCCATCAATTCTCTGGTCGAAGACATCAACATCGTCTCCAAGGGAGACCTTGACCACGTCAGCGCCGTTCCCAACCAGACCAGCGACGAAGTGGGCCTGCTGGCCATGGCATTCAACCGCATGACCGGCAACCTGCGGGAAGCGCGCGAAGCCGAACGCGACCGCGAGCGCATCGCCAGCGAACTCAACACGGCCAAGGCCATCCATGCCAAGCTCATGCCTGAAAAGCTGCCGCAGCTGCCGGGCATCGACATCTTTACGGCCTACAACTGCGCCAAGGAAGTCGGCGGCGACTACTACGATTTCATCCCGGTCGGCGACGTCGAACACCTGGCCCTGTGCGTGGCCGACGTCTCGGGCAAGGGCATCCCCGGATCGATGGTGATGGGCACCACGCGCACGATCCTGCGCATGATGGCCGTCAATAACCTCTCGGCCGCCGACGTGCTTTCCAAGACCAACTACCACGTGGCACGCGATATCAAGCGCGGCATGTTCGTGACCTGCGTCTATGCGATCCTGAACGTGCGAACGCGCGAGATGACCGTCGCCTCGGCGGGGCATAATCCCATGCTGATCTGGCGCGCGGCCACCAAGACGATTGAAAAAGTACGCCCCAACGGCATCGCCCTGGGCTTCGACAAGGGTCCGGTCTTCAACCGCACCGTTCGCGAACAGAAGGTCAAGCTTAACCCTGGCGACCGGGTGCTGATGTACACCGACGGCGTGGTCGAATCGATGAACGAGCAGCGCGAAGAATGGAGCGATGAAAAGCTGGATGAATTCACGCTGCAGCACGCCACGCTGCCGTCCAAGGAATTCGTGCGCCTGCTGATCAAGGCGCTGGAAGAACACCAGGGCAATGCCGAGCAGCATGACGACATTACCATCACGACCTTCAGGCTGCTGTAAAAAGGAAAACAGCCAGGCTTTAACTGGATCGACAATGGCCAAAAACATCCACCGCGAAATGACCGTTCCCTGCGATACGACGTACCTGTCGAAGGTGCGCCTGGCGGTGCTCGAGATCGTCGGGGAGGGCCTGTTTTCGCCGGTCAAAGCCAATTTGATTGCGCTGGCCGTCGACGAAGCGGTGGCAAACATCATGGAACACGCTTACCCGGATGAATTTGTCAAATCGGGCGGGGAGCGCAAGGATATCGACGTGATCCTGGACGCCACACCGGTGCGCTTTGAAGTGATCATCCGCGACCGTGGCATCACCTTCGACCCGCGCGAAGTGCCTGAAGTCGACATGCAGCAGCACGTCAAAGCCGGGCGCAAGGGCGGGCTGGGCATCTTCCTGATCCGCCGCATCATGGATGAGATCCATTACCACTACAAACAGGGCTCACACAACGAACTGCAGATGGTCAAGTACGTGGAGGAAAAAGACAAGCCGCCTGCGCCGGCGCAGAAGAAGTGACGGGTGACGACTGACGGCAAGGGACCGGCGCAGGAGAGGCGAAGGACATCAAGCGCGGTTAGAAAAAAAGATCCGAGTCCCGGTGCGCTCGGTGTTCTGGTGTGTCTCCGTGTTGAAGTCGTGTTTGAGGCCAAACGCTGCAGCGGCTGGTGAAAAAAGAAGGCGAGCTTTTAGACGTTGAATTTGCGCCGGCAATGATACATTGGCGGCTGTACATCTCAGGGGAGTGGGAATCACAGGCATGGCCGCGGACGAATTCAAAATCGAGAAAGAAGCACTCGCCGAAAAAGGCGTAATGCTGGTGCGCCTGACTGGGTACCTGGACGCGCACACCTTTGAACGTTTGGAAGAGACCATTGCCGAGCTGTTCAGCAAAGGCCACTACAAGCTGGTAGTCGATCTGGCCAAAGTTGAATATATCTCCTCCGCCGGCGCGGGCGTTTTTATCGGCGCACTCTCGGAAGCGCACGAGCACAAGGGCAATATCGTGCTGATGAACCCCACCGCCAACGTGCGTGAAGTCTTCGATCTCCTGGGGCTCACGCAGATTTTCCAAGTCGTCGACGACCAGCCGGCAGCCATGGCCGTGTTTTAATTGCGGATTGCGGATGGCGGATTTCGGATTTCGGATTTCGGATTGAAAAAAGACGCACCGCATGCTGAAGCCGCGGTGCGTGCGTGTATAGAGTCAAAAAATCGGCCTTATTGGCCATTTCTTTGCCAGACTGAGCCATTAGAATTTAAGGTCATCAGCACGTGCTGCCCCAGGCGCCGTGCGCCTTCGGCTTTACCGGATTGAAAAGACCGCATGGACGATTCACTCCCTATCGCAGCCGAAGCGTCCACCTCGCCGGACACGTCCAGCCTGGCCAATCTGCAATCGCCCGAAGCCACCATCCACGTCCTGCCGCCGGCCGTCACCAGCCGCATCGCCGCCGGTGAAGTCGTCGAGCGCCCCGCCAGCGTGGTCAAGGAGCTGGCCGAAAACGCGCTCGATGCCGGCGCCAGCGCCATTCACATCGACATCGCCGCCGGCGGCCGGCAGCTGATCCGCGTCAGCGACAACGGCAAAGGCATGAGCCGTACCGATCTGGAAATGTGCGTGCTGCCGCATGCGACCTCGAAGATCTCTTCAGCCGAGCAGCTCCTTGAGCTTTCGACGCTGGGCTTCCGCGGCGAAGCGCTGCCTTCCATTGCCGCCGTCTCGCATTTTGCGCTGACCTCGCGCGCGCGCAGCCGCGACAACGCCGGCGAGAACGCGGGCGCCTGGCGTATTGAAATAGATGGCGGCGAGCCGGAAAAGCCGCAGGCCCGGCCGGCCTCGGGTGCGCCCGGCACGAGCGTCGAAGTAAAGGAGCTCTTTTATAATCTGCCTGCCCGCGCCAAGTTTTTAAAAGGCGCAGCCAGTGAAGCGGCAGCCTGCGCCGACACGCTCCTGCGCCTGGCCCTCACGCGCCCCGACGTGGCTTTCACCCTGCGCCAGGACCGCCACGAAGTCTTCTCACTGCCGGCCTGCGCCGCAGCCCCCGCGTCCCCCTCGTCGCGCCCGGCTGCCAGCGCCGCGCCCGATTTGCCGGTCAGCGCCTACACCCGCCGCGCCCGGGATGTGCTCGGCCGGGACAGCAGCAAAGGGCTGATCGAACTGGCCGTAGAAGGGCCCACTGAACACAGCAATTGCGGATTGCCGATTGCGGATTGCGGATTGCCTGCAGAGCACGCACCCAGGGACCAATCCGAAATCCGAAATCCGAAATCCGAAATCGGGCGTGCGGCAGGCGAACTCTCAGACTCGTACCGCGGCTACCGCCTCTACGGCCTGATTTCTCCCCCGGCCGTGACCCGTCCCAACCGCTCGCAGATCTACCTCACCGTCAATGGCCGCGCCGTCAAGGACCGGCTTCTGACCAGCGCGCTGCTGGAAAGTTACCGCCACCTGCTCCCGCCCAAGCGCTACCCCGCCGCGGTGCTCTTCCTGGAATGCCCCGGCGGCGACGTCGACATCAACGTCCATCCGGCCAAGACCGAAGTGCGCTTCCGCCTGCCCGGCCTGGTCTATGCCCTTTTTCACCACGCCGTGCGCAGCGCCTGCGGGGTGCGCGACAGCTCTGCTTCCGTCCTGCCCGGCGCAGCGCCGCCGGCTGTTCCGCCCGTTGCGTCCACGCCCGCCAAACCGCCCCTGGGCGCCGTGCGCGAGCAGCCCGGGCAGCAGCGCTTTGATCTCTGGCCTGTTTGGTCAGAAGGCGGAAGGCAGAACACAGAAGGCAACGGGCAGAACGCAGAAGGCAGCGGGCAGCAGCCAGCAGGCGGCACTCTGGAAACGCAGGAAAGTACTCAGCACACAGCACTCGCCACTTCGGAGTCGCTCGCGGCCGAAGCCGCTGGCGCTTACAGCCGGCCGCGCGTGCCGGCCCCATCGCCACTCGCCAGTCGTTCTGCGTCACGCGAGCGTCCTGCGGCGCAAGCGCCAATCCGCAATCCGCAATCCGAAATCCGCAATCCGCAACCGGACGTCTCGACCCCGCCCGTCACCCGTCCCTCGTCACCTGTCACGCCGTTCAGAGTCCTGGGGCAGGCCGGCGGCAGCTACATCGTCCTGGAAGACGACAGCGGCGTGAGGCTGATCGACCAGCACGCGCTGCATGAACGCATTCTCTTCGAAGAACTGCTCGCGCGCGCCGAAGGCCGCAGCCGCGGCGACAGCCAGGGGCTGCTCATTGCCGAAACCCTGGAACTCACTCCCGTGCAGGCCGCCGTCTTCCACCAGGACGACTCGGCCGCCGCCGTGCTGCGCGAGATCGGCTTCGAGGTCGAATCTTTTGGCCCGCGCGCGCTGGCCGTCCGCGCCGTGCCGGCCATTCTGCCCACTTCTGCCGCCGCCTGTGTGCGTGATGTCTTGGAAGCCCTGGCCGGAACCGACGACTACTCCCCCGGCGCGAAAAAGCCCTTAAGCCGCGCGTTCTACCGCGAGAAGGCCGCGTATATTCTCTCCTGCAAGGGCGCAATCAAGGCCGGAGAGCGTCTCACCCATGAACAGATGACGGCGCTGGTGGCTGAATTCAAAAAGAAGGTCGGTGGCGGCGCCTTCACCTGCCCCCACGGCCGCCCCCTGGCGCTCGAACTTTCCTGGGAAGATCTCGAGCGCGCCGTCGGCCGGCGCTGAGCGTGCTTTTTCACCGCGGAGGCGCGGAGGCGCGGAGGCGCAAAGAACTGCCTTCTCGAATTTTCATAGGACAAGCGTAACCAAGAGACTCCCATTTCTCTTGGCGTTCTTGGCGCCTTGGCGTCCTTGGCGATTAGCTGTTGGCCGTGCCCTGCTTCAGGGTTTCGGCGTTTCCGCCGTGAGAACGGACGGTTCGCGCCACTGCGGACCGATGCCGCGCGCGTAACGCAGCGCCGAATCGAGCGTCATCAAGCCATACAGCACACCCGCCACAGGCAGGGAGAAGGCGTAATACCCGGGAAGTTCAAAAAAGCGCACCGCCGGCGAATACACCGCGCGCATCAGCAGCAGCGAAATCAAGCCCTTGCTGCAGGCCCACGCGCCGGAATAAAGAGTCTCGCTCTCTGACGCCAGCAGTACCCCAAGAGCGCCGCCGATGAGCGCCGCGACGGGAACCACAAAGAGCAGAAAGAGCCCGCACAGCGCTCCCGCAAGGCGCAGCCAGGAAAATTTGAGCTCGGTAAAGGCCGTCCTGCGGACCATGTGCCAGATGTCGCCGAGCAGGGGGTAATCGCGCAGGCTGCGCACTTCAGTGCGGCTTAAAGAAAGGCGGATCGGCAGGCCGTGGCCTTTGACCGTGCGGCCCAGGTTTACGTCGTCAATGATTTCGGCCTTGATCGGTTCGAAGCCGCCGCCCATCTTTTCAAGCGCCTCCCGCGAGAGCAGCACGCAGCCGCCGGCGGCGGCGGCCAGCGGATCAGACGGGTTGTTCACGCGGCGCATGGGATAGAGCAGGTTGAAGAAATAGACGAATGCGGGAATCAGCAGCCGCTCGGCGGGCGAACTGCAGCGCAGACGGGCCATGCGTGAGTTTAAGGCCAGCGTCGCCGACTGGCTTTCCAGCACCAGCCGGCGCAGCGACTGCTTTTCATGAAAGATATCCGCGTCGGTTAGTAACACATAATCGGCTTTCTGTGTCACTGACCCGCCGTCAGTGCCCAGCGCGCGCGAGGCGCCCTGTTGCAGCGCCCACATCTTGCCAACCCAGCCCTCCGGCAGCCCCTTGCCGGAGAGCACTTCAAGGCGGGTGCTCTGCTGCAGGTCTGCTGCTATCTTTAGAGCCACGGCTGACGTTTCGTCGCTTGAGCGGTCATCAATGAGAATGACGCGGAAAGCGCCCGGATAATCCTGGCTCAGCAGGGCCGGCAGTGTGCGCGGCAGGGACTGCGCCTCGTTGCGCGCCGGCACGAGGATACAGACGGCCGGCCACCGGTCGACAGCGTCTGCGGGGACAGGTTCATCGTCGCCGACAGGGAAAAAATCCCAGGGCCGCGCCGGATGAAAAAAGATGAAAAGCCAGCCCAGCAGCGCCACTGACGCGAGAATCGAGAGCACGAAAAGAGCAATGAGCATCACGGCAGTTTATCACCCGTTGCGGTGCTGGCGCGTGCGCCTGCCAGGCTGCGCGGCAGGCTCATTTGGCGCTCACAAACAAGTCGTCGAAGAGCGTCTGCGCGTCTGCGCGTCCGCTTTGGTCCTGAGGCCAACTTTACCGGGGCCGACCAGCGAACTGTCGCTGGCCTTCAAGCAGCGTTTTTCACTCCCGCATAAATAGCTCGCCAGAGTCTCATCCATGGTTGTACGCCAAAGTGAAACGCGCAGCAAAGCGCAAAGCCGGTACACTCGCAAACGCCATGGGCTCGCGCGCCATTTGCGCAGGGTGTCGCCGGAGGTGCAGTGTACGCATGGCTGAGAGCGACGTCATCATCGTAGGCGCTGGCGCGGCCGGGCTTGCTGCCGCGGGAAAGCTCGCCGCCTGGGGCAGGCGCGTAGTGATCCTGGAAGCGCGCAGCCGGACGGGCGGACGCGTGTTCACCCGGCAGTGCTCCGGCCTGCCGTTTCCTGTCGAGCTGGGCGCTGAATTCATCCACGGCCTGCCCCAGGAAACTTTCTCAATCGTCAGAGCTGCAAACCTGGTTACGTACGAAACCAGCGACACGCATCTGCTGGTGCGGGATGGAAAAATACAGGACGAGAATGCCGCCTGGGACCGCATGGCCCAGCTGCTGGATCGCGTGGATGAATTGGCATCGACCGGAAGAAGCGTGCGTTCGTTTCTTGATGGCCCCGGCAGCGTGGATGCTCAGGCCGCGCTGCTGCTGCGCCGCTATGTCGAAGGTTACCATGCGGCCCATACCGAGCGCATGAGTCTTGCGGCTCTGGCTCAGGCCGAGCGTGCTGCCGCTGCAATCGGCGGGGATCGCTCGTTTCGCGTGCTGAACGGCTACAGCCGTGTTGT
This sequence comes from Planctomycetota bacterium, assembly GCA_035628505.1. Taxonomy (GTDB): domain Bacteria; phylum Planctomycetota; class SZUA-567; order H5-PLA8; family H5-PLA8; genus DASPJR01. Next base: position 39,374 of record DASPJR010000166.1, on the reverse strand, counting down.
GGATGCGCTGATTTCAGCGCGTCCTGGCATCGAGCTGCGCCTGAACACGCGCGTGGATGAAGTTGTCTGGGAAACTGGAAGGGTCGTTCTTCATGCCACAAACGCGCTCAGCGGAGGCCGCGAATCTTTTACAGCCCCGCGGGTGCTCGTAACGCTGCCGCTGAGCGTCCTGCAGGCAGGCAGCGTGCGCTTCGATCCACCTCTTGTGGAGAAGTCGGCCGCGGCCGCGCGCCTGCACATGGGAAACGTCGTCAAGGTGGTGCTGCAGTTCGCGGAGCCTGTCTGGGAAGCGCGTGAGGAGATGCATGAATTGGGATTCCTGCACGCTCCCGATCAGCTCTTTCCGACCTGGTGGACGATGCACCCGCTGCGCTCGAGCGTGATCACCGGATGGGCCGGCGGTCCTGCCGCCGACGGCCTGAACGGCAAAAGCCGCGAGGCCATGCTGGAATGCGCGCTTCATTCATTGGCACAGTCGCTGAGCATTCCTCACGAGCAGCTCACCAGGGGCCTGCTCTCTGCCCACCTTCACGATTGGCTCGCGGATCCATTTTCAGGCGGCGCGTACAGTTATATTCCAGTTGGCGGCGAGGACGCTCCTGCCGAGCTGGGCCGTCCGCTGCATGGGACGCTCTTTTTTGCAGGCGAAGCGACAGACACCAGAGGCCATACGGGCACAGTGCATGGTGCGATCGCGTCTGGTTACCGGGCCGCAGCGGAGATGCTTGCGGACTAGAAGCTGACGGATTCAGCGTTCCAATGTCTGTGGCAGCGTGGTATATCTGCGTGTCTTGTGAAAACAAAAATATACCGAGCGGGAGATTATGAAGATGCAGAGAACAGCCGCGGTCCTGGCGCTTTTTCTATGCGTGTTCCCGGCGTTTGCCGCGGATGTCAATGGAACCTGGACGATGGTTACCTCGGAAATGAACGGACAGAAAGTTCCGGACGAGGAGATGAAAAAGCTCAGCCTGGTTCTCACGCTTAAGGAAGGTAAATACACCACTACGAGCGCCGGTAAACAGACCGATTCAGGCGAGTACACCTTGAATGCCGCGGCCGGCACGTTTGAAATCCGGCCGGGAGAGGGCCCGCGAAAGGGCACCGTCATGAAAGCAATCTACAAGCTTGAAGGCGATACGCTTACCGTCTGCTACGACGTGGCCGGGAAAGAATTTCCGAAAGAATTCAAGACGCAGGTCGATGATGGGCGCCTGGTGGCGGTCTATAAGCGCGCGGCGAAGTAAGGCGTTACTCCGCTGCTCCTTCCTTGCGGTCTGCAGCAATTATAGCTTTTGTACTGCTGCTCGCATGCGCGCCGACTCGCTGTAGCCTTAAGGTTCCGAGGAAGTATTGTTTTGCTGCAACTTGGCACGGTAGTTCCACGGGCTAAGAGCGGCTAGCGGCCAACGCAGGAGAATTCCATGCGCACTCTTCTTTTCCTGCTGGTAGCCTGCGTCTGCGCCGCTGAAGAGGTCCCGCCGAAACCCAAGGAGCCGCCCGTGAGTCATTCAAAAACTGGTAATCCAAAACACACCAACGCGCTCGCGAAAGAGACCAGCCCGTATCTACTGCAGCACGCTCACAATCCCGTGAACTGGTATCCCTGGGGCCCGGAGGCTTTCGAGAAGGCTAAAAAAGAAGACAAACCGGTCTTTCTTTCGGTGGGATACAGTTCCTGCCACTGGTGCCATGTCATGGAGCGCGAATCGTTCGAGAACGAAGCCGTGGCAGCCATTCTGAACGCGCATTTTGTGTCGATCAAAGTCGATCGCGAGGAACGTCCGGATGTTGATGAAATTTATATGACAGCGGTGCAGCTGATCACGCGCCACGGCGGATGGCCGATGACAGTTTTCATGACCAGCGATGGGCGGCCGTTCTTCGGAGGCACGTATTTCCCGCCTGAAGACCGCGGCGGGCGCATGGGTTTCAAGACGCTGCTTGAGAATGTGAACCGTGTCTGGCGTGAGAACCGCACGGATCTGCTCAAGGATGCAGATGCGCTTTCTGAGGGAATTCGAGAGTATCTTTCTGCCCGCCGGCCGGCGTCCGAACAGCCGTTAGACCGACGCCTGCTTGAAAACTGCGTCAGCGAACTTCATGAGACTTTCGATTCCAAGCGCGGCGGCTTTGGAAGCCGGCCGAAGTTTCCGCCGAATAACGGCCTGCCGCTGCTGCTTTATCTAAAAGAGAGCAACAGCCCGTCAGTGAAAAAAGTAGATGCCATGACGCTGCTGACGATGAACCAGATGGCGCTGGGCGGAATCCACGATCATCTGGGCGGGGGCTTTCACCGCTATTCAACCGACGAACGATGGCTGCTGCCGCACTTCGAAAAGATGCTATACGACAACGCGCTGCTTTCGCGGAGCTACGCGCAGGCAAGCGTGCTCTACGGCAACGCTGATTACGCGCGTGTCGCGCGCGGGATTTACGAGTGGGTGCTGCGTGAAATGACGTCGCCTGAAGGAGCCTTTTACTCGACGCTGGATGCCGACAGCGAAGGGGAAGAAGGCAAATTCTACGTCTGGGACAAAAAAGAAATCGATCAGCTTCTCGGGCCGGATGCGGCAACGTTCAATGCGATTTTCAATGTTCGGCCGGATGGCAATTTCCGCGAAGAGGCCACGGGACACGACACGGGCCTGAATATTTTGCATCTTACCGAGCCGCTTGAAGCGCATGCCGTAAAGCTCGGCCTTGACGCTGAGCAGCTGCGCAAAAAAGTTGACGGGTGGAAAGCCACGCTGCTGGCCGTGCGGATCAAGCGCGTCTGGCCGGGGCTTGACGATAAGATTCTCACCGCCTGGAATGGCTTAATGGTCGCATCTTTCGCCCGCGGCTCGATCTGGCTCAAGGAGCCGCGTTACAAAGACGCAGCGGTGAAAGCGGCCGAATTCCTGCTCAAGAACCTCCGCACGCCAGACGGACGCTGGCTGGCGACTCACCGCAAGGGCCAGAGCAAGCTGCCTGCTTACCTGGACGACCATGCGTTCCTGGCTGTGGCGTTTCTGGATTTGTTTGAAGCCACTGGCGATGAGCGCTGGAAGAAAGAAGCGGCGGCAATGGTCGCGCTCATGGATGCGCATTTTTCTGATCCGCAGGGCGGGGGATATTTCTTTACGGCCGACGATCATGAAAAACTTCTGGCGCGCACGAAAGATCCCATCGACAAGGCAATTCCGTCCGGCAATGGCTGGGCCGCGCAGGCCCTGGTGCGGCTCTATGTGCTGACCGGCGATACAAAATACAAGAATAGCGCCGCGAAGATGTTCGCCGAGTTCCAGGGCCTGATGGAGCGCGCTCCGCAGGCGACCGAGAGCTTGCTGCTGGCAGTGGGCTATTATCTCGACAAGGAAGGTCCGGCGCAGCAGGTGGAGATTAAAGCTCAACCGAAGGTGACCAAAGGACCAGTCGTTGTTGATCTTCTCTGCGGCGCGAGCGCTCTGCGCCGCGGCCAGAAAACGCCGATTGCGTTGCGCTTTACGGTCGATCACGGCTGGCACATTCAGTCGAACGCGCCTGCCGGCGGGAAAATAGCCGCGACCCGGTTTGCGCTGGCTGCCGGGTCCGTGGGATCTCTTGACGAGCCAGTTTACCCGGAGCCGGCGGTGCTCAAGGCGCCGCAGCTTGGCGGAGACCTCAGCGTGTTCTCAGGAACGGTTCTCTGCGGCGCGCTGCTCGATATTCCGGCCGATGCGCCGCTGGGGAAAACTGTTCTGTCGGTGCGGGTTCATTTCCAGGCGTGCAACGACAAGGTGTGCGAAGCACCGCAGGATGTGACGCTGACGCTCGCGACAGAGATCGTCGAGCCCGATGCGCGCGTCAAAAAAATGAATGAACCGGTAATGGAAAAGCTGAAGCTGAAATAAGGCTGGCGTATCTAACGTGAATAAGAAGCCCCTTCGCATGCTCCGTAACGCGGGCAGGGAAGGGGCTTTTTATCAGTGCGCGTCTCTTTACTTCTTCATCGCGGGCTCGGCCGCTTTGGGCGGGTTGGCCTTGCGATACTTTTCCAGAGCTCTTTTTTCGGGAATGCTCTTGGGGTCGCCGGGAATCGTTCCCAAGTCCAGCTCTTCCTTGTTCGAAGCGCCGTCGCCGTCACTGTCCAGGCTCTCGATCTTTACGGCCGCATCCTTGACAACATCCAGGTCTGCGGCGGTGAAGGGGTATTTATCGTCCTTGCCCAGCAGCGGCTTCATCTTTGCATCCTGCTGAATGGCAATCCCGTATTTATTGAGATTCTTGCGGCTGGGTTCTTCCTTCGGCTTCACTTCATGGCAGAGCTCGCATTTACCATTCGTCTTGTCCAACTGGTAATGCTTGCGCACTTTTTCAAGGAACTTGGTCTGTGCTGTCGTCGGCGCCGTCAGTATGGCAACTGCCGCGCAGGCCAGCATGACTGCCGCGATTTCCGCGTGCTTGCGTTTGAACATGGCTTGATCACCCCTCACCGTTGCGTCCCTGGTTTCATCCTGAACTTTCGACTTTTACAACGCCGAATTATTCACTGTCAATCACCACTTGCACTCGTGCGTAGCAACTTTTTTAGAGTCCGGTCACCTTCCATCTCCCGCCGACGTTCTGCATGCGCTGCTTTAACTCTTTTCCGCCCTTCGTGTACGTCACTTCGCCAATTCCACCGGCCATGCGGATGGAACTGACCAGTTGCGCGCCTTCGTAAGCCGCCAGGAATCTCAGGAAGGAAGCTTTGTCAGCTTCCTTGTTCAAATCCAGCTGCTTGAGTCCGCGCGGCAGATCGTCAATGAATGCCGCAGCAGTCCTGGCATCCTTGGAGGCCACCGCTTTGCAGAATTCCTGGAAACAGAAGCCGATGTCGACCAGCTTGTCTTCCGGAAACTTAGCGAGCGGATCCTTGTCGTCTTTCCTGGCTTCTCCAGCGAAACCGGCACCCGTTGCCAGCAGCAGTCCCAGCAGCATCAGCGAAACGGCTTTTTTCACAATCGGCTCTCCAATGTAGTGACGTTCAGGACTTTTTTGTCTTATAGACCTTTTTTGGATCAAACACTTTTTTGCCCACGCTCTTCAGCGTCCATTTTCCTGCGCGGCTCTTTGAAAGGGCGTAGCTGAAGCAGGAGAAGAATCCAAGATGGCAGTTGCCCTTCACCTGGCGCACTTTTGCCAGGATCGCATCGCCGTCGCAATCCGTCCTCAGCTCCACAAGCTTCTGAACGTGGCCGGATTCCTCTCCTTTAAGCCACAGTTTCCTGCGCGAGCGTGAATAGTAATGCATCAGCCCGGTTTCGAATGTCTTTGCCAACGCCGTGCGGTCAGCGAAGGCAACGCCCAGCACTTCACCGCTGCGCGCGTCCTGGCTTACGACAGCAACCAGGCCGTCGCGATCCCATTTAAGAGCATCGAGAAAAGCGGGAGTGCCCTCGCGTCCGCCCATCCGCTCGTAGAACTCCACACCACCGCCCATTCGTCCCCGCTCTCTGAACACTGACGTACAAACCCGATGTTTCATTCCATAAATTATTTTCGGAGCCGCCGCAAACCTCTTTTAGCCCACGTCGATCAGGCCCAGCCGGGAGCCAAGCACCTCTTTCACGCGGGCTTTCAGCCCGGCGTGCTCCACCTTGCGCAGCTGCGGATCGCGCCGGACGCGCTCAAGCGCCTCGGCGCGCGCCTCGGCGAGAACGTCAACATCACGGAGGAGGTCGGCAATTTTCAGCTCCGGCATGCCTGATTGCGCCGTACCGAAGAACTGGCCCGGCCCGCGAATTCTGAAATCGGCCTCCGCTATTTCAAAGCCGTCGCGCGTTTTGCAGAAAACCTTCAGCCGCTCCTCGGTCTCTTCCGTCGTCGGCTCGCCAAAGATGATGCAATAGGATTTGCGCTCGCTGCGTCCCACACGCCCACGCAATTGATGCAGGGCAGACAACCCGAACATCTCGGCGTTTTCGATGACCATCAGCGTCGCTGTGGGGAGATCGATGCCGACTTCGATCACCTGAGTACTGACGATGACATCGATTTTGCCCTCGCGCAGCAGCGTCAGTACACGGTCCTTTTCGGGACCGGGCATGCGGCCGTGAAGCATTTCGAGCCGCAGTGTCGGCAGGTGCTCACGCAGCCGCTTAACTTCTTCTTCGACGCCTTTGACTTCACTCCACAGTTTTTTAGGAGCGCGGGCCTTGGCTGCTTTTGCTCCTTTCAGCGGAGTCTCGGGAGCGGTCTCAAGTGGCGACTCAGAATCAATTCTCGGCAACACTACATACGACGCATGACCCTTGCGCGCTTCGTCGATCATCAGCTTATACACCTTCGGACGATCAACCTCCTTGAGCCACTTCGTGACAATCTCACCGCGTCCGGGCGGCGGCTGATCGATGCGCGAGACGTCCAGATCTCCATAGAGCGTCAGGGTAAGCGTGCGCGGAATTGGCGTGGCCGTCATGACCAGCACGTGCGGCGCAATCCCCTTGTTGCGCAGCGCGCGGCGCTGATCGACGCCGAACTTGTGCTGTTCATCAACCACTACAAGGCCGAGGTTCTTAAATGTTACGTCCGGCTCAAGCAGCGCGTGGGTGCCGACAGCGATATGAATTTCCCCCGCGTCAAGCTTGCGGAGAAACTCGCGCCGTTCCGCTTCTGTTGAGGCGCCGCGAAGGAGGGCGATCGTGACGCGCGATTTCTGAAGGATATTGCAGAGCGTGCGGAAATGCTGCTCGGCCAGCACTTCCGTCGGCGCCAGCAGCGCTGCTTGTCCGCCATGCGCAACGCACAGCAGCAATGCCGAAACGGCGACGGCGGTCTTGCCGCTTCCCACGTCACCCTGCAGCAGGCGGTTCATGGGCTGCGTTGAATTCATGTCATGCGCGATTTCAGAGAACACCTGCGCCTGCGACGGCGTGAGTTCAAAAGGCAAGCGCGCCTTGATCCGGCTTTGGATGGCCGGCACGAGCGGCATGCGGCGTGCCGCCGCACGGGTTTCGATCTGAACGCGCCGAAGCGCGACGCCCGTCGAGATGATGAACAGTTCTTCAAACACGAGCCGCCGCCGTGCTGCCTCTGCCTTGGCAAACGAATCTGGAAAATGAAACTGCCGGACCGCTTCAGGCAAGGGCATGAGGCGCATTTTTTTCACCAGATCGGGCGGAAGAAGATCGGGAATGCACGCGGCTGCGCCGGATTCAAGCGCCTGCCAGATCAGCTTGCGTAGAAAATTCTGGTTAATCCTGATTTCCGGAGCTTCTTCGCCGCTGGGGAGGCGCTGCTTTGGACGCAGGTTGTAAACAGGAACGATGCGGCCAAAGCTCGGACCGGTGGTGAAACTGGCGGCGCTGCTTTCGTCATTCTCATCACTCTCCTGCAGAATTTCGAATTCCGGGCCGGCGAGTTCGCGCTTATCATTAAAGAGCTTTACCTTCCCTGAGAAGAAACCCCACGCGTTAGGCAGGAGCTTGTCTGCGACATAAGGATTCCACCAGCCGGCGCGGATGTTGCCGCTGGAATCCTGCAGCAGCGCTTCGACTTTTTCTTTTCCGGCGAAACGGCGCCCGCGGACATCAATGATTTGTGCCACGATATTCGCTTCGGCGCCGGCTCTGAGCCGCGAGATTGGCGTGATGCTCGCCCGGTCTTTGTGCGCTATGGGGAAGTGGAAAATCAAATCGCGAAACGTTTCGAGATGCAGCCGCTGCAGCAGGCCGGCGCGAACGGGGCCCACACCCTTGACGAATTGCAGCGGGCGGCTGAGTAGATCGGCGGCGCCACTTCCCGCGGAAAAGGTCCCTGAACCTGTCATGTCAAATCAGTGCCCAGCCACAGCGCTTTCAGCGCCTTCTTGATTACCTGTATCAGATTGCACATGGAAACGCCAAGGCACATGACGCGCCCAGACGTGAGATATGTTGCTTTTCGCAGAAGTTCGGGCGGGGGAAATCAGGTGTTGATGGCCTGTGTCACGCGGCGGATCAATTCGGCTGGATCAATCGGCTTAGGCACGTACATGTCGAATCCTGCTTCCATTGCGGTCACGCGGTCTTCTTCGCGCGCATATGCCGTGACAGCAATGACGGGAATCCGGCTGGCCGATTTGAATTCCTTCCGGAGCTGGCGCACAAATTCGTAGCCATCTTTCTGCGGCATTCCGATATCGCTGACGATGACATCCGGTTTCCTGCAGCCGATTTCATGCAACGCTTCGTCGACCGACGAGACGCCCACGCCGCACGCTCCTGCTGTTTCCAGGACAGTCAGAATCAAATCGCGCGAATCTGTTTCGTCTTCGAGCACGAGTACGCGCTGGCCTGCCAGCGGCTTTCCGGGTTTCAGCGAAATGTTTGATGAATCCGGTGCCGCCGGACTGAGGGTTGCAGTGGCGCGGATCGGCAATTCTACCGTAAAGGTCGACCCTTTCCCGACTCCGTCGCTGGCCGCAGTAACATGCCCGCCGTGCTGTTCGACGAGGTAGCGGACGATTGCAAGACCCAGGCCGAGTCCGCCATGGACCCGCGTGGTGGTGCTATCGAGTTGACGGAAACGTTCAAAGAGGAGTGGCAGAAACGCCGGATCAATGCCCCTGCCCGTATCGGAAATGGTGACGCGCACCACCGCGTCAACGCGGGTGATGCGGATTTCAACGCGGCCGCCTTTGGGCGTGAACTTCACCGCATTTGACAGCAGATTCCAGAATATCTGCTGCAGCCTGCCTGAGTCGCCAATAATGGTGTTGACGCTGCTTTCGTTGACAGGCTCAAGAAGAATCTGCTTGGCATCTGCGGCCGGCTTTATCGAATCAATAGCCGCGGAAATCACCTTCACCAGGTCTACCGTGCTGAGCGTGAGCATGAGTTTGCCGGTGATCACGCGCGATACATCAAGAAGGTCCTCGATGAGCTGCGTTTGAAGCTTGACGTTGCGTTCAATTACGCGAATGCCGTGCTCGGCCTTGGTCTGATCGAGGGTCCCGCTCATCAGCATGCGCGTCCACCCCAGAATAGAAGTGAGCGGCGTGCGCAATTCATGAGAAACGATCGCCAGAAATTCATCCTTTGCGCGGTTCGCGCGTTCGGCCTCGTCCTTTGCAGCCTGCAATTTCTTTTCAGCCAGCGCGCGCTGTTCGATTTCGCGCTTCCCGGCCTCATAGAGGCGCGCGTTGTCGATTGCGATTGCCGCCTGCGCTGCAATACCCACCATTAGGCGTTCAACGCGTTCGGTGAAAACGCCGGCTTGCGAGTGTCCGAAAAACAGCCCGCCAATCACGTCTTTTGTTCGCGAAATGACAGGAACGGCAAGGTAGCTGCGCACCGGAATGCGTCCGCAGGTCAGTCCATGATGCGGTTCTATGCTGCCGTGTCGCGTATCTTTGGTGATGTCGGCCGAACGTACCACACTGAGCGTGCGAAACGTTTCATTGAATTCCGGGACGTTGCGCAGCATGCCGAGCTTTTCAAACTCTTCGCGCGGTGTTCCGGAAACCGAAAACAGCTGAAACGACTCTCCTTTTTCACTCGTGACGTTGTAAAAGAACGCTCCGAATTGTGCACCACTCAGTAGCGTCCCCGCGTCGGTAACAGTCTGAACCAGGTTCTGCAGTTCCAACTGGGAGGCGATCGCCTTGCCGGTATCATTCAGGATTTCAAGATGCCGCGCTTCTTCCTTCAGGGCAAGAGCTGCCTTTTTCTGGTGGGTGATATCGCGCGCGATTTTTGATGCACCGATGATCCTGCCGCTCGAATCTTTAATCGCGGACACGGAGAGCGACACATCGATCGGAGTGCCATCTTTGCGCAAGCGCACCGTTTCGTAATGTTCAACCCGCAGTCCCTGCCGCAGCCGCGAGATGATCTTGTCTTCCTCGCTGAGCCGCTCACGCGGAAAGATGATCGAAATGTGCTTGCCGATTACTTCGTTCGCAGAATAGCCAAACATGCGCTCCGCGGCCGGATTCCAGGTACGGATGATGCCGTCCAGAGTTTTGCTGACAATGGCGTCCTCGGAAGATTCGACAACGGCGGCAAGCCGGAGGCTCGCCTCTTCGGCATGCCGCCGCTCGGTGATGTCGCGCGATACCGCCAGCAGCTTCTCTGGCTTTCCATTCTCCTCCAGGATCGGAGTGATCATTACATCCCACCAGCGCAGTTGGCCCTGAACCGCGAGTGATCCGATAAAATATCCGGCTCCGCCATTTGCTGCGGCGTTTACTGCAGCCTGAGCCGCTGGACGGTCTGCTTCGCTCCAGTACGCCACCCACGACGAGCCAATAACCTGCGCAGTATCCGTCAGGCAGAGCAATTTCTGGCCGGCCTCGCTTATCCAGAGCAGATCTCCGGTAAGGGACAGCGTTTTAATGCAGTCACGGCTGCTTTCGATGATTGAACGGTTAAACTGTTCACTCCGCCGCAGTGCCTCTCCGGCGTTCCGCCTTGCCGTAATGTCAGCGCAGATGCCTGACATGCGTTCGGGATTGCCGCGTGCGTCCACGATCAGCTTTCCGCGCGTTTCAAGCCAGGCTATCGAGCCATCTGGCCTGATAATGCGGTATTCGATCATGTACTCATTGTGGCTGAGCAAAGTTTCTTCAATCGCCTTGAAAACACGGTCACGATCGCCAGGGTGAATGTCGCGTTTGAAATCTTCGAGGTGTCCGCCGAAAGTTCCGGGCTTCAGGCCATGTATGCTCTCCAGTGTGGGGGACCACGTGACCTGCCCGGTCGATATTATCCACTCCCAGGCGCCCATCTGGCCGGCTGTCATGGCCATGTTGAGCCGGCTCTGGCTTTCCTTAAGCTCTTCCTGAGCGCGGCGTTTTTCGGTGACGTCGTGAAACACCATGACGGCCCCGGCTATCTTCCCTTTCGGGTCTCGGATTGGCGCGGCGCTGTCTTCTATGGCGACTTCAGTTCCGTCCCGGGCAATCAAGGCTGCGTGATTTTCCAGCTCGACGATGCTGCCGCTTTGCAGCGCGCGCGCGACCGGACTTTCTACGACCTTGCGGGATTTCTCGTTGACTATATTCACTACGTCGGCGAGTGGCTTCCCCTGGGCCTCTTCACCTTTCCATCCGGTCATCACTTCGGCTGTTGGATTGAGAAATGTGATCCTGCTTTGCGTGTCCGTTGTGATTACCGCGTCCCCAATGCTGGCGAGGGTGACCTTGAACCATTCCCGCTGATGCCGCAACTCGTCGGCGGCGTTTTTGTGCGCGGTGATATCACGGAAGCTCCAGACGCGTCCTGCGTTTCTGCCGGCGACACTCTGCAGCCTCGTGAAGCGCTCGAACACACGGCCATCGTTGAGCTCGAGCAGGTCGTATGTTTCAGGCAACGAGGATCGATAAATTTCTTCAATTCGCGCCAGAAACGGAGCGGGTTGATTGAAGAAGGTGGCGCAGACCTGGAGCAGCTTGCGATGCGCGCGCGTTTCCATCAGTTCGGACGGAATGCGCCACATCTTGAGATACTTCTGGTTGAAATCAGTGACGCGTCCGTCGCCGTCAGTCACCAGGATCGCGTCCGAGGTGGATTCGAGCGTCGCCCGCAACGTGGCTAAGAGATGGGCGAGCTCTTCGGTGCGCTTCTCCAGTTCGCGCTCTGCCCGGAGCCTGGCTTGCAGAATGGTCTGAGCATTCTGTAGCGCTGCCGAGCGCAGGAGTTCGCTTTCTTCACGGGATTCCTGCATCAGCCCACCCCGAGCTTTTCAGAGGCCATTGCGGTGCCTGTCACCCGGGCCCGGATTTTGGCGAAAGCAAGGTCCCGGCTGGTCGACGTGTCATCACAAAAAGGCGCAAAACCACAATCGTCTGTGGTGCCAAGCTGTTCTGGCGGGATGAACTCGGCCGCCTGCAGGATGCTCTCGCAAACCTCCTCGGGTGTTTCGAGCCGTGGGTTGATGGGTGCTATGACGCCGACAAAGATGCGCTGATCCTGCTTCATGTACTGGCGGATTATTTTCAACACTCGCACCCGGTCTTTTTCACCGGCGAGTGCGATGTAGAAATTCCCGGCCCGCAGTTCAAAAAGGCTGGGAAGCAGATCGGCATAATCAACATCCGCGCTGTGCGTCGAATCGCGGTCGCCTCCGGGGCAGGTATGTACGCCAATGGCTGTACGTTCCGTCGGAGAGAAGCGGGATAGAGCCATGTTATTCAGATAGATGAAACTGTTCAGAAGCTCGCCTGATGGGTCGATTTTCACTGCGAGGCGTCCCTCAGTGAAATCGATCTGTACCTTATGGGCGCCCTTTGTTAGACAGCGCCGCACTTCAGTTTCATGTTCGCGCAACAGATCTTCGATAAACGTTTCCCGCGCGTAGCCTGGAATGCCCTCTGAGGGATAAAGCAGGCTCAGCGCAGAGGGAGAAATAACGGCCTGCTTCAGCGGCTTTCGTGTGTAACGCGCGGCAAGTTCGAGGTAGCTATCGGCGTAGCGTTGATAATGGAATGGCGCGGCATTAAGTTTTGGCATGCGCCGAATGTGGCCGGCGCAGAACGGGATTTTAAACCCGTTTGGATCCATATTCGATGCGCCATCGATGCTGTACGTCCAGAAATTATGATACTTACGCTGTTCTCCATCTGTGACTACCGGCGAGCCTGTTTCTTCAAACCGCTTCAATGTATCCTGGACGGCGCTATCATAGAGCTGGCTGAGCTCCCGGTGATGAGCATTTCCCAAGCGGGCTATTTCATTTAACAGGACAAGTGGTCGTGGAATGCTGCCGATAGGCTCGGTCGGGATTTTCATTGCGACAAGCGCCCCATCAACACAGCCGGGAATGTGTCGGAATTGCGCATCTGGCAAAGGTGCCGATGCTCTTGATGTAAAACATCATCCCAAACTTTGGTGCGGTTCACGGCATTCGCAATTATTAGGCCTAACTTATTTGACGCGCTTCTGGCGCCGTGGCGACCTAAGACTTGTTTGACGGCTCGGCCCCACGCTTAAGGGTAACGTCTTTCGCGCACCATTGCCGTTCGGAATCAGCTCGATCGCTTTTCCATTCTCTATGACGGGCGCGCGTTTTGACATGATGTATCGCGAACCTGCCGCGAGGACATGAAGTTTCACGCCGTAAATCGCCAGGCTCTCATGATCCTCGAGCTTGGGCAAATTCGAATAGCTGATCTCGGCTGAATCAATGATCGTAACGGCGCCATCGCCCACGACGCGTGCTTCATCTTTCTGGACGATTAATGCTGTGTTTTCGTCGATGCCCACGCCAAGATCCTGCGGATGATGGGCGACGCTGGAGATCAGGCGGCCATATCGTCCACGCTGCGAGAAGTGTGTGTCCACCATGGCGCCAAGAAGAAGATCCATGCCAGGCCCGATCTGAACAGTTCCAAATCGCGGGTTTGTGTCGGAAGTGCCATTAAGCACCATCGAGTTCGACATCATGGCCGCTCCCGCGCTGGTACCGCCAATCAAGCGACCGCGCGCGCATTGCTGGTGAATCAATTGTTCGCATCCTGTCCCGCCGAGCAGAGCAGTAATTCGCAGCTGATCTCCTCCTGTGAAAAACAGAGCATCGGAAGACTCAATTAGTGAAAGTGTGGCTGGCTCATTAGCGTCAACACGCGATTGGATATGCAGGGATGAAATCTTATTTACACCCAGGCGCTTGAAAGCACGTGTATAGGTCGCCGCCAGCTCCTCCGGTTGGTTCGTCGCAACCGTCATCAGGCAGATGGAAGGTCTTCTTCCGGATAGCCGAATAAATTCATACAACACGTCGCATTTACCCTCGCGGTCCTCTGCGCCGCCGATGAGCATTAATTTTCCTCGGGGATGGCTCAACCGCATAATGTCCTCATTCTGAAATCCGTACCATGCTGCAGATTTATTGTTTGTCCGGAAAAGCAGGGCTCTGTGATGTTCATTACTTGCTGTTTCCGGTTCCAGGGATGGAGAACGGAGTGATCCCGGCGCTGCACCACCCGGCGTCATCTGCTCAGGAAGTACTTGCGTGCAAATGTTGCCCCAGATGACGGAAGTTCCAGCTATTTGGCGAAGTTGTTGCGACAATTTTGCGCTAAGGCAGGGCTTTAGCATGCGCATCATCGATATTCGCACTCTGAATGGACCGAATGTTTTTCATAATAAGCCTGTGCTCGTTATGCGGCTGGATTTGGAAGACCTCGCTGATATAGAAAGCCGTCAACGGCCGGAATTTATTTCGAAATTACTGAAGGCGCTGCCTGGGCTGCAGGAACATCGTTGTTCGCTAGGCAGGGCCGGCGGATTTGTTGAACGCCTCCATACCGGAACGTATTTCGGTCATATCGTTGAGCATGTTGCTCTGGAACTGTCGGCTCCGGCCGGTATCGAAGTGGGTTTCGGTAAAACAGTCTTCTCCGGCGTGCCGCGCTGCTATGACGTGGCAGTGCGCTTTGTCTGCGAAGAGGGCATGAAGCACCTGCTCAAAACCGCGGTTGAAATCGTGGAGGCACTGCTCAACGACAAACCTTTCGATCTTGAACGACGCCTCGAAGAAGCGCGCGACATCGTGGCAGAGTTCGATCTCGGGCCAAGTACGAGATGCATCGTCGAGGCCGCCGAATCGCGCGGAATTCCGTGGATGCGGCTGAATGATGCGAACTTAATTCAGTTCGGATACGGCAAATTCAGGCGGTACATTCAGGCGGCGATGAGCTCGCAAAGCAGCGCCATTGCAGTCGAAGTTTCCTGCGACAAGGAACTCACCAAGCAGATTCTCCGCAGTGCTTTCATCCGCGTGCCAAGTGGAACGACCGTGCGCAGCGAAGAGGAAGCTGTAGAGGCGTTCTTGCAACTCGAACGGCCCGCCGTCGTCAAACCGCTTGATGGACGGCAGGGGATTGGCGTATCGGTGAATCTGACGACAGTGGACCAGGTTCGCACCGCCTTCCAGATCGCAGCGCAGAGTTCGTCGCGGGTGCTGATCGAGGAATACATCCGAGGCCGGAACTATCGCGTGCTGGTTGTCGCCGGACGAATGATTGCCGCAAGCGAACGCATTCCCCCCATTGTCTGCGGTGACGGGCGCTCCAGCATTCGAGATCTGGTTGACGCCGTCAACCGCGATCCGCGAAGAGGAAAGGGCCACGACAAACCCATGACGCGCATGCGTCTTGATGATGTCACCCGTGAATGCCTTCATAAGCAGGGGTTCGAATTCGATTCCGTGCCGGCCTCGGGCGTGCGGGTGATTCTGCGGGAGAGCGTTAATCTCTCTACTGGCGGTTCGGCCATCGATGTGACCGATCTGGTGCATCCCGACATTCGCCGCATGTGCGAGCGTGCTGCGCGGGTTGTCGATCTGGACATCTGTGGAATCGATGTGGTTCATGACGACATTTCAAAGCCCTTCACTGATGAAAGCGGCGCAATCATCGAGCTGAACGCTGCTCCGGGCCTGCGTATGCATCTTTTTCCTTCAGAAGGCAAGCCGCGGGACGTCGGCGGTGCAATCATCAGCTCGCTCTATCCGGAATTCACCCCCAGCCGCATTCCCCTGATTGCTGTGACGGGTACTAACGGTAAAACCACAACTTCAAGGATGATCGCGCATGTTCTTGAAGCGGCACGCTACTGCGTCGGCCTGACCTCCACGGATGGAATTTACATCGGCGGCCGCAAGATTTTCTGCGGCGACAACGCCGGACCGATGTCCGCGCGCGCGGTGCTTGCAGACCCCAGCGTGGAGATCGCTGTGCTGGAGACAGCGCGTGGCGGAATCGTGCGCCGTGGGCTGGGCTACGACTGGTCCGACATATCCATTGTGACAAATATCCAGGCCGACCATATTGGGCAGGATGGAATCGATTCCGTCGACGATTTGGTGCGCATCAAATCGCTTGTTCCAGAGCGCACGCGCGAAGGCGGAACCATCATTCTAAATGCCGACGACCCACGCACTGCGGCATTGGCCGACGCGCCCCGAATCCGCCGTCTGCCGCGGCGGATCATTTACTTTTCACTGGATCCCGAAAACAGCATTCTGCAAGAGCACCTTGCCGCCGGCGGCAAAGCGTTCTTCCTGAAAGACAACATTATTCACGAATCACACCGCAGCGGCCGGCCTGAGCCGCTCGTGGAGGCGGGCACGCTGCCGATCACACTGGGCGGCCGCGCGGCGTTTCAGATTGCCAATGTTCTTGCCGCGCTTGCGGCCTGTCGCGCTCACGGCCTGAAGGCCTCCGATGTGATCAACGCGCTGCAGAACTTCCACAGCGACGAAAATCCCGGCCGCGCCAATCTCTACCAGGTGAAGGAAGGCTATGTGCTGCTTGATTACGGGCACAATGCTCCGGCGTTCGAGGCCATCTGCGGATTTGCGGCGCGCTGGAACGGGTATCGAACCACAGGAATCGTTACGGTTCCTGGTGACAGGCGGGACGACCTGATTGAAAATGCTGCCAGTGTTGCTGCAAGAGGCTTCCGGCGCCTGATTATTCGCGAAGATAAGAACACGCGCGGCCGTGTCCCTGGCGCGATTGCTGAAATGATGTGCCGTGCCGCGCGCACGGCTGTGCCTGGCATCGACTGCCAGGTTATTCCCGACGAACTGCAGGCGCTGAAGCATGCGCTGGATACGATGTCGCCTGGCGAACTGATCATTCTCTTCTACGAATCCACGTTGGCTGACGCAGTCGAGCTCCTGAAGAATTATGGCGCAGTCCCGCAAAAAGCGCTCCCCGCCGCAGCGCTCGCCGGCTGATCTCTCGAAGACGGCAGCTCCATCGCGGCTTGTGATCATCGGCGGAGCCGAAGACAAGACGGGGGCCTGCGAAATTCTGCAGAAAGTCGTGGAACTCGCGGGCGGCGGCGAAAGCCGCATCGCGGTATTTACCTGTGCCAGCGAGTTTCCCATCGAAGTCGGCGAAGAGTATAAATCCGTTTTGACACGCCTGGGCGCCGGTTATGTGAGCATCATCGATATTCACACGCGCGAAGAAGCCAATTCTGAAAACCTGGTCCGACTGCTGCAGAAATCGACAGGCGTGTTCTTTACCGGCGGTTGCCAGCTTCGCATCTCAACGCTGCTGGGCGGCACGCGCACGGAAACAACGCTGAAAGATCGGCACGCCCGGGGCATGCTGATCGCCGGAACAAGCGCGGGCGCGGCGATGATGTCCGATATGATGATCGTACGCGGAGATTCACAGACCCATCCGAGCATCGGCATCGTTGAGCTTGGTTATGGCCTCGGGTTCATCAGCGATGTAGTCATCGATCAGCATTTTGCGCAGCGCGGCCGGTTGGGGCGGCTGCTCTCGGCCGTCGCTCAGAACCCGCGGCACATCGGCGTGGGCATCGATGAAAACACGGCACTGGTGGTCAGTGACCGTCAGCTGCGCGTACTTGGAAGCGGAAGCGTGACCATTGTTGACACGCACAGCTCAAATTTCAGCGACCTGATGCAGCGGGGAATCACTCCCGCCGAATGTCTGGCGCTCTGGAATATCCGGTTGCATGTGCTGCCGGAGAACTACGGATTTGATTTGAAAACGCTGCAGGTCCTGCCGCCGGCGGCTTAGAGCCTTACTTGTGCCTGAAAAGTTCACTCTGAACGATGGCATGAATCAGCGCACGTAAACCATATCCTTCCGCAGCGGCCTTCTGAACGATTTCATCCACTCCTTTATCGTCGAGCGGTCCGGCGGGCGTGCCAGTGGCAAACGTGAGCAGATGACGCGTGACACCGCGCGCAAGCTGTTCAGGCTTTTCGCTGAGCAGCCGGCGAAGTTCTGTGATTCCAGAAAACGTGCGTCCATCGGGTAGTTTGCCGCCGCAATCAACCGGCAGGCCCTCGCGCCATGCGTGGCGGCCTTTGCGTTCATGCGGCTGCAGCTTGGAAAAGTCGGCATCCAGCACGCGGTAATTTTTCCGGAACGCGCCGGTGACATCGAAACTTTCGAGCGCAAATCCGTAAGGATCGAACTTGGCATGGCAGGCGGCACAGTTAGCGCTGTTGCTATGCAGCGCAAGCTGCTCACGCAGCGTTTTGGCGCCGCGAATGTCGGGCTCGACGGCGGCTATATTCGGCGGCGGCGGCGAAATATGGATCCCCAGCAGCCGCCTGGCGACCCAAACGCCGCGCTTTACGGGTGATGTATTCGTACCATTCGCGGTGACTTTCATCAGTGCCGATTGCGTCCATATTCCGCCGAACGGCGATCCGTCCGGCAACGAAACCTTCTGCAGCTGCGTTCCGGTTACTCCCGGGATGCCGTAATGCCTGGCCAGCGGCTCATTCACCAGAGCCCATGGGGAATCGACCAAGTGCCTCACGCTTAAATTCTCATCCAGCATGCGGCGGAAAAAGGCCTGCGTTTCCCACACGCTCGAATACTTCAGCAGCTCATCGCGGCCATACTCCGGATAAAGCTTCGAGTCGGGCGTGGTGTCGTTGATGGCGTGAAGCCCGAGCCACTGATCCAGGAAGTCATTCACGAAGCGGTCTGAGCGGTTGTCCTTCAGCAGCCGCTCGGTCTGCTCCTTCAGGATCTTCGGATCGTGCAGCTGACCCTTGCGTGCCAGTTCCAGAAGCGTTTCATCCGGTGCGCCGTTCCACAAAAAGAATGACAAGCGAGACGCGAGCGCAAAGTTTGAAAGCTTTCCCGGCGGTTCGATGATGCAGAAGAACTCAGGCGAAGTCATCATGTCGATCAGCTGATTCTTGATGATCGTTTCAAACGGCGTTCCCGCATCAAGCTGAGCCGTCGTGTCGGTCATGATTTGCGTGAACTCGGTTTCATTCAGATCCCGCCTGAATAGCCGTGCGCCCACGCGTTTGAACGTTGCGGCCATTGCACTGAGGATTTCGTCCCGGCCGACCTTTGATTTCTTGAGAAATACTTTGCCGTACTGCGAATTGCGGATCTCATCGGCAAGTGCCTTGGGCATGTCTTCGAGCAGCCATCGATCGCCGCGAAGGGGCTGCTCCGGCTCAACGTCTTCAAGCCACTGGACCGCAAGCCCTGGCGCTTTGCAGAGACTGGCCTGCGCATTCTTGGGCACCGGCACCCCGAGACCGAAGGGGATCAGGCGAATGCCCGAGCCTCTCTTCAAATAGAGTTCCGTCTCGAGTACGGCCGGCTTTCCCGGGGGCGCTTCGAGTACTTTGGCGAGCTCGATCTGCTGTGGATAACTACCGGTGCTACCCACGTAGATGCCGAAAGGCAGCGGCTTATCGGTCTGATATCCGTAGACGCTCACGCGAATCTTGTGAACTCCCGGCACGCGGCAGCCCGGATATTTCACTGGCCCGGAGTTATTGTCCGAGTTGAACGAGACAACCGTGCCATCCTCGAGAACGAGCAGGTGTCCTTTCGACTGCTCACTTTCCCGGGCAACCGCGCGGATGGTGCGCTCCGCCAGCGGATCGGCATTCGGCGTTTTGGGTTTGGGAAGCGGTCGGAATGTCCAGTGGTTCAACAGGTCCTCGGCGAGCTTGAAATAGCCCATCGAGCCGTCGGATGTGAGCGGCAGAGCGGCGCTGACTTTTTCATAGCCTTCGACGCGGCCGTCCGCTGGCAGCTCGAGATCGACGAGCGGGCGCACACCGAAAATGTCTTCAATCGTATTGGCATATTCTGTGCGGCTGAGGCGCCGCAGGCGGCTGCGGCCGCTGTTCCGCTGATTCGCCAAAGCAAGTTCGGTGAACTCGCCGCGGATCCATGTCACAATCGCCTTGCGATCATCTGCACTCAGAGCGCGGGACTCTTCCGGAGGCATGGCGCCACTTTCAACCTGCTCAAGCACCCGGAACCAGAGATCTACATCCGCCAGAAGCTGGGTCTCGCTGCGCGTGCCATCCAGCTTTACCTGCCCTCTCTGCTTTTCCGGTCCATGACATTTCACGCAATTCTCTTTCAGCAGCGGCGCGATGCGTGACGCAAATAAAGCGGCGGCATCTTGCGCGTGCAGGCCGGTACCTAAGGCAAAAGCGAACAGCAGCGCGCAGAGCGGGAAGGGGAGAGCACGCGTCATTTCCGTTTCTCCAGAAATCAAGCCAGGCCGTTGATAGTGCCGGAACCGGAGCCGAACGTATCGGTCTCAATTCCAAAGCGCTGCAGCATGCTCACGAAGAGCTTTCCAAGCGGCGTGTTGTTTTTCACGTCGCCGGCAATGTGCTGGCCATGCTTCCAGCCGCCGCCGGCCAGCAGGATCGGAAGATTCGACGTGCCATGTCCGCTCGCGTCGCCCAGGTTGCTGCCGATGAGCACCTGTGTCTGGTCAAGCAGCGTGCGCTCGCCGTCTTTTACGTTGCGGAGCGAAACGAGGAAATCACGGAATGCTTCCATTTCAGCACGTTCGATGATGCGCAGCTCATTGATTTTCTCCGGGCTGCGGCCGTGATGGCTGAGACCGTGGTGGTCCTGCGTGATGCCTTCAATTGGAGGCTTCAGATCCATGCCGCGTATGAAGATTGTGACCACGCGCGTGGAATCGGTCTGCAGCGCAAGCCGGGTAAGATTGAACATGAGCCGCGCGCGCCCGATGAAATCGCTCTTGTCGGGATTGTCTTTTGGCGGCTGCTCATTCACCACGGGCTTGGGACGCGTGACCCATTCTTCGCTCGCGTGAAGCTGCTTTTCCATGTCGCGAACGGCGTCGGTGTAGTCGTTCAACTGCATCTGGTCGTTCTTGCCGAGCTTATCCTTAAGCGAAGCGAGCCGGCCGCCCATGCGGTCGAGAATGCTCTGCCCACGTTTCAGGCGCGCCTTTTCGTTCTCGATCTCGCGCGCATTTCCGGCCAGGAACATGCGCGCGAAAATCTCCGATGGCCTGCTCAGTCCTGGAATGCCGGCGCCGCTCAGCGAGTGCGTGAGCGGGAACGCGTCGTCTGTGCTGAGCGTCAGCAGCGGAAAACGCGTCGCATTTCCGACGTGCCGCGCCGCCAGGTAATCCATGGAGACACTGTTGCGGAAATTCGCTCCCGTCGGATGTTTCGCGCTGGTGAGGAAGCACGATTCCGAGGCGTGATCGCCGCCGATTTCCGGGTGCGATATGCCTGAAAAGACAGTGAATTGTTCGCGCAGATCGCCCAGCACCTTCAAGTACTCGCTCGGCTCATAGTCGCGGCCGGCCTTTTCAGGAAAGAAGGACGGGCCGTAGAGCCCAAAGGCGGTGCAGATGTTCACCATCCGCCGGGGTGGAGCTTTTTCCTCGGCTCGCGCGAGGCTTTCAAGCCACGGCAGCGCCAGCAGTACAGAACTGGTGCGAATGAAAGTGCGGCGCGTGAGGGGCGGCGTCTGTTCGTTCATCGTATTCGCTCCTTAACTTCCGCTGTTCGCCAGCGGTTTGCAGGATTCATGCAGAACCAATGTCACCGGAAGCCGCAGGCCAGATGGCTCAAGCGGCGACCCTTCGTTCTCGCAAAGCATGGTGATGGCTCGCGTGCCCATCTCAGCACGCGAATAGTTGATGGAGGTGATGCGTGGAGAATGCGGATATTGCGAAGACACATCGTCAAAGCCGGTAATGCTCATGTCTCTCGGCACATCCAGGCCATGCGCCCTGAGGCATTTCACCGCGCCCATTCCAAGCAGATCGTTGTAGGCCGCAATGGCAGTAAAGGACGGCTTGCCGCTCTTCACGAACTGTTCATCTCTCTCGAGGAGTCTTTCCATTGCCGCAGCGCCGGCATCGATCGATAGCTCACTGACTGTGGCCTCAATGCGCTCAGCGCGAATTCGAATCCCCGCCGCCTTTAGAGCCTGCTTGTATCCGGCAAGCCGCTCACTGGCGTTCTTTACGTTCGTGCAATGACCGAGGTAAGCAATTTCACGATGACGTAAATCGATAAGATGTCTGGTGGCAAGTGCCAGCCCCTGCCGGTCGTCGGGTGATATCCAGCAGACGCCCGGCGACTGCAGTCCGACGTTCAGCGCCGGCAAACCCAACTGTCCAATCTGCCGCACAAACCTGGGATCGGATGAAACGCAGGCCACGCCATCCACGGAGAGGCTCTGAATCAGACGCGGCAACTGCTCGTTGCGGTTGCGGCAGAACAGCACATCCAGCCCGCGCCGATCGGCTTCGCGTTCCATGGCATCCAGCGTATGCGAAAAGTTCGGAATGTCGCGCAAGGGGACGTCGAACTTCGGCGGAAGCAGGATTGCCACGATTCCGGTTGCCGCGCGGCGGCCGTAGCGCCTGGCGATCAGCGCCCTTGCACCCTGATTGGCAAAGGCGTTGTATCCCAGCTCGCGAGCCACCGAGATCACGCGCTGACGCGTCTCTTCAGCAACTCCCGGATAGTTGTTCAGCGCAAAGCTGACCAGCTGCCTGGAGATCCCGAGTTTCTCTGCCAGACCTTTCTGCGTGATGCTCATGGACCCTTCCTGGAGTTAGCACGTGCTAAGCAGTACACCCGAACTGTAGGCTTTGTTCAAGAAATTTAGAAATGCTTTGGTTGAGCCTGTCAGAACAACTCACGCGATCGATGATAAATTAACAATGACGCACAGTTTGAGTGTAAGCATTAATGGACTCGCGGGAAGAAATGAAATGAGTGAAAGGATGTCTATGCTGCGGCGCTTTTTTTTGCTTCTGACCCTACTGCTCCCGCCGCTGCTTTGCGCCGGGGAACGCCCGAACGTCCTCTTCATCGCAGTGGATGATCTGAACGATTGGATAGGCTGCGTCAAGGGTCATCCCCAGGCAAGAACGCCTAACATCGATGCACTGGCCGCACGCGGCACTCTTTTCACGAACGCGCATTGTCAGGCAGCGCTTTGCAATCCGTCCCGCGCCAGCCTGCTGACTGGCTTGCGGCCGTCGACGACCGGAATTTACGGTTTGGCGCCAGGGATCCGGGACGTCGAAGCCACTAAGAACACCGTTTCGCTGCCGCAGGCATTCATGAGTGCCGGTTACACGACGTTTGCGTGCGGCAAGATATATCACGATGGTTCCGTGAAGCAGGGCACGGCCGAGTTTGCGAAGTTGGGGCCGGCCCCGGGTTTGAAAGCTCCCCCACAGCGCATCGCAAAACTCACAGGCAAGCCGATCGCTCCAATGGACTGGGGCGCAGTCGGAGAATCGGACGAAGAGAACGCGGATTATAAAATTGCGAGCGCGGCCATCGAAGCACTGCAGAGCGCGCCCGCAGACAAGCCGTTCTTCATCGCCTGCGGGTTCCGCCTGCCGCATGTGCCGTGTGTTGCGCCGAAAAAGTGGTTTGATCTATTCCCCGAGGACAAAATTGAACTGCCGCGCATTATGGAAGATGACCGCTCCGACACACCCCGGTTTTCCTGGTACCTGCACTGGTCGCTGCCCGAGCCAAGGCTACAAACGCTGCGCAACTGCGGCGAGTGGAAGAGCCTGGTTCGAGCATACCTTGCAACGACGAGCTTCATGGATGCCCAGGTCGGCCGTCTTCTCGATGCGCTGAAACAATCAGGCCGAGCGGATAACACAATTGTGGTACTCTGGAGTGATCACGGATGGCATCTGGGTGAGAAGGCGATTACGGGTAAGAACACGCTCTGGGAGCGGGCCACGCGCGTGCCCCTGATCTTCGCCGGGCCCGGCATTTCGCAAAACGCAAGATGCAACCGGCCCGTTGAACTGCTCGACATTTACCCGACGCTTTCTGAGCTTTGCTCGTTGCAGGCCAAGGTGGCTTTCGAAGGCCACAGTCTGCTTCCGCAACTCAAGGATGCATCAGCACCACGCGAGTGGCCGGCGATCACGACGAGCAATCACGACAATCACAGTGTGCGGACGGAACGCTGGCGCTACATCCGTTACGCCGATGGCTCGGAGGAACTTTACGACATCGCCGCAGACCCGAACGAATGGAACAACATTGCCGCCGATGCGAAAAACTCATCCCTTAAGGATGAATTGCGAAAATGGCTTCCAAAGTCCAGTGCAAAGCCCGCTCCCGGAAGCAAGCACCGGGTGCTGACCTATGATGCGGCAACAGGTGAAATTGTCTGGGAAGGAAAGCCAATCGGAAAAGACGACGCCGTGCCAGAAGACTGACCCGCCGAGTGTCCCATCAAATATGCTGAAGAAAGCGGGCGACGGGCATCGAACCCGCGACCTTCGGCTTGGGAAGCCAACGCTCTGCCACTGAGCTACGCCCGCAAGTGCTTGGCATTAAACGACTTATAAGTTCGTGTATACTTTAGACTTGCCAGAATATACCATTCAGAGTATACCAATGCCCCTACGGAGTATACCGAAACCTTGGGAGCATGAGTCATGGCTAAGTCCTATTCAGTCTCACCGAGTCTTCGAAACGGCACCACATTTTACATCGCGGTTTTCAAAGATTCAACCGGGAAAAGAGTCTGCCGGGGACTTGGCACTGACAACAGGGACGATGCCCGCCTCATCTGTGACGGGTTAGTCGCGCTTCACAATCGCGGCATTCGCTCGATCACAGAGAAGCCTATCGACGTGTGCGAGCAGGCGGCGCGGCTTTATTTCGGTGAGAAGAAAGCCAACGAGACGGAAGCTAAGGCATCGAATATCAGCGCGGCTATGAGCGCGATTCAGCAGCAGCTTGAAGCCTTCCCGAAATCGGTTCGCGCAACCATGCTGCCAGTGCTGCTGGAACGCGAGAGTCTTCAGAACAAGCTGCGGGACGTGACATTCGAACTGGCAGCGACAAAGCGCGAGCTGAAAACAGAGCGCGAGAACCGCGAGGCGCTTGAACGTTCCATGCTGGGGCAGGCTGCGAAAGCAGGGAAGGGGATTCCGCCGCTCGACAAAGCCTTAGAAATGTTCTTGGCTCACATGCAGTCAGAGACGACGGCATTCAACGCCAAAGTAGTGCACGCGATTGCTAAGAAGTTTGTCGAGAGCCTTCCGGCTGAGCGCAAGACGCTGGCAGACGTGACACACGGCGACGTGGCGAGCTTCATTGAAGCGGACGTGGCAAAGGGAGACCAGCACAAGAAAGCATCGCGCAGAGACGCGTTACGCCGTCGCCTGGGCCGGTTCCTGAACTGGAGCGCGAAACGCTGGGGGTATGTCTCGCAGATCGGTGCTGTTCGAGCTGTGACGAAGGATGAACTCGACCGCGAGCGCGGCGGCATCCACTACCACACCGCCAGCGAGATCAACGCTGCAATCGAAAAGCTTCCTTCGAACTACTGGAAGACGCTCGTGGCAACGCTGGGCTACGCCGGATTGCAGCTTGCGGAACTGTGCTGGCTGCGCGTCTCTGACGTTCACATCGCGGCAGACGGCAAGAGTGGTTACCTGCATGTGACGACCGTTGAGGACGGCGACGAGAAGCATCTGCTGAAAACATCGCATCGCAAGCGCAAGGTAAATCTGCATCCAACGCTGTTGCTGCCGAAGCTGAAAGAGCACCTGAAAGACGGTGCGGGCAAAACGTATGTCTTCCCGGTTCCCGGCGCCGAGGGAACAGACTTCGAACGCTGGACTTCTGGCGGGCTAAGCACGGCGCTACGCGGGCACAAAGGCGGCAAGCGCCGAAAGCCAACGCCTGCTCTGCTGCCAAAGGGGATGAACGCCAAGAGCCTGCGCCGCTCGTTTGGCTCGCTGCTGCTGCGAAAGGTTAAGAACTATGCCGACGTTGCCGCAGCGATGGGCAACACGCCGGAAGTGGTGAAGATGCATTATGGCGAGATTCGCGGGCATGAAGTCAGTGTGGATTTCTAAATAGTTCAAAGCCGATACCCTAGACACTGGCGAGGGTAGTAGCTACTGCCGACCCCCTTTGTTGTCGGCCATGGCTAAAGCGTGAACACACGAAGGTTTAAGCTGTTCGAATGGGCTGAAATCGGCCGGGTTGTCGATAGAGTCAGTACTGCTGACATCATAGGTGGCGTCGGCATTACCGACATCATCAGCGAGCTGGTATCGATACTATCTATATCAGGTTTAGGGCTTGCCTTCCGGCTGGGCTTGCTTCAGAAGACGGCGGACGACTTCACCCCGGCTAACTTGCCATTCCAACGAGAGCGCATTAAGCCGCTTCAGACTGTCTGCGTCCAGTCGTACAGTGATGAGTTTGTCTGCCTTAGGGCGATAGCCCCCTGTGCCTTTCTTAGCCATACAAACTAAGCTATATCGGCAGCATTTACCCGCTAGTGGCGAAATTTTCTATTGTAATACAATGTCTTTCATTTAGTCTTCGTGAAAGACAATGTAATACATTCACGATTGGAGGGAAATCATGGAGCGAAATGGAACGGTCCTGCTTGCCAAGAAGAAGGACAAGCTGGTTACGATCCGCCTGGACGGGGATAGTGCGGCGCGTCTGGATGCGTTGCACGCGAAATGGGAAGTATCGAAGGGCGAGGTGCTGCGGCGCTTGCTGAAGATGTTGTCTTAAAACAGTTGCGGCGCTGGGTGGTCAGACCCAAACGCCGCAGGGATGAACGTTACCCGGTTAGGCATCGTTCGCGCACATCATAGCGCGGCGCTGCCCTTTATCAAGAGGGAGGCGATATGGGAACATGCAAAGGAATACGCTCGCAAGAGGCGCGGGCAAATCAAGCAAAGGCAATGGCGGCGATGATGGCAAGGCGCGTGAAAGCGCGTGAAGAGTTTGATGCTGAGGTGCAGCGCGTGAAGCGGCTGTCAATGAATGAGCTGGTTGCAGAAATTCGGGAACTCTCCTACGCGTGTGCCGTTGCAGCGCTGATGCGTGAAGCCGGACACGAGGTTGTAACGCTCGCAGTATCAGGCGGAGTTGCAGGGGGAGAGACGGCGCTTTGTTGCTTCCAAACCGCAGCGCAATATCTTGCAACCAGTTCAAGCACCTATGTTCCAAAGCCGCATTGGATGGGCGAATGGAAGGAGTTACGCGGATGCGATCTGCCAAGTTACCACGTAAAACGAAGTATCGAGCGCTTGACGCATCGCGCACACATTCATACGGCAGAGATTGAAGAGCGCACAAAGGCTTTTCTGGCCGTTATTGTGAACGAGGATGGAAGAGCCCTTTACGCTGCTGGAAACCAAACGCTATTCACTTCCGGCCTTCTTGCCGCCATGCGTTCAAAGTGGGTGCCGACTGGTGAAGTCCGCAGGATTGAAACCGCCAAGCAGTGCAACGAACGCAAGGCGACGGAGCGCGAGCTGGACGAAGAGCCAGCAGAAGAGCCCGAACCGATCCGCGACACGGCAGGCGCAACTGTAAATCTAGAGGCGGCGACAGAGACGAAGTGCAAGCACGATTTTCTGCTCGGGCATCGTGGCAAGTATTGGTGGTGCCGGAAGTGCGGCGACAAGAAGCCGATAGACGAATAAACTGACGAGCACGCCGGGGGCACCGCTGATCACGGGCGTCTTCTCCGAGACGCAGCCCTCGGCACTACAAATCGGAGCCATCTGTAAAACTTTGCAGATGCGAACGCGAAACGGAGAACGCGCAAATGGAACCAAGCGGTGTTGCAGCAAAGCTGATCCCACTCGACCACAAGAAAGAGCGAGCAGAATCACGGCAGGCACAGCGAGAAAAGCTTAAACGGTTAAATGACAAGGAACTGCTTCAGGCGATAACCTTCACCCAATTGGCAGTCGATATCCAGTACGCGTGCATGGTTGGCGAGGAGATGGCGTCAAGACTGTCGCGGGGAGAATCTGTAGACATTAAATTAAAATGGAAGCCTAAAAAGCCAACAAAGAAACTTATTCAGAACCTTAAGGCGAGATGGTTTGACGCAATAGAAAATATCAGCCCGCAATCGCTTGCTTTTATAATACGCACACTCTGCGTGCATGGGAAAAGCGCGGAACTGCACGATATCCTTCATTGGTGTCTTGTGGATGTGCTGGAGGTGAGGCGCGGCAAGAGTCTTAAAGGGCTGGATGCCTACCAGGGCGATCTATTGGAAATGTTTGCAGAAACGTCTTTCGAAATTGCGCTCTCCATTTTGACATGTGTTGAACTCGACAAAATCGAGGGCTTTAACTATTGGGAAACAAAAAAAGCCCTTGTTCTTGCCTATCACGAGAACAACAAACAGGCAGTAGATGAGTTAAATGCTTATACGACAATATTAAGCTTCCATATTCAATACTTCGATGAAAATCAAGAATTAGTAAATGCTGCTGACGACTTGAACACGGAGCGAGTTTACAGATTTTTGTTGTCTCAAGATAAGCCGTCTAAGCAAGCAACCTTAGTAAAAGCATTGCATATGAGTTTTACGACTGTTGGGAAGTGTTTGGATGAACTTTTTCGACAACGCCGCATTCATTACCCAATAGGAAAAAAGGGGGGAGCAGAAGCCATCCCAATCGATTCTACTAAAACTACTGATACTACGGTAGTCGGACGATAGTAAGTAATAATTGCCCAACGCATCTGCGATTGTATATCCAATTGCGCGGGTGACGCCGCAGGGGTTTCAAAACTTCAGATTAATCAGTACAATGGTCTTCCCGCTGGCACCCCGCCAGCAATCTCGACCGGCCCCTGAGCGCGTCACCGCCAGGGGTTTTTTTATGTCCGATTATCCATTACGGTGCGTTGCAGTCTTTGAGGACGGGCTCGTCCTGCCGTTCTTCGATGCCGAACTCAACAGCCAGCAGAACGACACGCTTGTCAAGGCCGTGGCCGCAGAAGGGCGGCGGCGGCTGAAGGCTGGGCTATCGGATGCCATTGTGATCCGGGTTGACGAGGTTCATGCCGACCAGCGAAAGGCATCAGCATGAGCGAGACGAATTACGAATTTCACCCGCTGGCGAATCTATTCCCGCTGATGGACGAGGGCGAATTGGCTGCGCTGGCGGAAGACATTAAGGAGCACGGACAACGAGAGCCAATCCAAGTTCATGACAACCAGATTATCGACGGGCGCAACCGATACCTTGCCTGCAAAAAAGCCGGGGTTGATCCCTGCATTAACTTTCTTTCTTATTCTGCCGTAAACTGGAAGACTGAGTCGTTGACGGCGTTTGTTTTATCAGCCAACCTTCACCGTCGCCACTTGACAGCCAGCCAGAAGGCCGCAATAGCAGCCGACGCACTGCCGTTCTTTGAAGCTGAAGCCAAGCAGCGGCAGCAGGAAGCGGCCAAGGTAACCAATGAGATAAAGGCCGGAAACACGGTTAGCGCAAAAGTGCGCGAAGCGGACAAGGGTAAGGCTGCTGCACAGGCGGCAAAGGCTGCAAAGGTATCCACGCGCTACGTCGAGACCGCCAAGGCCGTAAAGGCTGCTGCTCCCGAACTGCATGAGCAGGTGAAGGCTGGCAAACTGACGATCAGCGCAGCGAAGAAACAGCTTGAACCAAAGAAGGTTTCAGAGGAGCCGGAAGTTGGCGAACTGGTAGATGGACTGCATAAGAAAATCCACAGGATTTCCGATCATTGGCCGCAGGAGCTAAAGCCAGTCCTCGCAGCGCAGCTGAACGTTCTTTCCGAAACCGTTGAGGCTGACGTTAGCTTTCAAAAGCAGACTGACAACCCCTTCACAAATGAAGATGCTGTAGCGCCCCTGCCAGGGTTCAACTGGAACAATTTGGCAATTGATAAACTCTGCGAGGCCGATGCTGCTGTAACACAGGCGGCTCGAGAGGGCGGGTTGAACAATGAAGCGATATTCCTTCTTCTAACCTTGATCAAAAATTGGCAGAAGCGATGCACAACTCAGCCGCTTACTGCTCCTAAAGACCCATTGCCCGCCGACGAGTTCATGCGGCACATGGACAGGAAGGGCTTTGAGATTCAGCAGATTCACGCGTTCATGCCCGCGAAACTCAGACAGGAGTACAAGCGAAGGCTAAAGACTGCGGCGAGCAAGGACATAGATGTTCTTTCCGCGATGATCTGCCACACAATCGATGCATGGAACAAAGGCCATGTGAATTACAGCAAGACCGCCGCACCGTCTGCCGAGCAAATGGAGACAGTCATGCTGGCGCTAAACCCCTCAAAACAAGCACGCATTCCCGGCGGCAGTATCGCTGAGGAAGACAAGGCTCTTGAAAAACTGAAAGAGTCAATTCGTGACCTGAAAAAGGTTCGAAAGGAACTAGGGCTTGATCCTGAAAAGGCGAAAAGCCTCGCCAAGAACATCGCCAAGCTTTTTGAAGAGGACCAATGAAATCGTGAGCGGTTAGCTACCGCTTGTTAATGCCGTTCGTCAGCGGCAATCGTAACGGCGCTTCATGGGAGCAAGCGCAATCAGGAAAGGTTGGAGGGCGTGTATAAGGATCAGACAGAACAATGGCAGCGCGTTGGCCACATCATCGACGCGACGGCAACGGCAGGCGGCAGACGGTTACGGGTTTTCCCGAACACCGGAAAGCAGACGGCAGAGAGCGCGCATTCGCTGATCTATTGTTTCGGCGCGCTGGTTGGCGTGCTCTGGCGACGTGAAAACGAGCACGGCGTTTATTACGAAGGTTCCCTTTTTGGCCGTCCAGCAATGGCGGCAGACTCCGGGCGCGGCGCCTGGGTGATCTTCCAGCCAAAGAATAATTCTAAAATCGAGTACAGCGCAGACGGCTTGAAAGTCGTGGAGGTGCTGCATGGAAATTAAGGACGCAGCACTAGCCTACCTGCGGGCTGGGCTTTCCATTGTCCCGGCTGGGCACAATAAGCGGCCACGAATCAAGTGGGGCATCTATCAGAAGCAGTTGCCGACTGAAACCGAAGTTGAGCAGTGGTTTTCACAGCCTGATACTCACATTGCCATCATCAACGGCAAAGTTTCCGGCAACCTCAACACAATCGACTTCGACAACAAAGGCGAACTGTACGACCCGTGGTGTGATTGCATCGAGCGAGACTGTCCGGGAATTGGCGCGAAGCTGGTTGTCGAAACATCGCAAAGCGGCGGCAGGCATGTTTACTATCGCGTTGCTCCCGATGGTATCGTTGAGGGCAACACGAAACTTGCCGAGCGAGGTATTGCTGCAACCGCTGACGATCAGACGATTGAAGTGAATGGCAAGTCTTACGAAGTCCGCCAGTACGGCGATGAATACTTCGCAGTTATCGGGCTCATTGAAACGCGTGGCGAGGGCGGCTATTGCGTGGCCGCACCATCACGCGGCTATGAAATTGTGTGCGGGGACTTGCGGAATATTCCCGTTCTCAGCGCCGATGAACACGACACGCTTCTTTCGTGCGCACGCGAGCTGAATGAATGGCACATTAAGCAAGTGCAGTCCAAGCCGCACCGCGACGCACAGGCACACACAGCGACAGACGAGCAGCCGGGAACAGACTATAACAATCGGGGCGACTTGGCGGCACTGCTGCGGAAGCATGGCTGGACACAGGCAGGAACGCGGGGCGAGCGGGAATACTGGACCCGTCCCGGAAAGAAAACGGGCATCAGCGCATCAGTAACGGATGGAGCTGTGTTCTATCCGTTTTCCAGCAATGCCGCTCCCTTCGAGCCAAACGAATCCTATTCAAAGTTCATGTGTTACACGCTGCTTGAACATGGCGGCGACTTCAAGGCGGCAGTCAAGGCGCTGGCAGCCGAGGGCTACGGCAAAAGAGCAGCGCCACGCGAATCCAGCAACACCACGCGAATCGATTGGCAACCGCCGGTTTCCTTCACGGAGTTCACGCTGCCGGAGTTCCCGCTCGATTCCTTGCCGCGGACGCTGGCTGACTTCGTGGCCGCTGAAGCCGAAAGCACGCAGACGCCGCTCGACCTTCCGGGTTGCCTTAGCTTGGCAATGCTGTCTGTGGCGCTTCAGAAAAAGTATGAGGCGCGTGTTAAGGCGGGATGGACTGAGCCGCTGAATCTCTTCATTGCCGTGGCGATGGACCCGGCGCACCGGAAAAGCGCAGTGTTCGGGCACATGGTTTGGCCGCTGGAAGAATTTGAGCGGCAGCAAATCAAGGCGCTTGAGCCTGCTATTGCTGAAATCAGCCTGAAGCGCGAAGTGTTGGAAAAGCGAATCGACGCGCTGAAGAAAGACGCGGCGAAGGCAGCAGACCGCGCAGCACGCGAGGAAATACAAAGCGAAGTCCTGAAGCTATCGGCAGAGCACGCTGAATTAGTTATGCCGTTGGGGCCACCGCGCATCACACAGGACTGCACCGTTGAGAAGCTGGCAAACCTTCTGCACCTGCATGGCGGGCGGGCTTCCGTGCTTGATCCGGAGGGCGGACTCTTCGAACTCATGGCGGGGCGCTATTCGGAATCCGGCGCAAACTTCGAAGTGTTCCTTAAAGGCCACGCAGGCGACACACTCCGGGTTGACCGAATGGGGCGGGCTTCGGAGTTTGTTCCAAGTCCCGCACTGACGGTGGCAATCACGCCGCAGCCGATGGTGATTGGCGGACTGAGCAGCAAGCCTGGAATGCGCGGGCGCGGACTGCTGGGCCGGTTTCTGTATTCCATCCCCAAGAGCCGCTTGGGGCATCGCAACATCGACCCGGCACCCATGCCTGAACACATCCGCCAGCGATATCACAAAATGCTGATGGCTCTGGCCGCGCTGGAATCGGATTGGGACGCAGAAAAAAACCAGCGCGTTCCGTTTCGCATGGAACTTGAGCCGACCGCGTGGCAAACCCTGAAAGACTTCATGGCGAGGCTCGAGCCGCGATTGGCAGACGGTGGTGATCTGGCTGGTATGACGGATTGGGCTGGAAAGCTGGCGGGCGCGACCGTTCGAATGGCTGCCCTTCTGCACATCGCAGACGTGGCGGATAGTTTTGGGGGTTTTGGTGATATTGGCGAGCATATACAAAAATCTGAGGGGGTTTTGGGTATCTCCCAAAAGGCTCTTACTAGATCAATCAATCTATCTATCTATTTTACAGAACACGCACGTGCTGCATTCGCCCTAATGGGGGCAGACGCGGCAGTAGCCGACGCCAAGAAGCTGCTGCGCTGGATTCTTCGTAACTCCAATACGGTATTCACTAAGCGCGATTTGTACAAAGGCGTTCAAGGCACGTTCAAGAGCGTGGACGCCATTGAGCCGGGGCTTGAGCTGCTGGAAAAGCACGGCTTTATCAGGGAGCTTGAGCGGCAAAATAGGACAGGCAGACCCAGCCAGAAGTACGAAATCAATCCCTATTGCCAAAACCCCCAATATACCCAAAACCCAACGGAAGACGCTGCTTGATTAGAACGCGTTTAAAGCAATGTTCGTTCATATGAACAGGGATTCAGATGATGCAAGCAGACTCATCCACAGCGCAACGGGACGCGATTGCGGGGCATTCTGGGCGAGGGCGATGGGTGCAAAGTGCAACGGGGGTACGGGGGGGGGTGGGTGCACCTTGGGTCCTTCCCCGCGATGCAGGCAGCGGGTGTGGTCCCGCGCCAAGGTAAAGCTCGCTTGTAACCACGAAATTCCGGCGGTTCACCACCGCACAGGTTTGGAGAGCATATGCAAAAGAAAATTTCATTGATTCCCGAGAAGGCAACGGAGGCTGAAGCGGTTCGCGTTCTTGGTTTCAGCCGCCGCACCTTGTCCGAATGGCGCGGCTTGGGCGCTCCGCACACAACAGACGGCAAGCGCATAACCTACTCGCTGCCAAACCTTGTCGCGTGGCGGCTGGCTCACCGTGACCGCAACGAGCAGACGCGACCACCGGCAGAACACGGGGCGGCGGAAATCTCCGAAGCCCTGGAAGAATACAGGCGGCACCGTGCCGGGCAGGAGCGCATCAAGCTTCAGCGGATGGAAGGCTCTGTTTACAGCAAGACTGACGTTGACCTTGCTTTTTCAAGCTGCGGAATGCTGCTTCGCACATCACTAACCGAATTTGTGCAGCGATTACCTGAAAAGCTTGCAGGCCGTGACGTTCGTGAAATCGGCGCCGTGTTGGAACGCGAAGTCAACGAAGTGCTGAACATGGTTTCGGATCAACTCAAAGCCGCTACAGGCGGCAGAAAGGAAGCACATGAAGAGAACGAAGGAAGCGAAGTTGTTAAAGGAAATCGAGCGGCTGGAGAAGCAACTCGTGCGGGACCGAAAGGCGCTGATGAAGATGAGGTTGAAAGCCCGCTCGCCCCTTGAAGTGTTCGCTGAAGCGATGCGGCCGAAAAAAGTCAAAAAGAGAGGGCGCAAACGATGAGCAGCCGTAAAGTTCCCTGCCCCAAATGCGGGGCGCGTTCAAGTCGAGTTCGTCACACAAACGGATCAACCCGCTATCGCCGATGCGAAGCCTGTAACCAAAATTTCAACACGATTGAGTTGGTTGTGAAAGAAATCTTTCCATTAGTGGAACGTCCGCAGTGATACATAGATTTAACGCATGTTTCTTATTGAATCATAGCTTTTTCAGTGTTTAAGCATTGTGGAGGACATGGCAATGCAGACCGCCACTAACGAACCGGATTTAACCTTGGAGCAAGTAGCGCAAATCACGCAGCGCAGTCTTGAAGGCATCCGCAATCTCGCCTTGGCTGGCAAGCTTCCCGGCACCTACAAAATTGGCGGGGTTTGGCGAATGCGCCGCGAAACCCTGGACCAGATTCGCGGCATCAGCAGCAGCGCAACACATCTAAACAAAGGGCAGGCATGAGCGACGCACAGACCGAACACAAAGAGCAGCTATTCAACGCAATCGGCGGGCACCTAATTTCCTGCGCAAAATTGCTGGCGGAATACGAAGGCGCTGCATTCTGGGCAAAGAATGCAGAGCCGTACACGATCCTCAAAAAGTTTCAGAAGCGGATTGACCTTCGAGCGATTGCAGCGTTGCCGCTCGTTCAAAGTGAACTTGGGCCACAGAAACCGGATGCGCCGAAAGAATCGGCAAAGGAGATTGAATAGATGACCGCGACACTGGACGCATTGAAGGATCGGGAAGCGGAGCTTCTCGCAGAGATTGAAGGGCGAAAGCGCAAGCCAGAGGACGAGTTGAAGCAAGTCCGCGCTGAAGCGGCGCGCCTGGAAGCCGAAGCCGTCGCGAGACAGAAGCGGCTTGCAGAGCTGGACCTGGAGATTGAAGCAGCAAAAGAACAGCGCAGGCTGCAACTCGTTCAAGCTGGAAAGTATCTGCTTCAGGCCATTCAAGCGTACGGCGAGTATCGGGGCGGAGCTATCTTTAGTATCGGAACTCCTGTTTCCGATGTGCTTCGCATCGCTCGTGTAATCGACGCTGGCGATTTGGCAAAACAACCGGAAATCCAAGAAGCTGCCGCAAAGATTCCAATGACCTACTCCGGCGAGCTGAAACAGAAAATCGGTGCACTGGAAAAGCAGCGTGCCGAGGCGGTGCGCAACTAATGACAATAGAACTTAAAGTTAACCCTCATCTTAAATGCCCCAATTGCGGCGGGATGGTATTCACGCGGGAAATGCAGCAGCCACCCGCGATGGGCTGGCATCAGCGACGCACTACTTGCGGCGACTGCAAAGCATCGCTTTACCGCTCACCACGCGACACCAAACCTGGAGCGGCGCGAGATCCCGAATATTGGACCGTGACAATCAACAAACAGCCTTCAGCAGGAGAAAGCCAGCGATGAAAACTCAAACCGTTTCGCTTGTCGTTCCGTCCGCCGTCAGCGTTTCATATGGAGCTGCGAACATGCCAGTCAGGAAAGCCGCGAAGACCGCCGCGCCCGTTGCCGCGCCGAAGTATGCAGGCACGGCAAAAGGCCTTTTTCTCAGTGAATACGAGCTTGCTGTTTCCCGTGGCATTACAAACCCTGCGAAATTCGCACGACATCAGACGCACTGCAAGCTTGCGCAGATTCACCGCGAAATTCACGGCGGCAACATGCTGGACGCGCTGGTGAAGACCGCCGACAGGCTGAAGGAAATCGACGTTTGACGCGGGTAACGTGGCCGCGTTGCTGGGGCGTTCCCGGCAGGCGGGGCGTTGCCAATCAGCGCTCCGCTCAGTTTCGGATGAGCCTGCATCGCCTGCAAGTCGATGCAACGGCGCGTGCCGGGTGTTCCGGCGCAAGGGGCGAAGCGTCACTTTCCGGGCGCTTCGTCCAAAACATTCCAGTTTTGCAGGCTGGCGGCACGTTAAACGTTGCAATCCAGCAAGTCATTCATCCGTGCACCGCAGCCTGTAAAGTTTTGCGTCTGTCATGTGACAGCCGCCTCCGGAGTCCGTGGCTGGCGTGCTGCGGGCTCCGGATCAGATTCTAAGTGCCGCCAAGCACACAAGAGTCAAAAGGGAGCTAACGGGATAATGCTCTACACAGCGAATGCTGCTCACCACTACCACCAGTAAAGACCCAATCTGTGGCCGTCTCGTCGTCGAGTTCAAAGACGGCGCCAACCTTATCATCCCCGGAGCGCGTCACGTCTCCGAAGTCGTGTTAACTTCCGGCCCGTCCGGCAGCTACGCGACTGTTCCGATTCCGGTGAAGGCATTCGGACCTGCTGCGTTTGACCGGGTTGCTCCAGAAGTTGCGTTGCAACGCGACGGACCTGCGGGAACGATTAAGCTGCGCACTCCGGCCACCGTGTACGCGCTGGTAGGCTCAACAAGCGTGCCCGTATTTAACGGTTACGCCGTCAGCATCACGCACGAACTGCGCCCCGGTGAAGACTCTATCATCGTTGAGCTGTACGACGCTCGCTGGGTTCTTGGAAAGATTACAACCTTCGGATGCCTCGTTTGGGACCCGTCACTGAACACCCTTCATTGGGACTTGGCACGCCGCAAAGTTTACAATCACATGGGCTATCCGGACTGTCTCGACCATCCAACATTCGGACCCGTTTTCGCGCCGTGCCATCGCTTTGGCTACAAGAACGACTTCAGCCCGACCAGTATCGAAGATGCCTTTGAAGACTATGACGAGCCCGCAGTGGGACAGGCAACCACCCGCGCCCGTTCGTGGCGTGGAGCTGATGCCATTCGCGACCTGTATAACGCGCACGTGGCAGGCGTGCAGACTCCGGCGCGAAAGGTGGACTTAGGCGAGCTGACGCTTCCGGCAAACATTCTGTGGACTAAATCGCTTGGCAGCGCGTTCAAGCGTGACCGCCCGTTGCGCGACTTCGACATCACAGGAATGAGCCTGCTCGACGCCTTCCAGTCCATTTGCCGCAAAGCCGGTTCCTACGACATCGGCGTTGACTACCAGGACAACGGTGTAAGCGAACTGAAGATTATTGACGAAAGCGCCAAAGCCAACACAGGCTATCGGCTCGTAACACCTGACTACGCGAGCGGCATTGGCGAATGCGTCAACTCCGTCAGCGTTATCAAGTCCGGACACGTGCGGGAGTCGTTCATCAACGGCTTCGATTCCACTGCAATCATCGGCGACGCCCCCGCAGTTGAAGTGTTCGTCACCATGCCAGCGGAAGTAACAAACGGCTTCCCCGTTGGACTTGAAGCCGCCTGGAGCGACGAGGACGAAATAGCATTCCGCAATTACGTAGCACGCTACGGCACCTCTTACGATGGCAATCAAACGAGTCTTAGAGGCACGCAGTATAGTTTCGCTGCTGCCTGCAAGAAGTGGCCGCTGGTTTACTGTGCTTACAGAATCAAGGGCAGTTTCAATCCGTTCGAAGGAACAAAATGGAATGGATATAAAAACGGAGGGTATCCGCGCATCAAGCCGTTCCAGTTAACCGGCTATCAGCAGAATCAAAGCAATCCGCGAAACTGGTGTCCACGAGAAATCGCTGTTGAATACTGCATGCAAAACAGCGACGCGGTTGATCCATCTGGACTCAACAACGTTCCTGCTGCGTACAACCCCAACAATGTATGGCGAGAAGCGGCACGCTATGACAACCTCACACTTTCGGCGGACGGTACGATGGTGTTTCTTACCGGACTCCGCGACACGACGAACGCAGACGGCGCACAAAGCTGGGTTTCACAGCGAACCGGAAGGGATGACGGAAACGGCAACTGGAGCCAAGAAGAAAATAACGCCTATCGCGGCGACACGCTGCGCAAACGACCGTTGAGAATGCAGCTTGCCATAGAGGGAGATTGGCCCATCGTCGCGCTTGCCGGACGCGGCGGAACGAAGGCGAGCGACCCGAACCGCATTTATGACCGCGTACAGAACGGGCCGAAGTTCTGCTGGCAAGTAGTTGCGCCTCCCGGTGACTACGTTGAATATCTGCGCCATGAGAAGTCGCGCCCTATTGGCCAAGGACCAATCAGTTCAATCAATGATTTTCGCTCAAACATTGCATTCCCAACGAAGTGCGTAGAAGGGGATGAGCTTTTCACCGACCGCGTGAATAACGAAACCGGACGCCAGCCTGAGCACGCCAAGGCTCGCTTGCAGGACGTGAAGCGCGTTGAAGTGTCGGCGCAACTGGAAATCCAAGCGCTGGCACCGTGTCACAAACCAGGCATCACGTACACACTGGAAGGCCCGAACACGATTCCAGTCTACGGCGTGGCGCGAACTGTGATTCTTCGCTCCAACCCGCAAAGCGATTTACAGGGGCAAACCACGATTTGCCTTGAACCGCCGGAGTTTGAAGGGTTGTATAATAGTTCGCTCGGGCGCTCTGGTTCCGCCAAGGCTCCATCGAATGCGGGCTCAGGATACGCAAGCGTCAGTTTCAGCGACCCCTACGCCGATTATCAATCAAAGACGCCACAACAACAGACTTCGACTCCACCGCAGACCAGCGGCAGCGACAGCGGCTATGCATATGGCGGCACAGCCAATGCGGCGCTCGCTGGCGCAATGGGCGGCGCTGGCGCTGGAAAGCAAGTTAGCAACAAAGCCGCAGAAGGACGTGCTGGCAATGCGCAGCGGGCAAAGAATGCCGCTTCAATGGCAGCAGACGCTCGCAAGGCTGGCAACATTGAACAAGCCGAGAAGCACGAAAAGGCAGCGCGAAAGCTGGCGGCGAACGCGGAGAACTTCGAACAGAACAAAGCAGGTAAAGAAGAACAGCGGGCGAATCGCGGCTCTTTCACTACGGCGGACGGGCGAACGATGAAGGCTGGCGATAACTTCATGGGCGGCGGAAGAAACACAGCCGGTTCAATGACCTATGCCAACGGGCAGCGCGTTGAGGCTGGCGAGCTGGACAAGAACGCTGCCGGAATGATTAACACGCAGGCCGTGGACAAGTACATCGAGAACCAGCCACGCCGCAAAGAGGGCTTGAGCGGCAATGGCGGCAAGGCGCTGGCAACACCGGAAGAACGCGCCGCAGCAGGCATGTCTGTTGGCAACCGTGGCAGCATGAGCAAAACAGGCAAGGCAAACACGCCAGCTATTTCCATAGGCGCATCCCCGCGTCCGAAGGCTACTGGCGAAACTAGGGCGCAGAAGTTCGCCCGAGAGCAGGCGGAAACGTTTGCACGGGCAAACCAGCCGGACAAGCCATTGTTCAACACGAAAGCGCCAGACCGAAGCGCTGCAAAGGCTCGTGAACAAATGGAAGCAGACATGGAAGGCGGGCAGAAACTATGAATGAAACAGTGATGAAGGTGATTCACGAGGAAATAGAGCGGGCGAAATCTGCGCTGAATGACGATCTTTCAAGCTTCCTGGATTGTCTTCCCTTTGAGCTGCTGGAAGAGTTTTGGGC
>DASPJR010000165.1:0-53447 GCA_035628505.1 Planctomycetota bacterium | reverse complement strand
GGCCGCTTGAAATCCGGCGGATGTGAACCCGGTCCAACCAGCTCCGTGGGATGGGGCTCGGAGACGATGATTTCAAGATCGCGGATCCACACATGAGCAGACGGGTTCTGCGTGCGTAAACCGCCGTCGATGGTCACGCGCTTGCCGCTCTCCGGCCGCACGATAACCGGTTTGCCTTCCGCGCCGACAAGCTTCACATCAAATTGCTCATCGGGGCGGCGCTTATACACACCTTCCAGCAGCCACAGCGTATCGCCTGCGGCGATTTTGCTGCTCATTAGTGCGGTGGCAATATCGAATGGTTTTTCGCGCGTGCCGGCGGCACCGGACTCTCCCGTTGGCGAGGCATACCAGTCCGCCGCGTGAACCGCAGAGGCAAGAAGCAGCATGAAAAAAAGAGCGGGGAGGCTTCGCATGTCTTTAACTACTCGCAGGTAACTAGCGCGTTGACAGTAAATCTATTTTGCGGCGACGGCGCTGGCTTCTGCCGCCGGCTCTGGGACCGCCGCGCTGACGCGGCCGTAACGCTGCACCAGAATCACTCCCAGCAATGCCAGCACGCCGCCCGGAAGCGCCAGCGGGCCCGGGCGTTCATCCAGGAAAATCCAGGCGATCGCCATCGCCATCACCGGCACGATATACATGTAGCTGACCGCTGTCGACGCCGGCAGCTGCGAGAGGATGTAGCTCCAGCAGGCATAACCCAGCGCTGCCGGAAAAAGCCCGAGGTAAACGACAGCAAGTGTGACGGTCAGTGGCGCAGTGGACATTTCGCGCAGACATCGCGGGAGAAAAACGAGCATGAAGAAAGTTCCCGCACAGCACGCATACGTTGTGAACTCGAGCGCCGTGTACTTTTCCAGCAGCGACTTTTGCCGCACAGTGTAAATGCTCGCGGCAACCGCGGAAGAAACGATCAGCAGGGCCGAGGCTTCGATCGAGAAACCCTGCCCTTCCTTTAATGCCAGCAGAACCACGCCGCTGACGCTCACGAACATGCCGATCCAGCCAATCGGGCGCAGCTTTTCTTTCAGGTAAAAACGCGCGAGCAGCGCCGTAAAGATCGGACTGGTATTAATCAGGAAGGCCGCCACGCCGGCTTTCACCTTTACCTGCCCGTAGTTCAGCGAGACGTGATAGTAGGCGACACCGAGCAATCCGCAGAGCGCCAACGCCGGCAGATCTTCCTTTCGCGGAAGCCGCGCGCCCCTCAAACTGCCATACAGCGCAAGCGCGGCCGAGGCGACTGCAAAGCGAAACAGCGCCAGCGGTCCCGGGCTGAACGCGCCCAGCGCCATCCGGATGGCGGCAAAGGCGGACGCCCACAAAAGAATGGTGACGCTGAGCGCTGTCACAACGCGCGGATTCATCCGCTTGATTTAACAGTTTTGCGCGCGTTAACAACTTGAACTACTTCTTGAGCTCCGCGACCATCAACGCCGGCTTGTCGGTGCAGATGACGTCCACGCCGGCATCGCGCAGGCGGCGGCCGGAGGGGCCATCATTCGCGTTCCAGACAAAGAGCTTTAAGCCCGCGTCGTGAACTTTTTTCGTAAACTCAGCATCGATCGGCCACGCGATCGCCAGGCTCAAGCCGTTCATGTTACCGGCCTTGGCCTTGGATATTACTTCGTCGATCGTCGTCTTCGGCTTCTTCGTTTCCTTATCGACGCTGTAACCGACCAGCCAGTGCGATGCGTACTCGGGAATGAGCTTCTTGCAGAGTTCCAGCTGCTTGAAGTTGAACGAGAAAATTTCGGCGGACTTCGGCGACTTTTTCGTGCGCTCCAGCACAGCCTTCAGCTCGGTAATCGCTTCCGGCTTGGCTGTTTTGATCTCGATGATCAAACGCTTGCCTTTCGGAACGATGTTGAGCAACTCTTCGAGCGTCGGAATTCTTTCTTCGGCGTACTTCTTGTCTTTGAATGTCGCGCCGGCGAAGTGGGTTTTAAGTTCCGCCAGCGTCATCTTCTCGACTTCGCCATCCTGCCCGGTTGTGCGTTTGGTCGTGTGGTCGTGGATCACCACAAGCTTGCCGTCACTGCTCAGATAAATGTCGCACTCGACGTAATCGGCGCCCTGGTCGAAAGCCAGCTTTGCCGCCGCGAGCGTGTTTTCAGGCGCGTCTACGGAGGCTCCGCGATGGGCGCAGATTTCGTAGCCGGCAGCGAAGCACGCGGAACTGCAGATCAACGTGAGTACTGGCAGAAAGCGAGCAGAAACGAGCATGGCGGACCCTCCCCGGTTAAATAGTAAGTATACGTACTATTACACCGACGGCGTCCGCCGTGTTTGAATTAGTTGATAATTTCTGGAATTACATGCCCGTGAACGTCCGTGAGGCGCCGGTCGATGCCATTGTGCCGCACGGTAAGTTTCGTGTGATCAATGCCGAGCTGATTCAGCACTGTCGCGTGCACGTCGTAAACAAGCGTGGGATGCTCGCGATCCAGCGGCTTGTAGCCCCACTGATCACTCGGGCCGTGCGAGACGCCCCCTTTGATGCCGCCGCCGCAGAGCCAATTGGTGAACACGTATGGATTGTGATCGCGCCCTTTCCCGCCCTGCGTGCTGGGCATCCGGCCGAACTCGGTGGTCCACAGAATAATCGTGTCCTCGAGCATGCCGCGCTGCTTTAGATCCTGGATCAACGCCGCCGCACCGCGCGCCATGCCCATTGCCAGCGGGCCGTGATCGCGCGGAACGTCTTCGTGCGAGTCCCAGTTGCGGCGCGGGAAACCATTGTCGTTGCCCGACCAGATTTGAACGAAACGCACGCCGCGCTCAAGCAGCCGCCGCGCAACCAGACATTTGCGGCCAAAATAGTCTGTTTCCTCGATGGCATTGATTTCTTTGTCAAAGCTCGTCTTGCCGTGGTCGAGGCCATAGAGTTTCAGGATATGAGCGGGCTCTTTTGAAATATCCAGCGCTTCCGGCGCCGCCAGTTGCATGCGCGCGGCGAGCTCGTAACTGCGGATGCGCGCGTCCAGCCGCGAATCGCCTTCGTGCGAGGCGGCGTGCTTTTTGTTGAGCTGCTGCAGCACTTCCTGCCCCGATATTTCACTTTCCGGCGTGATGAACTCCGCGCCCTTTGCGGGAAACAGATCGGCGATCGGCGTCGGCTTGCCCGGATAAATAATGGTGCCCTGGTGCTGCGCGGGCAGAAATGCCGAGTCCCAGTTCTTCGGCCCGTTTGACGCGAATCCACGGTGGTCTGGCAGCACGACGAACGTGGGCAGATTGGCATTCATGCTTCCCAGGCCGTAGCTGATCCATGCGCCCATGCCCGGAAATCCGGGCAGCTGAAAGCCAGTAGCCTGCAGATACGTGGCCTGGCTGTGCACGCCCGTTTTACCGACCATGTTGTGAATGAAGGCGATGTCATCCACGCATGCGCCGAGCGGCGCGACGACTTCGCTGAGCATCTTTCCGCACTGGCCGTAGGGCTTGAACTCCCAGGCCGGTTTCATCCACGGCCCAAGCCCGTTCTGAAAGGCTTCGACGTGCTCGCCAAAATCCGATTTCTCGCCGTGCCGCTTCACCAGTTCGGGCTTGTAGTCGAACAGATCAATGTGGCTCGCAGCGCCCGCCATGAACATCTGGACGACACGCTTTGCCTTCGGTTTGTGATGCGGCAGACCGGCCAGCCCCGGCAGTGTCGGGCTCTTCGGTTCGTCTGCCAGCAGCCCTTCTGATCCCAGCAGCGCCGCAAGTGCAATCCCGCCCAGTCCGCCGCCGGACTGCCAGAGAAAATCGCGGCGCGATTGCGGCGCATAGTGGTGCTCGCAACGATGGAATGGCGACGTGTTGTGCTTCATCTTAACTCCACTTCAGTGGGTGGCCCGGCCCAACGGGCCGGGTCGCGCAGCGGCAAGAAGCTACAGGACAGACGCTGTTTCCAGAGTGCGTACACACATTCACGAGCAACGTCTGTTCCGAGGCTTCCTGTGCCTCCGCCACCCGGCCCGTGGGGCCGGGCCATCCCGATTCCTCAATCCACGAACACGAACTCGCTTAAGTTAAACAGCAATCGACATGCATTGCTCAGCCCGAATTTCTTCGCGTACTCTGTCAGCTTCTCGCGCTCATCGGGTGTCGGTTTACGCCCAAGCGCGCTGTACCAGCCGCGCTCGATCTGCGAAGTTAAATCCCCTTCTCCCTTTTCAAGAGATGCGGCGAAGTGCTTCGACATTGCGAGCATGAGACTGTTGTTCATCATTGCCAGCGCCTGCAGCGCCGAAATGCTCTCGTTGCGCTTGTCAACCTGCATGGACGGATCCGCACAGTCCAGCGTGGTCATAAAGGGCTGCTGCTGCGAGCGCACGATAAAGCGGTAGATCGCGCGGCGATGTCCCTTCGGATCGTTCGGATCGAACTGGTCGTACAGGTAATGCGGCGAATGCTGCGGCTTGTCGATTGTGAAATCCTGAAAGCCCGGCCCGTACATCGTCAGATCCAGCTTGCCGGCGACCTGCAGCACGCTGTCGCGGATTTCTTCGGCGGTCAGGCGGCGGCGGTTCATGCGCCAGAGAAAACGGTTGTCCGCATCGACCTTGGCGAATTCAGCGTTGGCGCCAGAACTCTGGCGGTATGTCGAGCTCGTGACAATCAGCCGGTGCAGTTTCTTGAACGACTGGCCGCCATCCCGGAACTCCGCCGCCAGCCACGTCAGCAGTTCCGGGTGCGTCGGCCGCTGCCCATTGGCGCCGAAATCATTTGGAGAATCAACGATGCCGCGCCCGAAGTGATACTGCCAG
Source organism: Planctomycetota bacterium (assembly GCA_035628505.1). Taxonomy (GTDB): domain Bacteria; phylum Planctomycetota; class SZUA-567; order H5-PLA8; family H5-PLA8; genus DASPJR01. The sequence goes on along the minus strand of DASPJR010000165.1, from coordinate 48,690 downwards.
ACGCGGTTCACGATCGAGCGCCACGTAAGCGGATTGTTCACGTCCGTCAGCCATTTCGCCAGCGCCGCGCGGCGCGCGCTTTCTGGAGCGCCCTCCGGAATCTCAAAACGGGATGGCAGCCCGGCGACAAGCGAGAGCGCACCTGGAGCGGCGGCTTTTCCCGGCTTCTGAACATTGCCGCGATCGAGCACGAAAATGGGCCGCGGCTTTCCGCCGTCAGGACCTGTTCCACGGAAAGCGCCGCTGCCGGTGTGGACCGCGCCAGCGTAAACAGTCATCTGTGGCGGTAGTTTTTTCAACGCAGACTGTGACGAATCAATATCGCGCGCGATCTGATCGATTTCGTTCTTCTCTTCAGGCAGCGTCGTCCGCGCCAGCAAGGCAGCGCGCTCATCTTTCATTCGCTTGAGTTCTTCGGGATCGACTTTGCCAACGCCCGGATAGTAGCCATCGACGAGGTTCTCCCGCTTCCAGCGCGGCGGCGCTTCGATTGAGTCCAGCGACGAGACGCTCGCACCGAGCGCGACGTTCTTTCCGGTAATGTCGATCGCGTCGACTTCAGAGAGCGCGAAAATGAAATCGTTGCGGCGCGGAGCGAGTTTCGTTGCCGTGACACGGATAAAGCGGACCATCTGCCCGTTCACCGGCCACGACTGCGCTTTGATTCCGGGATTCGGGAAATCCGCCCCTGTCTGATCGGCGATGATCGTCGCATTAGCGAAGCCGGCATCGTCCGAGACCTCAATCTTGAAACGGACAGGAAACCCGAAGCCCTCGCCAATGTTGTTAAAGTCGTCCTTGCACGGATGGACGACCAGCGTGCTCAGCGCCGCCGGCTGCTTGAGTTCGATCTGCACCCACTTGGCAATAGTCTGCATCGCTTCGATGTTGCTGTGATAACCGTAAGCGTCGGCTTTCGAACTTTTCACCGAGCCCGGCTTCTGCGCTGCGGCGATTTTTTTATCGAGCGCACTCAGCGCATCTCCAGCGCGCTTGACGATGGCCTCCTCCAGCGAGGTGCGGCGAGCCTGCATCGTCGCGAGGCGCGCCTGCAGTTCCGCGCGCTGCCTGGCCGTGGCCGGGTCGGCATCGTATTTCACGTCGGTGCGGTCGAGCGCCGCAAAGACCGCCTGCAGGTTGTAGTACTCTTCCTGTGGAATGGGATCGAACTTGTGATTGTGGCACTGCGCGCACTGGATCGTGACGCTGTTAAACGTCTGAATCGTGTTCATGATCATGTCGTCGCGATCAAGGTGGCGCGCGATTTTGCCGTCGATCTTGCTTTCGGGAATCTCGACGTGTCCGATCAGATCCCACGGACCGGCGGCGATAAAACCGAGCGCCTCGATGCCGTCGCGCGTGCCGGGATGCAGAACGTCGCCGGCAATCTGTTCCTGAATGAAGCGGGTGTACGGCTTGTCTTCGTTGAAACTGCGGATCACGTAATCGCGGTAGGGCCAGGCGTGCGGCCGCGGCTGGTCCTTGTCGTAACCGTGCGTTTCGCCGTAGTGAACCACGTCGAGCCAGTGTCGCGCCCAGCGTTCGCCGTAGCGCGGCGATGCCAGCAGTTCCTCCACAAGCTTTTCATACGCATCCGGCGAAGCATTGCTCACGAAATCGTCTATCTGCTTCGGCGCAGGCGGTAGTCCGATCAAGTCGAAATAGAGACGGCGGATCAGTGTGCGGCGGTCTGCTTCTGGTGAGGGAGCCAGCTTGTGTTCGGCTAATTTAGCAAGCACGAAGGCGTCGATCGGCGTTCGGATCCATTTCGCGGCAGCGTCGTCTTTGGCTGCAGGAACATCGGGGCGTTTGACGGGCTGAAACGACCAGAAGTCTGGCCCGGATTTGTTCCTCGGCGGCGGCGAGATGACAACGCCTTCAGGCCAGATCGCCCCTTTATCGATCCAGACCGCGAGCGCCTGGATCTGCTCGGCTGAGAGCGGCTTGCGTTCTTTGGGCATTTTCGGGCGCGTGCCGCTGATTTTCTTGATCAGCCGGCTTTCGGCACTTTTTCCAACAGTGAGCGCCGGGCCTTCATCGCCGCCTTCGAGCAGGCCCTTCAGCGTCGTGAGGTCGAGTTCGCCTTCTTTGTTGCCGGGTTCGTGGCATTCCACGCAATGCTGCTTCAGGATGGGTGCAACGGTTGTTGTGAAAAGCTTTTCATCGGCCGCGGCCAGACAATTAGAAATTGCGAGCAGCAGCACCATCGCTTTGCGCATGAAGAGATCGCCTCGAGTTCCACATGTATGTACCATTGAGACAGGCGTCTGACGAAATTTAAACAAACACTTTCTAAATAAAGTTTTCCTGCGCCGCTTCAGGAAATTCACCCGTGCACGTCGTGTTTTGCAGGTTTTGCTGCAAACCAGAATTCTCATGATTGATTTAGCTGGTGTACGTCACTAATGTAGAGTCTGGTGAAACGTTTTAGCAACAGGGATTCTTGCCTTTGCGCACGATGTTCAAACTTGTTCACTTTCCCATTTTAGTGCTGCTCGCAGCCAAGCTGCCGGCCGCGGAATCCGCTCGTGCTGACTTTGACAAGGACATCCGCCCGCTGCTTGAAGCACATTGCATCAAGTGCCATGGCCCCCAGAAGAAAAAAGGCGGCGCCGACTTCTCCACATTTACAGATCAGAAATCTCTGCTGAAGCATCGCAAGCTCTGGCGCACAGCGGCCATCCAGGTCGAGACCCTCGAAATGCCGCCCGCCGAAGAGCGCCAGCTGCTCCCGCCAGAACGCGAGAAACTCGCGGCGTGGATGAAGCAGATCGCCAATACGATTGATTGCTCGAATCCCGCTGACCGCCACCCGGGACCCTCGCTGATTCACCGCCTCAACCGCAGCGAATACAATCTCACGATCCGCGACCTCATCGGTATTGATTTTGACGCCGGGGCAGCTGTGGGCATGCCCGATGACAGCTCCGGCCATGGCTACGCGAACCTGGTAAACACGCTCATTCTTCCGCCAGTTCTGATGGAAAAATATTTCGCCGCAGCCGACCGCATCCTGGACTTGGTTATTGGTCCCATGGATCTGGCGACCGAAAAGAAAGAGGACGCAGATAAGCGCAAGAAGAACAAGGCTGCTTTCGAGCGCCTCTTTTTTGCAAAGCCGGATGCCGGTGTTTCAAAACGCGATGCCGCTCAGAAGATTATCGAACGCTTCGCGGCGCGCGCCTTCCGGCGGCCTGTGCAGCCCGACGAAATTTCGCGGCTCATGCGCCTCTACGACATCGCGGAAAAGAAAAACGACCGCTTCGAAAACGGCGTGCGCCTGATGCTCAAGGCCGTGCTCGTCTCGCCGCACTTTCTTTTCCGCATCGAGCAGGACCGTGCGCCGCAGGGCTCGCAGGAAGCCTACCGCGTCAGCGATTATGAACTCGCCACGCGCCTGTCGTATTTCCTGTGGTCCAGCATGCCCGACGAAGTCCTGCTGGAGCTTGCCGCTCAGAAAAAGTTATCTGAGCCGGCGGTGCTCGAAGCGCAAGTCAGGCGCATGCTGCTCGACCCCAAAGCCAAGGCACTGACGACTCACTTCGCTGCGCGCTGGCTGCAGATTCATAAGCTTGCAGAGGCGCGGCCGAGCACCGAGTTCTTTCCGACGTTCACGACAAAGCTGCGGCAGGCGATGTACGACGAGACGAGCCTCTTTTTCGATAAGCTCCGCGAAGAAAACCGCAGTGTTCTTGAGCTGCTCAATGCTGATTACACGTACGTCAATCAGGACCTTGCGAAGCACTACGGCCTGCCGGAGGTCAAAGGTCCGGAGATGCGGCGCGTGGCGCTCAAGCCGGAGAGCAATCGCGGCGGACTGCTGGGCATGGGCAGCATCCTGGCACTGACTTCGCATACCTCCCGAACCAGTCCAACCCTGCGCGGAAAGTGGATCCTCGAAGTCATCTTCGGCACGCCGCCACCGCCACCGCCGCCTGATGCGGGGACTCTGAAGGAAGAGAAGCAGAAGGGCAAAGAGCCGAAAACGTTTCGCGAACAGATGGCGATGCACGCGTCGCAAAGTGCCTGCGCCGCGTGCCATAAAAAGATTGATCCGCTGGGATTCGGACTCGAGAATTTTGACGCGGTGGGAAGCTGGCGCGATTCAGTCGGCGGCAAGCCCATCGAAAACAGCGGACAGCTGCCAACCGGGGAAAAGTTCGCCGGCGCCGGCGAGCTCAAGAAAATCATCCTGAAGAACCAGGACGCGTTTGTGCGGAACCTCATTGAGCAGATGCTCACGTACGCGCTCGGCCGCGAACTGCAGTATTTCGATGACTGCCCCGTCAAAGAAGCGAAGACGGCGCTCGAAAAGAACGGCTACACGTTCTCGTCGCTGGTGCTCGGCATTGTGAACAGCTATCCCTTTCAGCATCGGCGCAACATCGATGCGGCGGTGGAAAGCCACGACTAAGGAAAAATCGTATGACCCTTTCACGACGATCGGTGCTGCGCGGCGCGGGAGCCATGATGGCCCTGCCGTTCATGGAATCGCTCTTTTCTGCGCGCGCGTACGGCGGCGAAGCAAAGAAAGCCGGGCCGCCGCTGCGCATGGGAATCTTCACCGTAACCGGCGGAACGGTGCTCGAATCCTGGCGCATGAAGCAGCCCGGGCCGCTGACCAAGCTGCCCTCGATCCTGCGGCCGCTTGAATTCGCCAAGGACGATTTGCTGCTGCTGACGGGCCTGGCGCAGCACGGCAAAGGTGAAGGCGTCAACGGCCATGAGCACTGCGCGTTCCTGCATCTCACCGGCGCCGATTCTGTGCGGAAAATTAATGGCAAAGTCACGGCGGGAAAATCGGTCGACCAGGCCGCGGCTGAAGCCGTCGGCGAAGACAGTTATCTTCCGTCCATCGAAATAGGGCTGAGCAACCACGAGACGAAATATTCGTACCGCTCGGCCGATACGCCGGTGCCTTATGAAGCCAACCCGCGCCTGGTTTTTGAACGCATGTTCCGCGGGCGAAAGCTGATCGTGCCGGATTGGAATCGGCGCCATGCTGCAATGGCCCAGGCCGTTCAGCAGACAGCCAGGACAGATTCGTACGACCGCAGCGTCATCGACCTGGTGCTGGAAGACGCAAAATCTCTGCGGGGAAAGCTGGGCAAGGCTGATCAGATCAAGCTCGACGAGTACCTGCATTCCGTGCGCTCGGTCGAGAAGCGCATCTCGTTCATCGAGGCGCGGCAGTACCAGGAATACCTCGAAGCGCAGGCCGGCGCGAAGACCCTTGACGCGCCGAAAAATCTTCCGCCTGAAGGCACGCCTATTTACAAGATCACGCAGCCGGTCGAACGCGACCCGGAGCGGCATGCCGAATACATCCGTACCATGTCAGATCTGATGGTGCTCGCTTTCCAGACCGACACCACGCGTGTGGTTACGCTGGCCGTCGGCAGCGACGAGGCGTCGTTCCCCGGCGTTGTCACGGTAGGCTACGAACGGCATTGCCACACGCTGGAGCACCAGGGCAACGCCGGACGCGTCCAAGATGCCGACCCGATTGCGCGCGAAGCCTGCCGCCAGATTCACGCCTGGTACACGCAGCTGTTTGCCGAGATGATCCGCAAGATGAAGGCGATCGACGAAGGCGGTTCGTCACTGCTGGACAACAGCATGATTCTCTACACGTCCTACATGGCCGATGGCGGACACGGCCGCACGGATTACCCCGCGCTGCTGTGCGGAAAGGCGGGCGGGACAATCAAGCCCGGCCGGCAGGTCAGCTACAAAGACAAGACTCCGATGGCCAATCTGTATGTGGAAATGCTCGACCGCATGGGCGCCAAGGTTGACTCCTTCGGTAACAGCAAAACGTCCAAGGAAGCGCAATACGACGGGCGCTTGCCCGATCTTGTTTGATTGTTGCAGGGCAGTACCACTGAAACATTGATTATAGGCGAACGGAGAATGCTCGCATTGCTGCTTGATTGACGCGCTGCATGCCAAACGGGAACAAAGCGATGGCCGACGATCCAAAAAAGAAGAGTGACCCTTCCCCGCCCTCGGCGGCCGGCTCGACTGTGGCCGGACTCTTCGTTGCCGTCGGTCATGAAGGCCAGCGCCTTGTTTCTGAAAATGGGAGTGAGTGGAAAAATCAGCAATACGGCAAAGAAGGCGAAGTTTACCGCTGCGTGCGCTTCGGCAACGGATGCTACGTCGCGGCCGGAACCTATGGCGGCAAAAATATCTTCGCCGTCTCGCGCGATGGCGCGAGCTGGGTCACCAGTTCGAAAGACGGGCAGTACAAGAATTTCATCCGCGGCATGGGCTTTGGACTGAACATGTTTCTGGCTGTCGGAGGTGATCCAGGTACGGTCGGGAGCTCCTCGCCGTTCACGGCCAGTTCAACGGACGGCGTGGCCTGGAGCGACTACGTCAGCATTTCCGGCAAAAATATTCTGCGCCGCGTCGCCTTCGGCAACAATCTCTTCGTCGGCGTCGGCGACCGCGGCCGGCGTGCTGCCTCGCCGGACGGAAAGACATGGACCGACGCGCCGGACGTGAAGGCAATCGACACGCTTGTTGATGTCGCATTCGGTAATGGCATATTCGTCGGCGTGGGTCTGCATGGCCTGCGCATGATGAGCACCGATGGCGTGAAGTGGACCCATCGCGTGCTCGGTGAAGAAGGCGAGCATCTCAACGCCATCGTCTTTGCCGAGGACCGTTTCGTCGCCGTCGGCATGGGCGCGACCTATTTGTCGCCTGATGGAGTCGTCTGGAAGCGGCACGAGAACAAAGACGCGCCGCTGACCGTCGCGTATGGAAAAAAAGTTTTCCTGGGCGCCAACTGGAAAGGCCGCCTCATGCTTTCCAGCGACGCCATCGAATGGAAGCAGGTCCACAAATGCGAACACCACGTTGAAGCCGTGGCGTTCGGGGCTTGAAATCCGGCACAGATCACGAACGCGAAAACACGGAGGCTAGTTCCTTTGTGTCTTCCGGTTGCGGCTGTTTTATTCTCCGGAAGCAGCGAAGACGCCCTCGCTTTCGCCGTTTGGCGCAGATTGAAACGCGTTTTTCGCCGCGATGCGGCCACCCGGCGTCAGCAGTTTTCCGGCCGTGGCGAAGTGAGTTTTCCCGGTCCGCGGCATCACCCGCGCGGCAGTCGCGTGCAGCTGTGATCCGCCGCTGGATTCGCGTGTCGTTACGCCCGTAAACCATTCGCGCGCGCTGAAATCCGGCGCGAGGATCAGCAGGAAGCCTTCGCTTTTTGAGGCGTCGCCCCCGCCGAGCGCATCCGGTGACCACGGCGCTCCGGGCTCGGCTTTTCCGCAGATGTACACGCGTCCCGACTCGTCGGCTTTGATGTCGCCATCCTGAACGACAATGCTTCGGCTGTGCTCGCTGGCCCGTCCGGTCAGCATCTGGCCCAGAATCAGTTCGCCGTCTTCCGGATTAAATCTGCCGTAATACGCCAGCGTCTTGTTGCCGCTCTGGAAGGCGCGCGTGTACTTGTCATAGGCCACGTTGTTGGCCCTGGTGTCAATGCCCTTCGGTCCGTGACGAAAAATAGAGTTTCCGCCGACGGAACTGAAAAGCCCATACAGCGCGCCATCACGTCCGATGGCAATGCGTACGCCCATCGTGTGCGCGCGGTCAGTCGTTGAGATGCGCGGATCGTAATTGTAATTCGACCATTTGCGCGAGCCATCAAACGCATGCGCGGTGAGAAACGCCACGCCGCCGATTTCACCACGTTCTGAATGTCCGGGCTTGAACCCTGTTTGGAAAATGCTCTGCAGTTTAGAATCGATCGCCACATCGTAGGTGCGCGAAAGCGTCTGGAAGTTCGACGTCTCCTTTCCATCTGCCGTGAAAACATAGATCGTGCCAGGCTCATCTTTTGCAACGATTGCTCCGGCACGCAGCGCGACCGCCGTGCCATCACTGCCGGCGTCGACGCGCTCGCACCCGCCGCCGCAGGACTGTTGCCAGAGAAGCTCGGCGGCATCGGGTTTGAGTTTCAGCAGTCCACCTTCCCGGCACGCTGCATAGATGTTTCCCTTGCCATCGATCGACACATCGCTGATCGCTGCAGCCAGGCGCGTGACAGAGAGCACCTTCCGTCCATCTGGTGAGAGGCGCACGATCGCGCCGCTGCTCGCTGGCGATGCGCCATTGAGCAGCACCGGCTGCACGCCACCCGCCGCTGCGTCGCTGATGTTCGCGGCGAGAATCAGCGTGCCGTCCGGCTGTATTTCAGCACCTACGACGCTGTCGTTCTGGCTTCCGCCGAGGTAAGAAACGGCGCTGAACACGTGCTCCGGTGCGCGCACTTTCGCAACGTCCTGGACGTCTAATGCTTGAACCAGCAGATCGGCGCCGTCTTTCGCCAGCACCTGCTGGCCACCGGCAACCTGAATTTTCTTCGCATCGCTCGAACGCGTGAGTTCGACCAGACCTTCTTCGACCTGCAGATGCGTCTGCTCGGGCCGGCTGTCCAGGACGAAGCGTGTGCCCAGCACACGGACTGTTGCGACCGGAGTTGCCATCACGAATGCAACCTGCTGGGGCGAAACGGTGGCGCTGATCACGCCGCTGGCAAGTTCCAGGTGCTTGCCGCCGCCGCGCAGATCCAGCGTGGAGAGCAGCGTTTGCGGCCGGATGAGAATCCGCGAACCATCCGCAAAGGCGAGCACCGCCGAGCTGCCCGGGCCTTCCGTTTCGATGCCGCTGCCAGGCGCGAGCGAGGTCCCGGCGCGCGCCGGCGTTTTCTGGTTGGCGCTGCGAACGTAGACGACTCCCTGCATCTGCTCGATTTCAACGAAGCGCTCCGCCGGGCGCGCCAAATACAGCAGCCCCAGCGTCAACAGCAGCACAGCAGCTGCGGGGGCGACCGCACGACGCCAGATTCCCGGACTGGACTGGCGCCGCTGCATGCGCTCGACCACGCCCGTGATGAATCGTTCCGAATCGCCGGCGCGAAGAACGTGCTGCTGCACCCGGCGGATAAAGGCCTGCCCTTCGGCATCATTCTCATTGGCAAGCATCGCATCGGCGAGCAGCGGCTCGAAGCGGAGCAAGTCCACCAGGCGGCGCGCCAGAGCGGGGTCATCCGCGGCAGCCTCAAGCAGGGCGTGACGCTCGATGGGACTGATCGAGCCATCCAGAAGCGCGGCTATGCGTTCGTCATTTTCTTCCGCGTTCACCGCAGCGCCTCCATTGCGTCAGCGTCCGCTCCCAGCGACGAGCGAACGCACTTCATCAGTGCTTCGCGGATGCGCAGGAGTGCTATGCGCACGGCGCCGCTGTTGAGATTCATTTTTTTGCCTATCTCGTCCGAACGCAAATCACCGGTGTAGCGAAGATTGAGCATCTTCTGTGAGTTCGCGGGCAGCTTGCCGACACAGTTTCGAAGCGCGCGGATGAGCTGCGGGTCTTTGAACGGTGTGTCAGCGTCGCGACCAGCGGCGCCAGCGTACGCTTCCTCGACGAACGCAACGTAACGCTCTGAATAGAGCGATGACTTGCGGAAATGTTCGCGCACGACATTGCGCGCAATGCCGCGTAGAAATCGCGGGAAGTCTTCGAGATCAGACACGTGGTCCAGGCGTTCAAGCGCGCGCAGAAACACCTCTTGTGAGATATCGTCGACAGAGCTCAGATCGGCACTGATCGCCGCAACATAACCGCGCAGCTGCCGGTGATGCTGTTTGACCAGTTCGGCGATGGCGCTGGGATCGCGGCGCCGGATGCTTTCAAGCGTGACAATCAGATCGGACATGCGTTTCCTCTCAGTAAACTATGCGCGTCAGGCCACAGACGTTACGCGGAAAACGGGAGCTGTCGAATAGAGGCGATCCGCTTGACAGCCGCCGCTCTGTGCGCGACATTTTCCGCTCGGCTTTTGCCGCTGTAAATGCCTCGGACTGCTTGACTTAGATTTCCGAATGAACACGCGCGTACAAGCTTCCACCCTTTCAGGTGCTGCATGACTCTATCCACTGCCAGGCGAACGTTTATTGTTTTCGGACTCTTCCTGATCTCCGGCGCTTGCGGACTGATCTACGAGGTTCTCTGGAGCAAGCAGCTGGGACTGATTTTTGGAAACACGGTGCAGAGCCTGTCGGCGGTGCTCACCGCCTTCATGGGAGGCCTTGCGCTGGGAAGTTATCTCGGCGGCCGTTTTGTTTCGCGCATCAAGCGTCCGCTGCTGGCGTACGGCGTACTGGAAATAATAATCGGGGTGTACTGCGCGCTGCTGCCGTGGGTTTTCAGCGATGGCGGCCCCATCGTCGCGCTCTACCGTGCGCTTCACACAGACACCGGCAGCACCACACTGACTGTGGCGCGCTTTTTCATCTCCTTCGTGCTGCTGCTGATTCCCACCATCTTCATGGGCGCCACGCTGCCGCTGCTGTCGCAGTTTCTAGTCGCGTCACAGCAGACGATGGGCCGCACCGTTGGAGCACTCTACGCGACGAACTCCCTCGGCGCCGTGCTGGGTGCGGCTGGAACGGGATTCTTTCTGCTGCCGCATTTTGGAAAACTGAACACGAATCTCATCGCCGTGGGCTGCAATGTCGTGCTGGGCATCACGGCGATTCTGCTGGGCCGGAATGCATATAGCCGAGGCGCAGACGAAACTCCGGCGGCAGCGCCCACCGGCGAGCAATTGGCAGTTGAGGGGCCGGTCATCTCCCCGGCTGCCGTGCGCGCGGCGATGATCACCTTCGGCGTGACCGGGTTTGCCGCGATGGCGATGCAGATCGGCTGGACGCGCGCGATCAGCCTCGCCACGGGCAGTTCGACATACGCCTTCAGCCTGATTGTTTCGATCTTTATTCTCGGGCTGAGTCTCGGCGGCTTCTGGGGCTCCCGCATTGCTGTGCGCGTCGCAGATCCGCTGGGCACGCTGGGTCGCATCCTCCTGATTGTGGCGCTGGCCAGCGTGGGCGTTTCCGTGCTGCTGGGCTACACGCCGACAGCCTTTTTCTTCCTGATGGCCTGGACGTATGAAGATTGGACGCTTCAGCAGAGTCTACAGGCGTTGGCGATTGGCCTGCTGCTGCTGGTTCCCACCTTTTTCATGGGCGCCACCACCCCGCTGACCATGCAGGTTGCGGCGCGCTCCCAGAACAGCACCGGACGTGTCGTCGGAACCGTTTATGCCGTGAACACAATCGGCGCCATTCTGGGAAGTTTCCTCGGCGGCATTCTGCTGATTCCCTTTCTGCAGATTCAAAGCACTCTTGAGATGATGTCTCTGCTGTATGCCGTTCCTGGCGTCGTGCTGATCGCGTTTTCTTCCAGCCGCACGCAAGTTGCGCCGCTTTTTCGCACGGGGCTGATCGCTGTTCCTCTTGTAATGCTGATCACCATCGCACCGCGCTGGAATCCAATGGTGATGAGCGGCGGATACTTTCTGCTGCGCGACACAGCCCGTGTCAACGATGCGCGCCGGCTGCGCCTGCTTGACGCGATTCCCCCATTTTATCCGCCGGATTATCTCGTCTATTATAAGGAGGGCACCAGCGCGACGGTGGCGGTGATGAAACTCGGCGACCGGGTCAGCCTCCATATCGGCGGAAAGCCCGATGCCTCAAATTTCGGCGACATGCCGACCCAGGTCTCCAGCATGATCGTCCCCGCGCTGCTGCATCCGGGCACGCCGGAAGATATCCTGGTGATTGGGCTGGGATCGGGCGTGACGACCGGTTCGGCGCTGGCCCTGGACACGACGCGCAGCGTGGACATCCTTGAGATGTCGCCCGAAGTCGTCGAAGCATCGGTCCACTTCAAAGACGTTAACAATCTCACGTATTCTGCGCCGCCCAATGTCTGGATCGACACGCCGAAAGTCCGCGTCCTGGTCAACGACGGCCGCAATCATCTGCTGCTCACGCAACGCAAGTATGACCTGATTTCTTCCGAGCCGTCCAACCCGTGGCTGGCGGGAATCGGAAATCTGTTCACGCGCGAATCGTTTCAGCTCGCCCGTGCGCGGCTGAAGCCGGGCGGTTTGATGTGCCAATGGCTGCACAGCTATTCACTGGAAGGCAGCGATTTTCTCAGCGTGCTGCGGACATTCGGCGAAGTCTTTCCGCATATCTACCTCTGCGCCGTCGCGCCCGGCGATTACCTGATGATCGGCTCCGAGACAGAGCTGACCCTGCCGCTCGAACGCGTCCGGGAGAAGCTCGAGAAACCTGCGCTTAAAAAACTGCTCGAACGCATCCTGCACCAGAACCCGGAAGAGTTCCTGGCCAGCCTGCACGGAATCAATTCCGATCTGCGCCGAGTGTCGCGCAACCTGCCGCTGATTACCGATGACAACATGCGCCTCGAGTTTTCGGCGCCAAAGGCATTGCATAAAGCCAGGCGTCCGTTCCTGATGTCGGACGTGCCGCGCGTTCCCGAAAGAATTCTGACCTTCGAGGGCACCCCGGATGCCGATCGCTCGGAGTTTCTGCGCAAGTTCGACCTCGCGGTAGCCGCACGCGAGCACAAGGGCTACATCCAGACCGATCCGGCCGTGATGGATAAGCACCGCATTGCCGTCGCCAAGCTGACGCCGCAGAGTTTCTGGGCGCGCGAGTATATCGACGACGACCTGAAAGAGCGCGCCGAGCAGTTAATGAGCGGCGACACGCTCAGGCAGCCGCCCGATCCGGTGGGCGCGCTGAATCTGCTCAAGAATCAGCCGCCCGTTTCGCCCTATGAAAAGTGGCCGCGGCAGACTTTTGAAAAAGCAATTCTGCAGAACGCGACTCATCTGCTGCAGCAAGGCCGTTCGGATGAAGCGATCAAGCAGCTTGAGGAGGTGCGTGATGCAGAACTGCAGGCTCAGCGCCTGATGCTCTACGCACGAGCACTGGCGCATAAAAAAGATTTCCAGAAGGCGCGCGAAGCCGCATTTACCGCCGCGGCGCAATTTCAAGCCAACCCCGCGCAGTGTGCTGAAATCATGGCGCGCACTGAACTGGCTGAAGGCAAACCTGAACTGGCGATAAAAACGATCGACGGAATTCTGCGCGGCGCAGTTCGGGCCGACCCGGCCGTGCCGCCGCTGTACTATCTCAAGGCGCAGGTCCTGCAGCAGCAGGGAAAACTTGATGCGGCGCTGGAAATGGCGGCAGTGGCCTCGCGTCTTAATCCAGGGAACGTGACGTTTTATAAGCTACGTTCCGACCTTCTCACGGCTCTTGGGAAGCACGCGGAGGCCGCTGCGATTCTGCAATACCGCGCTGCTCTTCTGCCGATGGAGGCGCAGCCGCGGCTGGATTATGCCGAGTCCCTGCTGCGCGCGGCTGGTGTGGCGGAGGCTGGCGATTCGATTTCGTTCCTGCACCGCAGCCGCCGTGCGGCGCGTGAAGCGACGGCGCTTCATCCAGGTCTATCCGCGGGGTGGGAAATACTTTGCCGCAGTTTCCTGGCGCTTGCGGATGCCGATCCGTCGAGCGCGCTCTTCTATAAAGGAGAGGCGCGCAAAAGCTGGAACCGGGCGCTGGAAATAAATAAAGGCGACGCGGAAAAGCTGCCTGCAGACCTGAACGCAAAGTTCAAGTAAGTTCAATCTGTCGCCGACGGCACTTTATTTTGCGGTATAAGACGAAACCGACATCGAGCGAAGAGGAGCCAGAATGCCGCATCCAGACCGAGACGCTGCGTACGACCGCGACAACTTTGTTCGCATCGCCCCCGACGTCAAGCTGGGCAAGAACGTCAGCATCTTCTGCCATGTGAACCTCTACGGCTGCAGCATCGGCGATGACACCAAGATCGGACCGTTCGTGGAGATCCAGCGTGGCGCGGCCATCGGAAAGCGCTGCAAAATTCAGAGTCACTCCTTTATCTGTGATGGTGTAACGATCGAGGATGAATGTTTCGTTGGGCACGGCGTTACGTTTATTAACGATAAGTACCCGGCGGCCGTGCATCCGGATGGCAGCCCGATCAAAGGCGGCGAGTGGGAGTGCATTCCCACGCGTATCTGCAAGCGCGCATCAATCGGCTCCAATTGCGTTATTCTCTGCGGAATCACAATTGGGGAAGGCGCGCTGATTGGTGCTGGAACCGTCATCACGAAGAATGTTCCGCCGGGCGTGATTATGGCGGGGAATCCCGCACGCGTTCTGCGGAAAAAGAAATAGCTGACGTAAGCGCAAGTCGGTTAGAAACTAAAAAGCGAAGACGAAAAGCGGAAACCTTTATGGGCTGGTTCGCTCTCGATCCTGACAGCATCGCTGCTCGCGTGAAAGCGTCCGGAGCGCCCCCACGCGTGCCGTCGCTCAGCGAATCGCTCGTGCGCGGCATTGTTGGTTTTACGCTCGTGAGCGTCGCAGGCTTTACGCCCTGGGCACTGTTTGGAAATTTCTTTCACCGGGTGAGCGGCGAAGCAGGCATGTACGTGGCGTGCGCGATTGTTTTCATGGCGCTCAGCGGATTGGCGCTGCACCGCCTGATCATCGGCCCCGGGTCGCTCGCGCTTTTTTACAAGCTTTTCATTCCTGCGTTCCTTGTGTACTCCGTCGCCTGGATCGCCGCCTGGATGAAGATTGGCGGGCACACGGGAGGCATCGTTGGGCTGCTCGCCGGGACTGCAGCAATGGCGCTCTTTTTTTCGGCGGCATTTGGCTGCATTTCGCGTATGCCGCTTCTCACGGCCGTGCTTTTTCTGCTCAATGCCGCCGGATACTTTGGCGGAGGGGTCATTGAGCACGCATTGAAAGACTGGAATCTCACGCTTGCCATGCTCGCATGGGGCGTTTGTTACGGCCTCGGCTTTGGCGCCGCACTCGGGCTTTCCTTCTACCTCTGCCAAAGCCGCACACGGGATCTGCTCGCAGCGGCCGGGCACTGAAAAGTTAAAAAATTCAGAATGGACTACGCCGCCCTGGACATATTATATGTAAGGGGCGTCAGGAGGTGGGGCCTATGAAGATTACTGCCGTCATCGCATTGGTTCTTACTACGGTTCTCGCCGTAGTGGCTTATGTCACGTGGGGCGAAGAGACCCCACCGCCCGCGGCGGCCAAAGCTGAGCCGCAACCGCAGAGGCCGGAGACAAAGGAGCCGGTACAAATGTCCACGCGCGAATTCAAAAGACCGTCTGACGACGAGATCAAAAAGAAGCTCTCGCCCATACAGTACCGCGTCACGCAGCAGGACGGCACCGAGCCGCCATTTCATAATCAATACTGGAACAACCACGAGTCCGGTATTTACGTCGACATCGTCTCGGGCGAGCCGCTGTTCAGCTCGACGGACAAGTTCGATTCCGGGACGGGGTGGCCGAGTTTCACGCGTCCGATCGAGAAAGAGCGCGTAATCACCAAGACCGATGAGTCGCACGGAATGGTGCGAACGGAAGTGCGCTCGAAGGTGGGCAATTCACATCTGGGACACGTCTTTAATGACGGTCCGCGGCCAACCGGAATGCGTTACTGCATCAACTCGGCTTCACTGCGCTTCATTCCCGTCGCGAAGCTGACCGAAGAGGGTTATGGCGAATACGCTGCCTTGTTCAAGGGTGCCGTCGCTGCCGCGCCCGCTGCAAAAGCAGACAACGTCTGTGCGATTCCCGGCCTGGGCAAGCCGCCAGGCTGCGCAGCCACGATGGATGTGGCGGTGCTCGCGGGCGGCTGCTTCTGGGGGATGGAAGAAATCATCAGGCAGATTCCGGGCGTAATCGACGTCGAGGTCGGCTACACCGGCGGCAAGATCGAGAAGCCTACGTACGAGCTGGTCAAGAAAGGCAACACGGGTCACGCAGAAGCGGTGAAAGTGATCTACGATCCGGCGAAACTTTCGTACGCTGATCTGCTCGAGAAATGGTTCTTCAAGATGCACGATCCCACTACAGCCAACCGCCAGGGCAATGACATCGGCACGCAGTACCGTTCCGCAATTTTCTACACCAACGACGCGCAGAAAAAGACCGCCGAAGAGGTCAAGGCGCGCGTCGACAAATCAGGCAAGTGGAAGAAGCCGATTGTAACTGAAATCACCGCCGCCAGCACGTTTACCCGCGCCGAAGATTACCATCAGGACTATCTGCAAAAGAATCCCGGCGGCTATACGTGCCACTGGATGCGTGATTAGGCTTGCACGGGTTGTCATGGTCATTTGTCATTTGCGATAGCGCTCGCACGTGACGAATGACCAGTGACACATGACTGCCTAAACGCGAATGATCTGATCGTGGCTCGTCAGGTCGGACTGGAGGAGCGAGCCGGGGCGGATCTGCAGGAAGTCTTCGGGGACCTCTTTTGCCACCAGCACAATCGTTCCGTGCGGCACGACGTTGCTGATTACGGCCGTGTTGTTGTTCTGCGGCGCAGCTCCTGCGAGCATCTCCGCAAACGACGATCCAAGGCTCGTCTCGCCTGACGGCGGCTTGCCCGTGTCGTGGTAGCTCTTTTCGACCTCAGCCGGAACATTCGACAGGCTCGGCTTTTCGGGCAGATTCCAGATCAGCGTCACCGGCGTGCCGATCGGCAGCGGGCGCTCAGCCTGCATGACGATCCGCGTGCCGGTAGGGCTTTCCTGGAGGCGCGTAACCATGCCTTCCATCTTCAGTTCGCCCGACTCCAAATAACAGGGCATTGACAGCACCAGATCTTCGACTTTCAGCGTCGCAGGATCGACCACCGGTGGAGCAACCTCGGCCATCTGGGGAATGATTCCGCGCACGGAGTACACCGGCAGCGGCTTTTCGACGTTCTTGGCCGGGCAGTCGGGCATGCGGAAGCAGAACGCGATCTGGCGGATCTCTTCAAACGTCGGCTCGCCGAGGAATGTCTGAAAGCGTCCAGCCATGGCTTCAATGCGCGCGGAGAGATTGACCGGATCGCCGATAACGGTGAATTCGATTTTGCGGTCCGAGCCGATATTTCCAGCGCAAACGATGCCGGTGTTCAGCCCCAGGCCATGCCCCAGAGGCGTGGGGGGAAGCACGATCTCTTTCTTCTGCGCCTCGTCGCGATTGAAAATGAAAAGTGCAATCTGCATTTCAACGGCAGCGGTCACTGCCGCTCCCGTAAAGTTGGGCATATCGCCCACAACACCCCAGTGCGCCATGATGTTGTCGCCTGCGCACTTGTCGATGGAGCCGCCGCGGCGGAAAATAATGTTCTGCATCACCGTGAAATAACGGTTGAGCAGCGTGACGACAGCTTCCGCCTTCATCTTGCTCGCCAGCTTCGTAAACCCGACGATGTCCGAGAAGAAGATGGTGCCTTTCTTTTCCGTGCCACCGAGCTGAACGCTCAGGTTGCCTTTGAGCATCTGATCAACCAGCTGCGGCGAGAGAAAGCGTGAGAGGCTTTCCTTGTGCGCGGCCTCAGCGGCGGCCTGGCGCGCGAGATCCGAATTGCGGATTACCACGGCGATCTGCCCGGCGACGGCGGTCATGACGCTCAGATCGTCCTTCGTGAACGCCTGCGCGATCTTGCGCGTTTCCAGGTACAGCAGCCCAAGATCGTCCTGACCGACAAGCATCGGCGCGCACATCACGGAGGAGATATCGACCAGCGACATGCTGCCGGATTTCTCCATCAGCACCGCTGATTTTTCCGTGCGCACGCGGTTGAGCACCGTTCGCGAAATTTTCAGCTCGGCCTGATGCGCCGTCGTGCCGGGATTGCGCAGGCGGCTGAGCGCCATTCCCGTCTTGCGCTGCGCCAGCGCCGAACCGAGGTCCGCGTCAGAAGTCACCAGCGAAGGCAGCGAACCATCCGGTCCATACAGCAGCACCAGTCCGCGGTCGGCCTGCGGGAACACTTCGAACATCTTTTCAAGGCACGTGTTGAGCAGCTTCGGCAGTTCGAGACTGGTGCCGAGCGCCTGGCCCACGTCGATCAGAAGCTTGAGCCTTCCGGCAACTTTCTTCAGCGTCTTGACGTCGTCGGAGTCTTCTTCTTCCTGCGAGACAACGTTAACGTTGACTTTCTGAATAAAGCTGAGCGGCGCGTCATCATCGTCGAGCTTCACCGCGGGCGGCGGCGGCCCAACGCGTGCGGGAACGTCGAGTTTCAGCATTAGCGTCGTCGCGCCGATCTGGATCGAATCGCCGTTGCGCAGCGTGACCGGCGTGGACGGACGAAGCGGCTCGCCGTTCAGGCTGGTGCCGTTGGCGGACTTGATGTCTTCGACGACGTAATTGCCTTGCGGCGTGCGCTCGACCTTGCAGTGGCGGCGCGAGGACATCGGGTCGGTGAGCACGATTTCGCATTCGGGATGGCGCCCGATAACGGCGCGCTCGGGCAGTCGGATCTTCGCGACCGCGCCGTCTGGACCCGTCACGATTAATTCGGCTGGCGCCGCTGCTGCCATTTCGCTCATGTAACCCCGAAAGTGGTCTGACGCTGGTTTAACCCACGCCGTGCGAAAATCAAGGCAGGGCCCGCCTCGCATCGAGTAATTCGCGTCGCGGCCCGCTTTCTCCCTCTATCATAGAGTTGACGCAGTTAAGGACTGCGACTCCGCGGCCGATCCAACAGCTTTTTGCGCGCGCTTCTGGCGATCCACGTGCAACGTTCTTACCGGGTAGCAGCATAAGCGAGACGCCCATGCTGCAGGTTGTGAAACCGGGCGTGCGGTCTCTGCCTTTATTGCATCGTTATTCCCAGAAATCGTACACGAACGCGTCGACGACGATTCCCCCGAGCATCTTCACGAAAGCCTGGTGTTCGGCGTGGACGATGTAGGCCTCGAGATCTTTCTGACTCTTAAAGGTCAGGATCGCGCAGTGGCCGAAGCCTTTGTCCTTGCCTTCCTTGCTGACGTTGGGCCCGCCGGCATAGGCAGCCACTTCGGGAATTTTGCCTTTCAGCGCCGCAAACGCATCGGTGATTTTCTTGATCTCGTCGGCGCTGGCACCTTCTTTGAACTTCAGTGCAACGATGTGCTGCAGCTTCGTCTTGCCCGCCGGAGCATCCGCGGCATTCACGGCCGAGGCCGACACGCAGAGTACCAGCGCGCACAGGAATAGAGCGATCTTGTTCATTTCCCCTCTCCTTAATAGTTATTGACCAGGCCACCATCATTAGCGGATTGAGAGGGAATGCAACGCGGATTTTTTTTACCACAGAGGACACGGAGGAGGAATGAAGTTGGCTTCTGCTTTGGGTGTCGGTTTTTATCCCATCCCCCTCTGTGCTCTCTGTGATCTCTGTGGTGAAAATAAGCTACCGCCAGATGTTCAGGATCGGTTCGGCGGTGACGGCTTCGGCCATGGGCGTGAGGCCGTACATATCCAGCAGCGTGCGCAGAACGTTATAGTGATTGATGCGCCGATCGTATTGGCCGGGCTGGACCATGGGACCGATGAAAACCGTCACAATATGATTTCCGCGGCTGCCTTCATCCCACGTCAGAATGAACAGACTGTTATTGGCAAACGTCCACTCGATATAGGCGCTCAGGTTATCGCGCAGCCACGTGTCCGCGACCGTCAGGGACGCGTCATGCCCGTTATTTCGCATATTGGGAACAACGATCGAGACTGTCGGCAGCAGGTTGAAATCCTGAATTGGAAAACTGGTGAAGGGCTGGTTGGACTCGGGCGGCACATTGTTGAAGCGGACCCACGGGTTGTGCTTGCGCGCATACAAGCCGCGTGCGCAGCCCGTGTAGCCGGCAAACGGAAGCGATTCGCTGAATCCTGTAAAGGTGAGACCTGCCCGGATGAGTTCGCTGCCAAGGTTGGGCTCATTGGCGAAGCGCGGTCCATTCTGGCATTTGTTATTCTTCACGCCGTGTGTCGAACCGGAAAAGAAAGCGATGTAGTTCGGTAGGCTAGGATGCCGAACGCCGAACGATTGTGTCATCAGCGCTCCCCTCTGAGCCAGTTCGTTCATATAGGGAACGCGCTCATTACCGATTACCTGTTTGTAGTCGCGATCTTCTTCAAAAACGATCACCACATGTTTCGGCCGCGGCAGTGAACCGGACTCGGCAAAAAGTGCAGCGGGTGCCAATACAGCCATGATAAGCAGTAAACGAAACGGCATAGCGGACTCCTCCATGTTGCCCTCAAATTTCGATAGCAAGAAGAAAGCCGCAAACTCGACTGCCGCCAGCGCTTCGGAATCTGAACTAAATTTATCGCTAGATCACGCAACGCGCGGAGTACATACGGGTATCGCACTATAAAGGAGGAGATCGCCATGGCGGATCAGGGGCACTCGCGGCGGGGATTTTTTCAGAATGCGGCGGCTGGGGTTGCCGCGGCAGCGGCTGGCATGACGCTGATGCGCGATCTGCGCGCGGATGAACCTGTCAAAGCCGTCGAGGACAAGGCGACGTCGATCCGCATCAGTGATCTGAAAGCCATTCCGGTCGGCCCGAAGGTCTACGTCAAAATAGAGACGAACATGAAAGTCGTTGGCTGGGGCGAGATCACTGGCTTAGAGCCCAAAGTCGCCGCGGCGCTGGCCGTCTCGCTGCTGGAACTGCTCAAAGACGAAAATCCCACGCGCATCGAACATTTGTGGCAGAAGATTTACCGCTCGCACCGCGACATGCGCGGCGGCGCGTTTATGGTTCACACGCTCTCCGCGATCGACATGGCCCTGTGGGACATCACCGGAAAACTGTACGGCGTTCCCGTCTACAGGCTGCTCGGCGGGCCCGTGCGCGACAAGGTTCGCCTCTACCCCACCCCGAAAGCGTTTAAATCCGGGACCGGCGGGCCGCATCCATATTCGGGTGATCCGCCCGAAGTCGAACGCCTGGTGAAGATGGTCGAAAGCGCGCGCAAACGCGTTGGCCCCGACGGCACCGTCATGTTCGATGCGCACAGTTCCGTTCCGCCGCCGCTGCTGATCCAGTTTGCCAACGCCATTCAGCCCTACGATATCCTGTTCCTCGAAGAGCCCGCCGTGCCCGGCAACATCGATGTATTCAAGCGGCTGAAGGAAGCGATACGCATTCCCATGGCGACCGGCGAGCGCGACCGCACCATCTGGGGCATGATCCCCTACCTGACGGAGCGCTGCATCGATATCCTGCAGCCAGACTGCGGCCATACCGGCGGCATCAGCCAGATGAAAAAGATCGGTACGCTCTGCGAGACGTTCACCGTCCCAATCGCGCCGCACTGTACGATGTCCGAGCTGGGTCTGAGTGCCAGCATTCACTCGGCCTTCGCGATTCCCAATTTCCTGATTCACGAAGCGTACCTCGATGGCCACCTCATGCCGCCAGGCGTCGCGCGGAAGAGCTGGGAAACCGACAAGAATGGTGACGCGCTTTTGCCGCAGGGCCCGGGCCTTGGCGTCGAGATGGACGAAGCCAAGATGGCCGAAGTAGCCGCGGACCCAAAGAAGAAGTTTAAGTGGCCTGTGCCAAAGATGACCGACGGCGCCGTCTACGATTACTGATAAACCGCCAACGCGCCAGGAACGGATGAACGGATGTAACGCGAATTTTCAATTCGCGAGTCTGCGTTTGGCTCCGGTCTGCGTCCATTTATTCTGATTTTTCCCGGAAGAATCTTGCCCCTCATCCGTCCTGTTAGGGTTGAGTTCGGTTATGCCCAGAAACCATCGCGCACGTGTGCAAAAGTTTGCAGCATTCGTAGTTTAGGCCTCCTTGCCTGCGAGTCGCTGCGTACGACGACGTCGCGCCTTCAACATGTGCGTTTCTGGACAGATTTCGATACAGAGTCTCGCAGGCTGGAAGCCTGCGCTACATACCGTTAGACAGTCTGGTATAATCTGCCGCGGTTTGGGTTTCTTACTTCCGTTCCGGAGCTAAACGCAAAATGTCTGAAAGCCGCTTTATTGTCGGTATCGATCTCGGCACCACCAACACCGCCCTCGCATACGTGGATTTATCCGAAAAGGTCGAGCATCCCAAGATTCAGGTGATGCCCGTTCCGCAAGTCACACGGCCAGGCTCGGTTGAAGAACGGCCTCTGCTGCCATCCTTTATCTACCTTCCCGCTGAAAACGAACTGCCGGCGGGGAGCCTCGCTCTGCCATGGGACGAAAAGAAGAATTATGTCATCGGTGAATATGCTCGCGGCCGCGGCAAAGAAGTTCCCGGAAGGCTGGTCAGTTCGGCCAAGTCATGGCTTTGCCAGGCTGGCGTTGACCGCCGTTCGGCGCTGCTGCCCTTCGGCGCCGGAGAAGACGTGCAGAAGCTCTCGCCGGTTGAAGCGGCAACGCGAATCTTAAAGCACCTCAGTGAAGCCTGGGACAGTTCAGTCGGCAAAGGCGTGAAGGCCGGAAAACTCAAGCAGCAGCGCATCATGCTCTGCGTGCCGGCAAGTTTTGACGCGGCGGCCCGCGATCTGACGCTGGAATCAGCACGCGCCGCGGGCTTCGAAGACGTTACCCTGATCGAGGAGCCGCAGGCCGCATTTTATTCGTGGATTGAATCCACTAACGACAAGTGGCGCCAGCAGGTGAAGGTCGGCGATCTCGTGCTCGTGGTGGACGTTGGCGGCGGAACGACCGACTTCAGCCTCATAGCCGTCGCCGAAGAAGCCGGAACGCTCACGCTGCACCGCATTGCCGTCGGCGAGCACATTCTGCTGGGCGGCGACAACATGGATCTGGCGCTCGCGCATGCGGTTGCAGGAAAACTTGCCGCTGAAGGCACGAAGCTCGACAGCTGGCAGTTGCGGGCGCTGGCTCACAGCTGCCGCGAAGCGAAGGAAAAGCTGCTGAGCGATTCGAGCAAGACGGAACTGCCGCTGGCGATTCTCGGTCGTGGCAGCAGCGTTATCGGCAAGAGCATCAAGACGAAGATCTCGCGCGAACAGGTTTCAGAGACGATTCTCGAAGGCTTTTTTGGCCAGTGCAAAGCCACTGACCGCCCGGCGCGGGCAATGCGGATGGGTCTGCAGGAATTGGGACTTAACTACGCCGCCGATGCGTCAATTTCGAAGCACCTGGCGCGCTTCCTGGCGAAGGAAAACCTGTCGGCAACGAAAGAATTCCCGGTCACGCTCAAGGGCGATAAGTTCGTTCATCCCACGGCCATTCTGTTTAACGGCGGCGTGATGAAAGCGCCGGCTCTGTGCGACCGCGTGGTTCAGCTGATCAATGGCTGGCTGAAAGAAGAAGGCTCCGAGCCGCTTCGCATTCTGCCGGCGAGCGACCTCGATCTGGCCGCCGCGCGCGGTTCAACGTTCTATGGCCTTGGAACGCGCGGCAAGGGCGTGCGCATCCGTGGCGGCGTGGCTCGTTCGTACTACATTGGCATTGAGACATCCATGCCGGCCGTCCCCGGCCACAAGCCGCCGGTAAAGGCGCTGTGCGTGGTTCCCTTCGGAATGGAAGAGGGCACGGCGGCCGAGGTTCCCAACGCCGAGTTCGGCCTTGTCGTGGGCGAGCCGGCGCAATTCCGCTTCCTCTCGTCAACAACGCGCCGTGACGACCGCGTGGGCAGCTTCCACGAAGACTGGGAAGGCAGCATCGAGGAGCTCGCGCCGATCGAAGCCAATCTTCCCGCTACCAAACAGGCTACTGCGGGCACGCTGGTGCCCGTGAAACTGATGAGCAAAGTCACGGAGATCGGCACGCTGGAATTGTGGTGCCACGAGCGTGATGGCGCGGGCAAATGGAAGCTCGAGCTGAACGTGCGAGAGTAAAAGGCGGCTCTTGGCTCTTGGCTCTTGGCTCTTGGCTCTTGGCTCTTGGCTCTTGGCTCTTGGCTCTTGGCTCTTGGCGGCGTACGACTTTACCGGCGGAACAACATGAGCAATCTTAACCAAATCAATCTTCCGGCGCCGCTGGAGCCGCTCTCGCTCTTTGATCGGCTGCGGGCGGCGCTGCTGGAAGATCTAGGGCCCGTTGGCGACGTCACGTCGCAGGCGCTGGTGCCCGAAGGCAAGCAGGGCCGCGGCACGTTTCTGATCAAGGCCGACGGGATTCTCTGCGGCGTCAAGCTGCTGCCCCTGCTCTTTCAGATGACCGAACAAGTCGTCTCGCAGCATGCGGCCGGGCGCGCCTGGGACCTGCACGATGCTCAGGAATTGGCAAAGGCCGGCAAGGCCGACTGGAACGAAGTCATGGCGCTCAGCGAACGCCTGGAAAAACAAGGCGTGCGCGTGGCAGTCTCAGGCAAAGACGGACAGGCGGTGAAGAAAGGCGACGTGGTCGCCACAGTAGAAGGCGACGCCCGCGCGCTGCTGGCCGGAGAAAGAACTGCGCTCAACTTGCTAAGCCACTTGTCCGGAATCGCAACCCAAACGGCGCAGTATGCTTCCAGGATTGCACATACAAAGGCTAAGATTCTGGATACGCGCAAGACAATGCCGCTTTGGCGCGACCTCACGAAGTATGCAGTCAAATGCGGTGGCGGCGAGAATCACCGTCGCGCTCTGTACGATATGATTCTTATCAAAGACAATCACCTCGCACTGTGGGGAGCGCATGATCCAGCCGGCGCAGTGAACGCGGCCCGAGCAAAGTTTCCTCAACTTGAGATTGAAGTAGAGGTAACAGACCTCAGCGGTTTGCAACACGTGTGCACCAACTCGAAACCGCAGATGATCCTGCTCGACAATTTTCCTCTCGCGCAGTTAAAGGAAGCCGTGGCGTGGTGCGAAAATTTTTTCGCTCAGAAAAAAGAGCAGCGGCCACTGCTTGAAGCATCCGGCGGCATAACGTTGGAAACCGTGGCAGCCATTGCAGAAGCAGGAGTGGACCGGATCTCTGTCGGGGCGCTGACGCATAGCGTGAAAGCGCTGGACATATCGCTGGAATTAAATTTTTAGACCGAAAGCGCGCGTGACACGATCATACGAATTCGTATCAAGCGAATGTAAATCCCAAGTTAGCAAACGGTTAAAGAAACGGATTCAAAACGAAAAAAACGGTAGCACGCCATGGGTAAATCGAGCATACGGGATAACACAAAATCACGCGGCTTAAGCCCTTGTTTCGTCTACTGTTGCAAGAAACTGAAGCGCGAATCCTTTTTTATTTTGACTCCACAACTTTCCACGTAGAATTCGCGCATCTAAAACAAACTTCGATTCCGGATACGTCTGTATCCGTCTGCTCGATCGGAAAGAAGTTGTTGTCGCTGGAGCTGGGAAGCTCCGGTTAGCGGGGTGTGTTTTCGTGTCTGAAATTGCTACGGACATCACTGTTTTGATCGTCGAGCGCCTGCGAAGCGCGGTGAGTCCGGAGTGCTATCAGACTTGGTTTAAGGAAATTCACTTCGTCTCCTGCGCCGAGAATACGGTCCGCATCAACGTCCCCAACCGGTACGTCAAATTCTGGCTCGAAAGTCACTACCGCAAAGAAATTATGCGCGCGATCAACTGCGTGCTGCCGGAAGTCCGCACGCTTGAGATCGGCGTACCGGTCACGCCGCGGCCCGGCGAATCGGCTGCAACGCTCTCAGCGGTTCTCGAGCGCTCCGTATCCGCGCAGAAAGCCAACCGCAGCGAGCCCCCGGTGCTCACGCGCGGCAACGCTCCGCAGCAAAGCAGCGGCTCGCGCGACACCGTACGCCTGACGCCGCTGTCGCCCAAGCTGCGCCTGGAATCGTTCCTCGTCGGCAAGAGCAACCGGATCGCGCATTCCGCGGCGCAGACGGTCGCCGAATCGCCCGGAATCGTCTACAACCCGCTTTACCTTTACGGCGCGCACGGGCTGGGCAAGACGCATCTGCTGCAGGGCATCGCGCACCTGATGCTCGAAAAAAATCCGCCCGCGAACGTGCTTCACATTTCGTGCGAAGAATTCACCAACGCGTACATCTCCGCCGTGCAGAACAAGCGGCTGGATGCCTTCCGCGCGCGCTTCCGCAGCTGCGATGCGCTGCTGATCGATGACGTGCAGTTCCTCGGCGGACGCGAGCGCACACAGGAAGAATTCCTGCACACCTTCGACACATTGCGCGACAACCACAAGCAGATCGTTCTCTGCGCCGACACGGCGCCGCGCGAAATCCGCAAGCTTGATCAGAAACTTGCCACGCGCTTTGTTTCAGGACTGGTGACGCACCTGCGCGGACCGGATCTTCCGCTGCGCATGGAAGTGCTGAGGGAGAAAGCCCGCAGCCGCGGACTGGCGCTCGCGCCCGACGTCACGGAGCTTCTGGCTACGCACATTGAAAGCAATGTCCGCGAGCTCGAAGGCGCTGTCTGCAAGCTGCTGGCGCTCGCGGCGGCGGAGAACTCCCGCGGCGAAAGCCCCAACCGCGAGCTGGCGATCCTGGCGCTGCGCGAACTGGGTTACCTGCGCAGCGGCCCGCTCTCACTGCAGGACATCCTCGATGCGGTGAGTCAGCGGTTCGGCGTCAGCGCCGATGATCTGCGCTCGAGCAAGCGTTACGCAGCCATCACGCATGCACGCCATATCGGCATGTACCTTTCCAAGACACTGACCTCGCAGAGCGTCGCTGACATCGGGCGTTTCTACGGCAACCGCGATCACGCCACCGTTCTTCACGCCGCGCGCAAGATGGGTGAGCTGATCAAGCGCGACGAAAATGTAAAGAACGAAGTTCAAAGCCTTCGGCAGGTGCTCGGCCGATAGACGCTATATTCACGAATAGAATTGCTCCACCCGCAGATTGGTCATCCATTCGCATCAGCATGCCGTCGACGAGAATTGGAGGTCCCGCATGCAGATCGAAACCTTGAGCAGCCTGGAAGACTGGGAACTGGCCTGGGACGAGCTGGCCTCTGAGGACGCCGGGTCAGTGCTTGTTTTCAAGCTGAGCCCCATCTGCCCGACCAGCCACCGCGCCGAAGAAGAGTTCAGGCGCTTCGCCGCTTCGCTTGAAGATTCCCGGGATTTGCGCCTGCTGGCGGTGGACGTCATCGGAGCGCGGCCCATCTCGCAACGGATCGCCCGGGATACAGGCATCCGGCACGAATCTCCGCAGGCATTGCTGCTCAGCCGGGGGCACAATGTCCTTTGGCACGCAAGTCATTCAGCCATCACCCAGAATGCGCTCAGCGATGCGCTCGGTCTGGCAAAGGTCTGAACTCATATTCGCGACAAAATAAAACCGCCCGCGACAGCGGGCGGTCTTTCTTGATGATCTTGACGGTCGCGATGGCTAGAGGCCGCCGCCGCTCTTGCTCGGCACGCCGGATCCTTCCTTCAGCTTGGCACCCGTTCCCTTCGAAGGCGTGAAGACGATAATCACCGTTTGCAGGTAGGTGTCGTCACCAATGCGGATCATGATCGGAATGTTCAGGATTTGAGCCGTAGTGCTCGTTCCCTTAACCAGTCCGAGCGTCTTCAGCGCGGACAAGTCGGAACTCTTCAACGACAGGCTGAACTTATGCTGGCCTTTGAAGGGGCTGTTTGCCGGCTCGTTGGCCACGCCGCCGCTGGGCTTGTTGGAAATCTTCAGCGACTTGAACTTGTCCTTTGGCGTAGTGCCCTTCGGACCAATGGCCTTGAGATCCACGTTCAGTTCCCCAATGTTCAGCTTGGCGTTCTTGCCGTTCACCGGGCTGGTCTTGCCGCCGTCGGGAGACGTGCCGCGCAGCGGAATAATGCCCTGGATTGACGCCGAGTCCTTGCCGGCGATGCCGGTGATCTTGAACTGCGCCTTCGTAATCAGCATCGATGTTGCCGCGTTGCTTGCGTCGGAAGCGTTCACCGCGACACGAACAAACTTCTCGATCTTTCCGGTCCCGCCGTCGGTGATCGTGAGCTTCACGAAATAATCATTCACCGCTGTGAAGGTATGCTTTACGATCTTGCCATATCCCAGCGGTGTGCCATCACCAAAATCCCAGACGTACGAAACCAGGAAGGTTGCCGATTCATTCACGTCCGGAGCAACGAAATTCACCTCGCTGTTCACCTTCGCCGGATTCGGAGTCGCGGTGATTTCCGCCAGCAGGCCGCTGCTGTTGCTCAGCGCCACGGTTCCGCCACCGGCGACATTGAACGTTACGATCTGGGTATCGACGCCGCTTCCGTTTTGAGCCACGACGTTCAAGTCGATCTTGCCGCCAAAGTTCGGCGTGCCGCCAATGGCATCGTCGTTCAGGGCCAGCCCGAGGCCTGCGAGTGTCTGTCCGGCCGAAGCAAACGGTGTGGCGCTGAATACGGGCGGCGGGAAGCCCGCGGACACGATAATGTAATCGTTGACATCCGGCGTCATCAGAACGTCCTTGGTCGCCGAATGCGTGTCGGCGCTGGTGATCTGCGGCGCGACCGCGTTGCCGGCCTTGCGAACGCGGTTGGAACCTGCGTCAGCAATGTAGAGGTAGCCGGCGCTGTCGACTTCAACCTTATAAACATTGTTTAAAACCGCATTGATCATCGCCCCGCCATCGGAGGCCCCCGCGCCCAGATCATTGGCCAGCTGGTCGCCCACGCCGCCGCCTACCAGCGTATCGATGATGCCGGTCGCCACATCCACCTTGCGGATCCGGCTGTTTCCGAAGTCCGAGATGTACAGGTTTCCAGCGGCATCCACTGCGATCCCTGTCGGGAAGCTGAGGCTGGCGCCGATCGCCGGCCCCTTGTCGCCGGAGAAGCCGATGTCGCCATTGCCGGCCACGGTGGTAATGATGCCGTTGGCATCGATCTTTCGAATACGGCAGGCGTTGTAGCCATTGCTCTGCGAATCGCCGAATTCCGCGATGTACAGGTTGCCCATAGAATCGATCGCCAGTCCATTGGGCGTGTCCAAGGTGGCCTGAATCGCCGGGCCGTTGTCACCGAGCGCATCTGTCGTGGTCTGGTCCGCGCCGGTCGGAACGCCCATCTTTCCAGCGACTATCTTGATGATTCCGGTGGCCAGATCGATCCTGCGGACGACATGATTGCCTGAATCGCCGATGTACAGCGCCGATGCGTTCGCCGTGATGCCACGAGGATCGTTGAACAGTGCGCCGGTAGCGAGGACGCCTTCGCCAAAGCTGCCGGCTACGCCCCGGCCGGCGATTGTGCTGATAATTCCAGTGCTCAGCACGACCCTGCGCACTGCATGATTGTTGCGGTCAACAATGTACAGATTGCCATTCCCGTCCAGCGCCAGCGCATTGGGAACATTCAGCTGGGCGTTCAGCGCCGGACCGTTATCGCCGCTGAAACCCGCCGTGCCGTTTCCGGCAACGGTGCTGATGTAGACGCGCTTGGTTGTCGCATCCGTCTTGAGCACGCGAACAACGTGGTTATTGCGGTCGGCGATGTAGATGTCGCCATTGCTGTCGATAGCCAAACCGGTGGGGAAATTCAAGGATGCGTTCTTAGCTTTGCCGCCGTCGCCGCTGTAGCCGGCCACGCCGTTTCCGGCCAGCGTTGTAATCGCACCTTCGAGAATAACGATTTTTAAGCTGCTGGTGGCCGTGCCAGCGCTATTGGTGGCCGTCAGTGTTACGACCGTTCCTGCCGCATCGGCGGTGGTCGGCGAGCCGGTAATGGTGTCACCGACGAGCTGAAGCCCGGCCGGCAGCCCGGCGGCCTGCAATGTGATCGGCTGTTTTCCAAGCAGAGGAACCAGATAGGAGAAACTGGCTCCGCGTGCACCGTAAACAGTGCCGCCTGCAACGACCGGCGGCGCATCCGAGCCCGTCGCCACGGTTGACAGCGACAGCTTATAGGCGGCGATCGCATCATCCAGGCTTTCCACGGAGACATAGTAAGTTCCGGCGGGCAGGCCCTTTGCCACGATCCGGGAGGTGCGACTATCGTTGGGATTGTTGTCATCGGCCTCATCGATGACACTTCCGGCCGCATCGTACAAGGTCAGGTACGTGTCGGCGGGGCCGACATCCACATCCGTCTGGATCACAATATCGCTCGTCACTGTCAGGGTGAAGAACACGTAGTCGATGTCAGTATTGAGAGTCAGGTAATCTGTAGGCAGGGTGCGAATCTGTGTTTCACCGGCGGCAATCTGCTTCGCCGTTTCGGGGAGATTGTCCGGCTCGTAGATATCGTCCGGCGTCGGCGCCAGGTCGATCCGCAGCACGTAAGCTTCCAACGTCGAAGCGAATCCGAAGCGCAAACCATAATCTTCGACGGAGACATAGTAGGTTCCGGCCTTCAGAGTCAGGCGCAGGCGCGACGTGTACTGCCCCGAGTACCCGCTGTCGTCGTCAGAAGCCAACTCCGTTCCTGCCGAGTCGTACAAACGGATGAACGTGTCCGCGAGGCCCTTTCCTGGAATTTCCTGCGTCTGCACGACAACGTCCTGCGCCTCAGTGAGCGTGAACGTCACGAAATCGATGTCGGCTGTCGTGTCGTCGCCTCCCGTATGAAGCGAGTGAGTCTGCGGCGTCGCCGAGCTGATTGCTTTGGCCGCGGTGCGCGTATTGTCGGCCTCGAACGAGTCCGGGCCAAGGACGGTGAGACTCAGCGTATAGGAACTGACCGGATTGCCTGCACCGTTGCCGGCAGCCACGGTTTCTTCAATTGAGGCGAAGTACGCGCCGGCATCCAGTTCCAACTCAACGTAATTGATTCCCAGCGGCAGCTGATCCGTGAAATTCGTGCTGGTGCCCACGACATTTCCGCCGCTATCATAAATCGTGATCAGCAATTGGTTGATCAAGGGCGCCTGCTGCGTCTTCACCTTTACTGTGGCGGTCGATTGCAGCGCAAACTTGACGAAGTCAATATCGGCCGGCGGCGTCGTACCCGCGTTGCCGCCCGTGTGCAGGGTATGCGTCTGTGTTGCACCGTTGGCAATATCCTTGGCCGCTGCGCTCGAATCATCGGGCTCGAAGGTATCCGCCGTGATCACCTGCAACGACAGCTTGTACGATTCGATCGGCAGTGCAAAACCTGCCGCACGGTTGAGATGTTCGACTGACGCCGAATAATTTCCAGCCACAAGCGTCACGGCAATCCGCGCGCCGCCGCCGCCCGCCGGATTTCCTCCCGAGTTCTGCCCGATCTGAACTCCGTTTCCGTCATAGAGCCTCAGCAGCGTATTCAGGACTGAAACCGTGTTCTCATCGGTCTGAAGAACGATCGTGGAGGTCGCTGCGAGGGTGAATTTTACGAAGTCGATGTCCGCCGGCGGCACCGTCGCCGGTCCGCCGCCAAAGTGCAGCGAGTGAATCTGCGTCTCACCGGTGGCGATCGCCTTCGCCGCCGCGATCGTGTCATCAGCCTCAAAGGCATCAAAGGGCACGACCTGAACAGTCAGGCCGTAGGTGTCGCCAGGCAGCGCCACGTTCGTTGCAAATCCTGCTTGCTCGACGGAAGCGTAGTAGGTGCCCGGGGTATCAATCGTGCGCACAATCAAGGAGTAATTGCCTGGTCCGCTGTTGTCGTCAGTCGTGAGCTGATTGCCGGCTGAATCGTAGAGCCGGAGGAAGGTATCAACGACGCGGCCGACTTGACTCGTTGCGATCGTCACGCTGCTCTTTGTAGTTACTGTGAAGGCCACGAAATCCCGATCCGCCGGAGGCGTGCTGGTGGCCGAGCCGCCGAAATGCAGCGTGTGGTTCTGCGTCACTCCAGACAACGCTGTCTTCGCTGTGGCAATCGAATCATCTGCTTCCAGCGCATCGGGGAGCACCACAGTCAGGCGCAAAATGTACTCGCCGATGATTTCGGCGTTCCCAGCCGCGCGGTTCTGGTGTTCGACGGAAACGAAATAAGTGCCCGCCGCGAGTGTGGTGGCGATTGAGGAATTACCGGTGGTGCCGCCGGTGGCGATTTCAGTTTGCGAGGAATTGTAGAGACGCATCAGCGTCGGCACCGGCCCCCCATTGGTCTGCACGGTCGACAGAAACACGCCTGTTGGCGAACCCAGCACAAAGGTGACGAAGTCGATATCTGCGGGAGGGGTTGTTGCAGGACCGCCCGCCGTGTGCAGGCTATGCACCTGAAGCGGCTGAACCTGAGGATCGGCGATGGCTGTGATCGTTTTGGCCGTGGCAAAGGTGTTGTCGTTCTCAAATCTGTCGGGAGTCACTCTGACTGAGACGCCATAGGCGGAAGCGCTGCCCGTCAGCTGAACCACGTAGCTTCCAGCATTCAACGTAGTCGTTAGGAAAGTCAGATTGCTGTTGCCATAGGTTCCGTTCGCGACAAAGTTTCCCAGCGACGTAAACAGCGAGAGTTGCGTAAAGGCCCCGGCGACGGGAGACGTGGTGGTGATGGTGATCTCCGCACGCGATGGCAGCGTGAAGCTCACCCAGTCTTGGTCTGTCGAAACATGGAAATTATGGAGCTGCGGAGGTGCATTAAAGGTAATGGGCTTTGCCGTTCCAAGGGTATCATCGGGTTCGAAGGAGTCGGTGGCGATGGCCCGGGCTTCAATGCCATAGCCGTCAATCGTCAAACCCGTGCCGTTCGTGTAATTGAATTCTTCAACCGAGGCGTAGTAGGTGCCCGGGTCGAGAACGATCTCCAGGAACGAAAACGTGTCAAAGGGTCCATCGTCATTTATCCCGATCTGTACGCCGTTGCTGTCGTAGAGCCGCAGAATAGTGTCTGAGTTGATCGAGTTGAAATCCGTCGCGTAGGTCTCCAGCGTCACGCCCGAGCGCTGGGTCAGGGTGAAGGTCACAAAGTCGATGTCACCCGCTGGAATCGTCGCCGGCCCGCCGGGGCTGTGGATCGAGTGATCCTGGGGCTGGCCGAACTGAATCGTCTTTGCTGTAGCGATGTTGTCATCGGCTTCAAAGCTGTCCGGTGTCGCGGCGAACGCAGAAGTCAGCAACGTCAGCGCCAGAACGGCGAAGGCGGAAAACATGCGGCAGGGCATGGCGTCTCTCCATAAAGGAAATCCCGGACGGAAAACCGGGTGAGGTTTGATTTTGAACAGTGGGCGCAATTAAAGCTTACTTTCGTGAACTGTCAATCCGGATAGATCACCTCTAATAGGTTTTTGTACTCTTTTTGAAACGCACGTGTGCACGCGACCGCAAGAGCTTCGCGCTCGTAAAAGCTGTTTGCAAAATCCAGAAAACTCAACACAACTAAACGCTCGTCGTTCGTTGCCGCTTAACGGCTCTCTTCGGATCCGACCTTCATGCCCGAACGTTTTTATTGGGAAGCCATCCGCGACACTCTCGCCGAAGAAATGCGCGCGAACGAAAAAGTGTTCCTGATGGGCGAAGATATCGGCGTCTGGGGCGGAGCCTACGCCGCGACCAAAGGCCTGCTGGATGAATTCGGCCCCGAACGCGTGCGCGATACACCCATCAGCGAAATGGCGATCACCGGAGCGGCCGTCGGCGCGGCAATGTGCGGCTATAGGCCCGTCGTCGAAATCCAGTACATGGATTTCCTGACGCTCGCCATGGATCAGCTGGTCAACCAGGCCGCGAAGAACCGCTACATGTTCGGCGGCAAGACAACCGTTCCGCTGGTGCTGCGCACGCAGGGCGGCGCGGGACGCTCAATCGCCGCGCAGCACAGCCAGTCTCTGGAAGCCTGGTTCGTACATGTTCCCGGCCTCCTGATTGCCACGCCGTCTACTCCTTATGATGCCAAGGGGCTGCTGCGAACCGCTCTGCGCGAAGAAGAGAACCCGGTTCTGTTCCTCGAACACAAAATGCTGTACGGCACAAAAGGCGAGGTACCCGACGGCGATTTCAGCGTTCCCTTCGGCGTTGCCGCCGTGCGCCGCACCGGCAAAGACGTGACTGTCGTCAGCTACGGGCGCATGGCCAACACGGCCCTGGCTGCCTGTGAGCAGCTTGCGAAGGATGATCAGATCGACGCCGAGATGATCGACTTGCGAACCCTCAAGCCGTTCGATCTGGTCGCGGTGCTCGAATCCGTGAAGAAAACCGGACGCGTGCTGCTCTGTTCGGAAGCGGTGAAGACCGGGAATTTTGTCTGCGAGCTGGCCATGCGCATCAATGAGCACGCTTTTGACGATCTGGATGCGCCTGTCCGGCGCGTCTGCGCGCTGGATGTGCCCGTCCCCATGAGCCCGGTTCTTGAGGCCGAGGCCATTCCTTCGCAGGAGCGCATCGCGCAGGCCGTTCGCAGCCTCATCAAGGAGTAGTCACGGCGAACGCGACACTAGACTTCCGTTCGTTTCCATCTAATCTGATTCACTCAGTTTTTCGTCGCTGTGCCGATTGCGAGGGAGTCGTGTTTTATGCCGCCACTTGTTGTATCGAATGAACCGGTCGCGCCGCTTTCGTCCGTGCGCAGCCCGCGCATCTGGCAGACAATGCTGGATGTCGACCTGCCGGGCAAAATGATCAAGTCGCAGATCCAGCTCAATCACAACCTGACCGAAGAAGAAAAGCCGTTGCTCGATGACCGCATTCTCAAAATGTATGCCGCAGTCACGCGCCAGTTCGGCAAACTTCATGGTGAATCGACCAAGTGCTTCCTCGTTCGCGCGCCCGAGAGCCTCGACCTGGTCGGCATCCATATCCTTCCGTTCGGCGGTGCGACCAATTCCATCGCCTGCTACGAAACCGTTTTCTGCGTCTCGCCGCGCACCGATTCGAAAATCGTCCTCTCGCACATCGATTCACGCTTCGCGCCCGCCGAATATGATCTCTTTGATGGGCTGCCGAAAACCCGCGTTCCATTCTGGCCCGAGTTCGCGGAGAAAAATCGCGGCAACCGCTGGAGCGATGTCATACACGGCGCGCTCAAGCAGTACGTCAACTCGCACAAAGGCCCGACAGGACAGATCGAACTGACCATTCCGGGCATGAACATCGTCGTCGGCGCCGTTCTTCCCGAAGGACTCGCCACGCATTCCGATTCGACGCTGAGCGCCGCGGCGCTCGCCTCAGTTATGGCGCTCACCGGCGAATGGGGCAAAGTCTCGCTCGCTGAGTTCGAAGGACGCTGCGCCGAAGCGCAGGAATGGGGTTCGGGCCGGCGCAGCAATCTGGGTGCGGTGCTGTTCGGCATGCCCGGCGAAGTCGTGCATGTCGACTGGAGTCCGCCCCGCGCCAAGGGCCGCATGCTGCCACACAGCATCTGTTTCGTAACGGCACATACGGGAACGGAAGCTCCGCCAGCCGAACTTGAAGCCGCACGCGAGATGGCCGCGGGCATCGGGCAGCTTCTGTTCAGGCAGGAAGCCGTGGCGCGCTTAAGCCAGGAAGGGCACGCGACCGACGCGCTGATGTCCGCCGAGACTGTGTACGAGGTCCTCGAGCAGGTCCCGGAGACACTCTCGCGCGCGCAGGCTCTGGAAGCACTCAAGGCCGAAACGGTCAAATCTCGTCTGCAGGATTATTTCAAAACGCACGCTGAGCCCGCGGGCGGATACCGCGTACGCGAAAAGCTCCTCTACCTGCTGGCCGAAATGCAGCGCGCCATGCGCGCTCAGGAAGCCATCCGTGCCGCCGACGCTACCGAGCTCGGCGCGCTGATGAACATCGGCCAGGTGGGCGAAGCAACTTTGTTTCATGAGCTCAGTCCGTCGGGCATTATCGAGAAAGTCCACCGTATCGTTCATCCGGGCAATGACGACGAACTGGCCTCGCTCACCGAGCAGGCCGCGCCACTCTGGAAGCAAAGCGGCTTCTGGGGCAGCAGCACGCCGGAGACGGATCTGCTGTGCGATCTGGCGCAGGGTGTTCCGGGCGTGCTCGGCGCACGTCTCAGCGAGCCCTGCCGCATCGTGGCGATCTGCACGCATGCGGCGCTGGTGCCGCTGCTGGAGCGGCTGACGAGCGGCTATTACATTCCGCGCGGGCTGCCATCCACGCTCGCAGGGCAGGTCTTTGCATGCCGCGGAATCGGCATCGTGGATGGTTGAGTCCGGCGAAAACAGGTATAAAACTTCATAAGTAATGCATTCGATCCAGGAGGGGAATCGTATGTGCCAGGCGCGTCTGTGCCTTTGGGTTTCTGTACTTATCTGTGTTTGCGCGATCTTGCGCGCGGACACCATCGTTTTGAACGACGGCTCAAAAATGGAAGGCACCATCGTTGAAGAAACCAACGATGGCATCGTGCTGAAAATTAAATTTGGAACCACCAGCTACAAGAAAAGCGAGATTAAGGAAATCATCCGTTCAGGCGGTGCCGTCACGAAAGATGCTGCCGAGCTGCGCGACGTTCTGAAGCTCAAGAATGGCGACGAGCACCGGGGGCTGCTGGTTTCAGAAGACAATAAGGAAATCGTCTTCGATCTCGTGATGAGCGGGAAAAACGTCTCGAAAATCATGCTTTCCCGCACGACCTTCAGCAAAGATGAAGTCGCCGACCTGAAGAAGATCACCGATCAGGAACGCAGCGCCGCGCGCACGTACATCGCAACGGCCGAAGACCAGGCCCGCAAAGATTCAATACTGGAAAAAGAAGTCGTGCTTGAAGAGGTGATGCTGCCCGCGTTGAAAGACGCCAACAAACAGGTGCGCGGGAAAAAAATTGAGCTCGAGCACTTCACCATCATTTCGAATGCCGGCGATGATTTCCTCAAGCGCGCCGCCTTCCGCCTGAACAAGGTCTTCAATGCTTACAAGCAGTACTTCGGCGTCGATCGCAATACCGGCAAGAAGGTGACCGTCCTCATTTATGGTTCCATGGCGAACTACTACGCTGACGCGGGACAGGGCATCAAGAATCCGGCCTTCTACGCGCCCGACCACAAGCTGATCTGTGCCGGGGTCGACATCGCCAAGTATGAAGCGCAGATTGCACAGATCCGCGCGCACCACAAGGATCTCACCTCGCAGCTCACCGAATGGAAAATCAAGGTAAACAATGCGCGTTCACAGGTTCAGCAGGCTGTCAGCCGCGCGCGGGACCAGATCAATGCAGGCGGCAAAGGCACCACCGCTGCCGGACAGGCCGCGATGGACCGCATCTCGCAGCAGCAGCGCGACTGGCAGGTGCAGATCGGCCAGCACGAAAAAGTCGTCAACGACCTCCAGGCCCAGATCGAGGCGCTCAACCGCCGCAACGATATTGTCTTCAACGAGTACACGCAGGCAATGTTCGCGACGCTCTATCACGAGGGCTTTCACGCATTCCTTGACAACTTCCTGATGCCCGAAGGTCTCAGCCGGCAGGTCCCCCGCTGGCTCAACGAGGGCCTCGCGCAGTATTTTGAGGTCTCGCGCATCGAAGCCGACCGCCTGATCCTGGGCCAGGACAGCCGCGAACGCCTTGCGCTGCTGCGCAAGTTCAAGAACGAGAACGCGCTGATCCCGCTCGACAAGTTCGCGACCGCCGGCCAGTCCGATTACATCGTTCACGAGATCTCGAACCTGGAGAACTCGACCAAGAATTACCTGCAGGCCTGGCTGGTAACGAACATCATCGGCGAAAAGGGCCGCCTGAAAAAAGAAGTGCTGCAGGAATACGCCAAGCTGCTCGAAGCCAAAAAGCCGCCGCTGGAAGCGCTCTCAACCCTGGCCGGGATGAGCACCGCCGAGCTGCAGGCCGCCATCGATGAGAAGCTGAAGCCAAGCTTTCAGAAGTAAAGCTGAGCAGGCAGTTGGCAGAAAGTATGCGCTCAGACGCAACTTTCCTTGATGCGTGCTACGCGCAGTTTAGTCCGCCCCTGCCGGGATTTGAATCCTGAGATGCGCAGGCGGCCAGGCGCACCGCTTGGGTCCGCTCACTGCACGCCTGACTTTTTAGGATCGCCGTTCCGCGGCAAGTGAGGCGCAAACGGCTTCGAAGGTGCGCGTATACAAGAACAAGCTTCGCGCGACATCCGTTTGCCCCGTCAGGGGCACTCTATAAGAGCCCAGGGTGGAGCGAGCAGAGCGAGTGTAGCCCTGGGTTATGGATGCGCTTGATTTAGCAAAGCCCCGTCAGGGGCGACCTAAAGGAGGCAACTCTATGGGTCAGTCCTATTCGTCGATTCTCGTGCACACTGTGTTCAGCACCAAACACCGTGAAAACACAATTCCCGATTCGCTCGCGCCCGAGCTTTACTCGTATATGGCAGCTGTGCTGAAAACCAATCAGTGTCCGGCCTTGATCATTGGCGGTACGAACAATCATGTTCATCTGCTGCATACTCTTTCTCGAACGGTGACGCTTTCTTCGCTTATTGAGCAAATACGAAGTCGACTTGGATGAGAAGTACGCGTGGGATTAGTTCGCCCCTGACGGGGCTTGGATCCTGGAGTCGCCAGGGTCCAGGGGCTCCGCTCGCACACGCTCGCTCCACCCCTGGCTTTTTTAGTTTGCCGCTCCGCGGCAAGTAAACTGCGCTGCGGCAGCAAAGATATCTGGTACTGGCGTTCAGCCGAGAGAGATTTTCAGCCTGGCGACATGCCCGTCTGCACAAATCAGTTTCGAAGGAGCGCAAGTTTTGTATGCCCCGTAGGGGCAATCTATAAAAGCCCAGGGTGAAGCGAGCGATAGCGAGCGCAGCCCTGGGTACGAGGACCGGCGCGATTTCAAAGCCCCGTCAGGGGCGAACTAAAGCGACTTTGGCTATGCAGGCAACACATACGCTCGGGCACAAAAAAAGCGCTCGTTGAGGGCGCCTGATGCTCGTTCACGTGTTTGACTGCTATTTCACGACGGCCAGAAGGTTAATCTGCGGGAGTTGATGTCGAGGAGCTTGAGGATTTCCATTACGTCTTTGAGATTCTGATTCGTCGACTGGGCCCACTGGATAATGTCCAGATTTTCGCCGCCGGCCTTGATGCGGTCGATAATAGCCTGAATCATGACCGTGTTGGGATGGAAGTCGCGCTTGAGTAGACCGAAATCCTGCTGATCCAGCTCGCTCCAGAAGCGCTCGCCGGAGAGATGCTCAATCCAGCGGTCGCGACACCAGCGCCACCAGTAGCGGCGTGACCAGTCGCGCAACGCGGCCTCACCCAGATCACGTCCGGCTTTCTGGGACTCAATCCACTTGTGCTTTTCCGCTTCCAGCAGGGCAAGCCTGAATAGCTGGCTGTCGGATCGGCGCATCTGTGCGGATTTGTCTTCAACACACATGTAGGTCACGCAGTCTTAACTCCGTTGCCTCATGTTGCAGCCTTGGTAACTGGTCTACTTGTTTGGGTGCAATTGTCAACCTTATTTCAACCTTAACAAATGGCGGTCCCATTTCGTTAAGGCAAATTGCACTCAGCCCAACTTTTGTAGTCGCACAAATTACGCCAACCAGCCCGGCGAACGCTTCGTCAGAAAGGCGCTCACTCCTTCCCTGCATTCACTTGTAAGCCGTGCAGCAGCATTGAGTTCGATGGCTTCAGTTAACGCCGCATCCAGGCTCAAGTGCTCAGCCTGCAAGATCAGCTTCTTGGTCTGCTTTACCGCTTCGGGTCCGTTTCGGGCAATTTCTTCGGCATAGGCTTCAGCAGCAGAAAGAAGTTCGTGTGAAGGCAAAACGCGCTGCGCCAGCCCACATTGAAACGCTTCATCTGCCGTCATTTTCCGGCCGCTGATCAGCAAGTCCCGAGAGAGCTTGGGTCCCGCGAGCCGGATGAGGTAAACGCCAACTAGGGCCGGCACGAAGCCGATCTTCACTTCACCAAAGCTGAGCCAGGCTTCGTGGCTCATAAATGTGATATCGCATAATAGAGCCAACCCAGCCCCGCCGGCTACGGCCGGTCCGTTCAGTGCTGCAAGGGTGGGTTTTGCGTATCCATAGATCGTGGCGAAAAAGTCTGCAATCGCCTGCGCATCGGCGCGCTGCGACTCAATCGGTTGCTGCTGCTGCTCAGCGAATGCCGCCAGATCCAGCCCGGAGCAGAAGGCCGGGCCTGTTCCGGTGATGACAACTGCACGCACGCCCGGGTCGTGCTCGAGTTCCTTCAGGGCCGCCAGAAGCGCCGTTCTCATTTCGGTGGAAATCGGATTCCGCTTTTCCGGCAAATTCAAGGCAAGCACAGCATGGCGGCCGGTACGTTGAACGCTGACGCATTGCATCGCGCAGTCCTCCTGACCGTAAGCCTACCACACCTGTGCCTTTTCATGGTAATCGTCAGCGTGCAGGACGGGCTTGCCTGTTTTTAATCATTCCGGTGGCTTTTTGAGCACACTTGGCCGGCAGTCGGACTGAACTTTGTCACTCCGACCATGCTAAAGCCTTAAAAATTGGCTTCATTTTCTAGGGTCAAAAAACGAAACCACTATAGGCGTTCTCGAGTTGTAAAAAGGACATAGGATACTGCGACACTTTCCCAGTTTAGCGTTGGCAAGTCATTTGTTACGAGGTGATACGAAAGGAATCGGTCCAGCAAACGTCGATTGGTGGTTCTTCCTAAAAGGAGAGTACAACCCATGCGATACCGACATCCGTTCGAAAACCGCTACTGCACCGGCTGCCTTTGCACGACCCGTCACGAAGTCAAGCAGACGACCTATGCCTGCCTGCGCTGTGGCGTGGTCAAGTATCCCACACGCATCGTCAAGCCGGCCAATAATCTGGCCATGACCGCATAATCAAGCCTTTGCGCCTGCCAGGATCTCCTCCTGCGCCTGCCTGGGCGTGACCAACTGCCTCCCCGGACTCAGCAGTTTCAACGCGTCGTTCTGCTCCGTATAAAACCCGTCAAACAGCAGATTGACCTGCTCGCGGAACGTGCTGTTCTGGTTCATCGAACTCATCATTTTCAAAACAAACAACGGTATGTGAATCTTCAGCTTCGCGCGGCTCAGTCGTGCCGCAGCGTTGTCCATCAGGTCCAGAAGCGTCGTGATTTCCGGCCCGCCCAGGCAGTAGTAGCCCGGCTGCAATTCCTCAGGCTGGTTCGAAAAAATTCGTGTCAGGCACTGGGCCATATCATCGACATGAATGGGCTGCACTGTCGTGCTGCCGTAGCCCCACACGCGCAGAATAGGGTTGGGCGAACGCACGGTATTCAGAATCTCGGATAAAAATCCGTCCCCCCGCCCCATCAAGGGTCCCGTCCGCACGCGGAAATCTTCGCACTTGGCGCCGTGGATGATTTCTTCGGCCTCGGCCGCCTGCCGCAGAGCCAGGGATTGCGATTCCGGATGCGCGCCCAGCGCCGAGTGATACACGAGCTTGCGGATGGCACCGTTCTGTGCCGCGGTGGCCAAGCGCCGGACGTCCTCCACGTGCTGCGCCGAGCGGTACATGCGCCCTTTCATCGTGATCGGCGAGAGAAAACAGACGCCGTACGCGCCCTCGAGAGCCCCTTCGATCGCCTTGGCCGAATCCAGCGCGCCACGCACTGTCTCGATGCTTCCTGATTGTCCAGCCGGCTTGGCGCTCAATGCCGCGACCTCGGCCGGTTCATCCGGACAGAGCACGCGGACGGCGAAGCCTTCTTTCAGCAGCGCATGCGCCAGCGCGCGTCCGGAAAACGGTATTTCGCCAACGATGGCAATCTTGCGCGCAGGCTCGTCAGGCTTCACTTCGACCGGCTGCTCTGGCAGCGCGCCGGAGCGCGGCGCTTCGGGACTGGCTGAAATGGGATCAATGGACTCGGGCATCGGACTCCTCACTTGCTTGCGTTCGCCTTCAGTGTACGCATTTGCTCCGCTCCGGCCAGCGCTTGTCAGTCCAGCATTTTTTACTTGTGGCTCTGCGGCAGAACTGCCATCCTCTTCCCCGCCGCCTATCAGGAGATTCCGCGTGAAAGCGCTTGTCTATGTTGCTCCCGAACGTGTCGAAATCCAGGATGTGCCGCTGCCGCGCGCGGGCCCGGGCGAGGTGCTGCTGAAAATTGCGGCAACCGGAATCTGCGGATCGGACGTGCACGGTTTTCTCGGGCACAGCGAACGCCGCAAACCGGGATTGATCCTTGGGCACGAAGCAATCGCAACCATTGCTGAGAAGCATTCAAGCGTGACGCAGTGGTCGCCGGGCCAGCGCGTGGTCGTGAATCCTCTTATGAGCTGCATGAGCTGCGCCGCTTGCCTGGCCGGCCGGCAGAATCTGTGCGCCAACTGGAAGCTGCTGGGGCTCGACCGGATTCACGGAACGTATGCGGAATTCGTCGCCGTTCCCGCCGCTCAGCTTTACGCCGTCTCTGACCAGCTCAGCGAAACCGAAGCGGTCTTCACCGAGCCGCTTGCGAATGTGGTCCACTTTTTCAGAACAGCAATGAGCGAGATTCCTGAATCTCTCGCGATTTTCGGTGCCGGGCCGATTGGATCGCTGGCTCTGGCCCTTGCCAAGCTGCGCGGCATTCCGCGCGTCTGCGTCATCGACCGTAACGTCAAGCGCCTGGAGGTTTCCCGGCAGCTCAAGGCCGATCGCGTGATAAATAGTGCCACCGAGGATGCCGCTGCAGCGGTCCGGCAATGGAGCGGCGGCCAGGGCGCGGAGTTCGTCATCGATGCCGTAGGCAATGATCCTGTGCGCAAAGCAGCCGTCAAAGCCTGCAGCCGCGGAGGCAGAATTCTCCTGATCGGCATGGCCGAAAATGAATCCACGCTGCCATTCATCGAAATGATCCGCGACGAGAAAAGCCTGTTAACCACGTTCTGCTACACGCCGCGCGATTTCGTCACTGCCCTGAATCTGCTGGAGTCGCGCAGCCTGAATCTTTCGCCGTGGTCTGAAACGCGCCCGCTCGAAGACGGCCAGGCCAGTTTCATGAAAATGGCGCACAACCCCGAAGCGACGATGAAGCTGATCTTCAAGCTCTGACGTGGCGTAGAAAGGGCGATATGGTCCTGGATCTGTTCAAGCTGCATGGCAAGACCGCCATTGTCACCGGCGCCGGGCGAGGACTCGGCCAATCTATGGCGCTGGGCCTCGCGGAAGCAGGAGCCGATCTTGTGCTTGTCGGGCGCTCCGATGGAATCGATGACACCCGGAAAAAAGCAGAGGCGCTTGGCCGCAAGGCGATCAGCGTTCGTGCCGATCTGTCTAAACTGGATGCGATCCCTCATGTCATGCAAAAGACGCTCGAAGCATTCGGCAAAGTTGACATTCTCGTGAACAACGCGGGCATCGTGCGGCGCGCGCCGGTGCTCGAGTTCACTGAAAAAGACTGGGACGATGTTGTCGATCTCAATCTCAAGAGCTGCTTTTTCATGGCCCAGGCAGCCGCGCGCGACATGGTCAAGCGCCGCAAAGGAAAAATCATCAACGTCTCCTCAATCACGTTCTTCTGGGGCGCCACGCGGATTCCCGCTTACGCCGCATCAAAGGGCGGCGTCTCCCAATTTACAAAATCGCTCTGCAATGAACTGGCGAAGTACGGCATCAACGTCAACGCGATCGCGCCGGGCTACATGGCCACGGATATCAACAAAGACCTGCGCAGTGATGCTGAAAAATCGGCTGAGCTGCTTTCGCGCATTCCCGCCGGCCGCTACGGAGATCCGGATGAACTTAAGGGCCTCACGGTTTATCTGGCCTCCGAAGCAAGCAATTACATGAACGGAACGACCGTCGTGATGGATGGCGGCTGGATGGCGCGCTGAATATTTTTATCAAGGATTCGGCTGCGTCCGCACAATTCCAGCGTGTGATCTTTTGTGACAAATTGTGATTGCACTGCAAGCTCATCTGTGTTGTACTCCTGCTGCACGTCACAACAGGGCAACGCACGGGAGGAATCGATCGTGACATCACGCCGCAGCCTGCTTACCGCTCTCATCCTCAGCTTGTGTTCGTTTGTTCTCCACGCCGGTGAGCCGGAGGCGCCGGCGCTCATCAAGCCGACTGCCACGCCGGTCGACGCCATTCGCACGCTCAAGGGCTTCAAAGTTGAGCTGCTCTATGACGTTCCGAAGGACAAGGAAGGCTCCTGGGTCTGCATGTGTCTTGATCCGAAAAACAGGCTCATCGTTTCGGACCAGTACGGTTCGCTTTATCGTGTGACGCCGCCGAAAATCGGCGGACCCGCGTCTGAAACAAAGGTCGAAAAGATCGATCTGGCCATCGGCGAAGCGCAGGGGTTGCTCTGGGCTTTTGACAGCCTCTACGTAGTCGTCAACAAGGGCGCCAAGTACGCCAGCGGCGTTTACCGCGTTCGCGACACCAACAACGACGACGTGCTCGACTCTCTCGAGACACTCCGCACGCTGGATGGCGCCGGTGAACACGGTCCGCACGCGGTGTTGCTCTCGCCGGATGGCAAATCGCTTTACATCGTCGCGGGAAACTCGACCAAGCTCACGCAGTACAGTTCCACGCGCGTTCCGCCGCTGTGGAGCGAAGATCATCTGCTGCCGCGCATGCCGGACGGCCGCGGCTTCATGAAGGATGTGCTCGGACCGGGCGGCTGCATCTACAAAATTGATCCGGACGGCAAAACCTGGGAGCTCGTTGCGACCGGCTTCCGCAACCAGTACGACGCTGCGTTCAATCACCAGGGCGATCTGTTCAGCTACGACGCCGACATGGAATGGGACATGAACACGCCCTGGTACCGCCCCACCCGCGTGTGCCTGACAACCAGCGGTGCTGAGTTCGGATGGCGCAACGGCACGGGCAAGTGGCCTCCTTATTATGCCGATACGCTGCCGGCTGTGATTAACATCGGGCCGGGCTCGCCGACAGGAATCGTCTTTGGCTATGGCGCCAAGTTCCCCGCGAAGTACCAGGAAGCGCTCTTCATCTGCGACTGGAGCTACGGCAAAATGTACGCCGTTCACCTCAAACCCGAAGGCTCCGCATACACGGCGGAGAAAGAAGAGTTCGTTGCCGCCTCGCCGCTTCCTTTGACCGATCTTGTTATCAATCCCGCCGACGGTGCCATGTACTTCGCGATCGGAGGCCGCAAAACGCAGTCGGGGCTTTACCGCGTGACATACGTCGGCAATGAATCCACGGCGCCGGCAAAAATCGAGGACAAAGGCAAAGGTGAGCGTGAAAAACGCCGCCAGCTCGAAGCGTTCCACAAGCCTGATCCCAAGGCGGTAAAGGCGGCCTGGTCCTCGCTGAAAGACAAAGACCGTTTTATCCGATGGGCCGCGCGTGTGGCGCTCGAACACCAGCCCGTCACCGAGTGGCAGGCGAAGGCGCTCGAAGAGAAGAACCCGCAGGCGTCGCTCACCGCGCTGACCGCACTGGTTCGCGCGAGCGCCAAAGACCAGTTCCACCGCAAGCCCACCGACCCGCCGGTTGATCCGTCGCTACAGGGCAAGGTCATCGCGGCGCTCGACCGCATCGAGTGGGAGAAACTCAGCGAAGCGCAGCGGCTCGA
Source organism: Planctomycetota bacterium (assembly GCA_035628505.1). Taxonomy (GTDB): domain Bacteria; phylum Planctomycetota; class SZUA-567; order H5-PLA8; family H5-PLA8; genus DASPJR01. The sequence continues at coordinate 3,803 of DASPJR010000165.1, read as the reverse complement.
AATGGTCCGCGTGTATGACCTCACCTTTACGCGCCTGGGCCAGCCCAGTTCCGCCGACGCGCAGAAAGTCATTGCGAAGCTGGACCCGCACTATCCGGCCGGCACGCGCGAGCTCAACTCGATGCTCACCGAGCTCATGGTTTATCTTCAGGCCCCGAGCGCCGCGAGCAAGGGCATGGCGCTGCTGGCCAAGGCGCCGACGCAGGAAGAGCAGCTCGACCTAGTCAAATCGCTGCGCATGCTGAAGACCGGCTGGACGATGGAGCAGCGCAAGGAGTACTTCAACTGGTTCATCAAAGCGGCGAGCTTCCGCGGCGGAAACAGCTTCGAAAAATTCGTGGAGAACATCAAGATCGAAGCGGTCGCCAATCTGCCCGAAGACGCGCGTACCGAGCTCAAAGCGATCATTGAAGCGAAGGCCGAGCGCAAGTCGCCGCTCGAAGCGTTCGCCGCGCTGCTCGCCGGCCGCGGCACGGTAAAGGAGTACGCGATGGAAGACGTCGCTCCCCTTCTTGAGAAGGGTCTCGCGAAAGGCCGCAACTATGAGCGCGGTAAGCAGCTGTTCGGCGCGGTCGGCTGCTTCGCGTGCCATCGCTTCGACAATGACGGCGGCGCAGTCGGGCCCGATCTCACGGGAGTCGCCGGACGCTTCAGCGCGCGTGACCTGCTGGAGTCGATCATCAATCCGAGCAAGGAAGTCAGCGACCAGTACGCGCAGGTGCTGATCACCAAGACAGACGGCACGTTCATCACCGGGCGCATCGTCAATCTCAGCGGCGACGGCATCAACGTGAGCACCAACATGCTCGACCCGAACGATCAGGCGAAGATCGACGTGAAGACCGTGAAGTCGATCAAGCCCTCCAAGATGTCGCCGATGCCCGAAGGCCTGCTCAACCGCCTCAAGGAAGACGAGATCCTGGACCTGATGGGCTACCTGCTCTCGCGCGGGGACAAGTCGCACAAGATGTTCGAGAAGTAACGGCCTTCTCACCACAGAGAACACAGAGGACACAGAGGGAGTTTTTTGCTATCTTCTTTAATCCGTTCTCTGTGCTCTCTGTGTCCTCTGTGGTGAATTTTCAGTCGGAGATTTGCATATGGCTTTTTCTCTCAAAGGCCGCGTCGCCTGGGTCACCGGCAGCACTACCGGACTGGGCAAGGCGATGGCTCTCGAACTGGGCAAGGCCGGCGCGAAAGTCGCCATCAATTACAACAACAACCAGGCACGCGCCGAAGCATCGTTCGCCGAATTCAAGCGTGCGGGCTGCTCTGGGATCCTCGTGCGCGGCAACGCCATCGACGTCGAACAGGTCAATGCCATGTACGCGCAGATTTCGCGCGAGCTCGGACCGGTCGACATCCTCATCCCGAACGCCACACCTGAGCAGCCGCAGAAGCCGATTGAGGAATACGACTGGGCTTTTTACCAGTCGATGCTCGACTTCTTCGTCAAGAGCCCCTACCTGCTCACGCGCGCCTGCTTGCCGCACATGAAAAAGCAGAAGTGGGGCCGCATCATCAACATCGGATCAGAAGTGTTCATTCGCGGCGTCGGCAATTTCAGCGCCTACGTCGCGGCCAAGGGTGCGCAGGCCGGCTGGACGCGCAGCATGGCCAATGAGCTCGCGCCGTTCGGCATCACCGTCAACCTCATTGCGCCCGGCTGGATTCCCGTTGAGCGCCACGAGAACGATCCGCAGGAGCAGAAGGACGCGTACCTCAAGCTGATTCCCGTCGGCCACTGGGGCAAGCCGGCGGACGTCGGCGCCGCCGCCGTTTACCTGGCGAGCGAAGAAGCCGGCTTTGTAACCGGACAGAGCCTTGCGGTGAACGGTGGAATGACGGTAAGCTAACGCGCATCGGTAACACCTTTTTTTGGAGAACGTTATGACTATGCAGCGCGCAGTTGCGCCACTTCTTTTTGCTTTCACACTCCTTGTTCTTTCAGGCTGCGGCGGCGGAGGTGGAGGATCGAACACCAGCACCACTCAGCCGGGCCAGCCTGCAGCGAATTCCGGCAAGACGCCGAAGGTCGCGTTCGTCACGAACGGCATCGCCAACTTCTGGGTCATTGCCGACAAGGGCGCCAAAGACGCGGCGAAGAAGTTCAATGCCGAAGTCAGCGTCGAAATGCCCGCCGAAGGCGTCGGCGATCAGAAGCGCATCGTCCAGAGCCTGCTCACACGCGGCGTTGACGGCATCGCTATCAGCCCAATCGATCCGGTCAACCAGGCCGATCTGCTGAACGAAGCCGCTGCGAACACCAAGCTGATCACGCACGATTCCGACGCGCCGAACTCCAAGCGCCTGTGCTACGTCGGCATGGACAACTACGCCGCCGGCCGCATGTGCGGGCAGCTCGTGAAAGAAGCGCTGCCCGAAGGCGGAAAGCTGATGATCTTCGTCGGCCGCATTGAGCAGCTCAATGCCAAGCAGCGCCGCCAGGGACTCATCGATGAGCTGCTCGACCGCTCGAACGATTCCAGCCGCTTCGACGCGCCGGGAGCTGAAATCAAGGGCGGCAAGTTCGTGATCCTGGATACGCGCACGGACCAGTTCGACTTCGGCAAAGCCAAGTCGCTCGCCGAAGATGCCATCGCCAAGTACCCGGACCTGGCCTGCATGGTCGGCCTCTTCGCGTACAACGCACCAAAGTGTCTGGCCGCCGTGAAGGAAGCGGGCAAGCTCGGCAAGATCAAGATCGTCGCCTTTGACGAGGACGACGAAACCTTGCAGGGCATCACCGACGGCCACATTCACGGCACAGTCGTTCAGAACCCGTACCAGTACGGCTACGAATCGGTGCGCATTCTTGCGGCGCTCGCGCGCGGCGATAATTCGGTGCTGCCGAAGGAAGGCATTCTCGTCGATATCCCGGCGCGCAAAATCACGAAGCAGAACGTCGGCGCTTTCTGGGATGAACTCAAGAAGCTGACGGCGAAGTAACGGCTTTTTTCACCACAGAGATCACAGAGAACACAGAGGAGGAAACTTCTCTGTGTTTTTTTGTTGAGGGCGCTGTTTCTGCGGCTGCGAGCAGTGCCTCGAATGCGCTCCCCCTCAATATAAAGAAACGATTAGCGAAGTCGATTTGTCGCGACTTTCCTGCCGAAATCTTCAGCAGCCGTGCAACCTGATGAGGCTGCTTCACTTCCAGTTGCACTATTTTTCATCAAATCCGAAAACTCGGACACTCGTATGTCTCTGCACGTGAGGTTGCATACTACAGATTGTGTGCAGCTATCCAAGCGGCGTGCATCAACCTGGTGCAACTCCTCCCAAACGAAGCCAACAGCCGATTGTTGAATCTACGTGTTCCTCGATTTCTTGCCGTTGAACCCGCGAAGCGGACGGTAGCATAGTAGCCCAGGTCGCCAGACCTGGGTGTGCAGCAATATGAAGAAACAAGCCCCGGAACGGGGCGGCAGAAGGGAAACTATGTCGCACGCGTACTCGCGCCTGTTGACGCGCCACTGGCACCATCCTTATGACAGCGCCACCAGTCGAATTCAATGTTTGTCGGGTAGCTTTCGCGTTAAACGATGGCGTAAATACCATTTCTCACAAATGCTCAGTGCTCGTATTTGGCCGACGTATAGCCCCCGCATCGTCACCCTTCGTTCAGCAATGGCAATATGGCGAAATACCGGATCTAAATAGGTAGCGCAAGGATTCTTTCGCACATTTGTTTGTAGCAGTCTCTCGGCCAGAGCCGTTTTCTGTTTAGTTCTGTTCCTTCCTACTCTGCTTCCCTAGGGAAGCTCGCGCGAATTTGTTATCCCGCTGCCGCGTCCGCTACT
>DASPJR010000164.1:0-80742 GCA_035628505.1 Planctomycetota bacterium | reverse complement strand
CTACAAACAAATGTGCGAAAGAATCCTTGCGCTACCAATAAGAGGGCGACGGCGAAGGTGATGCCAGCGGCGTGAAGCTTACGGGTGTCTCGGTCGGTGTGGGGCATGCTGACTCCGGGTATCGGGGTCGCGCGCACTGGTCTGAAACGGGCCTCAGACCAGATGGCACCGAATGGCGATGCAAGCTGATGCGAAGGGGTTAGAAAAAATGCCACCCGCCAATTCGCTAATCCGCCCGCTCTTGCTCCCAAATTTATACAGTCTTCATTCGGGAAGGATTCGATGGGAATTTGGACGAGCCTATCGACCTAAACCTGACCAAAGTGCGGCTTCGAGGGCTTAGAGCGCCACAGGTGTTCTACGGCGCATTCCGTGATCGTCTGCGTTTAATCCTTCGAAACTCTGTCTAACAGTCTGCTGAGCCACTACACCTCGTCTCTTTTCCCACACATCCAGCCAAGTCAGACTCGATTTACCCTGCACGATAATGTTTCACACTACGACTCCTTGCAAGGTTTTATCGGCGGCGTTTTTGCCTCTGAATCTCTATTCCACAGTCTGCTAAGCCGCTCCAGTCACACCGGGAACTTTGATCGTGTCACAGAAATTGCCGTTGCGGTATATGCGCGTCTCGACCTTGCTTTTGCGTTTTCTAAAACTCCATAAACGCATCGTTCTCGCAATAATAATTAAACGCTTCCAGCAACTGCGATATTGATGCTTCAGGTATTTGCTCACGAGCATTGATAACAATGTCATGTAAACTCTCAACAAACATAATGAATCTAAGCTTGTTTTGCACCGCCAACTGTGGCAGGACGACTCCAGGATCAGGGCTATCCTCGGGGTCTAAGATCGCACACTCTGAACCAAGCGTCCATGGTCCCTTCCCGCCCATATATAATGCGTTTCCTTCCTGGAGCTTATCGGAAGACAAAAGCGCCTCTTCTAAACGCATCGGATTGTTCGTCATCTTCCACCTCCCCAATTCTTCTTACCACCGGCCCCTCCTGGATGATACGACTTTTGGACTGGGCCGGGCGATCGATGTTGTGCCCTTGGCGTCAATTGAATCTTCCCTGGCGGGTGGCATCTTTCTACCCGCTCCCGCATCAGCTTGCGCTCGTTAACTTCGGGTGCCACACGTCCCGCCGTTGGGACGGGTGCGGGTTGTGCTCAGTTTTCCAGAAGAGACTCGTCCCAGGCATCCACGAGTAACGGCGCCCCCTCGCGCTTACCTTCCACCGGCGAACCGTGTCCGAGAATGTTGTTTTCTTGTAAATCCGCAAAACGCTCAGCCGTCATTCCCGATGGCTTCGACCGGGCATTCTTCCAGGGCCTGCTGGCAGAGCTTGCGTTCTTCCTCATCCGAGGGCTGTTTGCAGACGTAGGTGTAGCCGCCTTCGGCGTTGCGCGCGAAATTTTTGGGCGCGGTCTGGCGGCAGAGATCGCAATCGATGCACTGCGTATCGGTGAAAAAAGGTCCGGGTACGTTGTCTTTGTATTTATCTGCTGCACTGGCCACGACACATATCTCCTGGCAAACGGCACGAACTTCTACCACTAGTGGTAGCATCCGCGGGCGGCGTTGTCATTCACTTTTGCTGAATTCCAGCGGGGCTGCTCAAGCCGACGGTTTTGGCGGAAGTGAGACGCCCGGAAGCGGCGGTGCGTTGAGCACGGGCGTGATGTCGGCATTATTCGGAAGCGGCGGCGGCATCACCGCCGGCTTGGCGGCGCCGGCTTCGGCGTACTCGCGCGCCAGCTTCCACATTTCAGCCGTGATGGCCATGAGTTTGTCGTCGGTCGCGCCGGATGCAATCGACGCCAGGCGCTCGTAGAGAATCGTTTCGTACTTCGCACGCCGCTGTTCGCGTCCGCCGCTGGGATCGGCCATGCGGAAGGACTGCGTGAACGCGCTGCCGTCCACCATACCCGCGGGCACGCCCATGCGCGGAAAGAGCGGCACCGGCAGATTGAAGAGCGGCGAACCCAGCGTGACTAACGCGTAGCAGGGATGGCCGGTTCCGCCCAGCACGGCCACAAACGACGCGCGCGTTTCGGCATCGCAGACGCCCTTTTCCGACCCGGCTTTCTTGTCAACGCGCGAGGCCTGCACGATATGCCGCGGCGTCAGCGGACCCGAATTGAGGTGCTCGTTGAGGCAGCGCTGCCGGAAGGGTTCGATGGTCGTCTGGTTGTTCGTCGTCAGCTGGAACTTGTTCGTCGAAACCAGGAAGCCTTTGGGAAGGCGCTGCTGTTTGAATTTTGTCGCCGTCGCCTCGAGCAGCATGATTTCACCCGCGCTGTCGGCGAACAGGTAGCACACACCGCGTCTATCAGGAGTCGCCGGGCCCATGCGCTTCTGCAAGGTTTCAAATTCGCTGGCCGCCTGCGCGCAACTGGTGGCACGTTCACAGAGCTGTCGCAGCACAAGCGTGGGCTGCAGGCAGGAACTGGTGTAATCGTCGACCGGCGGACCCATGTGAAAGGTTCCCGCCAGTCCGGCCTCATTCAGGAACGCTTTGATGCCAATGTCAGCGGCCTCGGCGAGAGCGACATACGCCAGCGTTCCAGGCGACTCGGCGCGACTTATGACGTGATGAACGATGTCCGGGCCGTCGCAGTTCTCAAGAAAGAGAGTGCGAGCGGCGGGGTCCATAGAACAGGCCGCCAGGGACGTGGAGTCGTTAGCACGCTTGGGTAGCAGAGCGGGCTGGACTTTCTCCGGCGGATAAGTGATGGCCATGAAGGAGGCCGTGGGAATCTGCGCACAGGCGGCGACGGCGCGGGCTTCGATCAGCCATTCCTGGCAGAGCACATTGAGTGTTTGAGTGATCTGGCGGGCGCGATCGGGAAGTTCGAGAGGCCCGAGGCCGAGTTTATCACAAAGTGCTTTGAAGTCGTTGATGCGCTGTTTGAGGAGATTCTTCTGACACAAGGCCAACTGTTCGCCCCGGGGTGCAGGGTTACCTTGCAACAGAACGAAATCATCCATGTTGAACGCACGCTCCGTGTTGTGTCTGGTTCATGCATTCTAAGCAATCTCGACTTTTTTAAAGCACCTTTTGCGAATTCGTTCCAGTTGCTTGCGCCGGGCATGAGTTCGCTCTAATCTGGCGATGAATTTGCAACAGTGTGCGATTTGCGGAATTTCGAAACCCAAATCGATACACAAAGGATGCCCTGCATGCGCATGTCAATGCCTGTTTTCACCTCGATTATTGCCGTGGCCGCCTTGTCTTCCTCCTGCTTTGCGTGCGGAAAGTACATCGTGCGCGGCAATGGCGAGGTTGTCTACATTGTCGATGATCCCAATCCGAGGCCTGTGAAATTTTCGGCAAGCATTGAGGAAGCAAAGGATATTGCAGCAAAGCGGGGTCAACCTTTTGTCGTGCTCTTCTGCACGCCGGAAGTCGCCCTAACCGCTGGAGAGGGCGAAAAAGAATTCGAAGAATACCGCAAGGCGCACAACGGGGAGTATCCGGCCTGGACCGTCTTTGACTGTCCGAAAGTCAGTGACGTCATCCGGAATTTCGGCGTCTGTGCATTCGTCAAAGTCGCTAAAACGCCGGCGAACGAAGCAATTTTCAAAGAATACGACGCGCAGGTGAACATGCTGATGCTCTTTTCGCCCGCCGGGGTTCCATTGCGCGCGACCAGCGGTAACAGCCGCTCCGGCGTCGAGACGATGCTGCAGTCAGCCGGCTTGAACCTGAGTGCAGCGCCGGAAGAAAAGAAGAAGAAGAAATCGGATAAAAAGAAGAGCTGATCCAGGAGTGGTTTAGGTTTAAAGTCAGTGTCTTTCAGGCCCGCAACACGGAGGAAGAGGAGAGTCGATGGCGCACGTACAGCGGCACAGGCATCAGAGCGATACGGCCATTGCCCGGCGCGTTCAAACCGAAGGCGTTTTTAAAAAGTGCGATTCGTGCGGCGAATCGGTCACGGTGATGGCGCTGCGCCGCAACCTGGATGTCTGCCCGAACTGCGAACATCATGTGCAGATCGGCGCAATGCGGCGCATCGAACTCACGCTCGATCCCGGCAGCTTTATCGAGCTCTTCGGGCACCTTGAAGCACTTGACCCGCTCGAATTTAAGGGCAAGCGCAGCTACCTGGAACGCGTGCGCGACGCGCAGCGCAAAACCGGACTCAAGGACGCGGTTGTCTGCGGCGAAGGCAAGATCCAGGGCCAGGACGTCGTCATCGCCGTGATGGATTTCCAGTTCATCGGCGGCTCGATGGGTTCAGTCGTCGGCGAGAAAATCACGCGCGCCATTGAACATGCGACCAGCACACACCGTCCCGTGATCCTGATCTGCTGTTCCGGCGGCGCGCGCATGGATGAAGGCGTTCTCTCTCTGATGCAGATGGCCAAGACCTCGGCAGCGCTCTACAGGCACGATCAGGCCGGACTGGTCTGCATCACGGTGCTCACGCATCCAACACTGGCGGGCGTTTCGGCGAGCTTCGCGTTCCTTGGCGATGTAATCATTGCCGAGCCCAAGGCCATGATCGGCTTCACAGGCGCGCGCGTGATCGAGCAGACCATCAAGAAAAAGCTGCCCGAAGGCTTCCAGGAATCTGAATTTCTCCTCGAGCACGGGCAGATCGATATGGTCGTCGAGCGCAAGAACATGCGCGACATTCTGGCCAAGCTTACCGCTTTTGCCACGCACAAGCCTGCGCGCCGCAATGTGAATACCGCTCCGCTTCGTATTGAGCCGCCCGTGCTGGCTGCTGAGCCGGTGCCTGCCAAGCGGCGGGCTCCGCCAAGGAGCCGCAAGGCCGCTCCAAAGGCGAGGAAGAAACGCTAGACACAAAGGCACCAAGACACAACGTCACAAAGGATAAGCACTTCGTCAGTAATTCTTTGAGTCTTCGTGTCTTTGTGTTGATCGGTTAAAAAGGAGAGGGGCGATGGCGAAAGCCGTCACGAAAAACCAGGGCCGTGCTGCCACGCGCAACGACGAGTTTTCCGCAAAAGTTAAAAAGATCCGCGCCTACCTGCGCCAGCACGGCCTGGGCGGCGTGCTGCTTTCGACTCAGGCGCTTTTCGCCTGGGCCACCGGCGGCCGCGACAATCACGTGGTGCTCGGATCCGACAACGGCTTCGCGCAGCTGCTGGTCACGCCCGAAGAGGTCGTCGTGCTGGCCACGACGATCGAGATGCCGCGCCTGCTCGAGGAAGAATTCGCTGATACAAAAGGCCTGCGCATCCAGCTGACGGCGTATCCATGGTTTAAGGATGGCGCGCTCGATCATGAACTCCAGAAAATTCTGCAGGGCCGCGTCTTCGCCAGCGACTCCGGCCTGGGCGCGCGGCTGACCGACGATTTTATTGCGATGACCTTTGCGCTCACGCCGACGGAAGTCGAACGCTATCGCGTGCTGGGGCGCGACTGTTCGCTGGCGATGGAGGAAGCGCTGGCGGAGGTCAAGCCGGGCGACACGGAACATCATCTGGCCGGGCTGATCTGCGCACGCATGTGGGATCATTCCGTGCGGCCGCAGCTCTCTCTGGTCGCTTCCGACGAGCGCGCGTATAAGTTCCGTCATCCGATTCCGCAGAACAAAAAAATCAAAAAACACATTCTGGCCGTGCTGTGCGGAAAGCGCGGCGGGCTGATCACCAATGTGACGCGCATGCTTCATTTCGGACGGAAACTTCCCGACGATCTGCGCCGCAAGCACGACGCCGTCTGCTCCGTGGACATGGCATTCAATGCAGCCACACGCGTCGGCGTGCCGCTCAAAGACGTGTTCGCCGCCGGAATCGCCGAATACGAAGCTCAGGGGTTTGCGCAGGAGTGGAAGCTGCATCACCAGGGCGGACCGACGGGCTACCAGGGTCGCAGCTACCTGGGACGGCCAACCGAAGACCGCCCTGTATTGGAGCAGCAGGCATTTGCCTGGAATCCTTCCATCGCAGGAACGAAAAGTGAAGATACAATCCTGGTGACAGCCTCTGGCCCGGAGTTTCTTTCAGCGCCTACGCGGCGCTGGCCGGCAGTGGAGGTCAAGCGGAACGGGAAAACGTACAGGCGAGCGGATATTTTTCTGCGCTGAAGAGCAGCGAGCCGGAGCACTGCAATGGAATACACAAAAGAAAACGGCGTCGTGATTCTCTCGATCACGGAAGCGGACCTGAACGATCCGCGCAGCACCTCGCAGGTACTCGAAGGTTTGCTCAAAGACGAGGGTGAAACGAAGTTTGTCGCAGATGTCAGCAAGGTTCAGAACATCTACAGCATACAGATCGGCACGCTGGTGACGATGCATGTGATGTGTTATGAAAACGTCGCGGTCATGAAACTGGCTGGAGCCAACGATCGCGTGAAAAATCTTCTGCGCATGGTTGGCCTGGAAGCGCTGATGGAACTGCATCACGGCGCCAGCATCGCCGCGGAAAGTTTCGGCAACATGGCTTCTGCTCCGCGCAATGCCCCGACCGATCCGCGGCTCAATAAAAGGTAAGCGCATCCCGCCGCTCTCATGAATTCAAGCGAATCAGGCCCCACGTCAGGCGCTCCCTCAAGCTCGGGGCCGCAGGAAAGTTCCCCGGCGCCGGCTGCCGCGCCGAAAAAGCCCTCATTGCTGCTGCCGGCTATCAAGCTCCTGCTGGCCGGGGGACTGCTGTACTACGTTTTTTCGACGAAGATCAACGCGGAATCTAAAAAAGAGCTGCACGGCATTTTTCTCGAATCACCCTTTGCGCTGATGATTGCCGTGGCCGCTTTTTCAAGCCAGCTTTTCATTGGCGCCCAGCGCCTGCGCCTGCTTCTGCGTCCCCAGGGCGTGCAGTTGAAATATCTCAATGCGCTCAGATTGACGTACCTGGGTGCGTTCTTCGACACGTTCATGGTCACGTCAGTAGGCGGGGACGCCATTAAGGCTATTTACCTTGCGCGTGAGACGCCCAAAGGCAGGAAGCTGGAAGCGGTCAGTGTGCTGCTGCTCGACCGCTTGCTGGGTTTGCTGGGTCTGCTGACGTTAATGGTCGCAATGACGCTGCTGCACTATCAGCAGCTGAGTGCCGACAAGGACATCCAGCCGCTGCTGAAGTGGCTGTTCCTGGCACCGGCTTTTTTTCTAACCGGGACCGGCATGCTGCTGTCGGGACGCGTCTACAACTCCGTACCAATGCAGTTTATGCTCAAGAAAATGCCCCTGGGCCAGACTGTCGACCGCGCTTACGGCTCGCTGCAGAAATTCCGCAATCTGCCGCACATTCTGCTGCTGGGCTGGCTGCTTTCAATTTGTGTGCATTTCTTCGGAGTGATCTGCGGGTATGCGCTGGTCAACGGCATGGGCGAAACACATGGTTTCGGAAAGTTCCTGGTGGCGTGGTTCATCTGCAATTTCGTGGTCTCCTTCGCGCCCGCGGCGGGAATCGGAGTAGGACAGGCAGTATATGATCCGATCTTTCTGAAGATTGCAGACGTCAAGCACGGCTGGGTGCTGGCGACGGCGGTTCAAGCCACATCGATCATGGCCAAATCGCCCGGGCTGATTGCCTGGCTGGCGTCACGGGAGCAGGCTCCGGTTTCAGGCAGCGATCCGCAAACCGTTTCCGGCGATGCCAAAGGAGAAACCCGGGCATGATCGATGCGGAACTGTTGAAAGTGCTTGCGTGTCCTTGGTGCGTGACGCGCCCGGAACCGGGTAAGTCGCATCTGGCCAAGGGCGAACTGGAACTGCAGGGCCCGGCGGCGGCACCAAACGGGCTGAAGTGCAAACAGTGCGGCCGAGTTTACAAGATCGATGCCGACGGACTGCCGAACCTGCTCGTGGATGAGGCTGTTCTGCCGGCAAAGGGCTGATTGGGTCAATTTCGGGTTTATTGCACATTGGGAGTGGCCCGCTCGCGAAAGCCTCTTGACCAGCACGCTTCTGGACGCACAATTCTGACAGGCAACTGATTCGTTACGTACCTTTTCGCTGAGAGGCCTAACTGCATGGCTCAGATTGACATCCTGTTTCAAACCATGGTGGAGCGTAAAGCCGCGGACTTGATGATTGCCGTTGGCGCCAAGCCCTGTTTGAAGATCTCTGGTGATATTACGCCTCTTGACGAGTTCGGCGAAGTTTCTCCTGAGGACGCTGAAGGCGTGCTTTACGAAATCATGCCTGAACGCAACCAGGAAGAGTTCAAGAAGATTAACGATACCGACTTTGCCTACGAGCTGAAAGGTTACGGCCGCTTCCGCTGCAACGTTTTCCGCAACCGGCTTGGAATGGGCGGCGTCTTCCGTTTGATTCCCGACAAGATCGTCACCGCCGAAGACCTTAATCTTTCAAAGGCCATCACCGATTTGTGCTTTCTCTCGAAGGGGCTGGTCGTCGTCACCGGACCGACCGGCTCCGGAAAGTCAACGACGCTCTGCGCCATGATCGACCTGATCAATCGCAAGCGCAAAGCGCACATCATTACGATCGAAGATCCGATCGAATTCGTGCATCCAAACAAGCTCTGCCTGATCAACCAGCGCGAAGTCGGCGTGCACACGCAGAGCTTCAAACGCGCCCTCAAGGCCGCTCTGCGCGAAGCGCCGGATATCGTGCTCGTCGGTGAAATGCGAGACTTGGAAACGATTGAAATTGCAGTCGAAACGGCCGAAACGGGACACTTGGTTTTCGGTACGCTGCACACGACCACAGCGGCGAGCACCGTCGACCGCCTGATCGATCAGTTCCCTGCAGACCGCCAGTCGCAGATCCGCATGATGCTCTCCAGCTCGCTGAAGGGCGTCATCGCGCAGAATCTTCTCAAGAAGAAAGCCGGCGGCCGAATCGCGGCTCTGGAAATCCTGATTATTACCTCCGCGATGTCCTCGCTGATCCGCGACGGCAAGACCTATCAGATCCCCTCGCAGATGTCGATCGGCAAGAAACTGGGCATGCAGACGCTCAATGATTCGCTGATTGAGATCGTCAAGAAAGATCTGGTGACGCCGGAAGAAGCTTACATTAAGGCTGTTGACAAAGACGATCTAGTGAAGCGCCTCAAAGAGGAATGCAACAAGACGGTCGATCTCGGAATGCCGGCCTGATCTGAACATTTGCGGCTCGGAATAAAAAAGGAAAGCGCACCCGCGTTCGCTTTCCAAAGCGTTGAAAAAGCAGGGCGCGGGACCTGCAACTCCGGAAGCGCTGGCGATGGCCGACGATCCTAAGCCGAAAGCATCATTCCTGGGCGGAAAAAAGGCTGCTCCCGCGCCTGCTGCGGCCGAGCCTGCTCCAGCGCCGGCAGCTCCAGCGGCCGCGCCAGCCGGCGGCGCCCCGGGATTCCTGAAAGGCAAGGCTGCGCCTGCTGCTGCACCCGCTGCCGCGCCCGCTGCGGCTCCAGCAGCCGCTCCGGCCGCACCAGCGCCTGCGCCGGTAATTGCGTCTGCCCCCGCGGCAGCCGCACCGGCGTCCGCACCCGTGATCGCCCAGCAGCCGGTTATGAAGCCCGTCGTAGCCAACCGCGGTCTGGCTGAACAGTATCTGCAGCGCGGCATCAACCACTACGATGCGCAGGAAATTGACCAGGCGCTCGCCGCCTACCAGCAGTGCGTGCAGGCCGATCCGACTTTCGCCATCGGGCACAATTCGCTGGGCATGGTGCTGATCGATCTGGAACGCTACGACGAAGCACTGCAGGCTCTGTATACCTCCATTCGCTGCGACGCCAATTACGCCGAGGCCTACAATAATCTCGGCTTCGTGCTGCGCCGCATGCAGCGGCCGCTGGATGCCGTCGCTTCCTACACACGATTCCTGCAGCTTGAGCCTGAAGTTGAAGAGGGGCCGCGCATCCAGAGCTGGATCGATACGGTACTGAAAGAGAACAATCTCACGCAGCCTCCTCCGCTGCAGATTCCTCCAGCACCCGGCGCAGCGCCGGCGCCGGCGGCAGCTGAGCCGCCCAAGATCAAGAAAATGGCCGCCTGGGAAGTGGCTGCCGGGAATACAGAAACGGCGGCGCCTATTTCGGCTCTCGGCGAGATCGGTGGCGAAGCCGCGGCCGCTGCGTCGCCGGCTGCGCCTGTGCCAGCACCGGCTGCCGCACCTGCACCCGCGGCGGCTCCGGCAGCGGCCGGGTTCATGGCGAAAGCACCGGCGGCCGCGCCCGCCGCAGCACCCGCGGCAGCTGCTGCACCGGCTGCGCCGGCAGTGGCCGCCCCGCGTCCGGGCGGCATAGCGCCCGTAAAACCAGGCGGAATGAAGCCTGCGGCCCCGGCGGCAGCCGGCGGAAGTGCGTCTGCGCTGATCGAGAAAGCGCTGGACCAGTTTGAAAAGGGAAGTTTCGACGAAGCGGCCGGGCTTTTTCAGCAGGCTGTAGATGCCGAGCCTAACAATGTCGAAGCGCATATCGGGCTGGCAAAGGTGTGGATTCGCCAGGAAAAAGTCACCGAAGCGATTGAGCGGCTGCAGAAAGCCTGCCAGATGGATCCGGAGGAACCTTCCGGCTTTTATGTGCTTGGCTATGCGCTGCGCGCCGTTGAACGCAATGTCGAAGCGGCTGAAGCGTATGAAGCGTTCCTGAAGCTTTACCCCGACGCGCTGGACGCTGCGAAGATGACGCAGTGGATTCAGCACATCAAGGGCACCAGCGCCGCGCCCGAAACGGATGAAACGGTCGCCGACGATGAGCAGATCGTCACCCCTCTGGATCACGATTACAAGGCCGCGCTGTCCAAGTTCCAGGACGGCGACATGGATGCCGCGCTGCGCGATTCGATCAAGATCCTGAACGCCGATCCCGGACACGTACGCACCCGCGTGCTGCTGGGCCGCACGTACCTGCGCCAGAAACAATTCGACAGCGCTGTCGAACAGCTGGAAGCGGCACTGGTGACACGGCCGGATTATCCGGAAGCGCTCTACTTCCTGGGGCAGGCCGCGGAAAAGAAAGGTGCGCAGGACAAAGCTCAGAGCAGCTATAAGCGCTACCTTGATGTCGCGCCCAACGGACCTCGCGCCGAGCGGCTGAGGGAATGGATCAACTCACACGCAGCAGCCACACCAGGTTCCGGGGCGCAATCGCAGTGCGAATTGTGTCTGCGTTTCTTCCCGGATACCGACATGATGCAGCACGAAGGCCGGGCGACCTGCCGCAACTGCATGTCGGTTATGGGCGGCGTTCCGACGATGAACACGCCGGCATCGATCACCCCCACAGCGGGGATGGGCGCCTCTGACGACTTCAAGCCCAGGGGTGGAGTGAAAGCGGCTGGTCCGATCGCGGCAATCGTCATTCTGGCGGTGCTGGCAGGATTGTATTTTGGCAAACGCGAACTGAAGGTGTGGATCTCGAATTTGATCACGGGCAAGAAGACGCCTGTGGTGAACAAAGATCCTGAAAAGGTTCCAGACAAACCGGTCACACCGACCGAAAAATTTGATTCATCGGGCGTGAAGTTCGCTAATGAGCCCGTCAATCGCGTGATGCCTATGGCGAAGTGGACCTACACGCCGACGGTGACGGGATTGGAAAAGCTGGAAGCGCTCGAGCCGGGAAGCAAGAAGGAATTCTCAGTAAAAGGCGACGTTCGCGGCATCAATGTCGATCCCGCGACCGGCCAATTGACGTGGACACCCGAGCCCGCCGACTTTGACGCGCTCCGCCGCGGCGAAGTGTACAAGTTCGACCTTGTGTTGAAGGGCATCAAGCCTTCCGAGAACAACAAGGAAATCTTTTCAGTCAGCAAGCCCATCACCCTCGGCTGCCAGTTCGGTTATGAACTCGGCGGCGAGCTGGATTTGAAGCTCAATCCCGATGAACGCGTTGTGCTTAGCGCCGGCGAGTTTACCGGCGACGATTTAACCGATACGGTAATTGCCGCCGGGCGTTTCCGAGACGGCGCCTTGCGGCTCTACGTCCAGCGCAAGAATGCTCCGCTGCCTGCGCACACCGACGTTGCGCGCGGACTGCACGCGTCGGCCATTTACGTCGGCGACCTGGATGGCGACAAGGAAGACGATCTGCTCGCAACCGATTGGGTGCACGGAAAGCTTAAAGCCTTCCTGCAGAGGAAGAACGAACTGACCACGTCAATCGATACGGCCATCGGCGCCGGACCGGTAGCGCTGGCCGTCAGTCCCGCAAATGGCGGAATGACGATAGCGGCGCTGCTGGGGCCAGGCAACGCGCTGGCGATTACGACGTTTAATGCAGCGAAATTTTCCGATGTCGTCAAGGTTCCACTGAGCGGCGTCGGCGGACGGGGCTTTGTGCTCCCGTGGAAATCGGCAGAGATGGGAAGCGGCTTCGTGGCGGTGCTGCCGCTGGCCAGTTCGCCCATTCAACTGGTCGCATCCAAGGACGGCAAATGGGGTGGGGAAGCGAGCGCATCAAAGATCGACGATGGCGATCTGATTACGGCCGCAGCGGTGCTCGGCGGGGCTTCCGGCCCGCAGCGGCTGGCCCTGCTGGTTTCCGGAAAAGGCAACCGCCTGATCGTATACGAGGAAAAGGGCGGAAAGTTCGCACCGGTGGGCTCGCCGCTTTCGCTGCTCAGCCTCGGCGCGGGGCTGCTCGCACGCGATTTCAACAAGGACGGCCAGGACGATCTGTTCATTGTTACGATTGAAGAGAGCCAGTTCTATTTTGCTCAAGGCAATGATCTGTTGCCCGGTCCGCGCTTTGTGACCAAATCGCCGCGCATGCTCGGCCCGGTGGCTGTTTTCAGCGCCAGCGGCAGCGAGCGTCCGGACCTGCTGTTGATTAACGAATCGCGTAAAGCGCAGATCCTGAAGGCCGTCGTCAGCGACCCGCTTTCAACGCCCGAGTTCGACGTCAAATTTGACCAGCCGATCAAAGCCGGAACCAAGTATCAGATCACCTCAACCGGCACGTTCGTCAACAATGTGAAAGCTGGCTCTAAAATCGAGAATGTGACGCTTAACGTAGAACTCGAAGCGTCCGTCGATGTTCTCGAAGTCAGCGAGCAGGGCCTGCCCAGAAAAGCAAGCGTAACGGTTCAGAACTTCGTAAGGACGGCCGGAGATAAGAAAGACAACCCCATCAGCGCGGGCAAGCTTCTCTTTGTCGAACAGAAGAACTCCGCGCCGGTGTTGAAGTATGCCGATGGCGCCGATGTGCCGCCGGAAATTCTGCAGATCCTCAAGCCACTGCTGAGCGGCGTCGTGGAGGACGGCGAGAATGTCGCCCTTGAGCCCAAAAACAAGCCGCGCGTCGGGGAAGATTGGAAAGCCGATCCTGCGCTGCTCGCGTCGTCAATGGGCAAGAGCGGTATGACGGTCAAACCAGAGGATTCCTCGGGCACGGTCAAGCTGACTGCAGCAAGAAAAGTAAACAATGCCGAATGCATCGAGGTTGCGGCGGAGCTGCGTTTCAAGAACGCATCGGTAGCCGCGCCGCCGGGCGCGAAATTCCAGAGCAGTGACTACACGATGAAGGTCAGCGCGCTGCTGCCGCTCGAATCGGGGATTCGCCTCGAAGAGAGTTCAGCGATAAAAGGCAAAGCGACTTTTGCGGCCGAAAAGGGCACGATTGAATTAGAGACGGAAGCGACAGTTCAGATCAAGCGAACGCAGAGCAAATAGGCGCGGCTGGGGTAGGGCGGAGGGATTCAATCATGCGTGCTGCCTTGATACCGATTTTCGTGCTGGGATGCGCTTTCAGTGCCATGTCCGCGGACGACCAGCGCGTGAACATCGACGCTCTTCCGCACAAGACCATCGAGCTGCCCAACGGCTCGAAGGCCGAAGTGATCAACCACGGCGACCACTGGTGGCGTTCGGTAAAAGTCGCCGTGCTGAGCGGCAACGATGCGCAGGATCCGGACGTCTGTTTTGAGGCCAAGTACGACTCCATTGTGCCGCCGGATAAGCTGAAGCTCTTTGGCATCAACATCGCGCCTACCCCGAACGATCCGCAGCGGCAGTGGGCCAGCATAATTGTCGACGATAAGCTCAAGCGCCGCGCGCAATCGGATTACAAGCGCGGCGATAACATCTGGATCTGCGGCACGCTTAAGCGCTCCTACACCGGACGCGGCGTCGATCTGCATGCCGTGGACATCCTGCGCCTGCCCAAAGACACGCAGCGTTACGAGATGCGCATTGCCGCGCTGGAAAAGAAGGGCGACTTCGAAGCGCTGATCGAACTGGGACAGGAAATTTACGCTCAGACCAAGGCCGACGTACGAGACCTTACCGAGTTTGACCGCCTCGAAGTGCTCAGCAAGCGCGCGTACGAGATCGGCCTGACGCTGAAAGAGAAATCGGTCCGCGCCGACGACGCGGACGCCTTCTACGCCCTGGCGCTGCAGTGGAATGAACGCGATTTCAAGCGCGGCAAGTACCGGCAGCTGGTTGAGAAGACGCTCAAGATCAATCCCGACCACCCACAAGCCAGCCGTGACGCGGAAAAATTTGGTTTGAAGAAGTTCGAACAGGCGTGGCGCACCGAAGATGAAATAGCACGCATCCAGGAAGAGCGCGCCAAGGCAAAGGAGGTTCAGGCCAAGAATCTGCAGCAGCAGGAAGAGCTCAAGCGCAGCGAATTGGCCCGCGCGCTGCAGCAGCGCCCGGAACTGTTGATCCGGCGCCAGACCGATCTGCGCAGCGGAGATCCGAAGACCGTTGAGCAGGCGCTGACCGTGTTCGGCGAAGCCATTCAGCGAAGCCCGGACGCCGGATTTGGCAAAGAAGGAATCGACATCCTCGCCAACCTCGATGCAAAAATTGCCGTCTCCTCTGCGCTGGGACTGGCGGCAAAAAGCGAAGTGCCGGAAGTGCGTCAGCGCGTGCTTGAGGCGCTGGCGATCCGCGGCGTTCAGCAGGAGGCGCAGGCGTTCAGTGTGCTGAGCGCTGCGCTGCAGGCGGAGCGCGAGCTGACCGTGGCAAAGTCCGGAGTCGGCGCGCTTGTCGCGGTGAGCTCCAAAGACGCGGTGGACGTTCTAATCGCGAGCCTTGGCACGCCGGATAAGCAGATCCGCGACGAATTCGTGGATACGCTCAAGACCGTCACCCGGCAGAATTTCTCCAGCCGCGACGAGTGGGACAACTGGTGGAAGGCCAATAAGAGCACGTTCAATCCAAACTGAAAACCGGCGGCGGAAGTCCACGGCCCGCCGGTATTCCTTCTGTTCCCAATTGCATCGCGGAAGGTACGATTTTCACCGAAATCGTGACCGGACTGCCCGCCGCGCCACGGATTGCTGCTAACGCGAAAAAGAGGCATCCGCATTGCAGGGGACTGCTCCCGGCCAATTCAGTCGCCGGCCGTAACCCTTGGAGAAGCCCGTTCAACCATGACAAACGAATCGTCGAATGGTAAGGAAGTGCTGGTCACCGGCGGCGCCGGTTACATTGGAAGTCACGCGGTTCGCGCGCTTTCACGCGCCGGTTACAAGGTCGTGGTGCTGGACAACCTGTCCGCCGGTCACGCTGAAGCAATGGGCCGCGACTACAAGATGTACCAGGTGGATCTGACGAACAAGGACGCCGTGAACGCCATGTTCGCGCAGCACAAATTCAGCGGCGTCATTCATTTCGCCGGAGCTACGCTGGTTGGCGAGTCGGTGACCAATCCTGAAAAATATTACAGCACAAACGTGCTCGGCGGCCTCAATCTGCTCTCGGCGTGCCGGCAATACGGCGTCAAGCACGTGGTCTTCTCCTCCACCTGTGCGACTTACGGCGTGCCGATCGAAATTCCCATTGGCGAAAACCACCCCCAGAACCCGATCAATCCATACGGCCACTCAAAGCTCGCCTTTGAAGGCATTCTGAAGAGCTTCAATGTGGCGCACGGAATCACCTATCTGGCGCTGCGCTATTTCAACGCTGCGGGTGCCGACCCCGCCGGCGATCTGGGGGAAGATCACGATCCGGAAACGCACCTGATTCCGAACGTTTACCGCGCCGCACTGGGGCAGCTCGATCATCTGACCATTTACGGCCGCGATTACAACACGCCGGACGGCACTTGCGTGCGCGACTACATTCACGTCGTCGATCTTGCGCGCGCCCATGTGATGGGTCTTGAATACCTGCTGCGTGGGGGCGCCAGTGACGCGCTGAATCTCGGCACGGGAAAAGGCTATTCCGTCCTGGAAGTGATCCGCGCCTGCGAGCAGGCCTGCGGCAAGAAGGTGAAGGTCCAGATGGCCGGCCGGCGCGAAGGCGATGCGCCCGCGCTGGTGGCTAAGCCCGACCGCGCCCGCGAGGTGCTGGGCTTTACGTGCGAACGCAGCGATCTGCCGACGATCTGCGCCGATGCCTGGCGCTGGCACTCGGCGCATCCGGAAGGCTACCGGGCGGGAAAGTAAACCTTTAAAGCACTTCGACGCGCGCACCGCCCGCGGGTGTCAGCAGCAGCGATCCGCCTTTGGCCACCGGCGCCAGCGCTTCCGCGTAGGATGGGAAAGCCTCGGTCTTGAGCAGCGCGACCACAGCGCCGCCGAAACCGCCTCCGGTCATGCGTGCGCCGGGACACGCGCCATCGCGCGCGTTCTGCATCAGCAGATGCTTGACGACATCGTCCAGTTCGGCACAGCTGACTTCGTAGTCGATCGCGAGGCTGTAGTGACTGGCCAGCAGCAGCCGTCCGAGCTCCTGGATGTCTCCGCGTGCGAGCGCGGCCGCAAAATGGACCACGCGCATGTTTTCGGTCAGCACGTGCCGCACACGCTTGTGCTCGTTCGCCGTGAGCTTGCCCGACGCCTTCAGTAGATCGTCGATAGAAACCCCCCGCAGATTTTTCTTCTTCATCAGCGCGGCCGCATGTTCGCACTCCGCGCGACGCTTGTTGTATTCGCTGCTGGCCAGCTTGTGCCGCACGCCCGTGTCGAAGATGGCGAAGCTGTAGCCTTTCAGAGCAATCGGAATTTGCGTGACTGTGATGGAATCGCAGTCCAGCAGCAGCGCATGCCCGTTCTCGGCGCGTCCCACGACGGTCTGGTCCATGATGCCGCACTTTACCCCGGCAAACGTGTGTTCGGCTTCCTGTGAGGCAAAGGCCAGTTCCTGAGCAGGCAGCTTCTTGCCCGCCAGCGCCAGCAGCGCGAGCCCGGTGGCGGTCTCAAGCGATGCGCTGCTCGAAAGACCGGCGCCGCGCGGCAGGTCGCTGGTGATGTAGAGCTGTCCGCCTTTGAGTTTCACGCCGCGATTAACGAGCGCTTTGGCAGTCCCGCGAACGTAATTGGCCCAGTGCAGTTTTGCGTCTTTTGATGGCCGGATCGACTGCGTGCTGAACTCGTCCGTGGCGTCCAGCACCTCGGCAAAAACGGTGATCTGTTTGCCGCTCGTGGGGCGAAAAAGCGCTACGGTATGGCGGTCCACGGCGATTGGAAGAACGAGCCCGCCATTGTAGTCGGTGTGTTCGCCGATCAGGTTGCTGCGGCCTGGGGCGATCGCTGCCCGGGGTGTTTCTCCCGGACCAAAGCGTTGTTCAAATGCGGAAAGAAGACGGGCTTTTTCGGTTTTAAGTTTCACGCGGGGAACTCGAAAGGAGAGAGAATGATTATCGCCCTGCACGCCATAGAAGACCACCCGATTAAGAATAGTAAAGAAGGGGTGCCCGTCCAGACCGAAGATTTGCAGAAGAGTGAAATTCATGAATCTGCCGAGTGGTGCATGCCTGACGCATGCGTTTACTCGAACAGATTGAGCTGAGCCGAAGGCCGCCGGAAGGTTGTCTCGGTCGTCCACTTCCAATGATTTTCGCTCGACACGTTGTAGCCCAGGCGTTTGCAGGTGGTGTCAAAGAGCCATTGAATTGCATTCCAGCGTTCGCCGACTCCGTGAGCCCGTTCTCCGAACTGTGAGTTGTACAGTGCGCCATTACGCATTTCGCGAATCGCGTGCGTGACCTTCTGAACACGATCAGGATATTCCTGCTGCAGGCGTTCGAAGAAAACGTCTTTGACCTGCGATGGCAACCGCAGCATCACCCGGAACGCTTCTCGAGCGCCGTTTTCGTGAGCACGCTCGAGAATCTGCGCCAGCTGCGAATCGTTCAGGCCGGGAATGATCGGCGCCACGGCCACGCCGACAGGGATGCCTGCTTCGGTCAACGCTCGGATGGCGGCAAAGCGCGTGCTCGGCGCCGGGGCATTCGGTTCGATCTTGCGCGCCATCGCGTCGTCGGCAAACGCGATGCTCATATGCACGCCTGCGCGCGCGTCGCGCGCGAGTTTGGAGAGCACGTCGATGTCGCGCCGCACGAGAGCTGATTTGGTGATCAGCCCGACCGGATTGCGGAACTCGTAACACACTTCCAGGCAGCGCCGCGTAAGCGTGTAGGAGACTTCCAGCGGCTGGTAGCAATCGGTGTTGCCGGAGAAGACCACCAGATCGCCCTGCCACGATTTTTTCATGAACGTTTCGCGCAGTTTCTCCGGCGCATTCGTTTTGACGATGATCTTGCGTTCAAAGTCGGTACCCGCGCCGAAGTCCCAGTACTGATGCGTCGGCCGCGCGTAGCAATATGCGCAGGCGTGGAAACAGCCGCGATACGGATTAAGGCTGAAGCGGAAGCCGACGTCGGGGCTGTCGTTCTCGGACAGAACGGTCTTGGCCTGCTCCTCATAGATCTCAAGCTGAGCTGCGGGCGGCGGACAATCAATCCACTCGATGTAGTTGCTGTGCCACGGATTAGGAGGGTTCGATACCAGCCGCATACCTAAATAATACCTAATCAGGCGCTGCGGTGCAAATCGAAAGTTTCTCCTATTTTACCCGACGATGCGCGTGACCTCCACTGCGTTCGCGACAGATGTCGGCACACAGATCGGCGTGCCGGTCACGACGGCGACCTGCTCGCCGGCCGAAGCCAGTCCCATCTTCTGGGCTTCGCGTGAGGTCGCCTGCAGGAATTCCTCTTTTGGGATGCCCTCTTTGCTCACGCACAGGCACGGCAGCACGCCCCAGTACAGGCTCATGCGGTTGTACGCGCGTTCGTTGTTTGTGGCACCGAGAATCATGGCGCGCGTGCGGCTCTTGGAAAGGAACAGCGCCGTTTCGCCCGTCGACGAACTGGTGATCAGCAAACGCAGGTCGAGGTCTTCCACGACGCGGAAGGCCGCTCGGCCGATAGTGTCGAGCAGCTTGTTCGGTGCATTGTCCGGCTTGGCAATGCTGTTCAAATTCGTCAGCAGGAACTGCTCGGCCTGCAAGGCGATGCGGTTCATCATCAGAATCGATTCGGCCGGATAGCGGCCGGCGGCGGTTTCTCCCGAGAGCATCACTGCGTCCGTGCCGTCGAGGATTGCATTGGCGATGTCTGACACTTCAGCCCGGTTGGGCGTCAGGTTGGTCATCATGCTTTCGAGCATCTGTGTGGCGACGATGACGGGCCGGTCGAGATGGTTGCAGAGCGAGATAATGCGCTTCTGCAGAACAGGGATCTGCTCGGGCGGTGTTTCAACGCCGAGGTCGCCGCGCGCAATCATGATTCCGTCGGCCGCCTCGATGATCTGTTCGATCTTGGCGACAGCCTCAGGCTTTTCGATCTTTGCTATAATTCTAACATCGCAGCCCACTTTTTGAACAAGCTGCTTAACACGCAGTACTTCTTCCGGGTCGCGCACAAATGAGAGCGCAACGTAGTCCACGCCGGCATCGAGCCCGGCGCGCAGATCGTTGATGTCCTTTTCGGTCACGGATGGAGTCGACAACACGACGCCAGGAAGATTCATGCCTTTCTTCGATTTCAGCAGACCGCCGCGAATGACCGTACAGTGAACGTCCCAGCCCTGCACGGAATCGACGCGCAGCTCGAGCTTGCCGTCGTCGAGCAGAATTTTATCGCCCTTGGTGACGTCACCGGGCAGGCCGGCGTAAATCGTGGAGAAACGCTTGGCGGTACCGATGATGTCGTCGGTGGTGACGATCGTCTTGGCGCCTTCGACCAGTTCGACGCCCTCGCCCTGCATCATGCGCGTCCGGATTTTGGGACCACAGAGATCCTGCAGGATGGCGACGGGTCGGCCGAGTTCCTTGCTGACTTTGCGGATGCGTTCAATGGTGCCGCGATGCGTCGCGATATCGCCGTGCGAGAAGTTGACGCGCGCCACGTCCATTCCCGCATTCATCAGGTTGCGCAGCATGTCTTCGCTGTCGGAAGCTGGGCCGATCGTAGCCACGATCTTCGTGCGACGACGGGGCTCGATCTTGCGTTGACTGACATTATTCTTCGTCTTTGGCGCGGCCAAGCGTATTCCTCCTCGTTTTGGAAAATGAGTCGCTATTTATAATTTAAGCCTGTGCAAAGAACAAACCAAATTCCCCAAGGCGGCAGCGGCTAAATCCTTACGTTAGATTTGCATTTCTGTAACGTTACGCGTACGCTGACCGGCGAATCTACGACAAGGTGGATCCAGAAATGAGCTCCGGCGAAGTCATCGCTTGTCATTATCTAACGTCTCAACCTCTCAGGCTGACCTGGCACAAGGGTCGGATCGCAAAAATAGAGCCGACTAACGACGAGGTCTGCGGAATTTATCTCGCGCCACCCATGCTGGACCTGCAGGTTAACGGCTACGGCGGTGTGGATTTTCAGTCGGACGCAATCACCTCGGATGATCTCCTGATGGCGGTGCGCAAACTGCGGCGGGACGGCTGCGCCCAGATTTTTCTGACGCTCGTTACTGCCGAATGGCCGGTGCTGATGCAGCGCCTGCAACGGCTTCGCAAAATGCGCGAGAGTTCGGCCGAATTACAGTCGGCGATCGCCGGCTGGCATCTGGAAGGCCCGTTTATGTCACCCGAGCCGGGCTTTCACGGGGCGCATCCGCCGGCTCTGATGATCGATCCGACACCGACTCACTTTCAGGAACTGAGGCACGTGGCCGGGAACGATCGCGTACTGGTCACGCTATCGCCCGAGCGAAGTGGAGCAATAGAATCGATCCGCGTCGCCGTGGGGCTGGGCATTACAATCAGCCTCGGTCACACGAACGCTCCGGCAGCGACGCTCAAGGACGCGGTAAAAGCCGGCGCCACCAGTTTTACGCATCTGGCCAACGGCTGTCCCCAGCAGCTTGACCGGCATGATAATATTCTCTGGCGCGTGTTTGAAACGCCGGGCCTGACCGTCGGTGTTATTCCCGATTGCATCCACGTTTCTGCGCCGCTTTTCCGGATTTTCCATCGCCTGCTCAACCGCACGCGCATCTGGTATACGACAGATGCCGTCGCCCCTGCAGGCTCGCCGCCAGGCCGCTACAAGTTTGGCGGATTGGAAATTGATGTCGGCGCAGATCAGGTTGTACGCCAGCCGGGCAAAACCAATTTTGCGGGCTCAGCGCTGACGCCGATTCAGGGCGTCCTGCGTTCGGCGCAAATGCTGGGCTGCGCCTGGCAGAACGTTTGGGACAACATTTCAGAAGTGCCACGCGGGCTCGTGCATATGGACAACGAATGGGGTGTTGAACAGCCGGCAGATTTCTGTCTGCTGAAGACGGACGAGTCTGGGAATATCGCGAGCGGTTCTGTCTACGTCAACGGCGAAGCAACCGAACTGATGCTCACTTCACCGGTCAGCTGAGCCGCTTTCGTCAGCTTAATTCTTCAGCCACTCGTCGCGATGTTCCTGCACAAAACGGTCATCGTTCAAGTGCGGGTAAGCGGCATAGACGCGGTCGATCTCTTCCAGCTGTCCCTTGCTGAGCGTCTCTTTCGGATCGAGACACCAGATTCCTTCAAGCAGTCCCTGCCTTCGCAGCACTTCATGCAGACCGGCGATGCAGCCGGCAAAGCCGTTGGCTGAATCGAAAAACGCGGCGTTGCAGTCGGTGATTTCGATGCTGCGCCGCAGCAGCTCGGCCGGAACATCGCCGCCCTGGCGTACGGCCAGGTGGCACATTTTCAGCAGCTCCACGGCTTTCTGCGCCCAGACCGACCAGTGCCCGAGCAGGCCGCCGACGATGCGGCGTTCGACCGGCGAGCCGTTTGTGTTGAAGCGGAAGGCGGTCAGCAGATCAACCACGATGCTGTCGTCGTTGCCCGTATAAAGCGCAATATCTCGCCGGCCGGATTCGGCCACCGCACGGACCACGTCAATCGTTTGATAGCGGTTAAATGGCGCAATCTTGATCGCAACAACGTTGTCGATTTCGGCGAAGCGGCGCCAGAAAGAGTAGGGGAGAATCCGTCCGCCTGCCGCAGGCTGCAGATAGAATCCAACGAGCGGAATAATTTCGGCGACGGCTTTGCAATGTTCAATGAGTTTATCGTCGCTGGCCTTCTGCAGCTCCGACAGGCTCAGCAATCCGGCGTGGTAACCGCGCTCGTAGACAAATTCGGCTTCGGCGACTGCTTTTTTCGTCGCGCCGCACACGCCGGCAATTCGCACCAGAGGTTCAGTGCGCGTTTTGTCCAGGCGAGTGATTTCTTCCGCCGCGAGTTCCAGCACCGGCTTGAAGAGCCCGATCTTCGGATCGCGGATCGCAAACTGAGTCGTGTGCACGCCAACGGCCAGGCCGCTTGGGCCGGCCGCGTTGTAATAGCGGATCAGCGCGCGCTGGCGGCGCTCATCGAGCTTGCGCTGAGCCGTCAGTGCCAGTGGACAAGCCGGGATCGCGATGCCCCGCTGAATAATGTTGTGAATGTTCGGCCGGATGTCAGGCATGAGCGCCCCCGTTGCTTGGTGTCTGGTTCTCGTCTCTGGTCTCTGGTTAACGGTGCCATTACGAACTTAACCAGAAACGAGAAACGTCAAACCAGAAACCGGACTAATACTTTCCGTCGCGTGCCTCGAAATGCGTGGGCTTGCCGATGTTCTCACCGCCGCGCCGCACCCAGTCTGCCGTCCAGCGGATGACCTGTTCGATCGAGACTCGCGGATAACCATAAAGCCGATGGCTGAGCTGCGCATTGCTGACTGCCGAGGTCGGTGCTTCCGTTCCGCTGAAACGAACCTCGCGCCCGAGCAGCGCGCCGATCTGCAGTGCGACGCGGCGCACGCTTAGAATTTCCGGGCCCGTCACGTTCAGCACGAACGGAGGCGTGCGCGCCGCTTCCAGCGTGAGCAGAGACTGCGCGTTGGCGTCGGCCTGCCAGATGGCGTTGCAGTTACCCATCGTCAGATCGATGGGTTCGCCTGACGCAACACGCTGGGCCATGTCCACAATCACGCCGTAGCGCATTTCAGTGGCGTAATTCAACCGGATGAACGACATGGGAATGTTCAGCGTGCGGCTGAAGTGTTCGAAAATGCGTTCACGACCCAGGCAACTGATGGCGTATTCGCCGATGGGGTTGGGTGTGTCGGTTTCCAAAGAGCCGCCCTGTGCAACCGGTGCGAGGCCATAGACATTTCCGGTCGAGAAGGCAACGATGCGGCTGCGTCGGTATTTCTGGCTGACCATGCCGGGCAGGTACGAATTCATCGCCCACGTCCGCGCTTCATTGCCAGTCGAGCCGAATTTCAGGGCCGCCATGTAAATGACATTCGGCACATCAGGCAGCGAATTGAGCTGTTCCTGATCGAGCAGATCGCAGGCGATCGTGGATATCCCGTGCGCTTCCAACTGCGCCTTCAGCGGGCCGCTGCCGAACCGGGACACGCCGATAACGCGCCGCTTTACGCCTGCAGCATCAGTCGCTCGCCGGACCATGCGGGCGAGAGTCGGACCCATTTTCCCGCCAACACCGAGAACTATGACGTCCCCGCTGATGCGGCGGAACATGTCGACGACAGAATCCGTCGGCTGGCTGAGCAGCGTTTCGAGTTGCTCGACCGATGCGATGGACTCGGGAAGGCTTGTGGTTTCATGCTTCATATGTGCGACTCTACACCATAGCTGAGCTTACGTGGGAGTGAAAAACGGACCTAGTGAACGTCGCTGCAGAGGAGCCGGCCTGTCATGACGTCCTGATCGGTCTTTTGACGAAAAGTAACATATCCGGGACTTTGCAGATTCTCTGCGCCTGCATGCGGTGTAATGAGGCTCAAGAACAAGCGGAGATTCAATATGATCCGACCATTCGCCTCCCTTTTTTTAACGCTCGCTGTTGCGCTTTTCGCAGTGACTGCACCCGCCGCAGACCAGGCACGCCCGGGAGTTGTCAGTTTTGTTAAAGTTCTGAGCGACAAAGTCGAAGATGTGTCCAGCATCGATGCCTGGAAGCGCTCGTTCATCAAAGATGGAATGAGCGACCAGGAAAAGGCTCTCAAATGTTTTGAGAGCGTCTTCCGCTTCCGCCATCAGGATAGTCCGCCCAATGAATTCCTGAGCGATGAAAACCATCCGCATGATGTCATCAAATGTTGGAACGTTTACGGCTACGGGCAGTGCTGCTGCGCGTCGGCCAACCTCTGCGCGCTCGCACGCCACGTCGGCCTGCAGGCTCGCGGCTGGGGCATCATTGCGCACAGCGTTCCAGAGGTTTATTTCGACGGCGCCTGGCACATGCTCGATTCGTCCCTGATGACCTATTTCCCCAAGCCGGATGGGAAAATTGCGAGCGTCGACGAACTCACCAGCGGTGTCATGGAGTGGTACGAGAAGAATCCGGGATTCAAAGACAACGACAAGAAACTGCGCGAGTTCATGCGAGGCCGCGGCTGGAAGAAAGGTCCTGAAGTGCTGGCAAATTGTCCATTTTACGACGACAACGGTTGGTTCATGGCCGCCACGCACGGCTGGTACGCCAGCATGGGAGAATACGCGGACAAGAAGAAGACCTTTGTCTACGAGTATGGCCATGCGCTCGGTTACCAGGTGAACGTTCAGCTGCGCGAGGGCGAGCGGCTCACCCGAAACTGGTTCAACAAAGGCATGCACGTCAATCAGCTCGAAAAACAGGAACTCTGGTCGGCCAAAGCCAAGGTCGGCAAAGATGACTACCGCTACACGCCGAAATACGGCGACATCGCACCCGGCCGGGTCGGCAATGGACTTCACGAATACGAATTGCCGCTGGCCTCGGGCGCTTTCCGCAAGGGGCTGCTCAGCGCTGAAAACATCGCCAGCACCGCTGAAGACAAGGCCGTGCCTGCGGTTCACGTTGCCGATGCATCCAAGCCAGGCTCGATGATCGTGCGCATGCCCAGCAGCTATATCTATCTGAGCGGCACGGCTGAGCTCAGCGCAGTTATCGGCGCCGGCGGCGAAATCTCCGTGGCATACTCGGACAATCACGGGCTGGACTGGAAAGACGTGGCGAAGATTACAGCCACCGGTTCCCAATCCATCGACCTGACAAACCTCTGCTACCGCCGCTACGATTACCGCTTGAAAGTGACAATGAAAGGAGCTGGCACGGGACTCGAGCGACTTAAACTTTCGCACGACGTTCAGCACTCGCAGCGCGTGCTCCCGGCGCTCACACAAGGCCCGAACGCGATCACCGCCAGTGCTGGCCCTGCGGAGGGCACGATCACCATCGAGGCCTCAACGATCGACAACAAGGGCAAAAATCTGACCTACAAAGATTTCAAGCCCGTGCTTAACAATGTGAAAGGCGAACCGTTTTTCCTGACGGCCGGCAAAGGCGATATCACCTATGCCGTCGAGACTCCCGGCGACATGGTCCGCCTGCGCACCGGATTCCATTACCGCGCGCGCGACAAGAACGACATGTTCGACATCGAAGCCTCTTTTGATGGGGGAAAGACGTTCAGGAAATTCGGCCACGTTGAAGGTCCGACGCAGGGTCTCAGCACGCAGCTGGTCTGCTCAGACGTTCCGGCCGGCACGCGTTCGGCGCTGCTTCGTTTTTCGGGACAGCAGCGCAACACAGCGGGCATTCTCAACCTGCGCATCGATGCGGATTACAAAGAGCCGCACGGCGGCTTCCGGCCGGTAAAGATCACGTACATCTGGGACGAAGACGGCCAGGAAAAGCGGGACGTGCATGTTGCCGCCTCGCCTGAAGACAAATGGACGATCAACTGTGCGCAGAAGCCTCTCATGAAATCTCTCATTGTCGAACTGGCCGATCAGAAGTAGGAGCCCCGCATGCGGAAGGTCCTGGCTGCCCTGGCGATCAGTGCATTGGCCTGCGCGACACACGCCGAGAATGCGGCAACGCCCCTCGCCGATCCGGTCCTCGAACCTCCGACGCTGCATTGTCTGGGCACTTACTGGATTATTTCCGGTGACGACAACGCGAACGCACGCATAGAAGTTTTCTGGCGCGTGAAGGACTCGGCCGAGTGGCGCGCGGGCGCTCCGCTTTTCAGAGTCGAAAAAGGCGCGCATAAGACCGCTGAACACGGAACGAAGCTGGACGTTCCTGAGTCCGCCTGGCTGTTTGCCGGAAGCGTTCTCTTTCTGACGCCGGCGACTGAATACGAGCTGAAGCTGGCACTCAGCGACCCCGACGGCGGAACGGCCGAAAAGCTTTTGACTGCGCGGACGCGCGGCGAACCGGAGCTGAGCGAAAACGCCAGGAAATTTCATGTCGCGCCCGGAAGCGGCGGCGGCAGCGGAACAGCCGCCGATCCGTTCAAGGGGATCGCTGCAGCGCAGAAAAATGCCAAGCCGGGAGACATTTTCCTGCTGCATGCTGGAACCTACGAAGGCATGGTCGAAATCAACCGGAACGGCGAGCCCGGCAAGCCGATAGCGTGGTGCGCAGCCGGTGACGGCGAGGTCGTTCTCAATGGGCCGGGTAAAACGGGGAAGGGCTCACGCGTTATCGCGGCCAATGACACGC
Organism: Planctomycetota bacterium; assembly: GCA_035628505.1. Classification (GTDB taxonomy): domain Bacteria; phylum Planctomycetota; class SZUA-567; order H5-PLA8; family H5-PLA8; genus DASPJR01. The sequence continues at coordinate 54,120 of DASPJR010000164.1, read as the reverse complement.
ACGACCTCTGGTTCGAGGGACTGACGATCCGCAACGCCGATTATGGCATCGTCGTCCAGGATTGTTCAGGCATCGTCATCAAGCGCTGCACTATTTCGGGCGTCGATTTCGGAATCGCCTGTACGCGCAACGGCAAAGACAATGTGCGCGGATTTTTCATCAGCGACAATACGATCTCCGGTCCCAGCACCTGGCCGCGCACTAAGGGGATCGAAAGCGCGCGGGGGATCCAGATAACCGGGGCCGGCCATGTCATCTGCTACAATCGGATTTCAGCTTTCGCTGATGCGATCGATACCTTTCCCTCGGCGCGGTGCGCAGCGATTGACATTCACAACAACGACATCAGTGAGTGCACCGACGACGGTATTGAGATGGATTATTCCGAACGCAACACACGCTGCTTTTACAACCGGTTGACCAATGTTTATCAGGGACTCTCCGTTCAGCCTGTTTATGGCGGCCCAGTCTACGTTCTAAGAAACGCCCTTTACAACGTTACGGCTGAGCCGTTCAAGATGCATAACAGCCCGTCGGGTGCATTGATGATGCATAACACGGTCGTCAAAGAGGGCCCGCCGCTGATCCTGATGACCGATGCAAAAGTCCGAAACTGCGTCCTGCGCAACAATCTCTATGTCGGCACAAAGGCTCCGTACGCATTCGAGTGCCAGCCTATGATGTTGGGCTGCGACTTCGATTACGACGCATTTGCAGGCGGACCGTTTTCCATCTTCCTGAAGTGGAACAAGCAGCGCTATCAGACCGCGGAATCCGTCAAAACTAAAGCGCCGGTTTACCGGAATCTTCTGGTCGTTGAGCCCGATTCGCTTTTCGAATCCAATGCCGCGCCTCCGGCCGATCCAAATGCTCAGGCACCCCTCAAAGCTAATGACCTGCGCCTGAAGAAAGACGCGCCCGTCATCGACACCGGCGCTATTCTTCCGGGAATAAACGATGGTTTTACCGGGAAAGCTCCCGACCGCGGTGCGTACGAGGCGGGTGCCGCACTTCCGCATTACGGTCCTCGTCCGGCAAAGTGATCAGGGCGTCAATCCCAGTCGCGTGTAATTCTCGAGCATCCGCGCGTAGCCGGCCTCGGGCGAAAATGTTTTCTCATATTTTGCGCGGGCAGCGCTTCCCATGGCGGAAGCGAGCTCTGGGTTTTCCCGCAGCTTGCGCATGCACGCAGCCAGCGCCTCGGCATTTCCGGGTTCAAAAAGCAAACCGTTTACGCCGTCGTCCACCAGTTCCACCGCGCCGGCGACGCGTGAAGCGATTACCGGTTTTCCAAGCGCGAATGCCTCGAGGATCGTCGACGGGCAGCCTTCCGGCCACAGAGATGGAAAGATCAGTGCACGCGCTCGGCTGAGCTGTGCCAGCGCTTCCTCCCGTGGCAACTGCCCCAAAAGTGCGCCGGCCTGTTCGGGGAACTCCTGCCGCAGTTCGTCGAGCATGGGTCCGCCGCCGATGATGCGCACGCTAGCGTCCGGAACTTTCTGCCGCGCCTGCAGGAGCGTCCGAACGCCTTTCTCTGGCGTGAGCCGCCCCAGGAAAACAAAATCTTCGCCGCTTGTTCCGCATGGCTCACCCGCGGCGACATAGTTGGGCTGAACCACGATGCGATCTGCCGGCACGATTCCCTTTGTTACGAGCAGCTCCCGCATGTAACCGTTCAGCGCGACAAAGAGATCCACTTTCTTGTGCCAGGTTTGCGCGCGGCGATGGCGGTCGAGCATGCGTGTCAAGCCCAGGGTTGCAAAGGTCGAGCCTGTCCAGCATCTGTGTTTAACGGCATGCTTGAGGCCGCCATCAACGCAGAGCGAGCACGGCTGCCCGTCGCGGAAGAGCGTGCCGGCCGGGCACGCCAGGCGGTAGTTGTGCAGGTACTGGATCACCTTCACGCCGGCATTTTTCAGCGGCGAATAAATGGCCGGGCTCAGCAGTGGAAGCGTATTGTGAATGTGCGCGACGAGGGGCTTGAAATCGTCGACGATTTTGCGGACTTCCTCCGCCGCCCCCGTGTTTTCAGACATCTTGAAGAACAGTGCTGCTTTTCCCAGCAGCCCATAACCGTCGATTTCCCGGTTGTCTTTTTCGAACAGCCGTACGTCGTGGCCGCGTTCGGTGAGCAGCCGCGCCTGCGCCGCGGCGGCGACATCTTCGCCGCCGGGCAGACGGTAGCGGTTGTGCAGGATCAGAATGCGCAAAGCTTACTTTCACTTCGCCGCCGCGAGTGGTTCCTTCTTCGCGTACTTCGTGGCGACATAATCATCCACCAGCTTGCGGAACTGCACAGCCAGGTCCTTCGGCGTTCCCTGCAGCGTGGTGAAGTTCTTTCCATCGATGTAGACGGGGCAGTGCGGCGCTTCGCCGGTGCCGGGAAGGCTGATGCCTATGTTTGCGGCCTTTGATTCGCCCGGTCCGTTGACCACGCAGCCCATCACTGCCAGCGTCATGGTCTCGACGCCTTCGTACTGTTTTTTCCAGCTGGGCATCATGTCGCGCAGGTAGCCCTGGACTTCTTCAGCCAGCTCCTGGAACGTCGTGCTCGTCGTCCGTCCGCAGCCCGGGCACGCCGTCACCGCCGGCGCGAATGAGCGCAGGCTGAGGGATTGGAGCAGCTCGCACGCCGCATACACTTCCTGCCGACGGTCGCCGCCGGGGGTGGGGGTGAGCGAAACGCGGATGGTGTCGCCGATTCCGTCCGCCAGCAGAATGCCCATCGATGCTGCCGACCAGACGTGGCCCTTTAAACCCATGCCTGCTTCGGTCAATCCCAGGTGCAGCGGCTGATCGGTTTTCTTCGAGAGCTCGCGGTAGAGCGAAATGAGATGGATGGGCTTTGAGATTTTGCAGGAAATGATGATCTGGTCCTTGCGCAGGCCGCAATCCAAAGCCAGCTGCGTTGACTGCAGTGCCGAGATGATCATGCATTCATTGATGATCTCGTCGGGATCCTTGCCCAGGTCCTTGTCCGTGTTCTCCTGCATCTTCTCCATCACCAGGTCCTGGTTCAGCGACCCGGCATTCACGCCAATGCGGACCGGCTTGTTGTTGTCTTTGGCGATCTGGCAGATGGTGGAAAACTGAACGTCACGCGCCTTTCCGCGGCCGACGTTGCCGGGATTAATGCGGTATTTATCAAGGGCCTTCGCGCAATCAGGGTATTCGGTGAGCAGCTTGTGTCCGTTATAGTGAAAGTCTCCGACGAGCGGCACGTCCACGCCGGCATCGAGGCAGCGCTTTTTTATCTCGGCCACGGCTGCGGCCGCAGGCGGAAGATTGACGGTAATGCGGACCAGTTCCGAACCGGCATTGGCCAGCTCGATAATCTGCTTCGTGGTCGAAGCGATATCGGCCGTATCGGTGTTCGTCATGGACTGCACGACCACCGGCGCCTGTCCGCCGACTTTGACTTTTCCGACTGGAACCTGAACTGTATTGCGCCGCTGCGTCAGAACCATTTAAGCGTTTCCCTTAAAGCGTTTAACCAAGCAAGAACGCACCATTATAGAGAAATAACGCTGCCTTGTCCACAGGAGCCCCACAAGCAGAGGCGCCTGCAGGGCACGGAGTAGTTAGGGCGCTGACATAAGAGCGTGCCCAGCACAATCGGCTGGGCACTTCTGAACGGTTTAAAAGAGGAGGAAGGCTGGAGCACTGATCCTTCCTCCTCCGTAGCGCTCTCCGCCACACAGCGGAGAGGCCAACGTGAGTTTACGGCTTCTGCGGAACGTTGCCGTCGATCAGGTCGCGGATGTATTCGGAATAATCGACGGCCGCTTTGCCGCTGGGAGCGGCGGGAGCCACGCGAGCGGGCGCTCCGGCAGCGCGGGCTGCTGGCTCCGAAGAGCGGAGCGCGACGTAGCGATAATAAATTTCCAGATTCAGTGCACTCAAAGCCGTTGCGCCAACGCGGCCAAAGTGATCCTTCATCGGGCCTGCCGCGAGCCACGAGCCGCCCAGATCGCCTTGCTTTTCCTGATTGTTCAGCAGAGTCGGCTTCAAGGCATCGTTCCAGTTCTTCCACAGGTCCCGGCCCTGCTGGAACATGCACAGCGTCATGAAATACCACGTCTGCAGATCGCTCTGATCGTTCCACTCCGGCTTGGGAATCAACGTGCTGATGTGCTGCGCACTCGGGGTGAGTTCTGCTGACTTCCAGCCGAGGAGGCTGCGCGCGACAGTTCCCATCGCCGCAAGGCGGCCCGCCAGCCGAGGCTGTTCTTCACCTTCTGCGAAAGGATATAGCACCACGTCGCCAGCCTGCTTCTGCTGCACGCGGTCAAGATAGCTGATGATTCCATCGAAGTTCGCGGCGTCGATTTTGAGTCCAGCGACCTTTGCCGATTTCAGAGCCGAGGTGAACCACACTGTCGCGGGCAGATTGGGCTTGCCGCCTTCAGTGAAGCCGAAGCCGTCGAAGTCTTTTTCACGGCGCGACTGGAACTTCAGCGTGCAATAGTCCACCGCTTTCTGGGCCGCGGTGCGAGTCTGAGGCATGTTGGACATTGCTGCAGCTTCGGCGAGCGCCAGAGTCGAGAGCGCAACCGTCGGGATTGTCTCGTCTATCGTGGCGCGCTCCTCGTTGAGATCCAGGATGCGGCCGTCCGCGTTCTGCTGCGCGAGAAGCCAGGCCACGGCGCGCTGAACATTGGGGCTGTACTCGCCCACTTTTTCAGTGTGACCTGCGCCAAGGAATGCCAGCAGGGCCAATGACGTGACAGCCGTGTCGACCCGCTCTTTCGTGCCGTACTTTCGCGAATTCCAATGACCATCAGCTTCCTGGCAAGAGGCCAGCCAGCGCAGCGCCGCATCGGTGCCATTCTCCGTTGCGCGCGAACCGCCGTGGCGCTTCACCATCAGACGCCGTCCACCGCCGCTGCGCTGTCCGAATGTGCCATTACCGGCGGCCGTATCAACACCGGCGCCGTTTCCGGCGCTCCAGCCGCTGCCAGTTCCAGCTCCACCGGCTCCTACTATGTCCGAAGTGCCCGGATTGCCGAAGGCTCCCTCTTTATGAATCGTTTCGAAGTGGTCTGACGGCGACAGCCCGGCATTATTCTGGTTCAAGCGTTTGGATTCCGCGTCGAAACGGTCGCGATCGGGCCGCTCCAGAGCCAGATAGCTCGTGTAGGGCGTGACAATTCCATGCAGCGTTCCCAGGCGGATTACTTCGTCTTTCAGCTCTTTATTCTCGCCATTCAGCCGCATCTGATCGAGCAGGAAACCGACTTTGCGCAGCGCCCACTGCCGCGGCAGATACGAGGTCGCCTGAAGCGTTTTTTCCGGCAGATCAAGAGGCGCCTGGATGACGACGTCGTTGCCGTTGCGCTTGCCACGGACGATCACGCGGCCGGTCCCCGGCGACTTGTAGCGTGCCGCGATCACGGTCTGCCGGCCGAGATAAAGATCGCCCGGAACAGGCGGATAGACCTGATCCACCTGCAGGTTCGAACTGAACTCGACGGTTACATCGCTTAGCACCGGGGCGTTGATCTTGTCGCATAGCCGTGCAACTTTTGTTTCGATGTTCTCGTTCTCGCGGACGTACACGCGGTCGCCGCGCGTGCGTGTGGAGAGACGGTCGAGCAGCACCGTGTTGACATCGTAGCCAATGCCGAAGGTGAAGAAGCGCGCCTCTGCCTGCCCGTTTCCGCTCGAGACCAGATCAGACAGCGCGTTCACATTGGTGTTGCCGATGGTCGGCATGCCATCCGTAGCAAAGAGCACCTGCTTCAGGCGGCCGGGCTGAAGCGGATAGGACAATGCCGAGCGAATCCCCGCTTCAATGTTTGTTCCTCCGCCGGGAGCCAGCGCGGCAACGAACTGCCTGGCTTCTGCAATTTCTCCAGCGTTGACGTTGCTCCATGAAGTTCGGAAGCATGTCGTCACGTCTGAAAAGGTGACTATTGCAAAGCGGTCACCGGTTCGCAGTCGATCGAGCGCCTGCAAGAGGGCGTTGCGTGCCTGCACAATTTTAACCCCTTCCATTGAGCCGCTTGTGTCCATCACCAGCACGACATCCTTCGGCGGCAGCACTTCGCCCTCGGGAAGCTGCGGCGTGATGAACAGCATTACAGTGCCCTCTTCAGGGGCGTCACTGCTGCTTGTTACCGGGCGAAAGGCGAGTGAGGAGAGTGGTCCGGCGCGCTCTTTGAGTGTGATGTTCAAGGAGAAGTCGCGGTCGAGGCCGCTGTACGCTTCTTCGATCGATGCGTTGCCTTTGGCCGGCTCGCCGGGAGTGATTCGCTTCGAGATCGTGTGCGTCGGCGATTCAATGCTCGCGATCGCACCTTCCATCTCCATCGTCACTGCAACAACGAAATTGCGCGCCACGGTCTCCTTCGCGCCGCGCGGACTCTGATTCAGCAGTGGATAAGTGAACTGCAGAGAGTCGCCGGCCGTCGAGAGCGGCAGCACCTGGGAATATTCCATGCGGATCTTCTGATCTGACTGCGCCTTCACTGGAAAAATGCGGTACTGAAATACGCCCTCGGCAATCTGCTCGACCAGGCCGGGATCTTTCCCCCGGTTGACGATGCCTACGTATGTTCGCCGCGCGCGTTCTTTCTCGGCGACCTTGCCTTCAACGGGCTCGCCGTCCATCCACATCGTGAAGCGCTCGATGGTCGCGCCTTCGGGCAGGGGAAAAATGTAGGTGGCTTCGACATCGCGCGGCGTTGAGTTGTGATAGACCGATTCAGTGATCACGCGCGCAGTGCGGCCGTGGATTTCAACATTCACGCTGTGGCTGTTGAGATGAAGCGGCGGCAGCGTCGCGTCGCTGAGAACCATGGCCGCTCGAAGCGCCGGACGGGTGTTTGCAGTCGAAGGGGTTGCCCCGTGCGCTGCGATGGCGCAAAGCAGCAGAGGGATCGCCAGGGCACAGAGTATCTCCTGATCGCAGTGCGACCGCGTCGTTCGCATCGGTAATTCCCTCCGGAAAGCGAATAAGATGAAATAAGTTTTCTGCTGTAAACCTGAACGAAAGACGAGCGGGCGGCTTGCTGAAAATCTTTGAAGAAAATTTCTAATAGCGGATGAACACGTGCGTGTGGTGGATTGATCAGGGCTGGAATTCTATTGGCTCGTCTTCGCCGATTGCCGGCATCAACTGCAGCGTTGCGGCGCGCATCTTCGCGGCCTGCTGCAGCATGAAGTCGAACTGCGCCGGCGCAATTTCAAACGTGCAATCGCCAGCATCCACGACTTGGTCGTCATTCAGCGAAAGCGTTTTCAGCAGCACCATTTTTTCAGTGCCATCCTGAAGCTGCCAGTTCCAGCCGGTCCCATCGTAGGTGCAGAGCCGCGCGTAAAGCTTGTACGATCCGGCAGGCAGTGCTGTGAATTTAAACGCCCCTGGCACTCGTGCCGTGTAATTCGTTGGAGGCTGTCCGATTTCAGTTACCGAAAACGCGGGATCCACTTCCTCGGGAAGCGAATAGGTAAAACGCGCGCAAGCCTGCTCACCAATCAGCAGGAGACGCACGCTGCCGATACCCTGGTCGCCGGCGGGCCATTCACCCGGAATCTTAATGCTGAGACGGCCCTTTAGAACTCCCTTTGCCGGCGCAACGGTCACGCGTTTTTCTGGAAGGGTGGAAGCGTCCGCCGTCGTTTTCACCTCTCCCAAGACGAGTCCATCGCTGAATCGTGCTGCGCGTACTGTTGAGGTGGATGAGGCCATCACATCCACCGGTGGCTGCAGCAGCAGAGTATAGTTTCCTGCGCTATAGCCGTGCAGAACGCCTTCGCCGAGCGAATTACAGCTGCCCACCGTGCCGCTTCGCTCGTCAAGCAGCCGCGAAAGTTCTTCCGGACTGGCGCCTTTCCATTTAGCTTCCGGGACAAGCGAGAGCTCCGCGCCTGCACATTCAGGATTCAGCGCCAGACGCGTGCCGCCGAGCGGAACGAGCGCGGCCTTTAATTCGACGTCTCGGTCGGTGATCTGTAGTTTCTGCCTGTCTGGATGGATTCCCATTCCCGGATATTGCGCGATGATGAGATAGTCTCCGGGATGCAGTCCGCTGAAGTTGAACTGGCCCGTAGAATCTACAGTGGTCAGCTGGAACGCTCCAAGGCTTTCGCCCGAATGAGCGCGCTTGGTCTCCTGCAGCGCAAGCCGCACTTGCTTTGGATCAACTCCCGCCGGCATTTCCAGAGTCCCCTTGAGGCTGAATCCTTTTTTCAAGGTGATCGCGACGGGCGTTTCCTTGTCGGCAACAACGGCGACTTCCACTGGCTGTTCGAGAAAATATCCGTCGCAGGAGACGTGGAGGTAGCGCTTGCCCCAGGCGAGTCCTTTTAAGACGGCACGGCCGGCTTTGTCTGTGACCTGCTGACGCGGCGGCGCTTGCGTGACGAATCCCGCACGCGGATTATGGAGCGGTGAGACCTCAGCTCCCGACAGCGGCACGCCGGCGGTGTCGCGCACAGTCACCGCCAGTGAACCATAGGCTTGCTTTTCAAGCTGCAGCTTCAGGTTGTGAAGGTCCACGCCCGGACGGCTGACGTCGATGCTTACCGGCCGGTAACCGTCCAGCACGGCCATCACCGAGGCCGCTTTGCTGTCAAATACTTCGTTAAGGGCGAAGCCGCCATTGTCGCCGGAATTGACGCCGCTCGATATTCCGTCGCGGCTCATCAGCGTCACCGAGGCATTCTGCGCGGGGTTTCCGTCCGGAAGAAGCACAAAACCGCGCACGCTCACAGTGCTGAACTGGCAGCGGGCGGAAGTGATCCGGATCTCTGGCAGACGGTTGATTTTCTCCGCGCTGATCTCCACCGAATGAACCAGGCCGAGCAGGGTGGAACCGCGCAGCAGGCAGAGTGAATATCGTCCGGGCAGGAGATTCTTTACTTCGAAGCGGCCCTTCTCGTCGGTGAAGGACACGTCGCCAGAGACGCTTTCCCATTCGTCCACGAAATGATTGTAAAGCTGAATCTGGCTCAGAATCGACATCGCTCGCGGATTATCGTGTTTCAGCGGCCAGACTGTCAGCTGATTCAGCGGCGTTCCCGTGGCATTGGTCACGCTGCCCGTCATGCCGCCTGTTTTGGCGGGTGTGAGCTTGTCGATGTCGACCGTCACACCGGGTTTGACCTGAACGTCCGGCAACAGCCACGTTACCGCGCCGTCGTATTGCAGGACGATGTGATAGCGCCCGGCATGCAGCCCCTTCAGGTCCAGCACGCCGTCCTCGCTGGTCTGCAGTTGTTGTGCGTTCAGATCGGGGTGGTCCGCGCCGTTCAGAGCACCCAGATTCGGTAAAGCACGGTTCGCAGAACCTTGCGCCTCCGATGCGGGAACGTCAATGCGCTGAATAAAGATCTGCACCGGCTTTTGTTTCATATCGCCGGACGACTCTGCAAACCTGATGCTCAGGTTTCCCATGTCCTTTGCGGCAGGATGCAATTCTACCGCCTTGTCCAGTTTCATCGCACTGCCGGGCTTCACCGCCAGCGTTGTCGCGGTGCTGGTGCGGTAATCGGCGCAGGAGCCATACAGGAAGTAGCGCCCAGGCGGAACGTTCGAAATCGTGAACTCGCCCTTCGCATCCGCGCCGGCCCGAAGCGGCTCCTCCACCGCAACATCGTTACTGAAGAGGTCCACTGGTTTCAGGCCATTATCGGCGATTAGAACCGCACTTCCGGCCAGCGGCTGTCGCGACACGGCATCGATGATCGTCCCCGAAACCGATCCGCCGCTCTGCAGAACATAGCGCACGCGCGTGTCGCCGCGGGATATGCGGAGGAAGTAAGGAAAAATGTTGCCTGCTTCCGCGAGATGATGATTTTTCCAAATCACGTTCAGACAGACGATGCCGGGATTACAGCCGGGAAGTGCAAAGGTCCCGGATGCGTCCGTCTTCATGCTCTGTGGAGTAAACTCAACGGCTTCTGTGTAGATCGACGCGGCGGGCTGAATCACCACATCGGCCTCGGCATTGGGGATGGGTTTGCCCAGAATATCAACCGCCTCCACCAGCACGCGGGAGCGCTGCATCGCCGCGAGAATTTTCGTGATGGTGTCGCGTGTCTCGGGACTGTCGCTTTCCTTCAGCGCTTTCTCAAGCGCCGGACGGGCCTGTTCGCCGAGCGCGGTTAGTTTTTTTTCAGCGCCCTTGCGCTCGTCGAAGTCGCCGGTTTCAAGAACGTGGATCAGCTTTTCAGGCGTGTCTTCAGCCCATAGCGATTTCGTTCCGCATGCGGCAAGGCACAGCAGCAGCAGCAGGAAACCGCTGCTTGAACCGAGGCCTCGATGCATGCGCAATCCGCTCATAAGCGTTCTATGCACTCTGCCCTTTATTCGTTCTGCTCTGCCAGCGCCAGGCGTGCTCAACAATCGTTTTAATGTCGATGTACGCCGGCTTCCACCCAAGAACCTCAGCCGCTTTGCGTGCATCGGCGACCAGCGCGGGCGGATCGCCCGCGCGACGGCCTCCCTCCTTTACAGGGACTTTCCGGCCCGTGACGGACTCGACAGCCGAAATGACCTCGCGCACCGAGTTTCCTCGTCCCGTCCCAAGATTGAGCGCCAGATTTTCTTTCCCGGTAATAACGTGGTTAAGCGCGCGCAGGTGCGCGTCGGCCAGATCGGTAACGTGGATGTAATCGCGCACGGCCGTACCATCCGCCGTCGGGTAATCGGTGCCAAAAATGTCGATGTGCGAACGCTTGCCCAGCAGCGTGAAGAGAATCAGAGGAATCAGGTGCGTTTCGGGATCGTGGTCTTCACCTATTTCTCCTTCCGGATCGCTGCCTGCCGCATTGAAATAACGCAGCGCCGTCCAGCGCAGGCCATAGGCCTCGCCGTACCACTTGAGAATCTTTTCGACCATCAGCTTTGACTCGCCGTACGGATTCACAGGCGCCTGCGGATGCGATTCACTGATCGGCATCTGCACCGGCACGCCGTAAGTGGCACAGGTCGATGAAAAGACGATCGATGGGACGCCGTGGTCGATCATCGCGTTGAGCAAATTGAGCGTGTTCACGACATTGTTGCGGAAATACTTTCGCGGATCGGTGACCGATTCGCCGACAAACGCATTTGCGGCGAAATGAATGACCGCGTCAATCTTGTGTTTTTTCAGAACGCTGCGCACAAAATCCGCATCGGCCAGATCGCCAACTTCAAGCGGTCCCCACTTTACCGCGTAACGATGCCCGAATGAAAGATTATCCAGCGCGACGGGCGTGTGCCGCGCGCGAGCGAGCGCCTTTGCGGTATGACTGCCGATGTAGCCGGCGCCTCCGGTGACCAGTACGTTCATTTTTCCCCTCTCTTCGATTTACATCTTATGACGAGCTCGCCAGAGCGACGGGCATTTTACAGACGATTCATTCCTGGAATTTGAGGCGCAAAAATCCAAAAGCCTCTGCGCCGGGCGAGGAGCCGGAAAAAATATACGGCTTGTGGCCTCGCCTCTCCTGAAACGTTTTCGCTCGTTCCTCGATTTCGCTGCGGCCGTCTGCGCCGGTTAGCAGCGCTACCGTTCCGCCGCTGCCGCCCCCGGTAATCTTCGCGCCGAAGATCCGCGCAGTTCCGTTGCCAATGCGCAGCGGCCATGCCAGCTCATCCGTGGCCTCCGAGCCCAGCCCGCAAGAGGTGTAACTCTGATGCGACTGGCACATCAGTTCACCGAGCATCTTCAATCGCGCCGGAGTGATTTTCATGTTCAGCAGTTCAGCAAAGACATGAATGCGGAAGTTTTCGAACACAGGATGAGCAGTGAGTTTCCGCACGGGATAGATCCGTTCGGGATCAACGGTAGTGACGGGGTCTCCGGTATTTTTGTACGTCTTCAGGAAATCGCGCCCGCTGATCGCAGACGGCAGCTTGTTCTGAACGCGCATGAAATGTGCCGGCGAAACATTGGCCAGGTACGTGTCAAGACGCAGAATCTCGCGTCCCATAAAGGTGCCGCAGCGTACCGAGGAATAATCTGATCCGGACACGGCGTGCCGCACGCCTGAATCCAGGCCCCAGAATTCCACGCCTTCAGGGACGGGGACGAACCCCTGGATCTCCGCGGGCTGACAAAGCAGCGCCAGCAGCTTCCCGGCCTGACCGCACACCGAGGTCATCTGGTCCATCACGCCGCACGGCGCACCGACGATGAGGTTCTCCACTTTCTGGCAGAGCAGTGCCAGATCGCGCGGCGCAATCACAATATCGTTTGCCGCGCACGCCGCTTTCATGACGGACACTTCGAGTGCCGCCGAGGAGCTCACGCCTTTGCCTTCCGGCACCTGCGAGGAGATCAGGATCTTTGCGCCATGCTTGTAACGCGCGCCGCGCTCACGCATGAGCACCAGGAATGCGCCGGCCGCATACGCCGCCCAGCGGCTGCGCTCGTCGCGTTTAAATACCTGCCGAGCCTCTTCGTATGAGATGGGACTGCCGCCGTTCTCGAACTCGTCCAGATGCATGTGGAAAGATGTCGAGCGGTGCCGCGCGTCCGCTCCGAGGCTCACGATTTCGAGCTCTCGCGCGACAGTGGGCTGTAGCGCCACGATTGTCGCTTCGCGGGTGGGCAGTTGCAGCACCAGGGACCCGCTATAATCGGCGATGCCGCCCATTACGTCCAGCCGGCCCGGTGCGCGCGTGACGAATATTTCAGCGCCGCGATCAAACACGATCCCGCCTGTCGCGCCTCTCGTAAGCGCCTCGACAAAAGCGAGCACGTCCGGCAACTGCTGCGTATTGCCCTCGATAAGGCGGTACATGATTGCAAGCTAACCGAAAATTGCAGAATTTTCACCCACCGAGCGCCGCTGTGCGTTTGCGGGCGCGCGAGAAAAGCGCTACATCTACGCCATGCCGCCGCCTCCAATGCTCCGCTCGTTTATAGACAAGCAGCTCCCGCGTCTCATCAACGCCAGTGACGGAAACCGCGTCATCGCCGATATCAAGAGAATCATTCGCACCGAACGTTGGAACAGCTTTGACAGATTCCACGAGACATCGCGCACGCTCGCGAGCGCCTACGAGAAAGCCGGCGCGCGTGCCGAAATTTATTCCGCGCCAACGGGCGGCGGCGCGGGGAGTGGAAAATGGGTCATCCAGGAAGCGGCGGACATTCTCGAAGCCACGCTGGATATTGAAACGCCGGTGCGCAAGCGCGTGCTCGATTACGCGCGCAATCCATGGCATGTGGTCCAGTGGAGTGCCAGTACGCCGCGTGAAGGCCTGCGCGGGGAACTGCTGATTATTGATTCGCTGGAAGAGCTCGCTGCGCAAAAATCCCTCGCGGGAAAGATTGTATTAACGCGCCTGAGCGCCTGGAACACGCGCGCGGCGCTCGCGGCAAAAGGCGCCGGCGTGGTGATCTTCGACACGCCGGTAAAGGATTTACCTTCGGCCACGCCGTGGACGAAGTTCGGCTGGGGCGCATTACCGCTCGAATCAAGTGCCGCACGCATTGTCGGACTGGTGCTCTCTGAAAACGACGGGCAGAAGCTGCGCGAACTGCTGCGCCGTCATACCAAGCTGACTCTGTACGCAAAAGTACGCGTGGATTACCACGTGGCCTCGCATGACGTCGTCAGCGGAATCGTATCCGGCCGCGATGATCCCCAGAGTGAAGTGTGGGCGGTGGCGCACAGCGCCGAACCCGGCGCGCTCGACAATGCCTCTGGCGTCGCCGTGTGCATTGAAATCGCGCGCATTCTCAACGCACTGATTTCATCTGGGAAAATCAATCCGCCTCGCCGCTCGATCCGGCTGCTGCATGGCTACGAGTGCTACGGATTTTTTCATTATCTTGAGCATCAAAAGCGTTTTCAGACACCCCTTGCGGGCGTGTGCATCGACACGGTCGGCGCCGTCCCTGAATCCTGCGGCCGTTCTTTGAAGTGGCACGCAACCGTTCCGGGCTCGGCTGACTTCGTCGATGGAGTGGGGGAGGCGATACTGCGCGCCGCGCTCGCCGCATGCCCCGCCGGCTACGCGCTGCAGCGAAAAGAATTCGTCTCGACAGAAGACACGCTGCTGGGCGATCCGAAGTTCGGCTTTCCCTGTCCGTGGATAACCAATCATCCCTTCCGGGGCTATCACAGTTCCGCCGATACGCCGGAACTGCTGCACGCGCCCGGCCTGCGCCAGTGCGCCGCGGCCATGGCGGGCTATCTGTATTATCTTGCCGACGCGGGCACTGCTGAAGCGCTCGAACTTGCCGGCTGGCAAACGCGGCAGGCGCTTCAGCGCATCGGCAAGCTTCAAGCGCCGACAGCTCGAACGTGGGAAGCCGAAAAGCACGCCGCGAATCTGCAGCGCCTGCGCCGCTTCGTGTGGAGCGGGAAACACAGCGAGCTTACGCAGCAGTTCAGCACGCTCGAAGCAGAGGTTCAGTCCGCCATTCGCCTATCGCGAGCGGTTCCGGCACGCCGGGGCGGCGATGCCATGATCCCGCGCCGGCTGGCTCCGCTGGCTCCCATGCCCGACAACGCGCCCGGCGTGCTCTCCAAGGTGCTGGATTCGATTCCAAAGGCGGCGCTGTTTCTGGCTGATGGCCAGCGTTCACTGGCAGAGATCCGCGAGCGCCTGGATGTGGCGCATGGTTTGAAACTCGAACCTGCTGCATTGCTTGCATGGTTCCGCGCGCTTGAAAAAATTCGCTTTGTTGAGCTGCTGGATCCACAGGCGCAGTTTTCACGCGAACGTATCGTCCGTGATCTGAAGAAACTCGGGGTGCGGCCCGGCATGGACCTGATGGTCCACAGCGCCATGTCGAAACTGGGACCCGTGCACGGCGGCGCCGATACGGTCATCGACGCGCTCCTGGAAATTCTCGGGCCGGCGGGAACGCTGCTCGCGCCATCGTTCAATCATTTTGATGCGAAGCTGTTCAACGCGCTCACGACACCCACGACCAACGGCGCAATTCCCGATGCGCTTTGGCGCCGCAAGGATGCCATCCGCAGTGTTCATCCCAGCCACTCGGTGTGTGCGATAGGCGCTCGCGCGCGCAACTTATGTTCGGACCATCTGGAGAACGGAATCTGGGCAGCAAATAGTCCCATTGGCCGGCTGATTCACGGCGGCGGATACATTCTCTCGCTCGGTGTCGGGCACGAATCGAGCACCGCATACCACATCGCCGAGATCTCGCTCGGAAGTAAATGCCTTGATCAGTTCGGCAGCCGTGACCGCCTGGTCACACCGGAAGGCGCCGTGCTCACCGTGCGGGGGCTGGCCTGGCGCGCCGGTGAATGCCCCGTCGATCCGCGCAAGCTGAATGACATGCTCACACAGTGCAAACTTTCGCGCTGCGGAAAAGTCGGGTTAGCTGATGCGATGCTGACGAAGGCGGTGGATATCTGGCACGCCCGGCGCGAGCAGCTCAAAGGCGTTTGCGCGAACTGCTCGATCAAACCCGAAGTCAGAAATAATGCATGATGCATAATGCCTGACTGACTTCGACGGGCAGCACGGTTAGAAAAATCGATCTCGAAAAAAACAGGGGCGATACTTGCGATATCGCCCCTGTCCGGACAGCCCCTTATGCATCATGCATCATGCATGCATCATTGCGTGCACTAGAGCGACAGAATCTTGTCCATGCGCTCGGAGATGTCCTTTATCGCCGCACGGTCGCCGCCGCGAACCTCGGCTGTGGCCCAGCCGCTGTAGCCGATCTCCTTGAGCGCCTTGACCACTTCGGGCCAAACGATGTCTCCGCCGTCGCCAAGCTTCACGTCGAACTGTTTGGCGTTGCTGAACTCCTTGATATGCAGCCGGTAGATGCGCTTGCCCAGCGTGCGAATCCAGTGCTCGGGCTTGTTGTATTTCACATGATTGCCCACGTCGTAGTGCGCAACGATCCATTCGCTCTGGAATTCATCGATGTACTTCACCATCGTTTCCGGATCGTTGATAAAATTGTTCCAGACATTTTCGATGCCGATCTTTACGCCCAGCTCTTTGGCGTACGGAATGACTTTCTTGATCTCAGCCTGGCTGCGAGTCCAGCAATCTTCAAACTTCACGTTCGCGTTCACGACGCCGGGAACCAGGAGCACTTCGTCTGTGCCGAAGAATTTGGCATCTTCCAGCGAGGTGCGCAGCGCAGCGACGCCGCGAGCGCGCACTTCGTCATTGGGGCTGGAGAGGTGCTCCTTCCAGTGCAGACCGTCAATCACTTCCGAAATGCCCAGGCCGGTTGCTTCCAGGCCTTTCTTTAGCTCATCCTTGTCCACGCCGGTGGGGCTGTTGAGCTCGATGCCATGAAAGCCGAGGTCTTTGACGAGCTTGAGCTTGTCGATCAGCGGCAGCTTTTCACCGATCATGCCCAGGTGAAGCGCCTTCTTTATTTTTCCCGTCAGCTCGCCGCCGTTGGCCCGGCTGCTGCTCAGCGCGGTTGTGCCGAAGGCTGCCGCGGCAAGCGCGGTGGATTTCAGGAAGTCTCTGCGATTTGTCTGCTGGCTCATGTTCAGTGCGCCTCGATAGGTTGTAGGTTGTCGCTTATGTGCAACGATGATCTAGCACACTACACCATGACCGGCATTCTGCGCCAGTATTCAAAAAAAAAGACCGCAGCTCTGATTGGTCGGATGTCATGCTGTCATGACGCGTCAGCGTACGGTATCAAACGCGTGTGATTGCAACTTCGCAGCGAACTCTGCGCTTTTTTTGTCCCAATCGCGCCTGCGGATGCCAATGACCTATGAGGCCGCCAGAAGTGAAGCATGTATGGTTGTCAATACAAGATGACAAGTGAGCTCATCTTGTTTCTGTAAAGTTCACATGTTCATAGGGGCCTCCAGAAATTTAAGTTTAAAAACAAGTTTTCTGCAACAACGTTTTATAACCGGAGTATAGTACTTCAGGTTTACAAGTTAACCCCATTCAGGAGAGCCCGCCAATGAGCGACGCGCCGAAACCCACACCGTCCGCGGAGTCTTCACGCCGCGATTTTCTTTCTGCTTCGAGCGCCGCGGTGGCCGGCGCGGCGCTGGCCAGTTCCATCGCCAGTCGCGCCTATGCTGCCGGCGATGATGTCATCAAAGTCGGCCTCATTGGTTGCGGCGGTCGCGGTACGGGCGCTGCCGAGCAGGCACTGAATGCGGACAAGAACGTGAAGCTGGTTGCCATGGGCGACACCTTCAGCGATCGCCTCGAAGGCAGCCTGAGCAATCTGAAAAAGTGCAGCGCGGGCTCGAAGGTCGATGTCGCTCCTGACAAAAAGTTCGTCGGCTTCGATTGCTACAAGCAGGTCATTGACAGCGGAGTGGACGTGGTGCTGCTGGCCAGCCCGCCGCATTTCCGCCCGGCGCATCTGAAGTACGCCGTCGAAAAGGGCAAGCATGTGTTCGCTGAAAAGCCTGTCGCCGTGGACGGGCCCGGCGTGCGCTCGGTTCTGGCAACCTGCGAAGAAGCGAAGAAGAAGAATCTCTCGATTGTCTCCGGTCTGTGCTGGCGCTACCACAATCCCAAGCGCGAGACGATCGCGCGCTGCCAGGACGGCGCGATTGGCGACATTCTGATCATGCAGTGCACTTACAACAGCGGTCCGCTGTGGATGCATCCGCGCAAGCCGGACTGGAGCGACATGGAGTGGCAGGTCCGCAACTGGACCTACTTCACCTGGTTGGCGGGCGACCTGATCACCGAGCAGCACATTCACAGCATCGACAAGGCGGCGTGGGTGATGAAGGATACCTATCCGGTGAAGGCCACCGGCACCGGCGGCCGCCAGGTCCGCACAGGCAAGGAATACGGCCACATCTACGATCACTTCAGCACCGTATTCGAATTTGCCAACGGCGCCAAGTGCTTCAGCAACTGCCGTCAGATGGCCGGATGCGACAACGACATCACTGACCATTTCTACGGCACCAAGGGCCGCTGTGATGTGTTCAAGCATCAGATCATCGGCGAGAATGCGTGGAAGTACTCGGGCAAAGACAACAACATGTACCAGACCGAGCACGACGAACTGTTCGCTTCGATCCGCGCCGGCAAGCCGATCAACAACGGTGACTACATGGCCAAGAGCTCGCTAATGGCAATCATGGGACGCATGTCGGCATATACCGGCAAGACGATCACCTGGGACATGGCGCTCAATTCAAAGGAAGACCTCTCCCCGCCGAAGTACGAGTGGTGCAGCATCGAAACGCCGCCCGTGCCGATGCCGGGTCAGACCAAGTTCCTGTAAGCTTTTTGTTTCAGACATGAAAGAAAAACGCGGAGCCTGTGCGCTCCGCGTTTTTGTTTTTCGCATCTATTTAACAGACGCGTCCGCGCTCCGTGCTGTTGTATTCCCCTCCCCTTGCGGGAGGGGGTAGGGGGAGGGGTTAGCCGCGCGCATCGCTAGACGCATCCGCTTTAACTGAACTGAATTTTAAATTTGAAATTGTAGAGTTTAGATTTGAAAGTTAACAGCCTTGCGGAACTGCAGTTTATACCGAATTCAGCGCACGGACGCACACGCATCAACTCAGACGGAATTTGTCGTCTGGGACCTTTCATTTCTCATTCCTTAATCAACAGCCATTGAAATCAGAGCTGTCCAAATGAAATGACGAATGAGAACTTAGAAATGACAAATCTCCATTGCTGTTCGATCTAAAATCTAAATTTTAAACTTTCAAATCTAAAATTCTGTTCTGTTCGCACGCAACACAGTCAGCGCGAGCGCCTTACGGCGACGGCACGCTCGTGGCCGGCGAGGCCTTCGGCGGCAGCAAGCACTTCGATCGCTTCGGCCAATTCGCCTAGGCCCTCGGAGTCTGCTTCGATGATGCTCGTGCGCCGCAGGAACGTGTAGACGCTTACCCCCGAAAACGCGCGCGCGGTTCCGCCGGTCGGCAGCGCATGGCTGGGGCCGGCAATGTAATCGCCAAGCGGCTCAGTCGCGTGCGCGCCGACGAAGATCGCACCCGCCGTCTTCAGCTTGCGCGTCAGAGCCTGCGGCTTCTTCGTCATTACTTCAAGATGTTCCGGCGCCAGCGCGTTGGCCAGCATTACTGATTGTTCTTCGTCGCGCGTGATCAGAATCATGCCCCAGTCGCGCAACGCAGTGGCGGCGATTTCTTTGCGCGGCAGCGCCTCGAGCTGCCGGGCGAGTTCCGTAGCGACGGCGGATGCGAGCTTCTCGTTGTCGGTCAGCAGTACGCAGGAGGCCAGCACGTCGTGTTCGGCCTGCGCCAGCAGATCCGCGGCGACGAACGCGGGATTGGCGCTGCCGTCGGCGATGATCAGCACTTCGCTCGGACCGGCCAGCATGTCGATGTCAACATGTCCAAAGACGGCGCGCTTGGCCAGCATCACAAAAAGATTCCCGGGGCCGGCAATCTTGTCCACGGCGCGGACCGTTTTGGTGCCAAAGGCGAGCGCCGCAATGGCTTGCGCTCCGCCGAGCTTATAAATCTCCTTAAGGCCCAGGATTTCGCACGCACACAGGATTCCGTCGTTGACTGCGCCGTCTTTGCCGCACGGCGTAGTCAGCGCGAGCTCTTGGACACCGGCGACCTGTGCGGGAACGGCGATCATCAGCACGGTGGAGAACAGCGGCGCTGTGCCTGCGGGAATGTAGAGCCCGGCGCGCTGCAGCGGATCCCAGACCATCCCGGTTTTCACGCCTTCGGCATGTCCGGAAGCTCCGGCGAACGGCGCAGACGGAACATCGCGGGGCATCAGGCGCTGCTGGTAGTCGGCAATGCGCCGGGCGCTGAGTTCCAGCGCCTTACGCACGCGGCTGTCCGTGCGTTTGTAGGCGCGCGCACGCTCGCTGTCCGTGACGCGCAGTGTTCTGGGCGTCAGCTTCACGCCATCGAGCCGCTGTGCGTAATCGAGGAGCGCCTTGTCACCGTGTTCGCGCACGTCGTTTAAAATCGTCGAAACGACTTCATCGGGCAGCATCTCGCGGCCGAATGCTTTTTTCGTCCGGGCGCGGAAGGCGGTGTGATCGATGCGTTCCAGCGCGGCCAGGCGCGATGAAAGTTTGCGCACGGCCGAGGCCGCCGCGGGGGTGCCGGCTTTGATGACGGGAATGACGCTTTTCGTTTTCATCCGGGAAATAAACTATGTGCGAGTGATATTTTCAACCGCATTACCAGGCGCCGAGTGGAAAGTGGTGAGTACTCAGTAACGGCGCTGGCGCAAAGGGCGCATATAAGCCTCAGCCGCCAACACACGAAAGTTCTATAAGTGCTGAATCTTACGAGAGATGTAAGCCCTGAGTGGCGGACTGTGCAGAATTCAATAATTTTAAATTTTTCGACCAAACCCATATGTGCAGAAGTCCGTATCCTCCTTTAAGGCTCAAGCAGTCGAGGCTGGAAAAAGAAAGCTCACAAGCAGGATGGCTGTCGCATTCAGTGCTTGACAAACTTTGAGAAAAGACGCATTTGTTTGCCCGCGTTGCGCGCAGTGCGCCGACAAGAGTGTCCCTAACAGAGGGAGGTGTGGAATGATCCGAGCTAGACGGCACGGATTTACATTGATCGAACTGCTGGTGGTGATCGCGATTATCGCCATTCTGGCAGGCCTGATTCTTCCGGTGCTGGCCCGCGCGCGCGAGTCTGCCCGGCGAACGTCGTGTGGCAGCAATATCAATCAGATTGCCAAGGCCATGTTCATGTACGCAGACGTGCCGGCCAACGGCATCTTCCCCTGCGACGGTGCGCAGTGGAATTCGGACGGCGATTACAACCTCGGACCGTTGTACCGCGGTTACATTGCCGACCCGAAGGTGTTCTCCTGCCCGTCCAAACCGGTTTCTCCTGCTAAGCTGAATGCAATCGTTGCATACAAGGCACCGGGCGATTCCAAGAACATGAATCTGTATACGTCCTATGGCTACGATCCGGGACATGACCCGAACGATGCCATGGCAGCCATCGCGGCCGACAAGCCGCAGGGCGGTCTGGGCGGTACGAACTCCCTGAACCACGGCGGTACAGGAACCGAAGGTGCCGGTCAGAACGTGCTCATCGGCGCCGGTACGGTCGAATTCATGACCACCAAGAGCCGCCCGCTGGGTGACAATGAGACCGAAACGAACATCTTCGGACCGGACTCGGGCTCGAACATTACCCGCAACATGGACGGCCAGATCATCAACGTCACTGATCCCTGATCGGCGGCAGAACATTTCCGAAAACAGAAAACCCTCCGCGCGGAGGGTTTTTTGTTTTCATCGTTCCGCCGCATCCCATTGGTGGGTCCGGTCGCGATACCGCTTCCGGTTGCCCACGTTAGTTTTGCCTTGTCTTCGCTCCTACAAGCGGCAACATACAGCGTATGCGCGCCACGTGGCTGGCCTCCTTCTGCTTCGTTCTTATTGCCTGTGTCTGGGCGTTTCATCTTCCGCTGGAAGCGTGGATCGCGGTGCAGAATCTCGCCGCGCCCGAGTCGGCCCAGTTAAACCGCCAGCGCCTTTTGAACGCCGGCAATACCGCACACGCCGCCCTGCGGAAGGCGCTGGATTCAAGCGAGCTCGATCATCGCCTTGCGGCAGCGCGCGTGCTGGCTCTGCGCGGCGACCAGAGCGGCGAGCGCGTTCTCTTCGACATTCTGCACGCTCACAGCGAGCCTGACGACAGCCTGGGCGCGCGCGCCGAGACGTACCTGGCGGAACTCTGGGACGTGCGTGACGGCCCTGGCAGCGCTCAGCGCGAAAGGCTCTCGCGCGCAGCCGGCGCAGCATCCGATCGCGACATGCTCCCGGTCCTTAACGAATTGCTTGAAAAGTATCCCGGCTGGAGCGGCGGATACCTGCGGCGGGCGAAGCTTTATCTGCGGAACGGAGAGGGCGTGGAAGCACGGCGCCAGGCGCTGATTGCGCTGGCCATCGACGAGGCGAATTTCGAGGCCATGGTGGTGCTGGCTCAGGCCTATCTGCTTCTCAACAGCCCCGATCAGTCGTACGTCTGTCTGCAGCAGGCGGTGCGCCTCAACCCGCGCCTGCGCCACACGCTTCAGGAGGAGATCAAGGAAACCATCAAATCAATCGACCTCGAGCGTGCCCGCCGCCGCCGCGAACGCCGCCGCGATGTGCCGGTGGCTTAACGGCCTGATGACGAGTGACGGGTGGCGAGTGACGGCGGAGGTATAACGGTCGGGACAATATCTTTATCCCGCGGTGGTCCAGCCCAAAGGGCTGGGTGAGCGAAGCGAACAAGAAGCTGCAGGAGCAGCGCGTGTATTGAAGACACGTGTTCGGCTTGCCAGCACCCCGTTCACCCATTAGCCGTGACCATTGTCAGTAACACCTTCAGCTTGCCATTCAGCTTATCTATGGTAAGAGTAGCCGCTTCATGTCGACGACCGAACCGAAAGAATCCGCCGGGCAGAAGCCGGTTTACGAGAACGACCGCTACTGGACGCAGCGCCTGGAGCGCGAGTTCAATCTCGCGGGCGTTGGGCATGCGGGAGTGGGCCTGGCATTCAACCGCTGGGCGTACAAAGTGCGGCGCAAGGTCCTTCTGCGCACGCTGCGTAAACACGGCATTGCAATCAAAGGTGTGCGCCTGCTTGAACTGGGCTTCGGCACCGGTTTTTACCTGGATCTCTGGCGCGAATCGGGCGTGGGCCACGTGAGCGGCTTTGACATTACTGAAATCGCCGTAAAAGCCGCACGCGAGAGATTTGCCGACACGGGCTGGAGCTTCGAGAAAGCCGATATCGGAGCGCCGCTGCCGCTGGGGGATAAGAAGGGAACCTTCGACATCGCCACCGCGTTCGACGTGCTGTTCCATCTGGTCGAGGACGCGAACTGGAACGGCGCGCTCGACAATATCGCCATGGCGCTAAAGCCCGATGGACACGCGATCGTCTTCGACAAATACCAGAGCGTTGAAAACGCAATCAGCCACGTGCGCCGCCGCACGCTGAACATGTACCGTGAGGCGCTAACCAAACGCGGCTTTGAAGTTGTAGACGTGCGGCCGATTTTTTTCCTAATGAATTCGCCGACAGACCTGACGGGCATCAGCAAGCTGGCCTTCAAGACATCCTGGTCGCTGACGAAGCTGCCCTACAAACTGGGCAAGCACGTTGGGCTGGGGGAGATCCTCGGCGGCGCGATTGGAGCGGGGCTTTATCTGCCCGAACTCGCGCTGAATTCCACCTTCTCCGGCGGCCCCAGCACAAAGCTGCTGATTGCGCGCAAGAAGTAAACTGGGGCTTTCGTACCTTCAAATTGATGTGCCATTGCGGCACTGGCGAATCAGCAGGATAAAACTCAATCCGTAAAACTCAGACGCTGACGCTTTCGTCTTCCTGCGCGGGGGAACTCATCGCGGCGGCACTGGCGCTGAGCATGGTCTCGGCTTCGAGCGCTTCGAGTGCGCGGCGCGCTGCGGACTGCTCGGCTTCCTTCTTGCTCCTGCCCGTTCCGCTGGGGAAGACGCGGCTTCCAACGTGCGCGCAGACCTCGAAAATCTTGTCGTGATCCGGCCCGCTACTCCCGACCAGTCGGTAATGCGGCGTAATGCCGAAGCTCTTCTGTGAGATATGCTGCAGCAGTGATTTACAGTTGGGCTCGCCGCCAGTCTCGGCAACCGAGCGCATCTCCGGTCCGAGAATACGCAGCACGAACGAGCGCGCCGCCTCCAGGCCTCCGTCGAGATACACTGCGGCCGCAACGGCTTCGAAGAGATTGGCGTATACGCTGGGCGGAAGCGGTTCGTTCTGCGGCAGGCCTTTTCCGAAGCGCCCGACATCGCGCAGGCCCAGTGATTCTGCGGCGCGCGCCAGCCCGGTGGTGCTGACGACCGCCGATTTCACCTGCGTCAGATCGCCCTCCGTCCAGTCGGCGTGGCGTTCATAGAGCGCCTGCGCAACGCAGAGATTCACCACCGAGTCGCCGAGGAACTCCATGCGTTCATTATCACGGTCCTCTTCAGCGGTGCTGGATGGATGCGTCAGCGCGCGCTCCAGCAACGAGGGATCATTGAAGAGGTAACCGATGCGATCTTGAAGGCGGAGAAACGATGTGTCGGTGCTTCGAATTGAAGACGAAGTCGGCATGCAGTTCAGTTCAGGGCTCTGGCGATTGGCTGTACGCTCTCATCGAAAGAGCACAGAGCCAAGAGTCAATGAGCCACGGTCCTTTTATTGGGTTTTGCCCCCACTGCTGTCCCCACCTTATACCGACCAGATTTTGTGTCAACGCAGCACTCTTGAAAAACGTGCTACGCAGTTAGTGCATGCTGAATACCGTGTCCAAAAGATTTACACCGCGCTGTTGAATACTGCACATTTGGCACTTGGCACAAGGTGCTCATTTGCTCGTGCCAGTGGCCGGTGGTTCACTTATTAAAAAGGAGGCGCGCCATGGATGTGATCAAATGCGCCCGGATCCCACCGGTGCTGGCTGTTCCGGAAATGTCCGTCAGGGAAGCTGTAGCGCTGATGGCTAAGTTCAACGTCGGGGCCGTCGTCGTGGTGAACTCCAATCGCAACCCGGTTGGAATTTTCACCGAGCGCGACAATCTGCTTCGCGTCACACACATGCAGCGCGATCCGAATCTCACGCTGCTTTCAGGTGTGATGACCTCGCCGGTGGACACGGTGAGTGCCAGCACGCAGGTCGAAGATGCCTTGTGGAGGATGATCCGCAAGCGTTACCGGCATCTGCCCATCGTCGACACGACACGTCGCGTGATCGGCATTGTTTCAGTGCGCTATCTGCTGATGCGGCGGCTGAGCGAGCAGGAGGCGAGCCTGGAAATCATGGATGCCTACGCGCATGCCGGCGGGCCGGGCTGAGCGGCTTCTGGGTAAATGCCAGAAAACAAGAACCTTCAACACGAAGACACGAAGGCTCAGTTCTCTTTGTGTCTTAGAATCCTGATGTCTTTGTGTTGAAGCACTATCCAGAAACAGCCATCACCGCCCCGGGCGGCGCTTGAAGCGCGAGGAGGCCTGCGGGTGTCGTCCAGAAGGTGTGCGCCCACCCGGCCGCAATGGCCGCTTGAGCGGCGAGCGAGCCGGAAGCGGTTTCTTCTGTGCGGGCGGGGCCGCGAACGTCACACGCTTCAACGCGTCGGCGACTTCTGCCGGAGCCTGGAAGCGTTCGGCCGGCGTGCGTGCCATCATGCGCATGACGATGCGCGAAAGCTCCGGGCTGATCGCCGGGTTGTACTCGCGCGGATCCGGCGTGGGTTCATTCAGGCGCCGGTTGAGCACTTCCTTTGGCGCGCCGCCTTCAAATGGCAGTTCGCCGGTGAGACAGTGGAACAGGCAGCAGCCCAGGCAGTAAATGTCTGTCCGCGTATCAACGTTGCCGCCCTGAACCTGCTCAGGCGATACGTAGTACGCGTTTTCTCCGTCGAGGAAACGCGTCTGTTCATCGTTGGTCAGTCCCAGATCGGCGAGCTTGGCCTGGCCGTCCTCATTGACCATGATCGTGTTCGGGCGGATTTCGCGGTGAATGACGCCCGCGCGGAAGCCGTAATCGAGCGCCTGCGCCACCTGGATGAAAACATTGACCGCCTGCTTGGGATCAAGCCGGCCGCCTTCGCATTCATCCATCCACTCGTCCAGGCGCTGCCCTTCGACGTACTCCATGGAGTAATAATACGTGTCGCCGCTCTTGCCGACTTCATGCACGCGGATGAGGTTGGGATGATTCAGGCGTCCGGCGTTGCGCGCTTCGGCCAGGAATTCTTCGACGAAGCGCTGATCCTTGGTCTTGTCTTCAGGCAGCACTTTCAGCGCGACGGTGCGGTCCATCGAAATCTGGTGCGCGCGGTAGACGATGCCCATCGAGCCTTCGCCCATGACCTGCGTGATCTTGTAGCCCTTCACCAGGTCCTTGCGCACAACCGTCGCGCCCATGCCCTTGATCCACGCTTCACGCTCGTCGACAACAGGCGCGGCTGCATTGGACTGGACGGGAAGATCTATCGCCGAGCCCGGCGGTTCGAGCCCCAGATCGTCCAGGATTTCAAATTCGCCATCGAGATTGGGCCGCACATTTCCGGGCGGAGTACCCTTGCGCGCGGGAATTGGAGCCGCGTTCACGGCCGCGGCTGCTGGAGCGGCATACGCAATGGCAGCCGGCGGGAGCGGCTCGCCCTTAAGCAGATGGCGGTAGAGCATCTCTCCGCGCTGGCGATCCATCCAGCCTTTGCCGATGAGGATGCGCGCGATCGACGGAACTTCTCCGCCCGCTGCCTTGTAACGCCGGTAAAGGTCAAGCGCTGCGCGGACCTGTTCCGGCTGAATGTAGCGCTGTTTGACCGCCAGTTGGGCGAACTGAACCTGATCATCTGGAATCACTTGCGACATAGATTTAATGCTCTTCCGCTCGCTTCCGCCCGCCCCCGCGCACATTCTAGGGCTTTGGCGTGCTGAGCCAAGGGACAAAAAACGAGAACCTTGAGCGTGTCTGTGCTGCGCCCATTTAGTCAGCTCTTCAGCTGCTGGCACAACTGTGCGACGGTGCGCTTCAGCACGGGATGGACTACGTCTGCTGCGATCTCGGCCAGCGGCTGCAGGACAAAGGCGCGTTCATGCATGCGCGGGTGGGGGATCTCAAGTCCCGGTTGATCCAGCACCACATCGTCGTAGAGCAGCAGATCAAGATCGATCGTGCGGGCGGTGTTCCGCTCGCTGATCGCTCGCCGGCGGCCCAGCGCGTGTTCAATGCCCAGTAGCATTTCCAGAAGGGCGTAGGGTGGCACGCTGGTGCGCAGCTTCGCGGCGGCGTTCAAATATTTACCCTGATTTGGTGGGCCGCCGACCGGTTCTGTCTCAATAAACGTTGAGACCTTCTCGACACCAATTTCGTCGCGTGCGTCGAGCACCTTCAGTGCGGCATTAAGGGTTTCAGCGCGGTCGCCGAGATTTGCGCCGAGCGCGATAAAGGCGACGTGCGGGAGACTACTCTTTTCCGGATTCATCGGCGCCAGTCGATCCGGAACCATTTTCGTCAGGAGGTGCTGCTTTCTTGCGCGAGCGTTTGGCGTGATAGGTTACTGTCTCTTCGGCACGCGAGGCCCGCAGCTCTTCCTTCAGCTTCGCTACCGATTCCGGCAGCAGCGCCGCCATCAAAGCGCCGCAGTGTGGGCAGGCAATTTGCCGTGCGCCCAGCCGCTTAACCAGCCAGCCCTGCGGCCTGAAGGAATAGCCGTCGTCCGCGCCGATGACCAGGCCTTTTTTACCGCAGATCGGACATTTGCGCCCGAGGACATGTAAGCTCATGCCGGAAAGCTTAAATGATGGGGCAGAGTTGCAAAGGAAAAAGGCGCCGCGGGCTTTTCTCAGGCGATACGGGACGAAGGAGCGAGTCAGGCAAAGGCGCCAAGAAGGTGGACGTTGTGCGCTTGCAGATATGGTGTGAGTGCCCGAACTCTGTGGGTCTCACGGTCAGCTGATGGCAGGCTGCCCGTGGCATGTTTGCTCTTGATTAATCGCGCGCTGTAACGCTGCTGATCTCCAGCACGGATTGGTCCGCCGAGGCGCCCTGTAGTGGGACGCCGGTGATCGAAACACGCCGGCCGATGTAGCTGTCGAGACTCAGTGTTGCGCTCGCAGAAAGAATGTGCAGAGTCCGGCCCTCGCGCACGAGCATGAATTCGGCGCCGGCGACGGGGCTCGGCGAACACACTTCAAGTATGCCATCCGCGCTGACGACCGGTCCGGTGGTGCTCACGTTTCGCACCTGGGCTTCGAAATGCGGCTGCAGACGCAGTGACGCTGGCGCTTCGCCCGTCGGCTCGGGCAAGCCGGTCTGAGGTGCTTCGATGTGCGGAAGCTGCGGACGCAATAGCGGCGTCGCCGGCTGCGAAATCACTTCAAGCACGGGGCCGCTGTTTTTTGCAGGAGCGGATTCCTCAATTACGACTGGTGAGGCGTCAAGGATGCTCGCCGAAGCTGTGTGGCTGATGCTCGCGGGCGCGGCACTGACCTCCGAGACTTCAACGACTTCAGCCATCTTGCCGGGCGCGCTCGGGGCGCTGCGCGGCAGAATAAATTTGGACTTCACGCGTTTGACGGCGTCGGGAATGGCGCGCTCGTCGATGCTTTTTTCAGGTTCCTGCTCCGGCTGCACTGCGGCCGTTTCAGCAGCGCCGCTCCAGGGCGAATAGCTCACGGGCGTCGAAGCCGGTTCAACTTTCGGCAGAGCCGCCTGCTTGCGCGTGGGCGAGGGCAGCCTCAAATTCAGTTGTGGAGCCGGCTCAGGTTCGGGCAGTTTGTCGAACACCGGCGCGGGTGCTTTGTACTCGGATGGATCGACAAAGATTCCCCCGCGGTCATCCGGAAGAGCGGGCGCTGCGACTGGCGCAGCGCTGGCCTTCCGTGCAGTTTCCTCCGCGTCGGCCTTCTGTTTCTCCTCCAGCTCTCGCTTCGCGAGTTCCTCGGCGTCTGCTTTCTTCCTGGCTTCAGCCGCGATGCGCGCCTGTTCCTCTCCGGCGGCTTTCTTGCGTGTTTCTTCAGCCATCCGGCGCGCTTCGGCATCAGCGGCTTCACGCTTTGCGAGCTCTTCGGCCTCGGCTTTCTTTCGCGCTTCGGTCTCGATGCGCTGCAACTCGTCTGCCTTTTTCCTGGCCTCGGAATCAAGACGCTGCTGCTCGTCAGTTTCAGCTTTCTTCCTGGCTTCGGCGGCGCGGACCTTCTCTTCTTCTTCCGCAGCAAGGCGCTTGGCTTCTGCGCGTTCCGCTTCGAGGCGCTCGGCCATGACGCGAGCCTGCTCTTCGGCTTCTGCCTTCTTTTTAGCCTCGGCTTCACGGCGGCCGATTTCGATTTCTTCCAGGCGGCGCGCTTCGCTCTCGCGACGAGCTTTCTCTTCGGCTTCAGCCTTCTTGCGAGCTTCGGCCTGCATGCGCGCGGCTTCTTCCTCGGCTGCTTTGCGCTTTGTTTCTTCGGCAACGCGGCGTGCTTCTGCTTCTGCGGCTTCACGCCGGGCCTGCTCTTCAGCCTCGGCTTTCTTTTTGGCTGCGAGTTCCTCCGCCTCAGCTTTCTTCTTCGCCGCGAGTTCCTCGGCCTCTGCCTTCTTGCGGGCCTCAATTTCCTGCCGCGCGAGCTCTTCGGCGGCGGCCTTGCGCTTTGTGTTCTCGATCTCTTCGGCGAGCTTCATGGCCGCGCTGTCATTGTCCGGATCGGAGCCGGCCGCAGGCGTTTTTGCAACGGCCGGAGCTTTAAGCTGCTTACGCGTGTCCTCGATCGTGTTGATCAGATTCTGCTGGATGACGGCCTGCTGTTCCGGCGCCGGCTTGGGCGCGGCAGGCGTTGCGGGAACGGGGGCAGCCGCTGTGCTCTTCGTTGGCAATGCGGCCGAGATCGTTTCGGACAGTGGCGCTGCGGGTTTCTTCGGCGCCGGGGCCTCGACGCCCGTCATGACGTACTTGGCGGACATGTAGGCCGTCGCGGCCTCCGGCGCCTTGATCTTAAACCAGGTTCCTTCTTCGCCGACGATCACGACCGGGGCACCCTTGTCCAGCCGCGCGACAACGGACGCCTGCGGATTTCCGCTGCTGAAAACGCGCGCGCCTGAAGCTGCTACGAGCGCGCCCTTATCCGGGGTCAGCTGAATTGCGGACTTCGGAACCCATGTCGGCACATTCTGCGGCCATTCAATTTCAAGCCACGTTCCGTGCGCAGCGCGGGCTTTGACATAGTCGCCCCCCTTAAGCGTCGCGATAACGCTGTTCTGCGTTCCGGGACCGGTGCGGACGTTGACGTTCTGCGCATTCACCTGTCCCCACGCCAGCGCTGGCTCAATCGGCTGGCGTGCTGCAGGCGAGGACGAAAGGACAGCGGGCACAGCGGCCGACGAGGTTGCCACGGCCGGTGCGGACATCGGTGAAGAAGCTGTTTCAATCGCGGCGCCAGAGGACTTGGGCTTGGCCGGCGCGGTCTTCGGCGCCGTGCGCGCTGCGGGAACCGGGCGGCGGGCTGAGGATGCCACGCGCCGGGCCGGCGCTTCGCCAGCGGCGACGCGCTGCATTCCAAACGTGAGCGCGCCCAATGCGATGAAGGGAAGAAGACAGCGAATCAGCTTTTTCTGAATCATAGGACGAGCACTGCTCCACACCGGATTCACTGCGGGCTGATGGCGGCCGCGACGGTGATCCGAAGGTTCGCGCGCTAGGCAGCGCTGCCGGCAAGCCATGCCACGGCAGCTGCACTGAAAGGCCCATTCCCCACAGTATGTGGATTATCGTCGGCGGCCGGAGCCGACTTGAGGCGAATCACACTCAACATATAAATGAGGCAAGACGATCTGTGGGACCTTGTTTTGCCGTGTCCGTGTCGAGGGCGCGGTATCATTAAGAGGCGCGTTGCAATGGTTTTGAAGTCACAGCTGGAATATGCCTGTCCCAAATGCCAGTGCAGCTGGCTTCCGTTCGCTCCCGGACTGAGCTGTCCGCAGTGCGGCAGGGCTGTGCCCGACGCGGAAGTCACAGCGATCCTGACCGAGGCGCTCGAGGCCGCACGCTTCAACAAGCGTCTATACGGAAAATTTGAGCTCGAGTTCTGGATCACGCGATTCTTGGGAGACCGCTATCTGGAGTGGGGTTTCAAGGCGCTGCAGCGTGCAGAAGCCCAGGCGCAGACACCCGCCCGGGTCGTGGCGCTTGCGGCGCTGATGGATACGAATCTCGAGGAATTCGCGCCGTATCGTGAACACGTTCTGCATTTTCTGGAAGCGCTGATCGAGCGCTACCGTGAGGCTGTCTCACGCGCTCCGGCTGACTGGGAAAAGATGCCTGAGCCTGAGAAGCCATTCTTCGGACGAAAGATTATCGAAGATCCCGAGTAAATTCCGCTCAGGCAGCCCTCCCTGTGCGCCGAAAAGAATAGGGGCGCAAAAGGGAGGGGGCGATGAGTTACCTGACATCCATGTTGCTGATCTGGATTGCTATTGCCGGGTTTCTGTTCCTGGTGAACAAGATGCAACACGGCAATTGGCCCAGTGAAGACGCGCGGAATTTCAGCGGCGCCTTCCGCGAGCTGCTGCTCGGGCGCCGCGTTTCTTGAAGTATTTTGACGCAGCTTTGTATGGCCGTAACGCGGCCGCATGCGCCACCTTTTCTGGTTCCGCCACGACCTTCCCCTCCACGACAACACCGGTTTGACCGCTGCCTGCAAAGCAGGTGAAGTCGTTCCGTGCTTGATTCTCGACGTAGGACAGCGCCTAATTCGCCTTGACTTTTTCTTTCACTGTAAAGAATAGCGGCCTTCCGGCGTCTAATCATTTGCACCAAAAGGAGACTCTATGATACGCAGCGCCAGACCTCATCCATTCTTGCTTGCAGCCCTGCTGTGTGCCTCGGCCTTTGCCGGCGAGGGGCCTGCCCCGGCACCTGCCCCGGCGGCTGCTCCCGGGTCCGGAACTGCGGCGGCGGCACCGAGTGGAGAGATCACCGATGCGCGCTACCTGCTGGATCTGGCGCAGGTTCATCTGAACCACAATTCCGGCGAACGTGCCGAGCCGCTCGTGCGAGCCGCCATTGCCAACCTTAAAGAGACGGATGCGCCGCTGAAGACACGAAGCGCGACGCTGCTGGCGCGTGTTCTGGAAAAGAAGAATGACCTCGCCGGCGCGGCTGAGCAGTACGAAATCGTGATCAAGAGCTCGACTGAGCCGCTGGAGAAAGTCAATCTGCTGCTGGCATTGTCGAAAGTGCGCGAAGGTCTTAAACAGTATGACAAAGCCCTGGAAACACTGAACCAGGCAGGTGCGGTAACGCGTAACGCCCCGGCAAATCAGAGCATGACGTGGATGCAGCGCGAGGTAAACCGCCGCACGCTCGAGATTCTGCCGAAGGACCCCGAACGCCTGGCCGCTGCAATCGCCGAAGCCGAGGCGGCGCTGGCGAAAGATCCGAAGGACCGAGCCGCCAATGAGAGACTTGCCGACATCCATCAGACGGTGAAGCCCGATCCTCTGAAAGCCATTCCGTACGTCGAGAAAATGCTGGAAGCAAATCCCGAATCGACCGACGTTCTGAATCGGCTTTCTTCGCTGTACATGCAGTCACGCCAGTCCGACAAGGCGATTGAAATCACGCGCAAGCTCGCCAAGGTCGCGCCCAAGGAACACCAGGCGCAGTACAATTTCCAGACGGCAATTCTGCTGATCCAGCGCGGCAACCGCGACGAAGCTGTGAAGGTTATGGAGGAGTACGTCGGCGACCAGCCGGTCACCGACCGCGTTGCCATGTTGCTGGGAACGGTCTACGAGCAGTGTGGCAGGATGGATAAAGCGTTTAAAACGCTGCGCACGGCCGCCACGCTTTCGAAGCATCCGCAGGAGAAGATCAGCCTGTCATTGCGCGCCGCTGAAGCCGCCCGCCGCGTGAAGGATTACGCCGGCGCCGAAGAAACGCTGCGCACAATGCTGAAGGAATTTAAAGACGACAAGAACGCGCAGGAGTCGGCGAAAGTCGCGCTGGCGCAGCTCTACCGCGAACAGGGCAAGGAAAAAGAACTCAAGTTCGAATAAGGCATGGTGGAGCTTAAGACAGAGAAACGGAGCGGCGACGCTCCGTTTTTTTGTCAGCTCAGCACTTCCCGCAGTTTTTTCAGCGCGGGCGGCACGGCCTGCCAGGGATCTTCTTTGGCTTCGTATTCAAGCGCCACGTAGCCCTGGTACTTCACATCCTTGAGCATCTTGGCCAGGCGCGGCAGATCGCTGGCCTCGTGTGTCTTCGCGTCTTTGCGCTTGAGTTCGACTTTGATCTGCACATTTACGGCGTACGGCGCGCACATTTCGAGCTGTGCGTACGGATCGGCTCCGTGGAAATTTCCCGAGTCCAGATTGATTCCCAGCCACTGGCTCTTCACGGTCTTTATGATCTCCAGCAGTCCCTCGGGCTCGGCAACGATGCCGCCGTGATTCTCAAGTCCCAGGAAAATTCCTTTCGT
The DNA here is from genome assembly GCA_035628505.1 of Planctomycetota bacterium. GTDB lineage: Bacteria > Planctomycetota > SZUA-567 > H5-PLA8 > H5-PLA8 > DASPJR01. The sequence continues at coordinate 21,281 of DASPJR010000164.1, read as the reverse complement.
GCCGGCGTAGTCGGAGCACTCTTCGAGCGCGCTGATGCACATCTTTCGCGCCTCGGCATCGGTGATGTCCTTGGCTGATCCGGCGAAGACGCGAATGTGGGGCGCGCCCAGCAGAGCTGCGCGGTCGATCCACGCTTTCACGGAAGCGATCTCGCCATCACGCGCCGCGCCCTGGGGCAAGGCGAAGTTGTTTCCCACAGCCGTGCCGCTGACGGGAACTCCGCGCAGGAATGCGTGCCGTCGCACGTTCAGCAGATACTCATTGCTGACGTCCTTTGGAAAGAAATAACTGGTCAGCTCGCCCGCGCAGCCCTGTTCAGCGCAGTAATCGATGAACTTGAACATGTCGATTGCTTTGGCCGGATCAGGCGGGGCGGCGCGCTTATGCCTGGCATCAATGAAGAAGTCGCGGAAGGAATAGGCGGCCAGGCTCAGCAGCAGCCGCGGCGGGCCGTTGCGTACAAAAGGTTCAACCGCCAGCAGGGAAGGCGCGCAGACGCCCATTCCGGCTGCACCGGCAACGGTTTTCAGAAAGCTGCGACGTGATGCCATGAAAAATCTCCGCGAGACGGCTTTTACATACACCCTCGCGGAAATTTATCCAGCAGCAAGCGGAGCCATCGTTTCGATGAAAGCACGCGTCTCTTCAATGAGTGCGTCAAGCGTTGAGACAAAAGGCGTTTCCGGAAGCAGCAGCTCTGTCTGGATCTTCACGTCATCGCCCTTCAGGTAGCCGGGCGCCATCCCAATGACGATGCGTGGAAGCAGCCTGTTTCCGCCGCCACCCCGCAGCAGCGCCAGGCGCTGCAGCTGTGCGCCAAGTTCAAACAGTGTTATGGGATTGATTTCCCCATCTGAAAACCAGAAGGTGATCAGGTCGGCTCTGCGAATCGAGGCGAATTCCCATTCGATCTGCTCGCGCGCCCACACGCGTGTTTCGCTGTTCGGTGCGCGGGGATTAAAAACAGTGCCCGGAACGCTGGAAAGGGCGGCAGTCACTTCTGCCTGCCAGTTGCGGCCGGAGACGCCTCCTGCAAGATAAATCGCCGGCCGCTCAAATTCACTGTACGGTTCAGGAGAAAGAATCGTACGCATGCAAGACTCCTTACGTTAAACATTTCGTTCTGTGGACTCGTCCGCAGATTCACCGGAGACCGGCTCCTCGGGCAGATTGCTGCCACGTTGCCCCGGCTTGCTCCAGCGCTCCGCTGTTGGGTCCTGATTTTCTCCGGAAACAGCTTCCTCAACATGCCCGGTGGCGGCCTGTTCCGCTCCCGGTTCCTGCGGCTCTGCCTTGCGTTTTTTTGCACGCGCTCTGCCGGTCCTCTGACGGGGGCGCTGCTCGTCTTCTTTGCGTTCCACCTGATTGGCGGTGGTACCCGTGGCTGCTCCGGCGGGCGTAGTGGCCATCTGCTCGCCTTCGGGAATCGGCGCCCCGAGCACCTTTTCGCGATCGGGCTCAAAGGCAGGTGTACTGCCGCTTTGCGCTTCCTGCTTGCGCTTGCGCCGCGCTGCGCCCGTGGCTCGCGCTTTCTGATCGGCCTCGCGTTTTTCATCCTCGTTGCGCATTTTCATGGTGAGCTCCTTCACTGCTTATCCTGCCGACTGCTCATAGATAAATTGCACTTCCTGCGGTCCGCTGTGCTGCGCCGCGCGTGTGTAAGCAATCCGCTCCAGTTCGTCGCGGTGTTCCTGCGATATGTATTTCGGAATCGTTATGGTGATCTTGGGGAGAGGCTGCCGCTGTTCGGTGCTGGCGCGGGCTCCAATTATGTCAACGTTATGCTGATGTGCGTACTGCAGCATATCATGAAGAATAGCCTCTGAGAGCTTCTTCAGATCATCGTTGGGATCTTTCGAACCCACTGCGGTTTCGTCGGGTGCAATCGTAATCTCTGCCATCTCAGGCTCCTTTCAACCTGAGAGGGCAAGCTAATAAAAAGCCAGTAGCGGCTCTGCGGCTGCGCGATGAGAAGTTACTTCAGCGCGCCGGATTTCTTGAGAATATCCGTATGCTCTTTTGCCAGCGCATCCATTGCCTCTTTGGCGCTGACCTTGCCGGTAACCGCGGCGTTCCAGTGATTCTGGCAGGACGCCAGCAGCTCGCCGAATTCGGGCGTGTTGTAGAAGTCGCGAAGGAACTCGAGGCTCTCCATGTACGCGGCATTGAACGGCGCCGCGTTGCGCACGACAGGGTCCTCATTGGCCTTGCGGTTGGCGCTGAAACAGCCGGGCTTTGCGCCCCAGCGTTTCTGGTTGGATGTCTCCAGGAACCAGCGGATGAAGTTCTTGGCGAGCTCCTGTTTTTCAGGCGGGCTCTTGCGCATCACCGAAATGCCCTGCCCACCCAGGCTGATGTAGCGGCCTTTGGGACCGGCGGGAACGGCGAAGAAACCGGTGCTTTTCGCGAACTTGCTCTGCTTCTCATTCAGCAGCGGCGGCATCAGAGCAAAGAAGCTCATCGTCATCGCCACCTTGCCTTCGGTGAACGCCGCGTGGCACTGGTCGTGATAGAATGCGCCGCCATTCGGCGGAGTGAACTTTGCCAGGTCGGTGTAGAACTGCAGCGCTTCAACGCCTTCTTTTGAATTGAGCACGCCTTCGACGTTGAAATTTGGATCGCAGAACTTTCCACCCCAGGACCACATCACCTGCATGAAGCCCATGGTGATGGCGTCGTACTGGCCGGAATCCGTAAACAGCGCAGCGCCGTACATGCTCTTGTCCGGGCGGTGGAAGAATTCAGCAATGTCCTTCAGCTCGCTCCAGGTTTTCGGAACATCCAGTTCGCGGTTGTACTTCGCCTTGTACGCTTCGCGTTCCTTTGGGTCCTCAAAGAGGTCCTTGCGGTAGGCGAAGCCGCAGCCGTCGATTTCGCACGGGGCCGCAAAGAATCTCCCACTCCCCAGCGGGTATTCGCAATACGCCTTCAGCGCCGCCGATTCGATTTCTTCAATGTTTGGGACCTCTTTCGTCAGCCAATCCGAGAGATCCAGGTAATGCCCCTCTGTTGCGCATTTGCCGATCCACTGGCTGTCGCCGATGACGATGTCGTACTTGGTGCCGCCGGAGCTGAATTCCTGCCACATTTCCTTCTGATAGATGGACCAGGGGAAGAGGCTCATCTTGATTTCAGTGTTGTTGGCCTTGCCCCATTCCTCGGCCATTTCGCGCAGCACATCTGCCGGAGTCCACTGCGCCCAGACAATGCTGAGCGTCTGCTTTGCGCCTGTGCCGTTGGGAGGTGAAACATTGAGCGGCTTTGCCGTATCGCCGCATCCCGCCAGCGCCATAAGCACCAGCGCGAGCAATAGACGGCCTGATTGTCGCATCATAAACGAAATCTCCATTGCTTACTTAAGTATGACGCAGATGCTGCGGCTTTCCCTGCACTCTGTCAACTCAAAGACGCGTATTGCTTTCGGCTGTTGCACAATCAGGCTGCGTGAATATTCTCCATAGCATTGCGTCACATTGATGCGAATGGAAATCTGAAGGAGGAGACACATGCCCAAAAAGCTGTTTACACTCTGGCTGGCAGTGGCCGCGTTGTCGCTTGTTGCGCCGCGCGCCGCGCAGTGTGCCGATGATGCCGCCGCTCTGGTAAAATCGATGGTTGAAGGCGATGCCGGGGAACGCGATAAGGCGGAAAAGAAGCTCCGCGATTTGGGCGCAGCGGCCGTTCCGGCGTTGAAGGAAGCCAAGGCCGAAAAGGAAGAAGTCGCCACCCGCGTGCGAAATCTCTTGACCGACATTCTCCTGGACACCGCGAAGATTGATCCTGCCGACGCAGCAACGCTGCATGAAGTCGCGCGGCAGGAAGGCAAGGCCAAGCGCTACTCAAATGCAGAGAGACTGTATCGCCGCGCCGCGCAGCTCTACGACAAACTCAAAGACGACGCCGATACCCGCAAGGACCGCGCGAAGGAACAGCAGTACGGGGACAAGCGCAGGGTCTGCGACCGCATGAAAGACAAGGCCGGACACAAGCTGAAAGGCAGCACCCACACCGGTGTGAATCTCGGCTTCGTGCGCGTCGGCAAAGACCACGACATGAGCGACGATTGGGAGTAGCTCTATTTCGGATTTTGGATTTCGGATTGCGGATTGGAGACGGGAGTCTTCAATCCGCTTTCTTTTGGGCTGGGATAAAGATCAGGCGTAAGGTAAGACCAGCGCTATGAAACGCACAGACGTGATCGTCATCGGCGGCGGAGCCATGGGCTGCGCGACAGCCTGGCAGCTCGCGCGTCGCGGAGCCAGCGTGCGGTTAATTGAGCAGTACGCGATCGGCCATGAGCTCGGTTCAAGCCACGGCTATTCACGCATTATCCGTCGCGCGTATTTCGAACATCCCGACTACGTGCCGCTGGTGGACCGTGCGTACGAGCTCTGGCGTGAGCTCGAATCTGCAACAGGCGAAACGCTGCTCAAGATTACGGGCATTGTAGAGATGGGCTCGCCCGAAGGCCCGCTGCTCAAAGGCTCTGGCCTCAGCTGCCGCGAGCACCGCATCCCGCACGAGATCCTTTCGGCGGCGCAAATCCGCAAGCGCTTCCCACAGTTTGAAGTGCCGCTGTGGATGAGCGGCATCTGGCAGAAAGACGCTGGCATTCTGGCCGTCGAACGCTGTCTGCTGGCAATGCGATCAGAAGCGAAAAAACTCGGCGCGGAGATCAACGAAGAAGAGGAAGTACTCAGCATCGATCCCGGCCGCGGCAAGTGCGGCATGAGTGTCCGCACGCGGCGCGGCACATACAGCGCCAACGCGGCGGTCGTCTGCGCCGGACCGTGGACGGTGCGGATGCTTTCCGAGCTCAATCTGCCGCTTATCGTGACGCGGCAGGCGATGGGTTTTTACAAGCCACTGAAGCGCGAACTTTTTGAGCTCGGCACATTTCCGCTTTTCCTGATGGAAGTCGGCGGCCACAATTTTTATGGATTTCCGTTCTTCGGTATCGATGCCATGAAAGTCGCGCATCATCACGGTGGCCAGATCGTGAGCGCCGACACTGTCGATCGCAACTTCAATCGCGAAGACGACACGCTGCTGCGCGAATACCTGGAGAGCTACATCCCGCAGGCGGCCGGACCTTTGACACTCGGCAAAGTCTGCCTCTACACCTGCACGCCCGACATGGATTTCATCCTCGACCTGCACCCGCGCCACAAAAATATCGCGATCGCCGCGGGCTTCAGCGGACACGGCTTTAAGTTCGCCACGACAGTCGGCGAAGTCATGGCTGATCTGGCCACGCGCGGCAAAACCGATCTACCTGTGCGCCGTTTCACGCTTGGGCGCTTTGCGCGTTGAGCGGCTCTGGATTATCCACGCGAACTTTCACCGGCGCCGGCTTGAACGGATGCACCATTTGCCCGATGTAATCCTGCGCAATCGGTTCTGAAATTCCGACCCGCTCGGGCTCGTGATCCGGGCAGCGGTAGGTGCCGAAGAGAATATCCATCAGCGGCGAAATGTTGGCGTAGTTGCCGGCCTCGCGGTCGCGGTCGTGATGCCAGTGATGCAGCTCGGGCGAACCCACCAGCATTCGTGCCGGACCCAGCGGCAGACGCACGTTGGAGTGAATGAAGATCGCCCACGTGCCTCGAAACGCGATGAGCCCCGCGAGCGTCTCGAGCGGAAAACCGCGCACAAACGCGGGAAGATTGATCAGGCCCATCGTGTACACGGTGTCGACCGGATGCTCGCGATGCGCGGCCAGCCAGTCGAGATGTTCGGCGCTGTGGTGAATGGAATGAAAACGCCACAGCAGGGGAGTGCGGTGCTGCAGCCGGTGCCCCCAGTAGACGCAGAAATCGCTGAGCGCCACGATTTCAAGGGCCTGCAGCCACCAGGGCTGCGCCGCGACTGCGCTGCGGAAACCGGACGGGACCGTGTGGTCCAGCCAGTCTCCGAAGTGCGCCAGAATCCAGAAGACAAGGCCGCTCCAAATCAGATATTGCCCGAGGAAAAAACAGAGATCAGTCAGCCATCCTGGCCGGAAGAATGCCTGCTTGGGCTTTGCCGGAAAGGCGAGTTCAAGCGGCCTGAACAGTAGGAATAAAAAGATAAAGCTCGTGCCGGCGGAGAGCATCATTTGATCAATTGTCATCGCCGTGGCTCCTCCCGCTGCTGCGCGCGTACTCACGTGTACTGCAAATCAGCCACATACTTCAGAAACCAACTCCGGCCGACTTCGAACCCGGCAGGGCAGTTCGTCTTTTTGCGGGTGTTTCCGGCGGCGCGGCCTGCTGCCTCGCTGAAGGCGTGGCCTCCTGCCGCACGGGTGCAGCTGCCTTCGGCTGCGCCGGCGGCGCGGCGGGCAGAACTTTGCCAGTCTCCCTGAACTCCACAGTGCCATGATCGATCAGCACTTTTGAGCTCGGCATGAGTTTACGCGGTTTAGCGTCAGCCGACTTCGGTGGCTGCGCCGAAGTGACCGGCTGCGGTGGTCTGGCCGGAGGCAGCGGCGTGACTTGTACCATCTCTGATTTGGAATCGGCCATCATGACTTCGCGCTGAATACGCTGCGTTTGCTCTTCTGAAACCGCGCTCGCCGTCTGCTCGTTTTCGCGAGCAACTGCTGGCGGCGGTTCCTTCGCCGTGGCCGAGCTCAGCCCGGGAAGACTTCCGCCCGAGCGGTAATAGACATAGCCGCTGAAGAGCACGATTGAGCTGGCCAGCGCCGCCGCCTTGAGCCAGACCGGTTTGTGTTTCATAGATGATTCTCCTCAATAACGCGCGGTCGATGCCGCTGTTTGTTAAACGCGCGAGTTGCCCGCAAGGCTGCAAAATTCTGAAATGTTACACGTGCGTTACATCCGCATTGCGGATTGCGAATTGCGGATTTCGGATTGTGATCGCGCAAGGTGAGAGTGGCGCATCGCTATTCGTGAAGCACGCCCGCAATAGCTTGCATTGACGTTCGTGCCACTTGCCGCAGCCAGTGCCCTTCTGTTCAATCCGTTACCTCACCAGCCCCCGCAGCGGGCGTTGCGCTAGGACCGCCGGCGTCCCGCCGGCCCTCGTGCGCTCCGGAGGAGCGCTCGAGATTAGCCGGTGGCAAGCGCGAAAGCGCGCGGCCACCGGAATTATCGCCCACGATTGGCCTGCGCCCTGGAAGGGCGCCGCACCACGACCGCCGCGCGGCGGATCCGGCGCCCCGCAGGGGCGCTCGATTTCAAAACAACGCTTCATCCCGGGGGCCGTGCTCGCTGCCGCTCGCTTGCCGCCCGGCTAATTTCCGGCGCCTCTCCGAGGCGTTTTTTGGAGTGAGGCTGCTGGCGAGCGCAGCCGTGGGAGCACAACTTGATTCAGGCCCAAAGGGCCGAACTAAAAAAGCCCAGGGTGGAGCGAGCCGCAGGCGAGCGCAGCCCTGGGTTAGCGCACAACCAATTTACTGAGTCCCAGCGGGGCGAACTAAGCGTCGCAACAGGTTCTTTGATGCCGAATAGCCAAGAAAAATAGGCTGAAAGCCGAGTTTGCACGTGTGCAAACGTTTAAATTGCGCGCGGGTGCTCGAAAAGTCTGAAAGTTCTTTAGCGTGCAAATTCTTTGGAGCGTTCAGGTTGCAGGCGAGCACAAGATTTTAGCAAGAAAGTCGCGACAAATTGAAAGCGCTAAGCATTTTTTTTAATGAGGGGCTCCTGCATTGGAGCACCCAGTCTCAACGCTTCCGATCACCTGAAAACCTCACCCCCAGCCCCCTCTCCGTGTCACGCAGAGGGCTAGAATGAATTTGGCGGGAGTTGACGTCAGCGCTGAGCGGTTGACAATGCGCGCCCTGGGACTCATTCCCGCTGGCGTGCTTGGCGCTTGGCGGACTTGGCGAATGAAACGTTCGGCGAATACATTTTGACGGAGCAGCGATGTCAGAGCAGAAGATCAGGGTCACGGTCTGGAACGAGTTTCGGCATGAAAAGAAGGCTGGCGGCAAGCCGGCTGAGATTTATCCCAAAGGCATTCACGAAACCATCGCGGCCCACCTGCGCGCTCAGCCGGACATGGACGTGCGCACCGCAACGCTCGATGAACCCGAGCATGGGCTCACTGATGAGGTGCTCGCCCGCACCGATGTGATGACCTGGTGGGGGCATATGGCGCACAAAGAAGTCGGCGACGCCATTGCTGAGAAAGTTCAGAAACGCGTGCACGAGGGGATGGGCCTGATCGTTCTGCATTCAGCGCACATGTCGAAGCCGTTCCTGAAACTGATGGGCACAACCGGCGCCCTGAAATGGCGCGAAGACGGCTTGAAAGAAATTTTCTGGATCACTAAGCCCGGACATCCGATCACGCAAGGGCTCGACGATCATTTCGTGCTCGAACATGAAGAGATGTACGGCGAGCACTTCGACATCCCCGATCCTGAGGAATTGATCTTCATCAGCTGGTTTGGCGGCGGGGAGGTATTCCGCAGCGGTTGCACCTGGCAGCGCGGCGCCGGCAAGATCTTTTACTTCCGGCCCGGGCACGAAACGTTCCCGACGTACTACGACAAGAATGTTCAGAAGGTCATCGAGAACGCCGTTCGCTGGGTCGCCCCGTCGAAGCCGAACGTCACGTACTGGCACTTCAAGAGTATTTTGGAATGAGTCCAGGAGTCTAGAAGTCTAGGAGTCGGGAGTCGGGAGTCTTGGATTCGTGAGTCCGAAACTTCGTCGGCCAATGCTATTTATATACTCTTGAAAACCGACTCCCGACTCTAAGACTCCAGACTCAAGACTCGTTTCTCGAACCGACTCCCGACTCTAAGACTCCAGATTCAAGACTCGTTTCCCGGCATAATATTTGTGCGGAATAAACATGGCGCGAAAACGAATTTCCATGCGGAAAGTCGTTGAATTTTGGTAGTCACTGGCGGCTTAATATTGTTGTACTTGTTAAGCACTGCGCGACTGGGACGCGCGGGTCTCTTCTAGGCTTGAAACTCTCCAATGATTCAGATCAGGCATGACCGGGACGAGGCCGTTACTATCGGCACTCCGGGGGTGGTTGCTGCCTCGCAATCCTCAACAGTTTCACCTGTCGCTTCGCCGCCGCAGGCTGCTCCGGCTCCCGCCGAAGAGATGATCGGCGCCGCTGAGGTCCGCAAGGACGCAGCAGCTGGTGTTGCCGTGGAAATGCAGCGTGAGCGCAAGATCCGCAAGCCGCGCAAGTTCATGTTCGCCACGGGCATCGAGTGCAGCTACCCGATCGTAGGTAACGGACATCGCATCGACCAGATGCAGTCCTGCGGCCACTACGAAATGTGGGAGAAAGACCTCGAGCTTGTCCACCAGATGGGCATCGGCTTTCTGCGCTACGGTCCGCCGTACTATAAAATGCATCTGGCGCCGGGTAAGTACGACTGGGCGTTTTTTGACAAAGTCGCCGCTCGGATGCAGGAATTGGGAATCGAGCCGGTCATCGACCTCGTCCATTTCGGCGTGCCGGACTGGATTGGAAATTTCCAGAACGGCGATTTCCCGAAGTACCTCGCCGAATACGCTCTGGCGTTTGCGCAGCGCTACCCGCACATTCGCTACTACACGCCGGTTAACGAGATTTATATCACGGCGCAGTTCTCCGGCGCTTTCGGCTGGTGGAATGAGCAGCAGCGCAGCGACCGCGCATTCGTGACGGCGCTAACGAACTGTTGCAAGGCGACGCTGATGGCGCAGCAAGCGATTTTAAGCGTGCGGCCCGACGCCATCTTCATCCATAGTGAGAGCACCGAGTACGTTCATCCAGGCTCACCGATGATGGTGAAAACGGCGCGCTTCCTGAACGAGCGCCGCTTCCTCTCGCTGGACCTGATCTACAATCACGCGCCCTGTGTCGACATGTACCGCTACCTGATGAGCAACGGCATGAGCGAAGCCGAGCACGACTGGTTCATGAGCGTGGACATGCGGCGCTATTCGATCATGGGCACCGACTACTACGTCACCAACGAGCACATTATTCAGCCAGACGGCACGAGCATCGGCGCGGGAGACGTTTACGGCTACTACGTCATCGCCAAGCAGTATTACGACCGTTACAAGATGCCCGTGATGCACACTGAGACCAACCGCATCGACGCGCACTCAATCGAATGGCTGCTCAAGCAGTGGGTCAACCTGCTGCGCCTGCGCGAAGATGGTGTGCCCGTAATCGGCTTTACCTGGTATGCGCTGACCGATCAGATGGATTGGGATTCGGCCCTGACACGCCCGCGCGGCCACGTGAACACGCTGGGACTTTACGATCTCAAGCGCCACCCGCGCGCGGTAGCCAAGGAATACAAGCGCATCATCGAGGAATACGGCGATCTGCCGCTGAGCGGAAGCGAACTGCCGATCCTGACGGCCTGACCGTCCCAGTAAAGACAAAAAGAAAGCCCGAGTGTTTAGCCCGGGCTTCTTTATGTTCAATGAGGAGTTGTTCAGCTGCGCGCGTTAGCGAGCCGCGTGAGCTTCAAACGCTTTGACCAGTTTCTTGATTGCGGCGCGCTGCTTGGCACTGCAGTCCACCTTGATCGTAGTCTTTCCAGTGTCCTGCTCGCGCTGGCGCAGGAACGATTTGTCATCGCCAAACCAATATGCCTGGCGCTCGTTGCCGTTCACGGTAGAGACATCGGCGAGTAGCTTATAGCGTGTGCGCCGTGCCTTCGCGGTGACGTGTTTTTTCATCACTTTCAGGAAGGTCACGGTCGTGCTGCCGATCGACAAATTCGTGCTCATTGATGCCACCTTTCGGTTGTTGTTCACATCCCTCGTCTGGGCGCTGCCAAGCAGCGGGTTCAGAGTGTGGGACTTCTAGGCCTTCAAGGCGCTGAACGACAGGAGATGCGGCATCGCGCGGCGGCTGAATTCAGCTCGTAAGCATATCACACAAAACGATTTAAGCACGACAATTGTCTGCATTTGGTTTTCTCAAAAGAAAAGCCCGGAGATCTCCCCGGGCTTTTTGAACCTAACTTAACGGCGGCATGGGCGGGACGCCCATGCTACGGATTTTAGTTCCGATCCGTGTGCGTGATGCCGAGCTCTTCTTCGGCAAGCTCCGGTTCGTTGCGGCCGTTGGAGCCGTTGCCCAACGCCTTGTTCAGGCGCTGAGACTTCGCCAGCCCCTTGCGCCGAGCGGAGATCGCGGCCGATTCGCTCGCGTGCGGCTTGGGGCATCCGGAGCCGGCGACTGTCGGGCGCTCGTGGATTGCCGCCTGGCGTCCATCATCGGTGCTCTCGTACTTGATGCCGATGGTCGTTTCCGCCTCGCCGAGCAGCAGGCGGTTAACCAGTTCGACTCCCTGCATCAGCGTGTGGTCGGTGTTACTGACTTCGTATTTCCACATGCCAAAGCGGCCGCGGCTGTAGATGCCGTGCTGTTCGAGCCACGGGATAACCTTCTGCAGGATGCCATCGCGCTCGACGGTCGGGGTCGGATAGCCGTACTGCGCGTCGAAGAGCCAGGTATCGACGATATCGTCCTGGTCCTTTTCTGTGATCAGGCCGGCGTTGATCAGTCCGCGGATGGTCTCCTGGATGACCGTGGCCTTGTTGACGCTCTTGAATTCGCTGTAGCTGACTTCGCACAGCAATGAATAGTGCGTGGCGTTGTCGGGCGTCATGTGCGGCGAGTAGTTGCTCAGGTACGTGACCCGGTAGAACGGACAGTTGCTCTCCGGGAAGTACATCCAGCTCTTGGTCGACGGGCAGGGCTGCTTGATGCCGATTCCGATAATGAAATCGCCCGAGTGCCGCAGGTCGGACGCGGCTTCGCGGATCTCCGTCGGAATGTTGCCGAAGAGGACGCGGTTGACCAGCAGGTCCAGCGGCATTGCGCTGATCAGCGTGTCATACGGCACTGTGTCGCCCGTGCGGAAGTGCACGGTCTTCTTGTGGAAATCGATGTGGTCCACCGCACTGTTCAGGTGGAATTTGTCGAGGCCGATGGCTGGCCCGAAGCGGCGATAGAACTCGCCGGTTCCGCCGTACAGCGGATACTTAAACATGTTGTTCGGGCCCCAGCCGACGTCGTCCTTCTGGCAGATGACGTTCTTCAAGGCGCGGTCGGTGTCGATCACGGCGACGCGTTCGCCGATCCATTCCTTGTTCATCATCTTCGGCGGGTGCGCCCAGACCTTGAAGTTGTATGGTCCCATGAAGTACTTGACGATGCCTTCGCCAAAGACCGCGTCCATGAACTCCTGGAAGTTCGCGCAGTCCTTCGGCTTCTTCGTTCCGTTCTGCGCCTTGATCAGGCCGCTCAGGCATTCATAGGCAGCGTCTTTCGGCAAATGGCGAATGTTGTTCTGAAAAGGGTAGGGGACCCAGGTGTTCATCATGCGCACCCAGCATTCGCGCATGTTGTTCTGGAAATCGCTGCCCATCAGCTTGTCGAAGCAGTCGTCGTAGTATTTGTAGTGGCTGAACATCACGTGGCCGCCGATGTCCCAGGTGAAGCCGGCCGGGTCCCGGAAGCTGCTTGCCAATCCGCCAATGTAGGGAGATTTTTCAAAAACCGAAAAGTTTTCGTGGCCCAGTTCTTTCAGCCGGTACGCCGCACCCAATCCAGTGGGACCTGCTCCAATAATGACGATGCGTGGATTTTCCATAGATGAAGACCTCTCCGTTTTTGATAGTCAGTGCTGCATTTCCGGCCTGTTTTTCAGAAGGGGCGCAGCGCGCCCCCTCTTCACCTGCATCTTGATATGTCTTTGCAATTGCTCGACCGAACCGATTTGGCGTTACGAGCCGGCCACCGAAGGATAGCTCCAGGTGATTTCGAGGATGCCCTCGTCAGTCTGGATGCGCGGGATATCGTTTCCGCTGCTCTTGCCGGAATCGCCGCGCCTGGCGATCGCCTCATCGATGAGCCCGAGCATCTTCGCTACGATGCTGGTCCAGCTGTTCTGCTCGGCGAGCTCAAGGCCCTTGTCGATCAGCGCCTGATCGGGATTGCGGATGGCCTCTTCGCAGCAGCGGATGAAGTCGTCGTGGTTCTTGGCCACGCGCACGATCGATCCGAAGTTGCGGACGACGTCGGCTATCGCGGTTCCGACAATCGGACGGCCGGTTGCCATGTATTCCAGCGCCTTGGTGGGATTGATGTACTGCGTCGCGGCGTTGATGGCGAAAGGCATGAGGCAGACATCGAACGCCTTGCAGTAGTTCGGCAGCACGCGGTAGTCGCGCCCGCCCAGCCAGTAGAGATTCGGACGGTGCGGCAGCAGTTCAGGATCGACTTTCACCACCGGGCCGATCATCGCAATCGACCATTCCGGATGCCGCTCAGCCAGCTTGTCGAGCAGCGGGTAGTCGACGCGCTCGTCGATCACGCCGAACCATCCGAGGATCGGCCGGCTGAGGAAATCAACATCAGGCGGCACTGAAGTGTCTTCGCTGCGCGCCTGGGCAAAGTGCGGGACATCCACGCCGCATCCGAAGAAGTGGCAGTTGGAATTGTGCTGCGACTTGTTGACGTACATCTGATAGCCGCCGGTGAAGACCACGTCGGCAGTCTGCAGCAGGCGCTTCTCGTTGTCGATGAGCTCCTTTGGCGCGTTCTTGAACTGGCTGAGCTCATCCATGCAGTCGTAAATGACCGCCCGTTCGTTGAACTTGCCAAGACTCCAGGAGACGTCCATCGGATTGTAGTAGTAGAGCACCGGGCGGTCGAAGCGGCCGTCATCGTTGAGGACCTTCACGGCCTGCCGCGCGAAACGCTCAATCCCCGCCATCACCTTGGCCTTGTCGTGCTCTTCGGACTTCAGGAAGTGCGGACAGGCCACGACGACGTTGGGCATCACACGATGCAGGAAGAGTCGCGATTCGCCTTCGGTCAGGTCGAACATCGGCTCTTCAATAAAGAGCACTGGGTGCTTGCGCGCATACCTGCTGATAAACTGCTGCGGTCGCTGCCAGACAAAGCCCCAGCGCAGATGACAGAACACAATGATGCCCCAGTCATCACTGCGCGCACCGCCGGCGGCTGCCGAGGTGTTCGCTGCTTTTACCGGAGCTGTTTTCTTGATTTCCTTTTTCTCGGCGGAAGCTACCAGTTTCAGTTCCGGCTGCTTCGCTGCGTTTCTTCCGCTGCTTTCGGTGCCCAGTTGCAGATCCACGGTTCCGCTTGGAATGAAGTCGATACCGTCGTCGTTCAGCTCGAGGGTCGGCTGGGCGATCTCCTTCAGTTCGCCGGCGATCTCACTACTGTTCTTGATCGCGGCTGCGAAGTGCTCGGCCAGCGGCGAACGTACGCGCTTGAGGATGCCGTCTTTCTGTCGGCGCAGATTGTAGAGCCCAACCGCGTGAATTTTGCCGATGTGGTGGAGGAGCGCGCCGTCCCAGTCCACGTTATCGAAGAACGGCCACCAGGTGTAGCCGATCATCGGCACGCCCTCTTCGCGCAGGCGCTTGCAGTCGTTGACGGTCTGTTCCAGCCACAATTCCCGGTCAAGCTGCGGGCCGTCGATGCTGGTCTCCGTCACCATCATCGGAATGCCGTAGCGGTTCCAGTATTCCATGCTGCAGCCATAAAGGCCGAGCGGGCTTTCCGGCTTGCGCTGGCGAACACCGCCGTTAATCGTTTCAAGTTGCGTCTCGGTATGGCTGTAATAGTCGAGTCCGATGACGTCCGGCGCCCAGCGGTTGGCGTTGATCCAGGCCAGATCCGTATCGCTGAAGCCGTAGCTCGTGAACCACTTGCGCAGCGGGTGGCGCTCGTCGACCTTGCCGGTGATCAGGTCCAGCACCGCGAAGCGGCGCAGGTTGCGCATGCGGATGTCCGCTTCAAGTTCAGGCTCGCGCGTGTGATGGTGCTCACAGGAATCGCACAGGATCACCGTCGCTTCGGGCGCGGCCGAGCGGATTGCGCGCGTGGCGCGGATGGTTCCCTGGACTACGCGGCTGAGCACCGGCATGTAGCCGCGCCAGCGCCGCGAATGCGGTGGCCAGAATCCGAAATCTCCTGAGAAGAGCGCCGTGATCAGCGGCTCATTGAAAGGGCAGAACATCTGCACGCGCTCACGGTAGCGTTCAGCGACTTTTGCAGAGAGTGCTTCGAGCGCTTCCGGGAATTCCGGATCGCCGCACGCCTGCTGCAGCCACTGGGGAGTTCCAAAATGCATGACATCAAGCATCAGCTTGAGACCGAGCGTTCCAGTGATGTACTCGATGCGCTCGTCGGCCCACTTCCAGTCGAACACGCCGCGCTGCGGCTCAAGCATGCTCCACGGCAGGCAGTAGCGTGTGGAGATGGCGCCGAAATCCTCGCGGATGAGCCGGAAGTCGTCTTTCCACTGTTTATCGTGCTGAGTCCACTCGAATTGGTCGACTTTGATGTGCGGTAATAGTGAGCATTCAACACCGACAGCCCAAATAAAGTTTTTAAGATTTTCAGGGACAGCATGCTGCGAAGGCGGCGTAATGCTCATTGCTTACCTCTTTCTCTTTTCAAGAACCCGTAGTTTAAATAAAGACAACACCATTAAGCGCTGCGTCAGATGCCTGACGACCGCGCATAGAGAGCCGTTTCGAACTCAAGCTCGCTTGCAGTGCATTTCATCTGCTCGAGACATTCTTCCTGCTCAAGCTGTTCTGCATATTCGAACTGCGCCAGCCGCGAGTCAGCGAAGCGCTGCCAGCAGAAACCTTCCGGCACGATCGGCTGGCCGTTTCTGACCAGTTCGTCGGTCTCTAAAGCAAAGGGATCAGTCTGGAAGCTCAATCGCATGTCCTCTCGTGCTATATACTGCGGCCATCCCGCTCCAAGCGCCGCACTTACATCGGCAACTTTTGTACCGGGAACGCATTCGGGATTTTTAAATCAATAAACATTTTTTGCGCACGCGCATGCGAGTTTGATGCCTTCGGCAAAGTGGTTTGTTTTGAGACGGGAAGCCCGCATTTCAATCCAATGTGTTAAGAGTTGGCCGTTTTTAGCCATCTTAGAGAAGTGATATTTTCATTTTGGTCGTTGAAATGCATATCATTCAGTCGGTACACTCTTTTTGCCTCGCGAAATGGCGCTTCAATTCGGCGCATATAGCTTTTCGCGAATTCAAAAGCGCGGCCTGCCAGTGGCCTGGGGATGGCAGGTTCCAGCGACCGAGTTCCCCGAATTTTGCCGGAGGTTACCGATGCCGTTTACATTGCCAGCTTTGCCTTACGCGCCCGACGCGCTGGAACCGCACATCGACAAGATGACGATGGAGATTCATCACGGCAAGCATCACAATGCTTACGTGACCAATCTGAACAAAGCACTCGAAACGCATCCGGATCTCCAGAAGCTTTCGATCGAAGAACTGCTCGCCAACAAATGCGCCAAAGTTCCCGAAGCCATCCGCCAGGCCGTGATCAACAACGGCGGCGGCCATGCCAATCATTCTTTGTTCTGGACCGTTCTCGGACCGAACGCGGGCGGCGAGCCCACCGGTACACTGGGAGATGCCGTGAAGAGCACGTTTGGCGGCTTTGCCGGTCTGAAAGAAAAGATGATTGATGCCGGTACCAAGCGCTTCGGCAGCGGCTGGTCCTGGCTGGTGAAAGGCGCCGACGGCAAGCTTGAAGTCTATTCCACGCTGAACCAGGATTCGCCGATCATGGAAGGCAAGACCCCGATCTTCGGGATCGATGTTTGGGAACATGCCTACTACCTGAAGTATCAGAATCGGCGCCCGGATTACCTGAACGCAATCTGGAATGTGGTGAACTGGACCGAAGTCGGCAAGCGCTTCGGCAAGTAACTCAATTTTTACCGCAGAGGCGCGGAAACGCAGAGAACAGAGTCTTGTTCTCCGTGTCTGCGCCTCTGCGCGCTTTGCAGACAAACCTAAAAGGAGAGCGGACGTATGAGAATGCATCGACGGACATTTTTGACGACGGGAGTTGCTGTTGGAGCAGCGCTGTCAACGGGCCTGCTGAAGCCCGGCCGCGTGCTCGCCGCTGGAAATCCTTACGAACTGCCCAAGCTGCCTTACGCGGCAGACGCGCTCGAGCCACACATCGACAAGGCCACGATGGAAATTCATCACGGCAAGCATCACAACGCCTACGTCGATAATCTGAACAAGGCGCTCAAAGACAGCGATCTGCTCGGCAAGCCGCTGGAAGAAATTCTTGCAAACAAAGCCGCGGCGGTGCCCGAAGCCGTTCGCCAGGCCGTGATTAACAACGGCGGCGGACACTATAACCACTCGCTTTTCTGGCAGACGCTCGGACCGGCCTCCGCGGGCGGCGGCGGCGAGCCCAAGGGAGCGCTGGCCGATGCGATCAAGAGCACGTTCACGGACGTGAAGACGCTCAGCGAGAAAATGAACGACGCGGGCCTCAAGCGCTTCGGCAGCGGCTGGTCATGGCTGGTGAAGACTCCCGATGGCAAGCTGGATGTCTACAGCACCGCCAACCAGGACTGTCCCGTAATGGAAGGCAAGACGCCGCTCTTCGGTATCGATGTCTGGGAGCACGCTTACTACCTGAAGTACCAGAACAAGCGCGCCGATTATCTGAAAGCGATCTGGAACGTGGTCAACTGGGGCGAAGTCGAAAAGCGCTTCGCTGGAAAGTAACGCGGAACTCCGCGTTACTTTTTTTCTCCTTCCTGGAGCAGGCGCGGGCGGTGCTTCGCAACGAGATCTTTGAACTCTGTTTCGTTGCGGTACACGTCCAGGTCGGGGTCCTGCTCAATCCATTCAAGTATTCGCGGTGAGCGCGCGAGAGACAGCGCGCGCTCAAACTGTGTGTAGAACTTCTCGCGCTGCTGGCTTGCGGCCATGAACCAAGTCTGCATAATTTCCCAGAATTCCACGTCGGCGCGCGGCTTCTCCAACGTTTCGTAAAGTTTCATTCCCTCTTCACGCTTGCCGGCGAAGATCAGGTAACCCGCCTCCATAATATGCAGATTCCAGCTTTCTGGATTGATCTTCCGCGCGCGGCGGATTGTCGTGAGCGCATCGTCAAGCCGGCCGTCGTTCTTCTGGAGGATTGCAAGATTGTAGAGCGTGCTGTCGTTATCGGGGTCGAGCGCGGACGCGAGTTCCATGTAGCGCACCGCCCCGCGGTAGTCTTTCATCGAACGGTGGCAGAACGCCAGCGAGCTCAGCACGTGTAGCTGATCAGACTTCGGCGCACGCGCGAACGCGCCGAGCAGCAGCGTACGCTCCTGCTGGTAGTCGCCTTCAGCCGCGGCTTCCTGCGCAAGGAAAACCAATGCGTCACATTGCACGCCTGAGGGTAGAGGGTTCTTGCCGTCCTGCAGCACCTGGATGACTTTCTGCCGGGCGAGCAGACGGCGCCCCGGAAGCGTGGACATCAGCCGGTAGCGCCGCAGCTCCAGATCCCTCCGTTCGGGCATCGCGGCGATCGCCTTTTCGAGCAGAACGATTGCGTCTTCGATGCGGCTCTCGCCCGTGCGGTGCCCGGCGGCTATGGCGTGCAGTTCGCCGATCACCTGCGTGTCCGTCAGCGAGCGGCCCCAGCCGAGTTTTTCGATGTCGTCCGGCGCCGGCTGCCTGACGCCGCTCAGATAATGTGCGTCCGGAAGTTCAGCGCCACCGTAGGTGGTCTCGATGTTTATCCGGACAGTGCCGTCATCCCAACGCGCGTACGCATGGCGCGGCACGAGAACCATTTTGATCGGCAGATCGAGCGCTTTGCCGATCAGCACATACAATGTGGACGTCGAAAGGCAGTTGCCCTGCGCGCGCAGAACGCTCGCGGCAAGCGTGGCATCGCGCCAGTACTTGTTTGAGAGATAGGCTACTTTACGGTCGGTGAGCAAAACCTTGTTCAGCGCCGCCACTTTCTCCTGTGGCGTTTTCAGCGGAGTGAGCGCAGTCCGAGCCTTTTCTACGAGCGCGTTGAATTCCGTTCGAAGCGCGACCGCATCCAGTTCCGGCTCGTGAATCCGGTTCAGCTCGATCACCTGGTCCAACAGCGACTCTGGCGGCGCAATGACCGCATTCTCAGGCTCACCGGCACGCAGACTGCCGGCGAGCAGCGCGGCTAAAAGCAGGGCGGTACAGATCTGCCGAGGTTCACGCGTAACCATGCGCTTATTTGCCCTTTAGCTTTTTGGCCGGCATGTTGGCGCCATTTTGATGAAGTGTCAGTCCCGTTGCGTTGCCAGTAATGTCTTTGTCGAAGGTAATCTGCGCATCAACCGCCTTATAGAAGAACTTGAACTCGCTTTCGGGATAGACCTCAAGCTTCGGCTGCCCGGTCGCCTGGGCCATCAGCCGGTTGCCTTCGGCGGTAATCGTCAGCACGAAACCGGGCACAAGCTCGTAGTCACCGGTTAACTTCTGTAGAACTTCAGGCTTGAGCTCGATAGAGGTACGTTCTTCGCGCGGGGTTGACATCTTCGGGTTCAGCCCATGTTTGGACTCCAGCAGATGCATGCCGATGTCGTCGATGCTGGATTCGCAATTCGACAGAACAACAATGCCCTTCTTCTGGTCTTTGATGAAGCCGGCGAAGGATTGGTACCCGCCGGTCCGGCCATTGTGCCAGATTATCTCGGTACCGAACGCTTTGGAGATATGCCAGCCGAGAGCAATGTGCGTGGCTCCGCCAACAGGAAAATGATTTCCATGGGACGCATTGAAAGCGGCCTGCAGCTTCGATTCTTTCAGCCCCATGTTTGCCGCAACGAAGCGCGCAACATCACTGGCCGTTGATCGGATGCCGCCTGCGCCAGCGAGCGAGATAATGTCCCAGTTCTTGACCACCTCGAGGCCTTCGTTATGTCCGAGCGCCAGGCGCTTGCGCATCTCAGGTGTTAAGGCAATGCGCGTGTCCTTCATCTCCAGCGGCTGGCAGATGCGCGCGAGCAGAAGTTCTTCGTAGCTGCAATTGGCCTTAAGTGCCAGCGTGTGTCCAAGCAGGCCGGTAGCGAGATTCGAGTACTCGTAGCCCGCACCCGGGGTGCGGGCGAGTTTACAAGCGGCCAGGCAGGCATAGAGCTGCTCAACCGTGTAATCCGCAAACGGATTCATCATGTCTTTGGGCTTGAGGTTATCCGGCATGTAGGGCAGACCGGAAGTGTGCTGAGTCAAGTGCAGCAGGCGGATGGGTTGGCCGTCGCGACTTGGCAATTTTACGTTCGGCAAATAAAGTGAGACTTCATCGTTGAGTTTCAATTCACCGCGCTGAACGGCTTCCGCGAGCAGCACGCCCGTGAATGCTTTGCTGACCGAGCCGATTTCAAAAACACTGTCTTTATCGACCGGAGTCTTATCGGTTTGGCTGAGGGTTCCCGCCGTGGCGAAGTAAATTCCATTCTTATCGATGTAAGCCGCCGCAATCCCGACACTCCACTTGTTATCGATGCGCTGCTGAATCAGCTTTCGCAGTTCCTTGACTTGCTCTGGTTCTGCACAAAACGAAACGGCCGCCGAAAAGACAGTGACGATAGTTGTTAAGCTTCGCAGCATGTGGAACCCTCATTGATTGTGCCGCATACTCCGGCGTATTATTGCAGCTTTCCTTAAGCCCGGAGTGGCGACGATGAAGTCGATACGTAATTCAGCCAAGGCCATCATTATCCATGGTGGACGGCTGCTGTGCACAAAAAATTTGAGCTACAAAAAGGAGATTTACTACCTGCTGCCCGGCGGCGGCCAGGACCCTGGTGAGACGCTGCCGCAGGCGCTGACGCGGGAGTGCCGTGAAGAGCTCGGCGCGGAAATTCGTGTTGGCGCGCTGCGCTACATACGCGAATACATCGGCCGCAATCATGAATTCCGTGAAATCCACGAAAGCGTACACCAGATCGAATACATGTTCGGCTGCGAGCTTGCTGATCCAACATTAAAGCCGCGCAGCCAGGCGCCGGACTCGGAGCAGATCGGAATTGAGTGGGTCGATCTGAAAAGCCTCAACGACACGCTCTTCTTTCCAAGAATTTTGCGCCGGCTCATCCTCCCGAATGGAGTATTGAGCGGCGAGTTGTACCTGGGCGATGTGAACTAAAGAAAAAACGCCGGGCAAGCCGGCGTTTTTTCTGTTGCACACTTTGAATGTTAATCGTCAGACAGCGGCAGTATCGCGGTCACGCAGCGCGCGCTCTTCCTTCATGCGCATCTTTTCCTGCAGGATGCGCTTGCGCAGGCGGATCGATTTGGGCGTCGCCTCCACCAGTTCGTCGTCTTCAATGTATTCCAGCGCTTCTTCGAGCGAGAAGACGCGCTTGGTTTTTAAGGTGTCCAGGTTTTCCTTGTTCGCCTGGCGCATGTTGGTGAGGTGCTTGGCCTTGGCGACATTAACCGCAATATCGTTGTCTTTGCAGTGTTCGCCCACGAGCTGGCCTTCGT
>DASPJR010000163.1:0-27169 GCA_035628505.1 Planctomycetota bacterium | reverse complement strand
TCCGGCGAACCTCGGCTATACCGGTCCGCAGACCCCCATCGATTTTGACGGCCGCCGTTATTTAACCAGTGCCTTCAACACGAATCCCACAAACGGCGCGAGCACCGTCGGCATCTGGATATTGCGCGATCAGGTCGCCGTACCTGCCACAGCGTTCGGTGACGCGCGCAATTGGCCGCTGCTCTCGAAAGAACCGTTCTCGTCGTTGCGGCCTGCCACAGACAAGCGCGAGAAGCGTGATAAGCCTGTGCTTTTCCTGTGGTGCGATGCCAATGAAGATGGCGGCGTGCAGCCAGACGAACTCTCCTTTAAGGAGGTAAATGGCTACAGTTCCGGAACGACCTACGTCACGCGCGACCTGATGCTGATTAATTCCTTTACCGAGCAGCTCAAGCCCGTGCGCTTCACACCCAAAGGCGTTCCCATATACGATCTGCAACAATTCAAAGCGCTCATACCCGGTCTGACGCACCGCTTCACGTCCGGCGGAGGCGAAGCCTTCCCTGCCGAGAATGGTTGGACGATTGTTACTGGCGGCCCCATGCGTGGGTACCGGAATGGAGAACTCGCCTGGACGTATCAAAGCCGGTGGCCGGGCCTGCATCCAAGTCACGAAGCGCCGCAGCGCGCGCAGGCGCCCGGAGAGATGATCGGCACGACGCGGCTGCTCGGGCACACGGTCAAGCCCAAGGCCGGTGAGGCCGGCGAACTCTGGGCGGTGAACGGTAATGCCGGCGTGATCTACCTGATGACAACTGACGGCCTGTTCGTCAGCACCCTCGGACGAGACCGCTTCACCGGCACACCTTGGCCGCAAACTGCCGAACGCGGAGCGGATCTCTCGAACGTCTGGTTCAATGACGAGCATTTCTGGCCGACGATCAATCAGTGCAGCGACGGCAGCATCTATCTGGTGATCGGCAAAAATCACAGCAGCATCGTGCGTGTGGATGGGCTCGATTCTATTCGGCGACTCCCGGAACAGGCACTGAACGTCACGCCGGAGCTGCTGGCGCAGGCCGAATCGTACCGCCTTGCGCAGGAAAAACTGCGGCAGCAGAACAAAGGCAGGCAGAGCCTGTCGATAACGCTGCGGGATTCAGCGCCTGTTGTGGATGGAAATCTCAACGAGTGGGACCCGGCGAGGTTCGTCACTATTTACAGCGACAAATATGACAGGAAACCCGTTAAAATTGAGGGAGCCCTGGCGGTGAGCGGCGACAGGCTTTTCGCGGCATTCAATGCTTTCGACAAGGATCTGCTGAACAACGGCGGCGACACCTTGAACATGCTTTTCAAAACGGGCGGTGCGCTGGATCTGATGCTTGCGGCTAACGGCAACGAGCGCCTCCTGGTTACGCGCATGAAAAACAAAACGGCTGCCGTGCTCTATCGCCAGAAAGTCGAGGGAACCAGCGCCGACAAACGCGTGCCCTTTGCGTCGCCGACACGAAGCGTTTATTTTGACCGTGTCGACGACGTCAGCGATTCAGTGCAGTTGGCATCAAGTCCGGGAGCTTACGAATTCTCGATCCCGCTCAGCATTCTTGGAATCACGGCACGCGAAGGTGAAACACTTTTCGGGGACATCGGAGTGCTGCGAGGCCAGAACGGCGCGACCACGCAGCGGTTGTACTGGCACAACAAAGCTACCAGCATCACCGCCGACGTGCCCAGTGAAGCGATGCTTACGCCGCAGCTGTGGGGCGAGATGAAAGTCGTGAAGTAGCGAATCCGGCCGTGACGTCGATGAAACGCCGGTCGCCTTACTCGCCCGGAATTGTCTCCGGACGTTTGACCGGTTCGATAATGCCTTCCCATGGGCTGCTCGCCGTCGCATACAATTTCTTGCCAATACGGCCGGAGCGTGCAGCGAGGTAACCGGCTTCGCAGGCCAGCCCCATGGCACGCGCCATCGCAACCGGATCTTTAGCGTGCGCGATGCCGGTATTCAGTAGCACGCCTTCTGCGCCCAGTTCCATCGCCAGACACACGTCGCTGGCGGTGCCGACACCCGCATCGATGATCACCGGACACTTCACGGTTTCGAGGATGATCCGGATATTGTTGGGATTCAGAATTCCCTGGCCCGAGCCGATCGGCGAACCAGCGGGCATCACGCTGGTCACTCCCGCGTCTTCAAGCCTGCGCGCCATCACCGGGTCGTCATTGGTGTAGCAAAGAACCTGGAAGCCTTCTTTTACCAGAATTTGAGTCGCTTCGAGCGTTCCCAGCGGATCAGGAAGAAGTGTCTTCTTATCGGCGAGCACTTCCAGCTTCACCCAATCCACCCCAAGACCTTCGCGTGCCAGGCGCGCGGCGCGGACGGCATCCTGAGCAGTAAAACAACCAGCCGTGTTGGGCAGGATAATGTATTTCTTGGGGTCGATGTAATCGAGAATGCCAGCGGCATCCTTCTGACCCATTTCGACACGCCGCACGGCAACGGTCACGACCTGGCAGCCTGAAGCGCCGAGTGCTTCGCGCATGATTTCGAGCGATGGGTATTTACCGGTTCCGACAAACAGGCGGGAACGGAGCGTGTACTTGCCGAGCTTGAAAGATCCGGCACGATCAAACAGAGGACTGGGCATTGTTCGGTTTCCTGTATGTATGGCTTTGGGCAGCTCGCGCTACATAAGTTGCAGGCCAGCGGCAGGGCGGTGACTTTTTCTGCGCCCTGCACTGAACATGGTTATAATATGGAACGTACGATTTAAAAGGAACGGCGCGTGGTTGTGTTCGTCAATTCAAAACAGCAGACACTCGAGGATGGCGCGACTGTGGCCCGTCTGATAGAGGCGCTTGGCATGGGCCAGAAGCGGGTGGCCGTCGAAGTGAATACGGAGCTTGTGACGAAGGGCGAGTGGCAGCAATTCAAGCTTAAAGAAGGCGACCGGATCGAGATTGTCAGTTTTGTAGGCGGCGGCTGAACGCAGGCTCTCGAGATCATTCCATGCTGCGCTGGACCATTCTGATCGGCACCTTTGTCGTCTGGCTTGCCTGCATGGGCCTCGTTTACGTTCATTGCAAGCCGGTTGCGCGCAAAGACGCGCTGCCCAGCGCACAGGCAAGCCTGGAAGCACTGTTTGAAGAAGATGCCGAACTGGAGCGCGCCTGGCGCGTGTTCGTTGATCCACGGGAACTGCAGACAATCGGCAAAACGGATGGAAGCGCTCCGGTGCGGCCGCCCTGGAGCGGCGTGGATGAAAAGCGCCTTCAGGAAGTGGGCTGGTTTAAAACCATTTACAAGAAGCGCGCCGGCGATACCTCACGCCTGGAGCAACTGACTGAAGCCGAGATAACCATCCCAGCCGAAGCCAACATGCCCGTCCTGCAGATGCTCGGCACGCTGAAGTACCGAAACCGCTCGGACATCAGCCTCGACACAGGGTTGGAAAGCTTCAATTCCGAATTCAACATGGGTCTTGGCTTCAAAGTCATCTCCCTGGGCGTTCGTGACGGCGAATACCTGACCGTCACCCAGCAGATCTTTCAGAACCAGAACAAGCTCCACGACCAGAAGCAGAAAATCATGGTGGGAACCAAGGGCACGCCGACGTTGGAATTGATGCCCTTCCAACCCAATCCCAACATTCGCAAGGATGTGACCTGGGAGATCGCCATGCTTGATACCAACACAATCGACATCGCCGGTTCATCGCCCCCGCAGTTGCAGATGCTGAAGGTCAAGTGCGTCGGCAAGCGCGCGATTTCGTACAACAATGCTCCGACCATGTCCTATGAAGTGAAAACATCCGACGGCAAAACGCGGGCGTGGTACTCGGCAGACGGCGTAGTCCTGAAGCAGGCATTCCGCCTGGCGGATCTGATCGAAATTGTCGTAGTGCGCGCTGATGCTAAAACATTCAACACCTCCGGCAGCCCTCAGATCATCAAAACACCGCGCTAAGGCTTGAACTCATGATCGAAATAAAAAACCTCCGAAAAACGTACGGCGAAAAGGTCGCGGTGAAAAACCTGAGCCTTTCGGTGAAGGAAGGCGAAGTCTTTGCTTTTCTCGGACCGAATGGCGCCGGAAAAACGACGACGATCAAAGTTTTAACGGGACTGCTGCGGCCGACCTCAGGAAGCGCAAGCGTCGGCGGCTTCGACCTGGCGACCGACGGCTTGAAAGCGCGCGCGCTGATGAGCTACGTGCCTGACGAGCCGTACCTGTATGAGAAACTGACCGCACGCGAATTTCTGCGCATGACCGGCGACCTGTACGGCATGCCGCGGCAGCTCACGGAAGAGCGCATCGCTGAAGTCGTGGATGCGTTCGAGCTCAAAGACTTTCTCGATAATCTGACTGAAAGCTACAGCCACGGCATGAAGCAGCGCGCGGTGATCGCGGCAGCCCTGCTTCACAAACCGCGTCTGCTGGTTGTGGACGAACCAATGGTCGGACTGGATCCCAAGAGCGCGCGCAAGGTTAAAGACACCTTGAAAGAACTCTCGCGCAAGGAAGGCATGACGGTTTTCATGTCAACCCACACGCTGTCGGTGGCTGAGGAAGTCGCCGACCGCATCGGCATCCTGCGCAAAGGCGAACTGGTCGCGCTCGGCACGCTCTCCGAAATCAAACAGATGCGCTCCAGCAGCACCGGCGAACAGCACGAACGGCTTGAAGACCTGTTCCTGGATCTGACGGCCACAGAATAGGAAACTAGCAATGCCAACCCTTATCCCCTCCCCCACCCGCATTGAAGCAGCAGGAAATAAACCCAAGCTCATCGATGAGTTCATCGGCCGCGTCAATTCGCGGGACGATCGCCTCAGCGTTGCGCGGATGCAGAGTCCCGGCGGCTGGATCGAGCCGGGTCAGACGCCGGAATTCGATGAGTTCACGGTCGTTCTCAAAGGACTGCTGCGCGTAAAACACATAAGCGGCACGCTGGATGTCCGCGCCGGACAGGCTGTGATCGCGCATAAAGGTGAATGGGTGCAGTACAGCACGCCCGAAGCGGACGGCGCTGAATACATCGCCATCTGCCTGCCCGCATTCTCGATGGCCACCGTTCACCGGGATGCATAGACGCATAATGAGGCGGTGTTGACACCTCTGCCTGCCATGTTAGCGTTTGAATAGCTTTTGTGGAATAAGTGCAGACGCAGGATACATTCAGATAAAAGAGCAGAGCACACGCTTCTGCGACTGGAGGTCTTAATAGACATGGGTGCTGCAACGGTAGCTGTTTCCGACACGAACTTTGAAACTGAAATTGAAAAGCATAATGGCATAGCTGTGGTTGATTTCTGGGCAACCTGGTGCGGTCCATGCCGCATGATTGCGCCCGCGCTGGATGAACTGGCCACTGAACTGAGCGGCAAGGTCAAGATTGCCAAGGTCGACGTGGACGAAAGCCCCGAAGTCGCTTCACGCTTCGGCATTCGCTCGATTCCCTGCCTGGTACTTTTCAAGAACGGACAGGAAGTCGACCGCGTGGTGGGCGCGCAGAGCAAAGCACAGCTGAAGAGCTGGATGGAAAACCAGGCGAAGTAAAGATTACCTGCGGCGCCCAGGCCGGCGCCGCCTGACCGAACACACCAAGACACGAAGACACAAAAGCATTACACTTTTGTGTCTTCTTTTTTTGGTAGCGCCATGGTCGATGTCGAATCTATCCTGGAGTCACACCTCGCGCCGTACGCCATGCGTGCAAGCCAGTCGCGCGGACGGCCGCATCCGGACCACGGAACTGCGTACCGGGGCATTTATCAGCGCGACCGCGATCGCATCGTTCACTCCTCCGCTTTCCGGCGCCTGCAATACAAGACACAGGTCTTCGTCAGCGTCATGGAAGGCGACTACTTCCGCAACCGGCTGACGCACACGCTGGAAGTCACTCAGATCGCGCGCACGATTGCCCGCGCGCTGCGGCTGAATGAAGACCTCACCGAAGCGCTGGCCCTGGCGCATGATCTTGGCCACGGGCCCTTTGGACATTCGGGGGAGAATGCGCTCGATGATGTCATGAGCGGCAAGGGCGGCTTCGATCACAATGCCCAGGGCCTGCGCGTGGTCGATTTCCTGGAACAGCGGTATCCGCGTTTTCCCGGGCTGAACCTCACCTACGAAACGCGCGAGGGTTACGTGAAAAACTATGTCCAGGATGGTCGCCCGGGCCGTCCGCGCTCAGCGTTGGGCTTTGCCGGCAACGAGATGCCCTCTCTTGAGGTGCAGCTGGTCGGTCACGCCGATGAAATTGCATACGACACCCATGACTGTGATGACGGGCTGGTCTCCGGAGCGCTCGACGAAGACTCCATACGCTCGGTCACACTTTGGCGGCGCGTGGAAGAGGAAGTGCTCCGCGAACACGCGGTATTTAAGAGTGACCACCGCATGCGCTGGCGGGCCGTTGTACGGCGGCTGATCGGCACGCTGGTCAGCGACCTGCTTGAGGAAACGCGCAGGCGCCTGAAAGAGCATGCGATCGGCAGCATCCAGGATGTCCGGCAGTGCGAACACGAGCTGGTGGGGTTCTCTC
The DNA here is from genome assembly GCA_035628505.1 of Planctomycetota bacterium. Classification (GTDB taxonomy): domain Bacteria; phylum Planctomycetota; class SZUA-567; order H5-PLA8; family H5-PLA8; genus DASPJR01. The sequence continues at coordinate 20,675 of DASPJR010000163.1, read as the reverse complement.
CTGAGCTTGCGCCGCAGAAGCTGGAGCTTGAAACGTTCCTGATGGAGAACTTCTACAAGGGGGCGAGGGTGCGAGAACGCACGAACATGTGGCAAACGCGGCTTAAAACGCTGTTCAGCACGTTCCTCAATGATCCTGCGCGCCTTCCGGAAGAGCAACGCAAGCGGGCTGAAGCGAGTGGCGATCTGGACCGGGTAATCTGCGATTACCTGGCAGGCATGACAGACAGGTTTGCGAGCAAACAATGGGAGGCGCTTGGGGTGCAAGGGTAAGCTCCGAATTCCCGGCAGTTCAAAAGCCGCCGCCTTCTGGTTGACACTTATTGTCAGCCAAAAATTGGCACTTTTTTAAATCATCTTAATTTTCATTATTTTTACCGTTTGTGACTCATCAACTTACATGACGATGCGCGAGCCAGACACAATTGGTTCCATCTTTGCTATTCCTTAGTCGGATCAACAGTAACGCTCTCCGAACAAACAGGAGTTCCTAGGTGTCTAGGATGCGGGGACGTGCACTGTCAACAGGTTCTTAAGGAGAACGGGTATGAAAAAGGGCTTTACGCTGATCGAGCTGATGATCGTCGTCGCGATCATCGCCATCATCGCAGCTATCGCCATTCCGAGCTTGCTGCGCTCGAGAATGGCCGCCAATCAGACGGCTGCGGCGGCTGCCTGCAAGGCATTCGCTGAAGCAGAAGAAATCTATCATCGCACGGACTATGACCAGGACGGCGTGCTCGAATACTCCAGCCGCATGAAGGGCGCTAACAGCCTGCTGGAAAAGGTCAGCGGCGCGGGCGATCTGGCCCTGGTTGACCGCTCCTTCGCGGGTGCTGAAGGTCCTCCGACCACGGCAGCGCCGAAGGCCGGTTACGTGTTCACCGTGCTGACCTCGCAGGGCGCGGCGGGCACGGGCGGTGCGCGCAGCTACATGACCGGAACGAACATGACCCTCGGCTACGGCCTCTGCGCCATGCCGGGCGCTTATGACGGCACCGGCCGCGATACGTTCGTCATCAACAACAACGGCACGATCTTCCAGGCCGACCGCGGCACCGGCACGACGACGTTCGAAGACGTCTTCAACCCGGTCAGTGGCACCTGGACTCCGACCGAATAAGCAAGTCCCCGCGACAAAACAAAAGGGCGGCCTTCGGGCCGCCTTTTTTGTTTGTCCCGAAACGAGCAGATGTGCCGTCCGGAACGCCGCGCTTTAAACTCATTGCAAACTGCTTCAACACAAAGACTCTAAAACTAAAAGACACCAAATGGATTTGCGTGCGTGTCCTGGTACTCTCGCGCGACTGCTTTGTGTTTGTGCGTGCTGATGCAGAGAGCGCGCTGTTTCGTGCGTCGCGCCCGTTCATCAACTTAATACGGCGGAAAGAGTTCGCAGAAACGCGTTCGACCAAAAAGCGAGCTACTTCTTCTCGCTCTTCTTCCTATCAGCTTTGCGGTCTTCTGCCTTAGGCTCAGCAATGACGGGCTCATCAAAGATGAGTTCCTCGTCCTTCGGCGTGCGGATGACCGCCGGGCGGTCGGCGGTAGTTCTTTCCTCGTTGGGGTCCTTGAAAATCGCCTTTTTGTCAGGCGAGAGCGGCTGAATGTTCAATTCGCCTGCCAGACGCAGACCTTCGGGCTGCGGTGCTTTGATGTCTTTGACCACCAATTCCAATTCAGTCGGCCGCACGCGGAAATTATCAGCTCCGGCAATGGGTGATTGCGATTCGTCATCAGGCTTGAACTCTGATTTCGGCGCCTCCCGCTTGAGCGCCACCTGGTATTGCTGACCCGTCTTGGGATGCGTTACTGTTCCGGCACGCGCCAATTCAGCCCGCTCGATCAGCGCGTCTCGGTCAGACAGCGCCTGCTTGTCGCCGCTTTCATCCTGCGGCTTAAGCACGTAATGCAGATACACTTCATCATTCAGGCGGGCGGGAACCAGGTTGTCAGCGGCCAGGGCCATCGGATCATAGCCATAAACCGGCGGCTTGATCGGTTCCTCTCGCACTAGAACCTGATGCTTTTCCTTGCGCAATTCGATGCGGTACGTGCCGTAATGCGTAAAACCCACTCGAATGGGAGTGACGCCCACAACACGGCGGTTAATGGAAACTTCAGCGCCCGGGGGCACACTCGTAATGGTCAGGCCACGGCTGGTGCAGCCGCTGACAAAAAGAACCGTCAGCAACAGTCCACACGCAGTGATCTGCTTCATTCCTGTATTATCGGCTCGACTCACTTCGCACTCCTTAAACCATGCCGTAACAGCCTCAAGCATGCAGCTTATTGGATTTCCAGGATCTCCGCCTGCATCGTCTCAAGGTTGAGCACTGCAAGGCTTGGTTTTCCCGTCAGCCACCCGCATGCTTCACCGGGATTCAGTTCCAGCGGGCGGGTTCCGTCCGCAGGAATGTGCACGCGCGTATGCGAATGCCCATAAAAAACTCCGTCGCAGCTCGTCCTGAATTCGGCCGGAATTTCCTCGACCGAATGAGCCACGCCAAGCTTCCGGCCTCCCAGTTCAAAGACCGTCGGTCCGTCGCGCAACTCGGAAAATAATTTCTTCAGGCCTTTCTTTTCCCCATCGTTGTTACCGTAAATGGCGTAGAGCGGCCCATTGAACTTCAAAACTCCCTTGAGTGCGAAGGGAGCGACAAAATCACCCAGATGCAGCAGTCCATCGACACGTTGCCGATGTAACAACTCAACGGCCAGCGCTATACGGTCCAGGTGATCATGAGTATCGGAAATAATGCCCAGTCGCTTCATTGATTGTGATTAGACGCATGAGCCCGGCAAAAGTCAAAAAGGATTTACACCCAATCTCCAGCCCAGACTAAACAAAGAAGCGGCAGGGACTTATACTCCAGTCCCTGCCGCTTGAAACCCTTTACTGAGTCCAGCTCTCACTTCAGACTGGCTTTACCTGAATCACCGATCTGCCGATATTCGAGTTGGAACGTCATCGCGACAAACACATCCGTCCCGACCTGCAGCGTCGCTGGCAGCAGCACCAGCACCGGCGTGCGCGTCCGCGTACCGCGGAGCCAGTTGGCGCCGATCGACTCAGCGAGATCCGTCAGTCCGGCACGGTTGTTCACCCTAAAGCGGATGCGGCTCTTGAGCAGGTTGACCTCGATCTTCGGGAGAGACGTCGCCTTGCCTTTGCCGCGTGCATCCAGCGAGAAGACGAATGACTGGGCGAGCGGACCTTTGCCCAGAGTCAGTATGCCTGCCTTGCCTGCCAGCGCCGTCTGCGTGAGCGTGGCGGGGAACTTGATGCCGGCCAGCGTACCCGATGCGGTCGAGCGATTGCGGTGGATGAAATTGCATTTCAACTTGCCGCTTCCGCCTACCGTGTTGTTGACCAGGATTCCGGTCGCCCCCGGTGGCAGAGCCGCATTGCCCTGCGACCCGCTGCTCAGGTTCATACCGACGAACACTTCCACCTGCTGCGTCGAGGTGACGCCTTCAGGCGAGGTGGCCGTGACGGTGACAACGTAGATTCCCGGCTGCGTGTAGATGTGCTGAACGTTCGGGCCGGTGCCCTGCGTGCCATCGCCGAAGTTCCAGACGAAGGTCGAAGCACCCGACGTGCCGGCGCTGAACAGAACAGTCTGCCCAGCCAGCGCCGTATCAGGTGTGATCGTTGGCGTGCCGCTGAAATTCGGTGCGGGCGTCACGGTGATCGTCACGGTTGCCGCAGCGGAAGTCAGCGTGCCGTCGCTGACTGTAAAGGTGAAGCTGTCCGTACCGATGAAATTGAGGGACGGAGTGTACGTCACCACCGCGCCGGAGCCGGAAAGAACACCGTTGACTGGCTGAGTGCCGATCGTGTAGGTCAGCACTGTATTGTCCGTATCCTGGCCCACCAGAGTGATGATGACCGGCTTACCCGTTCCGGTGACCACATTCTGGGAAACAGCTACGGGAGCGTCATTGGCGGCCCCGACAGTGATCGATACCGTTGCATTGACGCTCGTGAGGTTGGTCACGTTACCGGCCAGAGTGTCATCGGTCACGGTAAAGGTGAACGAGTCTGCTCCCTGGTAATTCAGGGCCGGCGTATAGGTGACCTGCCCCGTCGCGGCATTGAACCCGGACAGGGTGCCGTGTGCAGGCTGAGACGTGATCGTGAAAGATAGTGTCTGAGCGACTTCCGGATCACTGTCGACTCCGGCAAGCGTGATGAGAACTGCCGTGTCTTCGGTGGTTGTCACCGTCTGAGCCGTGCCGACAGGCACATCGTTGACGGGCGTGACGGTCAGATTCACCGTCGCAGGCGCCGACGTGTAGAAGGCATCGCTGACCGTAAAGGTGAAGCTGTCAGGACCGTTGTAATCGGCATTAGGCGTGTAGTTTACCGACGCGCCATTAATCGTTAGCGTACCGTTCGCCGGCAGCGACGTCACGATGAAGTTGAGCACGTCGCTGTCGGGGTCAACTCCCGTAAGCGTAATTGGCAGAGCGATGTCTTCGGCCGTCGTGAGGAACTGGGCCGTAGCTGTGGGCGGATTGTTATAGGTAAATCCGTTGTTCAGCGAGCCGCTCTGCGTGCCAAAGGTGGTAGCTGTGACGGTGGCTGCGCCCACCGAGCCGGCAGGTGTCGAGCCGGTAATGGTTGTGGTATTCACCACGGTCAAACCGACCAGAGCGTTAGCGCCTATAGTCAGCTGCGTGTAGCCGGCAACGAAATTAGTGCCCGTGATCGTAACGGACGTTCCACCCGCCGTTGGTCCAAAGTTCGGCGAGATGGCTGTCACTGTCGGCGGATCCCAGTACGTATACGCCGTGGAGTCGGTTCCGCCATTAGTCGTTACTACAATCGTTGTTGCGCCCGCGGTCCCCGCCGGCGTCGTGAAGGTCAGCGTCCCGCCATTAACAACGACGTTTATGGCTGAGTTTCCACCAACCGTAACGCTCGCACCGGTGAAGTTGCTGCCTGTAATCGTGATCACCTGCCCGCCGCCAACGGGACCGTCACTGAAATCGATGGTGGTGATGACCGGCGCCGGCAGATAGGTGTACGTTCCGAAGCTGTTGCTGGTCTGCGTTCCAAAGGTCGTGACGATCACGGGTCCCGTAGGCGTTGTCGGGCTGGCGTCGCCGGTGGTTACCGTCAGCGAGGTGCCCCCCGTCGAGCCCGTTACTGTCGCTGCAATTCCGGCGATTGTCACCGAGATATCCGCGAGGTTGTTCGGGAAGTTCGTACCCGTAATCGTTACGGTCTGTCCGCCAGTCTGAGGTCCGTCGGTCTGATCAATGCCCGTGACCGTCGGAAGATCAAGATACGTATAGGAACCCACGAGCGCTGGTCCGGCCAGCGTTCCAAAAGACTGCGCATACACGTCTACCGTGCCGGGGGCGTGCCCTGGCGTCGTCGCAGTCATGGACGTGTACGAGGATGTGGTGCCGGCCACCGCGGTCGTGTCAAAGACCGCCTCAGCCTGACCCGAGACGAAACCTGTTCCGGTGATCGTCACCGTCTGTCCGCCCGCGAGCGGACCCTGGTTAGGAGTGACTGCAGCGACCGTCGGTGCATCGATGGTGTACGTCGCATTAGCCTGACCGCCGGCGGTTGTCACGGTGATTGTTACGTTCGGCCCCGCCCCGGTGTGCCCCGGAGTTGTGAAATCAACGGTCGTGGCGGTTGCGTTCGAGAACGTAACAGCGCTTCCGCCATACGTGATCGCGGATGTCGTTGCCAAATTCGTGCCATTGACCGTCACTGCCACGCCGCCCGCGGCATTGCCATTACTCGGGTTCAGGCTGGTAATGGTTGGAGGATCGACAAAGGTGTAGGCAGCAGTCTTCGTTCCGCTGCGTTCGCCAAATACAGTCACCATGACATCAACAGTGCCCGCGGCATGAGCGGGAGTGACGCAAGTCAGGTTGCCGCCGTTGGTGACGTTTATGGATGTCGCCGGCGTGCCACCGAACGACACCAGTGTCTGTCCTACTACAAAGTTCAGACCCGTAATCGTAACGGTCTGGCCGCCACCTGATGGGCCGGCCGTGGGCGAAACGGTGCTGACCACGGGGGTCGCGAGGGAAACCACAGTCAATGTTGCAGGATTGCTGGTGACGGATCCGAAAGAGTTCGTAACAATTACCCTGTACTGAGCCGCGTCCGTCGCAACGGTAGTCGGAATGGTGTAACTTGAGCCATTAGCGCCGCCGATCGGGGAACCAGCCTTCGTCCAGGCATATGTCAGGTTCGATCCCGTTGCCACAACGGTGAAGGTAACCGAACTGCCCTGCACAACTGTTTTGTCGGACGGGTGGGTGATGATCGTGACAGCCTCGAGCGGTTCGCCTACGCCGAAAGGCGACATGTTCGCACCCGCAATGGGTGCGGCGCCGTCGGGCAGAATTGGTGCTGGCGCTGTAGTGATATCGGCAGCAACAGCGAAGTTGTCTCCGCCGCCGCCCTCCGACTGCAGACCTTCGATGTAGTAACGGCGATTGGCGGTTAGCGCGGCTGGGGTAGTGTACTGCTGAACGTTACCCGTTCCTCCGCCCGCAATAGAGTTGTACTGGCGCGAACCGGTCCAGCTGTTGATGTTCATGACCTGAGTGGCACTTGAGGTCAGACTGTTGCCGCCCAAGAACACCAGACTGTTGTCGTCGGAGGAGGTTTTGAAAATATAGGTGCCGGTCGCGGGAGGATAAAAATAACCGCGAATGCGTGTGCCGTAGTTGTCCGCGGCATTTACGGGGATTTCAAAGTTTGGAAGCGTGTCACTGATATCCGGACTGTTGGGATAGGACGCATTTGTCAGCAAGGAATTCATTGCCGCATTAATGCCTGGATCATCGAAACGCTCGCGCGAGATGCTGCCCGAAGGGTAAAAGACGAACTGCCGGGTAATTCCAGCAGGCATCACAGCGCCGCCGGTCGAACTCACATTTGAAACTGTCACACCGTAGGTGGTGCCGCTGACCATCGGTGTTCCGGCATTCAGTGTAATACGCACCAGGTTGGGCTCGAGGAGCGATGCCGATGCGACCGTCAGCCCGCCTGTGAATGCGTAATTGGTGGTCGTCTCAGCACTGGCCTGGTTTACGGGCGCAGTGAATATCACATTAACTGCAGTGGTCGTTTTAAAGCTGTAGACCTCGGTGATCCCGGGGGCAATGTCGTCGCGAACAAATGAGGCGCTGGTCACGACGGAAACGCCATTGGGCGTGTATGCGATGGCATTTACTGTGGCCGAGTTTGGCAGCGTGAATGGGCCGGTGTAAAGAGCCGTAGCCGAATTGGATGAAGGCGTTGTTCCATCTATGCTGTAATAGATGTTTCCGCCGAAAGGGGAACTCAGCGAGATGGTCGTTGAACCATTGATGGGCCCGCCGTTGGGAGTGAAGACCGGTCCAGGAACGGTGAACGTTCCGGATGTGCGCACGTCGCTGCGGCCGGTGTTTGAGTACTCGCGTGCCTTGATCACGCCGCCGGTGTTATGATTGAACGGACCGGTATAAACCGTTGCATTTGTTGTCGGTTCAGATCCGTCCGTCGTGTAGTAAATGGTGCCGCCGCTTCCCGTGATGGTTACGTTCTGTGGAATCATGCCGCCGTTCGGAGAAATCGTGGGCATGGCGATCAGGTTCGGCTCGGTAAACAAGACATTATTCGGAATGCCTTCTTTTGCCGGCGCACCGCCCGGTCCCGACCAGGCGATGCCGAAGTTATGCCCGCCGCCGCCTTGCTTGAACTTCACGAAAATGGTGTGCAGTCCGGCTGCCAGATCGATTGTGCCGCTGCGCTCCTGCAGGCCATGCGAGCCGTCGTTATTCACAACCTCGACTGCTTGGGAGCCGATATAGACGACGCTGCCGTCATCGGAGGTGGTATAGAACGTCCATACGCCCGACGTCGGAATGTTGATGTAACCGGTCCACCAGAAGCCGTAATTAGTATTTTGTGTTCGGACGCCGACGTCGAAACTCGAGTTGGTGGAATTTCCTGGAGGTCCCGGAGGATCACCTGTCGGCGGATAAACGACTGCGCCGGCCAGGTTGCTCACGCCAGAGTTTGCCGGCGTTTGACCATCAAGGAAGCTGACGAAATCGCCACCAACGTTGTTGAAATATCGGAAATAAACTCCCGGGTTTGTTGCGCCCGGCGGATTCTCCGCCGGAAGCTGACCGGCCGACAAACCTGGACTGACCATCATCAGCAATAGCACAGCAGCCAGCGTGAATTTAACGTGTTTTAGCAGCGTCACTGGAACGCCCTCCGTGAACCTGTTAAGTAAAGTTTCTTCCTAGTAGTGCATTGGAGCGGGCTCAGCTAATACATCTTTTTTACAAATATTGAAAGTGAGGAATGCTGTTTTTGCCCAGGTTACGACTGAGTTAGAGTTTTCTTAGGTTTACCCATGTCTTTTGTGCATAAAAAAGCTTTCGTTTCAGCCCAGCTTGTACTTACAAGGACTGAAACGAAAGCCATTCTGGCTTACAGGTTAGCTTCAGACTTTACACGTCGCAGATTTTGAAACTCTGCTCGAGGGACACCAATGGATCGCGCTTAGGGATAAACTCCTGCGCCACGTAGCCCTGGTAACCGGTCTCGAGAATCGCCTTCATGATTGCCGGGTAATTCAGTTCCTGCGTTTCGTCGATTTCCGCACGACCCGGCACGCCGCCAGTGTGGTAATGAGCGATGTAATCCTTGTTCGCCTTGATTGTTTCGATCACGTTCCCTTCCATGATCTGCATGTGATAGATGTCGTAGAGCAGCTTGAAGCGCTCGGAGCCCACCTTCTTGCAGAGCTTGACGCCCCAGTCGGTGTGGTCGCACATGTAGTCGGGATGGTTCACGCGGCTGTTGAGAAGCTCCATGACGATGTTGACCTTCTTCTCTTCAGCATACGCAATGAAGCGCTTGATGCCGGTGGCGCAGTTCTCAAGACCTTCATCGTCCGGCATGCCTTTGCGGTTGCCGGAGAAGCAGATCACGCTGGGCAGACCTTCGGCTGCGGCGAAGTCGATCAGCTTGCGCGCGGTCGCTTCGCAGCGCTCGTGCTCTTCCTTGCGGTTAAGACACTTTTCAATGCTGCTGATGCCGGTCACCATCGCGCAGGTCAAGCCGGTCGCTTTAATTTTCAGGAACTCGTCGGGGGTCAGAAGGTCAATGGACTTGAAGCCCATGCGCTTGACCTCGGCCGCAAACTGGTCGAGCGGGATTTTTCCGTAGCACCAGCGGCAGACCGACTGCTTGATGTTGCCCTTGATCTTGGCAGGGCCTTTTTCTTCCGCGCGAACCGTTCCCGCGCCCAGCGCGCCCAGCACTCCAACGGCAGCGGCTTTGATCGCATCGCGCCGCGTCTGATCCATAGAATCGCTCATGACAAGAATCTCCATTTGCCGGCACCTGCCGGATTTGGCCAGAGAGTATCGGGGCATCAAGCGCAGGCGTCAATCGTCGGAGTGCTTCATTTTGCCGGCGCAAACACGGTCAGGACCGCTCCAAGCGCCAGAAGGCAGCCCAGCAGGGTGGTGAGCGAATAACGCGGCATAAAGGGGGCATTGGGATGGCTCGCGCGCCATGCTTGCCAGGCGATCCAGCTTCCGGAGACGACACCCGCGACAATAAACAGCAGGGCCACTCGCAGCTCGGTCAGCGGGCGCTCCCAGCCCAGCACAAATCCAGACAGGTAGCCAGGCAAATTGGCAAACGCGATCACAGCGCCAACCCAGCGCCCGCGCAACAGAATCTCATCCGGCGTCTCCTGAGCGGCCGCCGGGTCGGCCCGCAGGATGGCGTAAACAATCAGGCACAGGATCACCGCGCCCGGTCCGCAGAGGAAAAGCGCTGTCAGTTCCAGAGAAATAAATTGCTGCAGCGCCAGCCCCAGGCTCATGTGGCGCGCGTCGTCGGCGTAACCTCGCATCCCCTGATCAATATCAAAAGAAACGTAAAAACAAGCGAGGAGCACCGGCGCGGTAATGCCGAAGCCAAGTGTGCCGAGGCAAGCGAGAAGCCATTCAGGAACACCCCGCTTTGCCATTTTTCCTGCCCCGGTTCCCGGTAAACATCAGCCGATAGAATGCTCTACCGCTGCCGAGTCTTTCAGGTCAGCGCGCCAGGCAGGTCCGATTTTCTTTTTTGTTCTTTGCGATCTGCGTACGCCTGCCGCATAGTGACCTGCCACAACTACATCAATTCACCGGATTCAGCCATGAGCTTTACAGACATTCTGATGAAATCGCATGCACTCATTGGAATGCTGGCTCTGCCTGTGTTCTGGGCGGCTGCTCTTTCCAGGAAGGGCGGTCCGCTTCATTTATTCTGTGGAAAGACGTTTATCTGGTGCGCTTACCTGGCAGCAGCATCGGGAATGGCCCGCTGCGTTCACGTGCTGATCGATCCCTGGGCTGCGATGCAGCCGCCAGGCGGCGCCGATGACCAGACGCGCCAGGCGCTCGCCATGAACGTTCGTACGATCTACATCTTCCTGGCTTATCTTGCGGTAATTACCGTTGCCATGGCATGGCACGGCGTTCAGGTGATACGCACGCGGCGTGAACCGCAGCGGATGAAAACCGCGCTGAACGTGGCACTGAATGTACTCTCGGTTCTGCTGGGAGTGGCTATGATTCCGCTGGGCCTGCTGACGGGCAAATTGCTGCTCGCGTTCATGTCCCCGATCGGCATCGGCGTAGGCTGTGGTCAACTCCGTTACATCCTGGCGCGAACGCATCCGCACATGGAGTGGTGGTTTGAGCATCTCGGCTCGATGGTCGGCTGCGGCATTTCCATGCACACGGCGTTTCTGGTGTTCGGCCTGAACCGGATTATCAGCATTCCGCTGCAGGGCACTTGGACGATCATTCCCTGGCTGGCACCCACGCTTGCAGGCATGCCGGCGATTTACCTCTGGTCGCGGTACTATCGAAAGAAGTTTGAACAACCGTCTCCCGAGACTGCCCTTTTCAGCTAAACGTTTGTTTTTAGCGATTTCGGGCAGCTCACTCCTTCGGCTTCAGCACGGCCTTGGCGAACTTGTCTGAATCGAGATATTTCATTGCGGCGGCTTTAATGTCGGCAGCGGTGACCTTCGCCAACCGCTCGCGGCGGTTAAAAACGTGTTCGGCACCTTCGCCATAAAGCTGCGACAGCGCCAGCAGCTTGGCGACTTCGCTCTGGTTCTGCAGTTCAATGGCTTCAGTGCCGGCAAGATAATTCTTTACGGAATCCAGTTCCTTCTGCGTCACCGGTTCTTCGCGAAGCTTCTTCGCTTCGTTCCACATACCTTCAAGAGATTTGTCGAGCGACTTCGCATCGGTCTGGATGTAGAAGACCACCGCGCCTCCATCCAGCTGCGTATCGTTGTAGACGCCGACGGAGTACGCCAGCCCCAGCTTTTCGCGCAGCGCAGTGTTCAAGCGTCCGCCCAGACCGCTTAAAATACCGGCGAGCAGATCCAGCTTCTCGCGATCGGGGTTCTTTTTGTCCACGCCTCGGAACCCGAGCGTCAGAATCGCGCCGGTAATGCCCGGCTTCTCCGCCTGCCCGATCTTGCCACCGGCCAGATCCGGAACGGGCGGCACCTGCGGCGCCTTAAATGAGCCTGCTTTCAAGGTGCCCAGATATTGATTCACCAGCTTCAACGCGTCGGTGGCATTCACGTCGCCGACGATACTGACGGCAATATTCTCTGGATGCACCCACGCCTGATGCAGTCGTTTAACGTCCTCGGGCGTAACTTTCTTTACCGTCTCAATTGTGCCGCGATTCTGTCGCGCGTAGGGGTGATTGCCGTAAAGCAGCGGACGCAGGACCTTGCTGTTTAGCGTAAAAAGCTGCTCGTCTTCCTGGGCGATCTCCTGCACGACATCCGCGCGAAGCTTTTCAAATTCGTCAGCAGGAAAGGTGGAATTCAAAAGGCCGTCGGAGGCAAGCTCGAATAGTTTCGGTGCGTCTTCGCGCAGGCCGGCGATGGTGAGTCCAAATGAATTGCGGTCGCTGTAGGTGCTCAAGTTTGCGCCGAGTCCTTCTACTTCCTCTGCAATTTTCAACTTGCTGCGCTTCTGCGTGCCGCGGTCGAGCATCTCCGCCATGAGATTGCTTGCGCCGGCGAGTTCCGCCGGCTCCCAGCGCGTGCCGCCCAGCGCCGTTAGAGCCATGTTCACGACTGGCAGCGAATGGTCTTCGCGCACAGCCAGCCTAATGCCCGACTTGAGCTTGATCTCAAAGACGCTGCGCTGGGGAAGCAGTTCGGCCGAAGCGACAGACGGGTCGGCGCGCAATTTTTCGAGCTCCGCTTTCTGCGCATTCTCTTCGACCTTTACTTCGACTGGCTTCTCAGACGCCTTCGGCTTTTCGTCTTTTGACGCCGGCAGCATGATCGCCACGTTCAGCTTTTCGGGCACGAGGTACTTGCGAGCGACCCGCAGTATGTCGTCGGCGCTGACCTGCTGCATGCGCTGCGCGTAACGATCGGAGAAGTCCAGGTCGCCGGCGACGAGCCAATCCTGGCCGAGGTTTCCTGCTTCGCCGTCAGCGGTCATCTGACCGAAGATGCGCTGCGTGTAGACCTTTCGGCGCGCGCGGGCAATTTCCTCATCGGTGGGCTTTTTTGTTTTTGCTTCTTCGATGAGCTTCAGCACCGCGGCTTTGGCATCCGCAATCTTCTCGGGCTCAAGCGTCATGGCCACCGCAAAGTATCCCGGATACTGCGGCGTGTAGTTGAACCCGCTGATCTCGACGGCCAGATTGAGCTTGTCTTTCACCGTGCGGTACAGGCGGCTGGAGCGTCCGTCTCCCAGAATATTGGCAAGCAGATCAAGCGCGTAGAGATCCGCATCGCGCAAGGAGACACTCGGGAATCCGATGTACATCTTGGGAATTTCGCATAGTGGATGCTCGATCTGCACCGAGCGTGGCGCGACCTGTTCGGGCTCCTGTGGAATGGTTACCGGTGTGACGCTATTGCGCTTCCACGTCGCCAGCACGCTTGCCATCTTCGGAAGCACGTCGGCGGCATCGAAATCTCCCACGGCGATGAACGTTGTCAGCTGAGGCGAGTAGCGTTGCTTGTAGTAAGCAAACACTTCTTCGCGCGTGACACGCTTGAAGCGGTCGGGATAGCCGAGCACCGGAACGCGATACGGATGCTCCTGGAACAGAGTACGTTCGAATGCCTCGAACAGCACCGCATCGGCATTATCCAGGTAACGCTCAATTTCTTTGACGACAACGGCGTGCTCCTTCACCGTTTCGTCCGGCGGAAAGGTCGAATCCATCAGCATGTCCGCCACCGCCGCGAACGCGTTCTCAAAGCCTTCTTTCGCACCCGTGACGTGATAGACGGTGCGTTCGGACGTCGTGTACGCATTGTTGTCGCCGCCGCCGCCGCGAATTTCCTGGTCCAGCTGCCCTGTCGGACGCTTCGTCGTTCCTTTAAAGAGCATGTGTTCGCAGAAGTGGCTCAGGCCCGCGCCCATCCAGGGTCCTTCGTGAATGGCGCCCGTGCGCACCCACGCTTGTACCGACGTCACCGGCGCGCTGTGTTTTTCCTTTACGATAATTTCGCAGCCGTTTGGCAGGAGAACGTAAATCGCTCCGTTTTCAGCAACCTTCGTCTCCAGGGGCCGCGCTTCCGGCGCTAGCTTCCCCAGCGCGGCTTCAACGTTTTCAGGAAGCGCGCGTGGCGACTTGACGTCGGCCGCGTTGCTCAGGGCAGCGAGCGCAAAACACAAGACGATTGGAAGATTTTTAAGGCGATGCACGGCAAACTCCTCGTTATAGTGTCTAGACGCCATACACGGCGTGAGTATTCGTGCTGGCGAGAGACGGATAAGGAAGTGCGTCGATGATACGGCTGCTCCTCTTTATTACAACGCTCGTCCCTTTTCTCGCCATGGTACATCCTCTGGCGCAGTGCGGTGAAGGTCACGACGCAGCCGCAGCAAAATCCGAGCCGGATACCGAAGTGTTGATCGCACAGCTTAGCAGCCCCGACTTCGATGAACGCGAACGCGCCACGCTGGCGCTCTCGCGCCATGCCGAAAGAATCTGGGCGCGGCTTGAGCAGCTCTCGAAGAGCGACGACGGGGAGCTTCGCGCCCGCGCGTTGCGCGTGATGAGCGAACCGGGAAAGAGGACGCTGGAGCAGGCCGTCCGCTCGATGGAAGCGGAGCTGGCGAAACAGGAGCAGCAGTTGCAGCAGGATTTGGCGGCTCTGCGCGCACAGGAACTGGCCGAGCAGGAACGGGAGCGTGATGCGCAGCAGAAGCTCGCGGAGCTGGAACGCATTCCCGAGATTGACGACGGCGAGCTTGAAGCAGCCCAGCGCAGAAACACTGCCGCTCATGACGCCGCCGCGGCCAGATTCGCCGCCGCCCGGGCAGAATTTGAAAAGAAGTGGTCGAAGCGGCGCGACAAGCGCAATCGCATCAGCACGCGAATCGACCAGTTCAAGCAGCTGATCGGCAACAACATCATGGTGCTGCCCGAACGCGTGCCGTCGTGGTCTCCGGCCTCGTTACAGTTTGCTTCACGCCTGTCCTTGCACGTTTCGTTCGAATTCATCGACATGCCTCTCAAAGAGGCGCTCACGTTTATCTCGGACGTGACAGCGATCCGCTTCGAATACGACCCGGAACTGAAAGACAAAGACCTCGCCCCGGTCACCCTGCGCGTCACCGGCATGGAAGTGAAGCTCGCGATGCAGTGGATCTGCCGGCTGGCCGAAGTGGATCAGCGCATCGACTACGACAACGAGCGTATCGTTATCAAGCGGCAGAAATGACTTCTGCTCAGGGCTGCTTCTGCGGGACAGGCGCAGCAGGCGGTTTGGGCGGCGTGACCAGATCCAGTCCCTGCCGCGCGGCTTTGTGCGAGAGGGAGACGCTGGGCACGGATTTGAGCACTTTGACGCCCTCTTGATAAATTTTCATCGCGTTTTCCATATCATTCTTTTCGGCATGCAGATCGGCCAGCCGGAACAGCGCCCGGCCTTTCAGGATATAGGCTTCGAAATCGCGCACCTGGACGTTGATCGATTCGTCGGCAAACTGCAGCGCTTTCCTCGCATGCGCTATTCGCTGCTCGTTCTGCATCCCCGGCAGCGCCGTGCGGCGCAAATGCGTCTCGCCCAGGACGCCCCAGGCAATGGCGAGCGTTTTCGGCGGGTAGCCTTTGATCTTCGCCCGCCGGTCACGCATGATCCACTGTCCTTTCGCGTCGTAGCCGGAGAGCATCTCCATATCCTGTGGCGGCACAGGTCCCAGTGTTTTCTCCACTTCGTCCAGGCGTCCCAGGAGCGGCAGAAGTTCCGACTTTTTGACGCGCAAGGTGAAAGGATCCACGTGCGCCCAGATGTCGGCGCACGTTTCGATGCCTTCATAAATCTGCGCCAGCGTGCGAGCGGCGGCGTCAGCTTTTGCCCGGTCGGGAGTTGCTCCGTTCATTGAATGCAGGTGAAAGCGGTACTTGAAGATCTGGGCCGCGCAGAGCCGCGCCATGGCCGAACCCGGCTGGCGCTGCACGGCGTCGAGGCTCAGCTTGTCCGTATCAGTGAACAGCGGCGATCGCGCGCCGCACAGCGCGGCGATCCCCAGCGGCCAGAGCCAGGCGATGCGCGGGAGATTGACCTTGTCTGACGGAAAGCGCGCGGCGATTCCAGCTATGCCCGCGCCGACGGCCAGCAGCATTCCAGCAGTGGAGAGATACACATAGCGGTCCTGCATCCAGAACGGAATGCCGACAATGTTCGCGTTGGGGCCCAGCGCGCCGAAGAACCAGAAGACGCCGAGAAGCGCGAGAGCGCGGTAGCGCGGACCCGCCGCCCAGATGCTCCCGCCGCAAATGCCGAGCAGGAAAGCGCCGTAAATCCACAGCCTTGTATCCGCCAGCGAAACGATCGGATCTACGCCGTAAAAGAAACTTAAGTTCACCGGCACAAGAATATTCTCGATGTAGCGCGCGAAAATCTCGACGTCAGTGAGCAGCGCTGTCCAGATCGTGCCACCGGGTGGGAGCGTGATTTCGCGCGTTACGGATTTAAGCGTCGCCCACGAGCCGGCAATGCTGATAATTACCGGGACTGCCATGCGTTCGGTCAGGGCCAGCCAGTCGCGGATACGCGTGAAGCGGAATTCGTTGCGCTGCGGGTCGAAAAGTTCCAGCCCGATCAGGACAGGCAGCACGCCCAGCGCACTGGGTTTGCTCAGTACCGCCAGGCCGTAAAGCAGATACACAAGCGGCCAGCGCCAGTGATGGTGCCGCCCTGCCGTCCACGCCAGGAGCGTCGCGATTCCAAACATTCCGGCGAGAACATTTTTTCGTTCAGCAATCCACGCGACGGACTCGAGCGCCATCGGATGGCCCGTCCAGACCAGCGCAACAACCGCTGCCAGGCCCGATCCGGCATGGATGCGCCGGAGAAAAAGGTAGAGCAGCAGCCCGGCGATCACCTGGTAAACGCCGTTCATGATGCGCATGCCATGCGCCGACGGAACCGGGAAATCCATCGTCTCTGAAGCAACCACGGCATACGGATTGACTGCGGTGAATTCCTCCTCGCGCGCCTCTGGCTTGTTCTGGTCTTCGCCAAAGAGCGTCAGGTCGATCGTGTAAGAAAAAAAGGTCACGGGAATGTACGGCACCGAAAATTCAGGCCGGAAGCGGAACCAGTCTTTCCACGAACCGACCATGCCCGGCTTGATATGGAACTCGTCATCGATGTTGTAGAACGGCGCGCGCCAGCAAGCATGCAGCATCACGACCACCATCGCGGCTAGCATCGCGCTCATCGCAAGCGGATGATAGAGGGTAGTCAGGAAACCTGTTTTGCTGCCTGTAGCTTTGCTCATGGGGCTGGCTCTTTTGATGGCTCTTTCGCTGGCGCTTTTGGCGGCGTCATCACGGCCAATCCCTGCTGAGCGGATTTGTACGACAGGGATGTGTCCGGCACTGTTTTCAAGGTCGCGAGCGCGTCGTTATAAAAGCGCATGGCGCTGGTCATATCATTTTTCTGCGCGTGCAGATCCGCGAGCCGAAATTGCGCACGCGCTTTAAGGATATGGCCCTTGTAATCGCGATTGCTGACCTTGATTGAGTTTTCCGCGTCGCTCAGCGCCTGCTGACTCAACGCAATTCGCTCGTCGACGGGCTTATCCAGCGCCGTCTGCCGCAGATGAACTTCGCCGAGCACCAGCCACGCATTGGCGAGCACATGCGGCGGGTATCCAGCCTGCTTCTCATTGCGCCCCCGAATGATCAGCTCGCCTTCGTCGCCATGATCGGGAAGCATCGGAAGATCAGGGGGCGGCACGGGACCGAGCTCAGCGAGCGCTTCATCGAGCCGGCCTAAAATCGGCAGCACTTCAGCTTTCTGAACGCGCAACGTGAAAGGATCGATGTGCGCGTAAAGATCGGCGCACTTTTCGACGCCTGAATACATTTCAAGGATCGCGCGCCCGCTGGCCTCGGCGAGCTGCCGGTTCGGCTGGCTGCCATTGATCGAGTGGCGGTGAAAACGCTGTTTGAAGACCCACGCCGCCGTCAGCCTGGCCATCGCCGAGCCCGGCTGTCGCTGCGCCGCATCGAGGATCAGGCGCTCGCTGTCAATAAAGAGCGGCGAGCGCGTGAAGGTCAGGGCTGCAATCAGCACCGGCCAGAGCCATGCCGCATAATGGAGCTTGAACGACGGCGATTGCGCGCGCTGCGCCAGTCCTGCCGCTGCGCAACAAACTGCCAGCAGCAGTCCCGCAGACGAAAGATAGGTGTAGCGATCCTGCATCCAGAAGGGAATACCGACGATGTTGGCATTCGGTCCCAACGCGCCGAAGAACCAGAACAATCCGAGCAATGCCAGCAGCCGGTACTTTGCGCCGGCGGCCCAGACCGTTCCGGCGCACACCGCCAGCAGCAGCAGGCCGTGCGTCCACAGGCGGCTGTCGGTCAGTGAAACAATGGGATCGACTCCGTAGAAAAAGCTGAGATTCAGCGGCAGGAGAATGTTGACAATGTAGCGGCTGAAAATTTCGACGTCCGTCAGCAGCGCCGTGAACACGCTTCCGCCTGGCGGATCGATGATCTCGACATTGACTGACCGCATCGTGACATACGACATCACGGCGCTCAGCAGCACCGGCAAAGCAAGCCGGCGGGCGAGAATCCCCCAGTCGCCACCACGCTGGTAATTGAAGCCGGGTCGGAAAATTTCCAGGCCGGCGAGCACAGGCAGAAGACCGAGCGCGCTGGGCTTGCTGAGAATCGCCAGGACATAAAGGAAATTCACCAACGGCCAGCGCCACTTGCGTTCTGAATCTGCCGTCCAGGCCAGCAGCATTCCGAAGCCGAACACCGCGGCGAGAACGTTTTTGCGCTCGGAAATCCACGCCACGGATTCGAGCGCCATCGGGTGTCCGGTCCACACCAGCGCGACAATGAGCGCGATCCCCTCGCCCGCTCCAATCCGGCGCAGAAACAGCCAGAGCAGAAATCCGGCCAGAAGATGATACAGCCCATTCATCACGCGCATTCCAGCCGCGGATGGAATCGGAAATGGCGTAGCGTCGCGCAGCTCGGACGAAAAGGGATTTTCGCCCGCGACGGTCGCACTGCCGGTCTGAACCTTGCTGCCGACGGGCTGATTCTTGTCCTGCCCAAAGAGAAACAGATCCAGCACGTAAGACGCATAGGTCACGGGAATGTATGGAAAGCTCGACTTCTCCCGCAGCACAAACCAGCGTGAAACTTTCAGCTTCATCGCGGGCTTCAGGTGGTATTCATCATCGAAGCGGTAGAGCGGGCTGCTCCAGTTGGCATGCAGCATCAACGCGATGAGAATAGAGAGAAGAAGAAGCGTGACGGCTGGGGTCGAAACGATTTTCGCGAAATCCAGCTTCGGGCTTTGATCCATGCGCCCGATGTTATGTGCGCCAACGCCCTTTTTCCAACAAAGGATGCGCTCATTTAGACAGCGCGCCGCCCGCAGCGCTTTAGCCGCCGATGCGGCTCATACTGGCAGGCGGGATCGCCGCCCAGTCCTTGTGGACTTCCGGCTTGAGCGCCGCGGCCTGGCGGAAGGCGTTGATGATCTCCCGGCGCGTGCCGCCGCCGCGCAGGATCGGCTTGAGCGAGAGACCGCCGCCGTCGAGCAGGCAACTGCGCACTTCGCCTGTGGCTGTCAGGCGCAACCGGTCGCACAAGCGGCAGAACGGAGCGCTCATAGCGGAGATAAATCCGATTCGGCCAGCCGCGCCGCGGATGCGGAAAACTTCCGCGGGCCCGAGCATCTTCTCTCCGACTTCGAGCGGCTCCAGTTCGCCAAAGCGCGCGCGGATGCGCTGCTTTGATACGTCGTTGGAGACAAATGAAAAGTTCCCCGAGCCCATCGCGCAGCCTTTGGCTTCTTCAAGCGGCATGTATTCGATGAAGCGGACGTCGAGTTCCTGATCGAGCGTCATCGCCGCAAAATTGGCAACTTCCTCGTCGTTAAGGCCGCCAAGCACGACCATGTTGATCTTCAGCGGCCGCAAGCCGGCAGCCTGAGCGGCCTGGATTCCCTGCAGCACTTCGCCAAGTTCATGCCGGCGGGCGATGGCTTTAAATTTCACCGGGTCCATCGTATCGAGTGAAATGTTGATGCGCTTCAAGCCTGCGCGCGCGAGTTCGGGCGCCAGCTCCGCCAGGCGCGTGCCGTTGGTGGTCAGCGCCAGATCGGTGATGCCCGGCACGCGCGCGACCATTCCGGTGAGCGTCGCGATATCGCTGCGCACGAGCGGTTCGCCGCCGGTCAGCCGTATTTTGAATACGCCGCACGCAGCTGCCGCTTCGACCACTGTGACAATCTCTTCGAAAGAAAGAATCTCATCCCGCGGCAGCCATTTCATGCCTTCTTCAGGCATGCAGTACACGCAGCGAAGGTTGCACAGATCGGTTACGGAAACTCGCAAATACGTGAATGTGCGGCCGTACGCATCCACGATGCGGTCCTGTCCCGGAGTAAATCCGTGGCGCAGCAGGTCGGTGAGCGGCGTAGGAGACGTCGCAGGCAGCATGCTGCTAACGTACGGCAGTCGCGGCAGCGCGTCAATTGTGGTCTCCTGGCGACGATGAAGTGCTAGCGGGCTGAAGCGATATAAATATCACTGCTCTGGTCTTCAAAAAACTTCTGAAGAAAAACTGGAATCGCTCGTCAGATTTTTCGACACAAATAGCAGTCACATCCGTGGGTTAAACAACTGAGGAGGAGCAGGCAATGAAGAAGTTCGGTTGGATTCTGGCGCTGCTGTTCGTTCCGCTCGTGGCGCTGGCGCAGGATACAGAAGAAATCATTTCGCTGTCCAACAGCGGGGTGAGCACTGACGTGATGATCGCTTTTGTCGAAAACTCGGAGTCGTCCTTTCAGCTCACAGCTGAGGACATCCGGCGCTTGCGCGAGGCCAAAGTTCCCGACGCTGTGATCGTCAAAATGCTGCGCCACAGGGGCGCGGGCGAGAATACGATTATTACCCGCAACGGCGTTGTCGCACGCGAGCCGCAACGGATCGTCACGCGCGAACGCGTCGTAGAAGTGCCGGAGCGCACGGTTGTGTACACCTCGCCGACGTACGTTTCGCCGGTGGTCTACGCGGGCTACTACAGCTATCCGCGTTACTACTCGAGCTACTGCGCCCCGCGTTACTATCCGCCGTACTGCCCGCCGCGCT